>JAXGTO010000008.1:0-68399 GCA_040774885.1 Eggerthellaceae bacterium | reverse complement strand
GATACGTGCACCCACTTCGCGGATGTCGTACCATGTCTGCTTCTGATACGAGCGCAAGTCGCTGGCCACACCCACCGAACTGATGCCCAAGCTATTGGCGTCGAACAAGGCTCGATACAAGTGATAGGTCTGCGTGACCACCACCATCTTTTGCGCACCGAACACGTTTTTGGCGCGGTACATGCTGTCATAGGTGCACAAGCCCGCATGATCGCAGAAGATGTCTTCGCTGGGAACGCCGAGTTCCACCAGGTAGGCCTTCATGTTGGTGACCTCGTCGTAGCTGGAATCGCTTTGATCGTCGCCGGACACGATGATCTTGGGCGCCACACCATCGAAGTAGAGCTGCGCGCCCACCGTCAACCGATCGGCCAAGATGTTGGAAGGCGTGCCATCCGAAAAGACGGAGGCACCCAAGATGAGAATGCAGTCGTACTGTCCCTCGGTTTGCACCGTGGTGCACACCTGATCTTCGGTCTTGATGTTGCCCGACTGTCCGACGCACTCCACCGCATTGGGCACGCCGACGACGATGACGACCACCGCCAGCACCGCAACTATCGCAACCAACATGATGCGTCCGATCTTTTTAATCACTCCAGCCATAGCGCCATACTAGCAAACGCCCGAGCAACACGTGCTCGGGCGCATGAAATGACCACTCGCGTTTCAGGATAGGTTAAGGAACGGCGCGTTGCCCTACTTGACCACCACGTTTACCAGACGACCGGGAATGACGATGGACTTGACCACGGTCTGTCCTTCGGTCGCTGCCGCCACAGCCGACAGTGCCGCCGCGCGGATGTCGTCTTCCGCAGCGTCCTGGGCTACGGTGACCTTGGCCTTCACCTTGCCATTCACCTGCACGGCAAGCTCCACTTCCGCGGCGCGCGCCTGCGAAGGATCGAACTCGGGCCACGGCTGGGAATGCACCGACGAATCGGCATGGCCCAACACGGTATGCCACAGTTCGTCGGCCCAATGCGGGGCGATGGGAGCCATCATCTTCACCAGCACATCGGCCACATCGGCATCGAGGGCCGCCAAATGCGGGCAAGCCGAGCGATCGGCTGCAGAAACCGCGCGCAGATAGGCGCCGGTGGCGTTGGAGAGCTCCATGATGGCGCTGATAGCCGTGTTGAAGTTGTTGCGGTCGAAATCATCGGCCACCTTGCCCGCCACGCGATGACGCTCGCGGTTGAGCGTGCGCGCGAGTTCCTCGGCTTCAGCCTGGGCGATTCCCGGCTCGAAGAGCGTCTCGTCGCCAGCGATGCCGGCAAGATCGTTCACCTGGCGCCAAACGCGATTGAGGAAGCGGAAGATGCCGGCAAGGCCGTCTTCGTCCCATTCCAGGTCTTTGTCGGGCGGTGCCATGAACAAAATGTAGGCGCGCACGGCATCGGCGCCGTATTCGCGGATCATATCTTCCGGCGCGATGACGTTGCCCTTCGACTTTGACATCGTTTCGCCGTTTTCGTCTTTCACCATGCCCTGGCACAGCAAGTTGGCGAAGGGCTCGTCGAAGTCGAGCAGGCCCATGTCGCGCAGCACCTTGGTGTAGAAGCGGCTGTACAGCAAATGCAAGATGGCGTGCTCGATGCCGCCGATGTACTGGTCGACGGGCATCCAGCGGTTGGCCTTTTCGGGCGCGAACGGCGCCGTTTGATTATGCGGGTCGGTGTAGCGCAGGTAATACCAGCTGGAACATGTGAATGTGTCCATGGTGTCGGTTTCGCGCTTGGCAGGCGCACCGCACACCGGACACGTGCAGTCCGAGAAATCCTTGTGCGTGGCCAGGGTCTCCCCCGCCGCCAGGTCGATGTCGTCGGGCAGAAGCACCGGCAGATCTTCTTCGGGCACGGGCACCACGCCGCATTTGGGGCAGTGGATGGCCGGAATGGGATTGCCCCAATAGCGCTGGCGGCTGATCAGCCAATCGCGCAGACGGAATTCCACCTTGCGGCGGCCGGTGCCGGCCGCTTCGAGCGCGGCTACCACGGCTTCTTCGCCTTCGGAATGCTTGCCGCCCTCCATGCCGGTATAGGCGCCCGACTGCACCAAGATACCCTGGGCATCGTAGGCGGCTTCCCAATCGACAGTGGTGACGACACGCTGCTTTTCATCTTTGAGCTGCGGATACAGCGGATCATCCTGTTCCAAGATGATGGGGATGATGGGCAGGTCGTATTTTCGCGCGAACTCGAAGTCGCGCTGGTCGCCGCAGGGAACGGCCATGACGGCGCCGGTGCCGTAATCGGAAACGATGTAGTCGGCCACCCACACGGGCACCTTTTCGCCGTTGATGGGGTTGACCATGTAGCGCCCGGTGAAGGCGCCGTGCTTCTCGCGGTCGCCCTGCGCGCGTTCGACGGCGCTCACCTTCTGCGCGGCTTCGACCACGGCACCCACCGCGTCGGCGTGATCCGCATCGACGAACTCCATGAGGCCGGGATATTCCGGAGCCAGCAGGAAGAAGCTGCAACCGAACAACGTGTCGGCGCGCGTGGTGAACACGGTGATGGTCTCATCGGTGGCGTTTCCGGCTTCATCGCAGATGGCGAAGTCGACCTCGGCGCCTTCGCTGCGGCCGATCCAATTGGCCTGCATCTGCTTGACGCGGTCGGGCCAACCGTCCAGCTGATCCAAGTCATCGAGCAGTTCTTGGGCGTAGTCGGTGATTTTGAAGTACCACTGGGTGAGATCGCGCTTTTCAACCGCCGAATGGCAGCGCCAGCACTCGCCTTCGGTCACCTGTTCGTTGGCAAGCACCGTTTGACAATTGGGACACCAATTGACGGGGCTGTTGCGCCGCTCCACCAACCCGCGCTTCCAAAACTGCAGGAAAATCCACTGGCCCCAGCGGTAGTAATCGGGGTCGCATGCCACCACGCGGCGGTCCCAGTCGTAGGAAAATCCCATGCGCTTGAAACTGGCCATCTGGGTGGCGATATTGGCGTGGGTCCACTTGGCCGGATGCGTTTCGTGCTTGATGGCGGCGTTTTCCGCCGGCAGCCCGAAAGCGTCCCATCCCATGGGATGCAGCACGTCGAAGCCCTGCATGGCGGAATAGCGCGCGATGACGTCGCCGATGGTATAGTTGCGCACGTGGCCCATATGGATGTCGCCCGAAGGATACGGGAACATTTCAAGCACGTATTTCTTGGGCTTGGATGCGTCCTCGTTGACGGTATAGAGGCCGGCATCTTCCCACGCCTTCTGAAGACGGGGCTCTATCTCGTGCGGATTGTAAGCTTTCATGGAACCGTCCTTCGCATGCACCGCCCTATGGATGGCGGGTCTCTCTTGGCCGGAACATCGAACCGGCTGCTTTACGTATCGCTCACTGCGCACAGAGTGATTGCACAGCGCACCCCATTATACGCAAGCGCCCTAAGCAGAACCCGCGGATTCGCATGCTTTCACAACGGCGCTGCGACTATCCGCCGAACCAGGACGCAATGAAGGGGACGTAGTTGGCCACGAACACCACCACGATGAGCACGGGCAGCACGAAACGGCAATAGCCCTTGGCCCAGCGGGGGAATTTGATGCCATCGCCGGTATCGGCTTCTTTGAGGAAGGCATCGAAGCCCCAACCTTTTTTAGTAGTGCAAAACAGCAGGAACACCAGGCCGCCGATGGGCAGGATGTTGTCGGAAACCAGAAAGTCCTCGAAAGCCTGGATATCGCCGATGCCGGGAATCTGGATGCCGGAGAGCACGTTGAACCCGAGCACGCAAGGCAACGACAGCAGCAAGATGAGCGCGCCGTTCACCAAACAGGCACGGCGTCGGCTGATGTTCCATTGGTCCATGGAAAAGCTCATGATGTTCTCGAACACCGCGATGACCGTCGATATGGCGGCAAAGCTCATGAACAAGAAGAACAGCGTGCACCACACCTGCCCGCCCCACATCTGTGCGAATACGCTGGGCAATGTGATGAATACCAGGCTGGGACCGCTATCAGGTTGCACGTCGAAAGCGAAGCAGGCCGAGAAGATGATGAGTCCGGCCATGAACGCCACCAGCGTGTCCAACCCGGCCACTCGCACGGCTTCGCCGGTAAGGCCGTGGCGCTTATGGATATAGCTGCCGAAGATGGACATGGAGCCAACGCCCACCGAAAGCGTGAAGAACGCCTGGCCCATGGCCGCCAGAACGGCATCCATGAACGTGGTCCAGCCGCCGGAAGTGATCTTGCTGAAATCGGGAAAGAGGTAAAACGCCAACCCATCGGCGGCGCCGTCGAGCGTAACGGCTCGCACCACCAGCACGATGAGCACGCCGAACAGCGCCAACATCATCACCTTGGTGATGCGTTCCACGCCGTTTTTCAACCCAGCCTGCGTTACCAGCACGCCCACAGCCACCACGAACACCAGGTAGGCGATCATCTGCACGGGGTCGGCCAGCAAGTTGTTGAACACGCCGCTGACCTCGGAGGGGTTCATGCCCTCGAAGGTGCCCGTGGCGCTGTTCACCATGAAAGCCACCATCCAGCCGGCTACCGTGGTGTAAAACATCATCAGCAAATAGTTGCCGGCCAGGCCGATCCATTTGAAGCAATGCCACCGCGTGCCGGCCGGCTCCAAGACGTTGAAGCTGCGCGCGATGCTCTTCTGGCTGGCACGTCCCACCGAGAATTCCATGATGAGGATGGGCAGCGCGAAGATGACCAAGAACAGCAGATAGAGCAGAACGAAGGCGCCGCCGCCGTACTGCCCGGTGATATAGGGAAAACGCCACACGTTTCCCAGCCCCACCGCGCACCCTGCGCTGATGAGGAGGAACCCCAAGCGGCTGCCGAAATGCTCGCGCTTGGGTGCGGGGGCCGAAGAAGCCGATGATGCCGGGGCTGCGGATTCTGCCAAAGAACTACCTTATGGTGTTTGAGACGTAGGGCGTCTTGTCTTTTTGCAACACGTCATGGGCGCCGCCCTCGACGATGCTGGTAGCGGAAACCACCGTGAGCTTGGCCTTCTGCTGGAGCTCGGGGATGGTGAGCGCCCCGCAGTTGCACATGGTGGACTTCACCTTGGAAAGCGTAAGGTCGACATTGTCCTTGAGTTTGCCGGCATACGGGACGTAGCTGTCCACGCCTTCTTCGAAGGACATCTTCTTCTTGTCGCCGCCCAGGTCGTAGCGCTGCCAGTTGCGGGCGCGGGCACTGCCTTCGCCCCAGTATTCCTTCATGTAGCTGCCGTTGATGTTCACCTTGTTGGTGGGGCTTTCGTCGAAGCGGGCGAAATAGCGGCCCAGCATGACGAAGTCGCTGCCCATGGCCAGGGCCAGCGTGATGTGATGGTCGTACACGATGCCGCCGTCGCTGCAGATGGGCACGTACACACCATGCTTCTTGTAGTATTCGTCACGGGCCTTTGCCACTTCGATGGTAGCCGTGGCCTGGCCGCGGCCGATGCCCTTCTGTTCGCGCGTGATGCAGATGGAACCGCCGCCGATGCCGATCTTGATGAAGTCGGCGCCTGCGTCTGCCAGGAAGTTGAATCCTTCGGCGTCAACCACGTTGCCAGCGCCCACCTTCACGTCTTCGCCGTAATGCTGGCGAATCCAGTCGATGGTGCGGCTCTGCCATTCGGAATAGCCTTCGGAACTGTCGATGCACAGCGCATCGGCTCCGGCCTCGACCAAAGCGGGGACGCGCTCGGCATAGTCGCGCGTGTTGATGCCGGCGCCCACCATGTAGCGCTTGTGCTCGTCGAGCATTTCGTTGGGGTTGGATTTGTGGCTGTCGTAGTCTTTGCGGAACACCATGTTCACCAGGCATCCCTTTTTGTCGATGAGGGGAAGGCTGTTGAGCTTGTGGTCCCAGATGATGTCATTGGCGTCTTTGAGGCTGGTGTCGGCCGGCGCGGTGACCATCTTGTCGACGGGAGTCATGAATTCGGACACCTTGGTGTCCATGCTCATGCGGCTGACGCGATAGTCGCGCTCAGTGACGACGCCCATCAGCTTGCCGTGGCTGCTGCCGTCATCGGTGACGGGCATGGTGGAATGGCTGCTCTTCTCTTTGAGGGCCACAACTTCAGCCAAAGAAGAATCGGGCTTGAGGTTGGTGTCGCTGGTGACGAAACCGGCCTTGTAGTCTTTGACGCGCTTGACCATGGCGGCTTGATCCTCGATGGTCTGGCTGCCGAAGATGAAGCTCATGCCTCCTTCGGTGGCAAGCGCGATGCCCATCTTGTCGTCGGAAACCGACTGCATGACCGCCGAGATCATGGGAATGGAAAGGCTGATGGCGGGTTCTTCGCCCTTTTTGAAGCGCACCAACGGCGTTTTCAGACTCACCTTGTCGGGCGTGCATTCCGAAGAGGAGTAGCCGGGTACCAGCAGATACTCGTTGAAGGTACGTGCCGGTTCTTCGAAGATGTATGCCATGTGATGAGCCCTTTCGCTAAGAAACGTTCATTCCAGTGAGTGTTAGATGCATTATAGACGCTGCCCCCGCGCGGTGCAGCCTGCGAATAGCCAGATGGCATTTCACTCATAAAATCGCCAGGGAAGCGCAGCTGAAAAAAGCGGATGGAGGCAACGGATGTCTTTGAGAGCGCTGAATGCGGTTTCGCCAACACGACGACGGCGCGCGTCTTTCAAGGGACGAACTGCGGTTTGCAAGCCCAACAGCAGGCCTCCCGCTCTGAGCCTGATGCACGAAAGCCCCTGGATGCCGGCACCAGGGGCTTTCGAAGAAACAGGCTGCGCGGATTACGCCAAAGCAGCTGCCAGAGACGATCGACTGTCGAACGCGGATTCCTCGTTTTGGCCCTTGACGCGGCCGATTTTGACCACAGAGCCTTTCCACGTGACATCTTCTTGGCTCGACTGACGGGCGGCGGCGGAGGATGTCGAGCCAGCGGACTGCTGCCGGTCTTTTGCGTTTTCTTCCTTGAAGTCCTCGGTGCGCACCACGTACTGGAAGTCGAAGTCGCCTTCTTCGGGCAGGTCTTCGGCATCGAAGCCGTATTTCAGGTTAGCGAGGATGTTCTCGATCATATCCGTGCGGCGCTCGGGGCTTGCGCACGGGACCAAGCCGCTTTCGCAGTTGAACAACGCAGTAGGCGAAACATACACGGTGCGGATCTGCTGGCGGCGCTTCTTTTCAAAGCGAACGACAAAGAAGATGAAAGCGGCGATAACGACCCACCACACGACGCTGATCGTCAGGTCGAGCGGGTTGTCCACCTTGTTGAACCCGAGGCGATACCACAGGAACAGCAAGAAGGCGGAAGCCAATGCGAACAGGGAAAACAGGATGTAATTGCTCTTTTTCATCCTATGCCTCCTTTCCGGCAACGGCGGTGACCGCCGGAGTGGCCTGTCGCCCGGTTTCTTCAGCATCAAGTCCCAGAATCCGGTCTTCGCGCTTCTTGAGCATTTGGGTGAAGCGGCGACGGCGCAGAAGCACTCCCGCACCGTAAATGACCGTGGCGATGATGCCGGTGAGCATGAACCAGTGAGCCCAGCAGCTGGGCTCGTCGAACACGCCCAAAGGCGTGGCGTTTTCATCGATGGCCTCATCGGCTCCGGCAGCCGACAGCGCGGCGCTTTCACCCGCGTTGGCCTGGCCTGCATCCTGAGCCTGCGCAGCGGTCGAAGTCGCGGCGGTGGAAGATGACGCAGCGTCGGCGGAGGGCGTGATGGCCGTGACAACAGAATTCGGCACAACGGGCGAATCGGGCACAACGGGATCGACCGGAGCGGCCGGCGGCGTGGGTCCGTCAGGGCTATCGGGACTATCGGGAACAACGGGAGTGGCTGCCGTCACTTCGAGCGTTCCGAGAGTCGCCGTCACCTGATAGTTGGCCTGCTTTGCCGTGCCATCCCACGTGATGTCGTAGGTGTTGTCGGAAGCGCCTTGCGCAACCTGAGATCCCGTCGTGGCAAAGGTGGCGGTCTCTCCTCCGACCAAGCCCGTCATGCTGCCCGATGCCGTAAGGGCCGTTCCATCAAAGGACTTGGAAGCGCTCCGTGTGACAACGGTGAGCGGCGCAGGAGCAACGGTGGCAGATCCGTCGACGACCGCGAAAGATACGTTCGAGAAGTTGGCGCTTACGTTGGAGAACTGCTCTTTGGCCAAGCCCATCGCCTTCGTGCCGGCATCGGTCAGAGATGCCGTCGCATTGCCATCGAACGAAATGAAGGACGTCTGGTAAAGGGCGTTGTCGACAACGCTCGTATAGCCGCTGACTTCCAACGGGGCGGCATTGTAGATTCCCGAGCCCGTGTTGCCCGTGATCCGAACGGTCACTAGGTCGGTGATAGGGTTGATGGTCTGGTAACCATCGGCGGCGATAGCTATCGTCACCTGATAGTTCGAGCTGGTCGCCGTGAAGTCATCGGCCTGAAGGCCCATGTTCGTGGTGCCGGCATCGGTGCGCTTGGCACGGGCGGACTTTCCATCTTCAAGGGCAATGGAGATATCGGAGCCCTCAGGCGCATCGGCGGTGAACCCTGCGACATGATGCTCGGCGCCATCATAGGTGTCGGTTGCGTTGTTGCCCGTTACGTGGACGGTGATGGGCTGGGGGTCGACCGTGAGCTTGCCGTCCGAAACGACCACCGTGACGATGTAGTTGCCTGCCCCGGACACTGCGAAGTCTTCCGCGACAAGGCCCATCTGGTACACGCCGGCATCGGTGCCCTTTGCCATGTCGGCGTCGGCTGCAGAAAGCGAGACGACTACGCCCTCGGGCAAAGCGGAATCAACGCTGTATCCGCTGACGGACTTTTCAGTGCCATCGTAGGTCTCGACAGCCGTATTGCCGGAGATGTTCACGGTAAGCGGCGCAGCGGCAACCCTCAGTTCGCCGAGCGTCACATGGGCGATCGTGTAGTTGGCCTGCTTGGCCGTGGCGCCCGCAGCGTCCCAATCGACGGCATAGCCGTTCTCAACACTGCCGACATCGGTGATGGTGCCGGTGGTATGGGCCTCCGCCTGTTCGCCAGCCACCCAGCCTTCGATGGCATAACCGGCTTCGCTCAAAGGCTGGCCATCGTAGACTTTGGAGGCCCCGCTGGTGGTTACCGAAAGCGGAGCGGGCGTAATGGACACCGTGGCTTCGCCGAAAGCGTCGAGATAGCCTTCGAGCGTCGCCTTGACGTATACGGTCTGAGCACCGGACGTGGCATCGGTGAACGAAGGAACGCTTTGCTGCCAGGTGACGTTATCGGTGCTGTACCACAGCGTCGAACCTGCCCGGGCGGCCGAGGCGGCGATGCCATGGGCCTTGCCGTCATAAACGCCGGTATACGAAGCAGTCGTCACCGCATTGTCCGACGCGGCGATGATGATGAACTTGGCCGCAGCGTACGTGACCACGTAGTTTCCCTGGGAGTCATCGCCAGAGGCGACGATGGCGTTTTCATAAGTGCCCACGGCTTCATCGGCCCCTGCGCCCGGACGAGCAACGGAATAGGTTATCAGGTCGGAAGATTCCCCTTCGATCAGGCCGGATACCGTCGCAGAGAAAACAGGGTCGGCATCGCCGAACGTTTTTTGGCCCTGCTGCGCCGTCACCGTGACGGCAACAGGAAGGATCTGATAGCTGCGATCGACCGATCCGCTGTAGTTGCCGATGCCCGTGACGGTGATTTTAACCGTGCCGACATTCGTTTCATCGCTGTCGTTGTAAGACAGCGTGCAATCCACGCCCTCTTCAAGCTGCCTGCCGGTGAGGGTGTCGGTAACGACGGCGGCCTGCTTCTGTTCTTTGCCGTTGTAGGTGACATCGGCCGGCTGGCTGACCGTGAATCGAGTGGTGGAAATATCGGCAGCCGTGATGTCCATGTCGTCGGGATAATAGGAAACCACGTAGTTGCCCTGGCGCTCGACGCCGGAAGGAGTAATGGCGTAGGTTCCCTTATCTTCGCCTTCGGCACGGGCAAGGCTGTAAGAAACAGCGTCGCTGTTGAAAAGGCCCTGCACCGTGGCATCGAACGAAGGGTCGGACATGCCGTAGGCCTTGGACTTATGGTTGGCCGTCACCGTGACGGGCGCGGGATCGATCACATATTCGCCGGAGCGGTAGGTAACGTCGTATCCGTTGTCTTCTTCGTCATAGATGGTGGCGGGAGCTTCGCTGTTGAAAGTGACGGCGTACGTGGCGGCGTCGATGCCCGACCCGCTGGCGGTGATTTCGGCGAGTTCGCTTTCGGCGAAAGTCGCTTCTTCAGGTAGACCGGTGTAGCCCGTCGTGCCCTGGACGGATCCGTTGTACGTTGCCGTGCCACCATTGGCCGTAAGGGTGATGGGCGTGTTCTGCTTCCACTGGGCGTAATACGTCGTCGTGCCGCCTGCAAACGTTGCCGCATAGTCGGTCACGGCCGATCCCATGCCGTCGGCTTGCGTGTTCCAACCCACAAACGTGTGCCCTTCCCATGTGGGAACCGTCGCAGGGAATTGATTGTTGTTCGCCGTGCCGGCAATCCCGGAAACAGAGCTCGGAACCGACTGCTGATCTCCGCCATTGGCATCGAACTGGACAGTTCCCGTCGTCTGCTTGTAACTGACGGCGTAATGCGCATAGACGGTCTCATGGTCGTCGGTGAAAAGAGTCTGGTCGCCCGTCGTCATTTCATGGTAGGCGACAGGCAGGTTTGCCATGTCCGATCCCTGGGCTACCGGATAGCCCCCGTTTTGGGACTGGGTGTACCAGCCGTCAAAGGAGAACGAGAAACCGAGGGCCGTGATGTCGTCCATGGTTTGGCAGGCTTCGACCGCAGCCACGGTAACGCCGGACTCGGGATGAGCGGGAACATACGTGTTGGCCAAGAGGCTCTTCGCGGCGGAGAAATCGATATCCACCGTTTTTTCGCTGGTGAACACGTCATCGTACTGTCCGCTGGGCTCGGCGATGGTCGTTTCGCCATCGATCGCTTTGAAAGTCAGCCAGACGGGCTTGAGAATCTCGAAATAGAGCTTGAGCGTGGTCGAGCCATCCGCCGCGATGGTGCCGGAAAGCACCGTGCCGGCATAGGAGTCGCCTTTGTACTTGTACCCGGTGATGGCCTTGTCGCTATCGAGCACCGATACGGCGGCACCCGTGGTGCCATAGCGCTGCATCGCCTGGCCGATAAGCAGTTCGGTGCCGTCATCGGCAACCTGGTAGCGCTCCACCTTGTACGCGGTGGACTCGTTGGCCTTCCATTGCGCGTAGAGCGTCACGTTTCGGGTGATGTCGAAGGTGGCGTTGGCCGCATAGGGGGTGCCGGACCCATCCGCTTTCGTGTTCCAGCCAGTAAAGGTATAGCCTGCGCGCGTCGGCGTCTTATCGCTGACGGTAGCGGTCGCACCGGAGGCGTACTGCGAACCATCCGGCATATTGGACCAGGTGCCGGCAGGCGCATTGGCGTCGTAACTCAGGTTGACCATGGTCTTGCTGAGCAAAACGCCATCGATGTGCCACGCTTCGCCTTCATGCTTGACCACATACCACATCACATACTGCGTGCTGGCATCGTAGTTCGGGTAAACAGCCGAGATCTGGGCGTTGGTGGGCGTGTTGGAAAGACAGCTTCCCACGCCGACTTTCGAGTCGGTATGGAAGAACGCCTGGCCTGCAGAAATGGCGTTGTCGATCTTGATTCCCGCGGTGTATTCGGAGCTGCTGTGCCCTTGGGGTTCGGTGGGGATGGTGCCATCGAGCCTGATATAGAAAATAGCATCGGTTGTGCTGTTCGATGCCCAAACGGCATACAGCGTGACGTTGCCCGATCCGACGGTGTAGGTCTGACCGGCTGAATAAACCGCCTTCGTGTAGTGATCCGAGCCGCCTGCCGTGGCATTCTTATCCGTGGACCAACCGACGAACGTGCTGTTCGCCTTGGTACCGGAATAGTCGGGAAGCGTGATCTCAGACCCCTGCTTGACCGTAACGGAAGCAGGCGCCGATGCAGTGCCCCCGTTGGCGCTGAAGGAAACCTTGTAAGACTTGGAAGCGGTGAGGCTCCGGGTTTCCTGAGCTGCAGCCACGGGCTCGGACTCAGGTTCGGCTGCCGCAGAGGCTTCATCGGCATCGGCCTGATAGGTCACGACCGGTGTTGGAATGGATTCCCCTGTCGCAGTCTCGGATGCAGTCGAATCTGCGGCGGGCGTCGGGTCCGTCGCATCGGAGCCGGCCTGCGCTTCGGCAGTCGCCTCGATAACCAGACCGTCCTCCACACTGGCGGCACGCACGGTATAGGTGCCGTCGCTGTTTTCAACAACCGTTGCAGCGGCGTTCGTGTTGGAGTTGCGGGCAGCAACCTCCGTCACTTCGTAGCCGGCATCGGCAGTTACGGAAAACGTGAGGTCCTTGTGCGAAGCGGTCTTGAAACCGTCGGCTTTCACAGACTGTCCGTCCACAAGAGCAGCAGCGTGCTCCATGACGAATGAGACCGAAGCCTCCTGGGCTTCCGCCTTGGCGTCAAGCGACGATTCGCCATTCGCCGATGTTGTTGTGTCTGCAGGCTGCGCAGAAACATCGGCAGCGTCAGTCGACGTCGACGTGTTTCCAAATGCATATGAACCTGCTGATGAGAGAGAGAAGACCAATGCCGCCGATACCGTTACCGAGACGATCTTCCCCACTGTGCTATGGCGCAATTCACCAATGCCTTCGAAAAGGCTCCATGTGCCCATGGCCTACCACCCTTCACCCTGGTCGTTAGTCCATGCTCATACGTTGTCTGATGCGCCAAGAATTCTTACGTTCTGTTTTCAATGCACTCGATCAAGCCGAGCGTCCGGACTCCGCCGATGTTCACCCTACGGCAAAAGTCGCATCGCATAGTAGCATTATTGAGAGTGGAAAGGAAGCCTTTTAACGACATAATCGGTATTCTCGAAAAAAAACGGAGAGGGCGTCACAGAACCGCCACAGGGAAGGCGCGGCGTTCCTGGGGCGCTGAGATTCGGCCCGGCTTGAGAGCGAAGCGCATCTGCATACGCGAGCGACCAGACGGGTCGAAGGCCGACGCCGGGACCGCTGCGGCGTTCCTGGGGCGCTGAGATTCGGCTCGGCTTGAGAGCGAAGCGTATCTCTATACGTGAGCGAACAAACGGGCCGAAGATCAGTGCCCCAGGAACGCCGCGTAGCCTTTTTCGGCTTCGAAGATGTCTGCTTTACTGGTCACTTCCCACGGAGCATGCATGGAGAGCACGGCGACACCGCAGTCGATGACGTTCATGCCGTATTTGGCAAGGATGTAGGCGATGGTGCCACCGCCGCCTTGATTGACCTTGCCGAGCTCGGCTGTTTGGAAGGCGACTTTCGAATCGTCCATGATGCGGCGGATGGTGGCCACGTATTCGGCATTGGCATCATTGCTGCCGCTTTTTCCACGGGCACCGGTGAATTTGTTGAACACCAAGCCACGCCCGCAATAGGCGGAGTTCTTGGGCTCGTACGCGCTGGCGAAGGTGGGATCGAAGGCGGCGGACACGTCGCTTGAGAGCATGTCCGATGATGCCAGGGCGCGGCGCAGGGGCAGGTCGCCGCCCTGCTTGGCCAGATCCATCACCTCGGCCATGGTGTTCTCGAAGAATTGGCCGGTCATGCCGGTGGCGCCCACGCTGCCGATTTCCTCTTTATCCACCAGCACGCACACGCCGGTGCGCTTCAGATCTTCAGCATGCAGCTGCGCCATCAGACTGGTGTAGGCGCATACGCGGTCGTCCTGCCCGTATCCGATGACCATGGACCGGTCGAATCCCAGTTCGCGCGCACGGCCTGCGGGGACCACTTCGAGCTCGGCGGAAAGGAAATCCTCTTCCTCCATACCGTAAGCATCTTTCAGCAAGTCGAGCAGGCGCGCTTTGACGGGCTCGTCTTCGGCGTCTTCATCCTTCTTTCCAGACGCTTTTGGCTGGCCGCCAGCCAGGATATCGAGCTCTTCGCCCTCGATGACCTTGCCGGCCTTCTTCTGCATCTGATCGGCGCCGAGATGCGGCAGCAGGTCGGTGACGCAGAACACGGGATCGTCGGGAGCCTCCCCCACGTTCACCTGCTGGACGCTGCCGTCTTTCTTGGCAACCACGCCGTGAATGGCCAGGGGCATGGTAACCCATTGATAGTTCTTGATGCCGCCGTAGTAATGCGTATCGAGCAACGCGAAGTCATTTGATTCGTACAGGGGGTTTTGCTTGATGTCCAGACGCGGGCTGTCGATGTGAGCGCCCAGGATGTTGAGGCCTTCTTCCATGGGGCGGCTTCCAACCTGAACCAAGATGAGCGCCTTGCCGTAAAGCTGAGCATACACGCGGTCGCCGGCCTTGAGCGCTTTGCCGGCCTTGCGCGCTTCTTCGAGCGAACGGTATCCGGCCTTGCGCGCCAAATCGACGGCAGCCGCTGCACATTCACGTTCGGTTTTGTTGTCGCTGATGAAGTCGATGTAGCCGGCGCACAGATCGTTCAGGGCGGCCAGATCCTTTTTCTTGTAGGTCTTCCAGACATTCTCGCGTTTCATGAGCAAGTCTCCTTTGCTATGCCTTTGGTTTCCGCGCTCCATTATGCCACTGCAAAACGCAACGGGCCCCGGAATGAACCGGAGCCCGTTGCTGAGGGGGAGGGAGGGGATTGGAGGGCGCTGTTACGACTGGGCTGCGTACTGACCAGCCAGTCGGCCGAACGTGATGGTGCGTCCGCATGCGGAGCCCACCATGAGCTCGGGGTAGTTGTTGCAGAAGAACCCGCCGCTGTCGTTGCCGGCGGCATAGAGACCCTCGATGACTTCGCCATCGGTGTCGAGCACCTGCATGTGCGTGTTGATGGTGAGCCCGTCCAGCGAGCAGAGGATCTGCCCACCCACGGTGGCGGCCATGTAGGGCGGAGCCGAAAGCGGCATCATGCGATAGGCTTCTTTACCGAAGTCCTGGTCGTCGCCGGCCGCGCACAATTCGTTGTAGCGCTCGACCGTCTTGACGAACGTGTCGGCGGGAACCATCAGCTTGTCGGCCAATTCAGCAAGCGTGTCGGCCTCGACGATGACGCCCATGGGTTTGGCGGCCATTTCCCAGAACATCGGGGTCTTTTCTTCATCCATCAGCATGAGCAAGCTGCCCGAGGGGCTGTACTGCTTGCGCGAGCAGCCGATGGTGTGGAACTGACGCGTCTGCTCCTTCCAGTTAGAGTCCCAGATTTCGCAGTAGGTGCCACCCGGCTGCACGGTTCCGGCGCCGGTCATGAAGTCGTAAGGAACGGATTCGTTGCAGAAGCGCTCGCCCTTGTGGTTCACCTTCAAAAACGGCTGGGAGCCCATATGGAACATAACGCCGCCACCCTGATAGGCTGTGCCCACCGGCGTGCCGGACGGGACGCCGCCGCGGTCGAACACCATCAGCGTCGGTTGCTGTTGCTTGGCAGCACCCACCCAGGTGGCCGCCTTGATGCCATCGCCGGTGTTGGAGCCGTAGGCGGAAAGCAGGGAATTGGTGGAATACCCCAGCGGGTTTTCCTCTTTCATCATGTCGCCGTTGGCAGCATAGCCGCCGGTGCACATGATGACGCCCTTGGAAGCGTTGAAGCGCACGTAGTCGCCTTCGGAGTTCCTGGCGATGGCTGCGCACACGCGCCCTGAATCATCGCGCTCCAGCTGCATCATCTGCGTCTTGCTGCGCACTTCGACGCCCAGGTCGTTTACCTTCTGGATGACGAAGGTGAGGCTGGTGATGGCTTCGGTGTCGGTTTGAACGTTGTGCTGGATAGGATAGCTCTGATACAGACCGGTTTCATTTCCCACGTCGGTTTCCAGCTTGATGTAGGCATCGGGGTTGTACTGCTTCACCACGTCGCCCAGCCAGTCGATGGTGGCGCCGGAATTATCGGCCCACGTGCGGATGAGGCGTTGGTCGCAACGATGCGAAGCATAGAAGCACAGGGTTTCGACGACCTTGTTCTTGTCGATCTCCACGCCGGCTTCCTGCTGATAGCGCGAGCCGATACCGCCGATCCATTCGCGCGCCGTGGTGCACATCTTCTCGTCTTTTTCGAGCAGCACCACCTTGGCACCCTTTTCGGCCGCGGCGCATGCGGCGAATTGACCGGCGTTGCCGGCACCGACCACCACTACGTCGGCATCGACGGTTTCCACTATCTTGGACGCGGAAATGGCAGCGGGAGCATCTTTCCATGATTCGACGGCGTTGTGCTCAGCCGCTTCCGTATCGGAATTACTGGGCGTGCAACCCGAAAGACCCGCAGTGGCAACGCCCGCCGCCGAAAGGGCACCCAGCCCCAAGAAGCCGCGTCGACTGATCGAATGTTTGGTTCCCATGAGTTCCTCCTTGCTTCCTCTCATATGATCGTGACCCCACTATGCCGTCCCGCTGCCGCTGCGCACATCGCCCCGCAACGGGGAATTCCCACAAAGAGCCGTTTCGGCATCCCCAAATAACGGGGATTTCAAAGCGAAATGGGCAGGTCGCCGCCCATAGACCTCCTCATCAGCCCTTGGGCATCGAGGAGTTCGCCGTCGGGTCAGGAGCGGTGTAATCCAGCCCGCGGGCGGCCATATGGCCTGCCGCCGTGGCCATGACGATGTTGGCCGGGATGGACGCATCGCCCACCACACGCGTGTCCGAGACGATGCTTTTGATCTCGGATATGAGATCGGACGGCACCGCTTCGTCTGCATACATGACACGATCGGCCGGTACGGAAACGCTGAGCCCGTAAGACGTGGTGAAGTTCACCTCAGAATCCGTCACCTCGTTTACCGTGGCGCTGTTGTAGAACTTGACCGCATGCGCCTTGAGCCAATTGAGCGTGGGTGTTTGGATGTAAGCGGGCATGTACTGGCCCAGCAACTCGGCCGGACCGGAGTTGACCACCGTCACCTCGCAGTTTTGGTTGACCAGATATTCGGCGATGTTCAGAATCTGAACGCCGTGGCCGATGAGAACCACCCTGCCCGAACAATCCTTGCAAGAACGGATATCGGTGACGATGGACGAGGAATCGAGGCCCTTGACGGCAGGCGCCGCGTAATCGGCACCTGCGGCGATGATCACGGAATCGGGCGATTCCTGGCGAACCAGGTCGCCATCGACTTCCGTGCCCAAGACCACGTTGACTCCTTGCACATCAAGTTGTTTATGCAGATAGATGATGTAGTCGCCCAGCAATTCATGATTGCCTTTGACGGCCTCGGCGATGGTCATCTTGCCGCCCAACTGCTTCTTTTCGTACAGCGTGACGTTGTTGCCGCACAGCGCGGATACGCGGGCCGCCTCCATGCCGCCAGGGCCGCCGCCGATGACCATGACGTTCTTGGCGCTGCTTACCTGAGGGTACGTGTAGCCTCCGGGCAATGCATCGGTGCCGGCCTTGCCGAAGATCGGATTGACGCGGCACCCGCCGATGCTGTCCATGAAGCAGGTCTCGCAATGGGTGCAGGGAGCCACTTCATCCCGACGCCCTTCCTGCATTTTATTGGGCATATCGGGATCAGCGATAAGCGGACGCGTCATCATGACCAAGTCGAGTCGGCCATCGCGCAGGTCCTCTTCGATTTGGTCGGGAGCCAAGCGCGGGTCCATGCATCCCACCGTGCCCACAGGGATGGATACGTTGCGTTTGATGGTCGCGGCGATGGGCGCAGCAGCCACGGCGCCTTCGTAGCGGTATTCGAAATCCCCCATAGCGCCCTTGGTGAAATCGAGGACGGTTCCATAACCCGTTGCACCCGGTTCGCAAATGAACAGACGGTCGGGGAAGAAGCTGGCGGCGTGGTTGCCGTGCGTAGCCCACCGCACGTGAAGGAGGTCGGCGCCCGCCGCCTCGAACAACTTGGCGAATTCCACGCCTTCATCCAGAGAAATGCACTTTTCGTCGTCGCCGAGTTCATAGACATTTACCTCGAAGGCATTGAACAGCACCGAGATGACGAAATCCTTGCCGCAGCGGCTGCGAATCCCCGCAATGATGTCGGTGACGATGCGGGCGCGGTTCTCAAGGCTCTGGGGACCGTACTCATCGGTGCGCTCGGTGTTGTACACGCGCGAAAGGAAATTGTCCAAGAAATGGTTGCAGCCGGCATTGATATCGAACCCGTCGAATCCAGCCTGATAAGCGGCTTCTGCACGCCCCACAAACTCTTCGATGACTTCCTTCACCTGGTCGGTGGTGGCCATGGTCGGCCCGGGGTTGCCGAAATCGAGGCTGCCGGTGAGCACCTGCGTGGATGAAGAGGACATGCCGCCGGGCATCCAGTTGCTCATGCTGTAGTGCTGCATGCCCACTGCCGCGCCTGCCGCATGCACTCGATCGGCAACGGTTTTCAGCGCTTCGACCGGCATGGTGTTGGTATCCACGATGACGTAACCGGCTCCGCCGCGAGCGATGGCTTCATAGAATTGGTAGAGCTGTTCGTTGGGGTATCCGTTTTCGTCGTAGGACGAAGGGCACCCTGCGCCCGATTTGATGATGCGGTTCTTGAAAGTCTTGCCGCCCACCTTGATTTCGGAGAACAGCGTATCGAGCGACAGCGTGCTTTCGCCGTACGTAGCCTCTTCCACCTGGGTATTGAGATTGACCACTCCCGTGTTCTAATCAATGGTGAACGCCTTGGCGCTTTCGCCCTCCGATGTCGATCCGCTCGAAGACTTCGGGGCGCATCCGACCAACCCGCTTCCCATGGCGGTAACGCCGGCAACAGCACCGAGCCCCAGAAAAGCCCTGCGCGATACGCTGCGCTGGGAATTTCCTTGTTCCTTCGATTCACTCATCTGTTCCTCCTCGCTTTCAGTGATTGCTTGTCTGATGATGCCCCCGGCCGCGCAACCGCGCATCATGCCGTTTTAGGTAATTCATTGCGTTCAATGTGGGTACATCCCCATAATTTGAGGATTCAGACGGGCCCTTTCCGTTCGGATATGCCACAATGGCTTTTGGGAGGAACCATGGAAAAGATCAAATCGCTGTTCGGCGATTTCAAAGAAGGCATCGACGGCCCGCTTATGGCATGCTCTTGCTTGCTGCTTTGCTGGCTGTTCACGCTGATGTACGGGAGCGAGAACGCCCCGGACACCGCCAGTGGACTTTTGCCCGTATGGGTAATCTTCTTTTTGGTGGCCGGTCTGGTAAGCGTGCTGGTGGGCGACCGTATCAGTCGGCGCGCCGACCGGCCTTTGCCTTTGGCGCTCTCCCATACTGCCTTGGTGGCGATGGCCATGGCATCGTTGGCCATCGTGCTGCAACCTGAAGGCATCCTGGCCATTGTTTGCTTGATTGCTTTGGGCTTGCTGCTGCCCATCGCCATGGCGCAGCTGGCCGAACGTTATGCCGTCTTGTCGCTGCGCCGCCGCGTAACCACCACCGTGGCGTCGGCACTCATCGGTTTTGTAGCAGTAGCCATCATGCAACTGCTCCCCATAACCGTGGCTGATATCATCGAACCCCTGATTCCCCTGGCTATCGTGGCTTTGACTGCCTGGAGCACTCGCAAACCCGAGGCTGCACCCGAAGAAGTTCCCGATGAGGTCGTCCGGCCTCCTGTCGACGCACCCCGCCATTACACGGCGCCGTTTTTGGCCACCGTCGCCCTGTATGGCGTGATGGCCGCCTTGGTGGGATGGAGCCCACTGGCTGCATTCGGCCCGAGTTCGCATTGGATCGTTGCGGCCGCTGCAAGCGTGCTGCTGGTGGCCATGACCATCACCACCCTGCATATGGCGCAACATGGCGGCATCCTGGACCCCGATGCGGCTTACAAACCTGCTCCCTTGTGTGCTGCCGTCGGATTCGCCCTGCTTGCTTTTGCAAAAAGCCCGCTTACCACGGGGATATGCTGCGCTGCGGTATTCTCCGGCTTCGGCATCTTCTTCGTATACTGCTGGATCGTCATCGGCAACCACATCCATGCTTATGGTTGGCGCCCGCTTACAGCCGTATGTTCGGCCCTGGCTGCCCTGTACGCGGGCCTTTTGGCAGGCTGCGGCCTTTCGTGGGTGCTCTCCAATCTGCCGTTCGAGCCAACCTCTTCCATCAGCACCATCGGCTTGCTGTTTGTGATCTTGGTCATGTGGTTCACCACCAGCGGACGCACCTTCGCCGGCGAAAAAGCCGCTGCATCCGAAAAGCCAGATGCCTACGTAATCAAGCAATCTGCTGCGCCCCACACCGATGACGAAAGCCAAACGCTCGACCTGCTTGCGCAACGCTACGGCCTTTCGCACCGAGAGCTTGAAGTGGTGGCTCTGCTGATCAAAGGCCGCAATGTGCCGTTCATTTGCGACGAGCTGTTCATCGCCAAGAGCACGGTGCAAACGCACATCAAGCACATCTATTCCAAGATGGGCGTTTCGGGCAAACAGGAATTGCTGGACATCGTCGAAGCCCTGGAAGACTGATTCCCCCACCCTCGGGGGATGCCCCGAGTCAATATCCCGTACTTATGGGGATGTTCGACCACCCTCTTCCCGATACAGTCGGTTAAAAGACGACGGCCGCTAGAAGATGCGGTCAGTCGGCAACCGATTGGAAGGGAGGAATGGGGATGACAGACGAAGGAAAGACCGAGAAGGTCGAAGCCGAGGCCGACAAAACGGTCACCCCGGAATCATCCGAGCCGAAAGAACGCAAGCCCCGGCGCAAGGGAATGGTGGCGGGAATCGTGGTAGGCGTGATCGTCGTGGTGGGTATCGCGATGTTCATCTGGCACGACCAACCGAGTTTTTGCGGCACGGTATGCCACACGCCCATGAGCACGTATGTTGAATCGTATGACGCCGAGCCCAACACGGCCACTACCGACGCCTACGGCAACGAAGTATCCAATTCGTGCGCAATGCTTTCCGTTACGCACAAAGAAGCAGGGCTCAAGTGCCTCGACTGCCATGAAGCCGACATGGGCCAGCAAGTGAGCGAAGGCGTTAACTGGGTCAGCGGCAACTACACGTATCCGCTGTACGAGCGCAGCACCGAAGACCTCACCAGCGCGGTGGGCAACGACGATTCCGACAGCTTCTGCCTGAAGAGCGGTTGCCACGACGGCATCAATTCCCGCGAAGATCTGGAAGAGGCCACGAGCGACCTTTCGTTCAACCCGCATAGCGGTCAGCACGGCAACCAGGAATGCAGCGATTGCCATAAGGCGCACCGCGCCAGCACGCTGACATGCACGGAATGCCACAACGATGCGAAGGACATCATGCCCGACGGCTGGACCACCTACAGCGAAAATCTGCAGCAGGAACAAGGCGAGTAGCAGCGGCATAGGAAGACCTGATTCGGATGAATCAAGAGATGCCCCGTCGGTGATCCGGCGGGGCATCGTTCGTTAGCTATCTGTCCATGACGCCTGATGGCAGTGGTACACTTCTTATACAGAACAATCGTCAAGGAGGATAAATGGAACCGAGTTCTATGAAGAAGTACGGAGCCGAATGCTTCGGAACATTCGTGCTGACGCTGTTTGGCTGCGGAAGTGCCGCCATCGCCGGCAAAACGCTGGGCACGCTGGGCATCGCCATGGCGTTCGGGTTGTCCATCATCGCGATGGCCTTCGTCATCGGCAATGTATCGGGTTGCCACATCAATCCGGCAGTCAGCTTCGGAATGTGGCTGGATAAACGCCTGAGCAACAGGGACCTCATTGGATATTGGATCGCCCAATTCATCGGCGGCATTATCGCTGCAGCGGTGTTGGTGGTCATCATCAACAATTGCACCGACTGGGTTGCACAGGGCGGCGTTGCGGCCAGCGGTCTGGGTTGCGACGGCTACGACTCGTTGTCATCCGTGGGCCTGAGCTGCATCGGCGCCATCATCGTCGAAATCATTCTGACGTGCATCTTCGTGCTTTCCGTTTTGGGCAGCACGGCCGACAAGAAGACCGCTCCTTTCGCCGGCATCATCATCGGCTTGACGCTGGTCTTCGTGCACATCATGGGCATCCCCTTGACGGGCACCAGCGTCAATCCCGCCCGCAGCTTCGGTCCTGCCCTGTTCATGGGCTTGTGCGGTGGCGACTGGACCGCCTTCAGCCAGGTTTGGGTGTTCATCGTGGCCCCGCTGATCGGTGCCGCCTGCGCTGCCGGGCTGTGGAAGTGGTTCAAATCCACCAAGTAGCACGAACCGCATAACGCTCGAATTGTGGAGGGGAGGAAAATTGTTCCTCCCCTCCTTGCATTCCCCTGAGCTTCGGGTATAGTGCTTATTGATAACTGTTATCAGTTATGAAAGTACTCAACGAGAGAAGGAGATCTTCCATGGCTCAGCAAGTCCGTTCCGAAATGCCCACCGCGGCCAATTCCCATAACTTCAACGTCGTCACCGATACCAAGACTCAGGTTGGCAGCACGCTCGACAATCTGAAGGCTGCCGTCACCGGCGAAACCGGTGCCACCACCAAATATTCCGCCTTTGCCGCAGCTGCCAAGTCTGCCGGCTACGACCAGATCAGCCGCCTGTTCGAGGCCACTGCTGCTGCTGAGAAACTGCACATCGCCATGGAGACCAAGCTGGTCCAGGCCGAAGAGCCTGACTTCCAGGGCCCCACGGCCACCGCGCCGGCACCGGAGAGCACCGACCTCGACCTCATCGGTTCCGCCAACGGCGAGATCTATGAGACCTCCGACATGTACCCTGCCTTCATCAAGAAGGCGCAGGAAGAGGGCAACAACGCCGCCGTTCAGGTGTTCACCCGCGCCAAACTGGCCGAGGCCTATCATGCACAGCGCTACATCGATGCCTACAACAACATCGACAATCCCTCTGACGAGAAGTACTACCTGTGCCCCATCTGCGGCTACATCCATAAGGGCGACGACTTCGAGAAGTGCCCGATCTGCTTTGCCCAGAAGAGCGCCTTCCGCGCTTTCTAGGAAACTGGCTACTGCGAGCAAAGCGATGGAATCTGTTCGTTGCCCATAGGATGACGATTCAGCAATCTGTTTTGCCGTACATGCCGACAACAAGTTCGATGAACAGCATAGACCCCTGCTCAGGCGGGGGTCTTTTTGTAGAGTATTTGTCGCAAAACAAGGGATCAAGGCGCCTAACACTACATTCGACGTCTTTTCGCGGAAGTTTCGTCACGAAACGAAGTGTTTTTGCAGCGAATTCGGGATAGTGTGGGAGCCAGCTCCCCATTTGACCGCTTTGGATAAACGCGACCTGGGGTTATGCGGATAAGCCACTCTGACATCTACGAAAATCCCCGCACTATCCCGAATTCGCTGCAAGAATCGGCATATTTGTGACGAATGACCGTTGGCGAGCGTGTGGGATTCGGAGTGGCCGCTTCGGCGGGGGTCTTTTTGCGCTCGGTGCTCTTAGGTTTCTTGCACCAAGGCGATGAGCTCCACATGGCTGTGGATGCCGCATTTGGCGTAGATGTGCTTGACGTGCGCCTTCACGGTATTGCGCGAAATCACCAATCGGTTTTCGATGTATTCGCGGTCGCGGCCACGTGCCAGCATCTTGAATATCTCGAGTTCGCGCGGGGTAAGATCGAATTCCGCAGCGCAGGCGGCGCAACGCTCGTCGAAATCCTCCTGAGCGTTGGTGGCCACGGCATCGCTCACCGGCACCACGCCCTCGATAGTGGATTTGAAGCTGAAATTCTTCAGCCCGATGAGCGCATAGGCCACGAACAGCACGATGAGGCCACCCGAAACCAAAGCCAGCGCGGTGTGGTCGTTGGCGAACAGGTCATTGCACCACACGCCGAGCGCCGCGCCCACCAGCGTGCCCAAACCCGATACGCCGCGTCCCCAGGCGAACACGGCGAGCGCGCCCAACGGGTTGCGGTGGGCCACGGCGATGAGCACCGTCCACGCCACCAAATCGAACAAGGTGTTGCCCGCGGAAAGCAGCACGTTGCTCACGGTTGATAGGTGACTTGCGTCCATCGATACGAAGATGAAACCCGCAACTACCAGCACCACGGCTATTTCAGCTACGAGGTCGCTGGGAACGGGGTGCTTGCTGACCAGCACGTGGACGGCAAGCAACACCACGGGGACGACTACCAGGAAGTCAGACACCGGTACGCCGCCCACCTCGCCGAAACGCAGGCTGAAGCCAAAGGCGACGCTGAACAAGAACAGGCAGACGAACAACTGGCCGGCCAAAGGAAGAAACGACGAGGGGCGTGTGATAGCGACGCTCGCCGGCGCCTCGGCACGCGCCGTCCTCTGCAAAAGCGGGGTGGACAACCGCGCAATGCATGCCAAAGCCACCATGGGCAACAGCAAGAACAGCAGCAGTCCCAACCAGATGGGAATGATCCAAGCCACGGCCTTCAAAAGACATGAAGCCGAAAACGCCACCGCCACGCAGACCGAGGCCTTCCGCAAGTCGAATCGTGCCGCCGCAAGACCAGTGAGCACCGTCACCCCGGCACGGCCGACGGCAGCGACGCTGGCCGCAATCGAGAGGAACAGCGCATCGCCGACCTGCAAAGCTGCAAGCAACGCAACCATGCCGCCGATGAGCGACACGGCTACAAACACCATGAATGCCCGCGGCTGCAGCCAGCGTGGGCGAAACGTCGCAACAGCTCCTATCAGAAGAAGAAACAGCGCATTGGCTGTGACCGAAATATCGCGTGCATACGTGTAAATGGCATCGAACTGGGGAAATACCACCAAATTCATCAACGCCGTGGAAAACAGCAGCGCCGTCAAAGCTCCCGTGATGAGCCAGAACGTCGAATCGAATCTCTGAGATGAATCAGCCTCTTTTTCCATACGCGCAAGTATGGCATAAATAAGGCGGCTCGGAAATCACCGAGCCGCCTTGCGAAACAACGCCGCGCTTCGAACTTCCGGGGGCTTATGCCTGCCCAGTGGCTGCCAGCATCCCAGCGCGCTTGCCGAACGTCATCGTACGACCGCATGCCAATCCGGTGAACAGATTGGGGTAGCTCACACTGAAGAAGCCTCCCGAATCGTTGCCGGTGAGGTACAGGCCCTCGATAGGATCATCGTTCTCGTCTACCGGATGCATGTTGGTATCGATGATGCATCCGTCCAAAGTGGCAAGGAACCAAGCGCCCGTGCGCACGCCATAGTAGGGCGGCTGGTCGAGGGAGATCAAACGATACGCTTCTTTGTAATAGTCGGTATCCTCGCCCGCAGCAGCCATCTCGTTGTAATGCTTCCATGTGGCGACCGTGGTTTCCACCGGCAAATTGAGCTTCTGGGCCAGTTCTTCCATGGTGTCGGCCTGTTGCACGTATCCGTCCTGGATCAGCTGGTCGAGCATACCGGCAACGGCATCAACGGTCATGTTGGACGGCGACCCATTGTCAAACGGGTACAAGCGACAGCAGCCCACTTCATTGATCTGCGCCACATCGGCCTTGAAATTCGAATCCCAGATATCGACGTACGTGCTGTGCGGCTGCATGGCCGTGGAGTGGAGCATGTAGTCGTAAGGACCGCTCTCGTTGCAGAAACGCTTGCCATTCAAGTTGATCTTGAGGAACGGCTGCTCGCCGAACCAGAACCACTTGCCCACGGTTCCGCCAGCGGTCTCATCGGGCTTGACGCACGCACGGTTGAAGGTGCAAGCGGCACCCAGCGGGTCCATCTTTGCGCCGCACCACAATGCAGCTTTTATGCCAGCGCCGGCGGGGTTCCCACCACGAGCAGGCACGTTTACACGAAGCCGTTCGTTGAACGCTTGACGCGCTTCCATCATCTGGGTGTTGTTGCCGTATCCGCCGGTTGAAAGGATGACGCCCTTGCTGGCATTGATACGCAGGTAATGGCGATCTTTGATATCGCGAGCGATGATGCCCGTCACGCGACCCGTAGAATCCTGCTCGCATTTGACCAGTTCGGTTTCGAAACGGAATTCTGCGCCCTTTTCTTCGGCGTATTCCTTGAGCGTGGTGCCGAAGGTGACAGCCTTGTCGTCGACGTTTTTAAAGGGACTGTGACCGGAAGCCCAGGCCTTGTCGCGAGCGCCCTGTCCTTCGGTGCCCACGCTGCCTTCGAACTTCATGGTGAAACGGCCATCGCGTTCGATGATGTCGGTGAGCCAGTCGACCATGGCACCGGATTCATTTGCCCACAGATTCACCAGGTCGTAACGGACGAAGCCGTTCGCATAGCGGACGATGTCCTCGACAGCTTCCTTTTTGTCGATTTCGAACTGCGGGTACTCGGCAAACGACGCCTGCTGCAGTTTGGAATTGATGGAACCGATGTCTTCACGCGGGGTGCCAACGCTGGAAATGCGATCGATGCCGAGCGTCTTGGCACCGTTTTCCGCCGCGCTGATGATGGCGGGGAGGCCGCCTGTGCGGCTGCCCACCACGACAACATCGTAGTCAAGCGTTTCGGTGATCTCGGACTCGGAGATTTCAGGTGCGGTTCCCAGCCAGTCGGCTGGTGCCGCTCCTTTGGCATCGGTGCGCACGTCAACGGATTCGCCTTCAACCTGCGTGCCGTTGCCGCAGCCGGAAAGCATGCCCGCGCTTGCGGCGCCGAGGGCTGCGATGCCCGCGCCTTTCAAGAAGTTGCGGCGGGAGTAGTTATTGCTGGTCATTCGGGGCCTCCCATCCATCGGGCATGTTCAGGTCATGGCATTGGTTGCAATACACGGTGCTGGTGGAGTGGCTCTTATGGCAGTCGCCGCACTGGATATTGCCGTCTTGATGGCTGCTGTGCGGGTTGTACTTGGCATCGTTGCCTTCGTATCCCCACGTGTTGGCAATGACGTCATCCATGTTGTGGCAACCGCTCTTGGCGCACGTTTCCTCGCTGGCCATGCCAGAAGTATCGCTGGCCAAGGTGCCATCGCTGTACAGCGGATAGTCGTCGGCCACCCAGGCGCACACTTCGGTAACCTGCTCTGTGGTCTTTGCCTCGTGGCATCCCAGGCAATTGACTCCGGCATTTTCATGCACGGAAGCCATCATCCCGGAATCCTCGGAGTAATACGTTTCAACGTAGCTATCCATCGGACTGTGGCAAATGGCGTTGCAGAAGCTGGGCTGCTCGTGCCATACCCAGAACCCCGCACCCACGATGACGATGACGGCCACAACGATGCCAAGCACCATCCAACCGTTCTTCTTGTGCTTCTTGGGAGCGTTGCCTTCCGAAGCGTCCGCAGCAGTCTGTTCCGCCTTGGGCTCTTCGGCAGCCTGCGCCTCCCCCTTCTTTTCTTCGGTCATCTCTCCCCCTTTCCTTTACGTCTGTTTGAGATCGAACCGTGGCCTCACTATGGCCGCAGCGTATGCGCGCGCCTAGTACCCCGCGGGGTGATGTTTGCGTTTCTCCTGATAGACAGCTTGATCGGAATGTCCGGCTCACGACTCGCCAAAGAGCGGCTAAATCCGATTCTTACAGGATGGTTACCGACGCATCAGGTAACTTGACAGTGGTATTAGCAGGTTTTATAACGTTACCTGACAAAAGAAACGTGAGGCGATCTTAGAAGACACGCCCCGTATGGAAGGAAGATGACGATGATGTTGGTACCTGTGAACCGCAACCGCAACATGTTCAATGAGATGATGAGCAATCCGTTCGAGGCGTTCTTCGACTCCCCGGCTTCAAATTCGCGCCCGTCAAACGGGTTGATGAAGACCGACGTCAAGGAAACCGACCAAGGGTTCGATTTGGCCGTTGAACTGCCCGGAGCCAAGAAGGAAGACGTTTCTGCCGATATCAAAGACGGCTATTTGACCATCAAGGCCACCACAAGCACTTCCAATGAAGAAAAAGACGACAATGGCGCGTTCATCCGCAAGGAGCGCTTCGAGGGGAGTTGCAGCCGCTCGTTCTACGTGGGCGAGGACATCGATGACGACTCCATCAAGGCCACCTTCGAAGACGGCGTGCTCCACATTGCCATCCCCAAGAAGGAACAGCCCAAGATCGAAGAAGGCAAGTCCATTTCGATCGGCTAGTCCAACCAACTCGCGGGGGAATCCTCCCTCCCCCTTTCTCCTCCTCCGACGAAGGCGGTCCGATTATCGGGCCGCCTTCGTCATGTCATACGCAATGGGCTATCATCGAAGGAGGCAACCGACGGAGGTGCGCGATGGAATCACCCGAACTCGTTGACATCGAACAGGTAAGCGACGGCTGGATCAAGAAGTACGTGCTGACGTACCGGCTTCCCGACGGCAAGCTGTTCCCCTACGAAAGCGTTTCGCGCAAAAACATCGATGACTATCGCGCCGAGCTGGAAGGCAACGCCCAGCACCCCGCGCATGCCCAGATGGCCGACGCCGTGTGCATCGTGCCCCGCACCGCCGATGACCGGCTGGTGCTCATCCGCGAATTCCGCTATCCGCTCAACAGCTGGTGCATCGCCTTTCCCGCCGGCTTGGTGGAAGAAGGCGAAGCCATCGAAACGACTGTCGCGCGCGAATTGCGCGAAGAGACCGGATACGCCCTGCGCCGCGACGAATCGGGCAATACCCACGTAAAGGCTCTTTCGCAGCCCGGCTATTCATCGGCAGGCATGAGCGCCGAAAGCGTGCAGACGGTCTATGTGCACGTGGAAAACGAACCGACGCTGGGAACACGCCCCGAAAGCGTGGAATACATCGAGGTCTTCACCGTGCCCATGGATGAGGTACCGCAGTTCCTCGCAGAAAACACGCTGCCCATCGGTACCCGCGCCCAGCTGATTTTGGAAGCATTCAGCAACAACAAACTCCGCTACGGTCATGCGGACTGAGGCGGGCGCGTTCCGCAGGCCTTGTCCCACAAGGCCTAGCGCGGGCGGTTGGTCACTTCTATTTGGAGGCCTTCGAGGATGTCGAGAGTCTCTTCGTTGAGCTTGTCATCGTGGCTGGCCGTGCAGGCGGCATCGACGCTCACGGGCACTTCCGGACAAGCCGCTTTGACGATGACCGCATTCGACAACACGCAGATGTTCGACACCAGGCCGATCAACTCGATGCTGGTATACGGCAGCAGGCCCTCGATGGCTGAGGCGTCGTACGCCTTTTTCAGATGCTCGCCCAGTTCGATGGATCCGAACGTCGGCTTGCGCAGCACCTGGTCGCGATCGAGCCGCGCTTTGCCCGTCTTGCCGTAGAGACGCCAGCCATCCGTCCCGTCCAAGCAGTGTTCCACGGGAAGGTTCTTGCCCTCCTGCGTGTTCAGATAGGCGGGAGTGTGAGTATCCATGGTGAACATGACCATATCGCCCGCCTGATGGTAGGCATCGATTTTGGCGGCGATAGCTTCATCGATCGATTCGGCACCAGGGAACCCCAGCGACCCATCGACAAAATCTTTTTGATAATCGACGACGATAAGCAGACGCTTCATCGGGCCTCGTCCTTTCCATCCGTTGCTTCCAAGATATCGAGTGCCGCGCGGTATCCGCCTTCGCCGTAATTGAGCGCTTTGGAAACGCGTGCGATAGTGGTGGCCGACGCTCCTGTGGCCTGTTCGATGGCCACATAGGGCTTGCCTTCATCGAGCATGCGGGCCACCGCCAAACGCTGGCTGGTTTCGCGAATCTCGCGAATGGTGAAGAGATCCTCCATCAGGGCGAACGCCGCATCGTTTTCATGCACGCCGGCAATGACGGTAAGCAGGTCTTCGACTTCGGGGGTTCTCAACTCGTTCATCGGCTCTGTTCCATTCTCAGCAGTCCGTACTCGATGGAATCGACCAAGGCGTTCCACGAGGCTTCGATGATATTCTCGCTCACGCCCACCGTGCCCCAGCTGCCCGTACCGTCGCTGCTGGTGATTGATACGCGCGTGATGGCGTCAGTGCCCACGTTTTCGTCCAGGATGCGCACCTTGAAGTCGGTGAGCTCGGTGCCGTCGACCGCCGGATACGACGACCGGATGGCCATGCGCAAGGCATTGTCGAGCGCACCCACCGGGCCGGCGCCCTCCCCCGTGGCGACGAAGCGCTCTTCGCCCACGTGGATTTTGATGGTGGCTTCACTGGCGGCGTCTTTGGCCCACGGGCCCGTGTCTTCATGGTCGTCGACGATGACGCGGAAGCTTTCCAGGGTGAAATGCGGCTTGTAAGCGCCCAGGTGCTTGTGAATGAGCAGCGCAAGCGACCCATCGGCTACTTCATAGGAATAGCCCAATGCCTCGCGGCGCTTGATGTCTTCCAGAATCTCCTTGGCAGCCTGGGGCTTATCCGACAAGTCGATATCCAAGGAAGCCGCTTTGGCAACCAGGGAGGCGCGCCCGGCCAGTTCGCTCACCAGCACACGGGTGTGGTTGCCCACGCTGGCAGGATCGGCATGCTCGTAAGCCTGCGGCATGCGCGCCTGCGCGCTGGCATGGAGCCCGCCTTTGTGGGCGAATGCGCTCGTTCCCACATACGGGGTGCTGGCGTGCAGGGTGCGATTGGCCGTTTCGGCCACGAACTGGGCCACTGAGGTCAGCTGCGTGAGGTCCGGGACCATCTGCCAGCCCATCTTGAGCTGCAGGTCGGCGATGATGCAAATCAAATCGGCGTTGCCTACGCGCTCGCCGTAGCCATTGATGGTGCCCTGCACCTGGCGGCTGCCGGCACGCACCGCGGCCAACGTGTTGGCCACCGCGCATCCGCTGTCGTTGTGGCAATGGATGCCGATGCGGCAACCGGGAAGATGGGCCACCACGGCGGCGGTGATCTCTTCCACTTGGAACGGCAACTTGCCGCCGTTGGTTTCGCACAAGTCGATGCTGTCTGCACCGGCGTCGGCCGCAGCCTTCACCACAGCCAGGGCATAGGAGGCATTGCTGTCGTAGCCGTCGAAGAAGTGCTCGGCGTCGAAGATCACCTCCAAGCCGGCTGCCTTGAGATGCGCAACCGAATCGGACACCATGCGCAAGTTCTCAACGAGTGTGGTCTGCAGGGCGAGCTCAACCTGAGCATCCCATGCCTTGCCCACGATGGTGGCCACCGGGGCTCCGCTGGAGATGATGTCGGCCAGGCCTTCGTCTTCTGCCGCCGCAACACCTTTGCGGCAGGTCGAACCGAATGCCGCTATCTTGGCATGCTTGAGCGGCAACGCCGTAACCTGCTGGAAGAAGGCGATGTCTTTGGGATTGGAGGCAGGGAAGCCGCCTTCGACATAATCGATACCGAAGGCGTCGAGCCTCCCGACGATGCGCAGCTTGTCTTCCAGCGACAGCGACACACCCTGCCCCTGTTCGCCATCGCGCAGCGTGCAGTCGTATGTCAATACGCGGTCGGCCATGGATTCCTAGATTTCGGTGAGCCAATCGGCGTAGTCTTCGACCTTGCCGTTGACCATGTCGAAGAAGCGATCCTGCAGCTGCTTGGTGATGGGACCGCGGCCACCGGTGGAACGGTCGTCCACAGCACCAACCGGGGTGAGCTCGGCGGCGGATCCGGTCATGAATACCTCATCGGCCACGTACAGGTCGCTGCGGGTCATGCTGCATTCGTCCACGGGGATGTCCATGTCGTCGGCCAGAATCATCACGGTTTCACGCGTGATGCCTTCCAGCAGGCCGTCGCTGATGGGCGGTGTCATGAGCACACCGTCGCGCACGCAGAACAGGTTTTCGCCCGTGCCTTCGCACACATAGCCCTGTTCGTTGAGCAGAACGGCTTCTTCGTATCCGTGGGCCTTGGCCTCGAGTTTGGCCAGGATGGAATTCATATAGCTTGCGGAGCTCTTGACCGCAGGCGGAATGGCGTTGATGGAACGCTGGCGCCAGCTTGAAACGCCCAGGTTGATGCCCTTTTGCAGCGCGTCTTCGCCCAAGTAGGCCCCCCAAGGCCACACGGCGATGATCACATCGACCGGAGCACCCGTGGGGTCGACGCCCATCTGGCCGTATCCGCGATAAACCAGCGGGCGGATGTAGCAGCTCTTGAGCTTGTTGGCGTGGATGACGTCGAGCGTTGCCTGCACCAGTTCATCGGCGGTATAGGGGCAATCGATCATGGCAATCTTGCAGCTGCGCAACAGGCGATCCATATGGTCTTGCAGACGGAAAACGTAGCTTTTGTCGGTGTCTTCATTGTGGTAGCAGCGGGCACCTTCGAAAACTGCCGACCCGTAATGCAGAGAGTGGGAAAGCACGTGCGTGGTGCATTCCGCCCAGGGAACCATCTCTCCGTTTTTCCAGATGTAGTCGACTTCTTGCATTGCCATTGAGGCCATCTCCTTCGAGCTTGCGCGCACTCTGTGCGGCTATTCGATAATGTGGAACATTGTACTCCAAGCAACTAAAGTGAACAGGGCTTTTCGCTCAAGTGCACACACCTTGCGAAAACGGAAACCCCGCAGCGCCAAAGCGCCACGGGGCCAAGGTGGACGAGAAACGACGGGCACAGCGTACTGCCGCTACGTAAGCCCGCGGTGAGTCGCGGGACGCCGCGCGAGCCCCGCCGAGTCCTGAGAGGCATTCTAAGCGGATGGATGGACGAGAAACGGCGGGCGTAGCGTACTGACGCTACGTAAGCCCGCCGTTCCTCGTCCAGACGCCGCTTAGAATACCTCTCAGCTTGGTAGCGGTTTTCTCGCGGAGTGCCCCGCTCCGCCCGACGAGCGTAGCGTACTAGCGCTACGTAAGCGAGGAGGAAGGAGCGGAGCGCCCGCGAGAAATCCGCTACGCGTAGAAGAGCATGTCGTTGTAGCTGGGCACCGGCCAATAGTCTTCGCTGGTCTTGAGTTCGAGGCTGTCGACTTCGGCACGGAGCTTTTCCATGGCAGGAATGACTTTTTTGGCGTAGTAGTCGGCTTGCTTCTGGTTGTCATCGACGATGGCCTCGGCCTTCTTGTGCTCGACCTCGAGCTTATCGAGGGCTTTGCAGGTGGCTTGGACGCCTTCGAGGATATGGCTGAGGTGCGTTTCCTGGTACTTCTGGTCGGCAGTGGCCATGACGGCTTTGACGGTGGCAATTTGGCTGGCAACGTCGGCGGCGTATTCGTCGACGGCGGGCAGGTAGCTGCGATGCACCATGCGTTCCATGACGTTGGCTTCGATGTTGAGCAGCTTGGTGTACTTGTCGAGCTTCACTTCATAGCGGCTGCGGACCTCGAGCTCGGTGAGCACGCCGAATTCTTCGAACAGCGCGATGGACTTGGGCTCGACGAAGCAGGGCAGCGCCTCGGCGGTGTTGCGATGGTTGGCAAGGCCGCGCTTGACGGCTTCCTTTTCCCATTCTTCGGCATAGCCGTTGCCGTTGAAGATGATGCGCTGGTGATCGGTGAGGGTCTTTTTGAGGTAGGCCAGCGCGGCTTCTTCGAACTTGGCGCCCTTGAGACCGGCCATTTCGTCGGCGAATTCTTTGAGGCTCTTGGCCATGGCCGTGTTGAGGACCATGTTGCAGTCGGAAAGATTGACCGAGGAACCGGGCATGCGGAATTCGAACTTGTTGCCGGTGAAGGCGAAGGGGCTGGTGCGGTTGCGGTCGGTGTTGTCCTTGAGGAAGTTGGGCAGCACGTCGACGCCCAGGTCCATGACGGCCTTCTTGGCGCTGGTGTAGTGGTTGCCGTTGATGAGCGCATCGACGATGGCTCCCAGTTCATCACCGAGGAAGATGGAGATGATGGCGGGCGGAGCCTCATTGGCGCCCAGACGGTGGTCGTTGCCAGCGGAAGCCACGCTCATGCGCAGGAGCTCTTGGTATTCATCGACGGCCTGGATGACGCCGGTGAGGAACACCAGGAAGCGCAGGTTGTCCATGGGGGTGTCGCCCGGATCGAGCAGGTTGGTCTTGCCGTAGCTAATGGACCAGTTGTTGTGCTTGCCGGAACCGTTGATGCCTTCGAACGGCTTTTCGTGCTGCAGGCACACCAGCCCATGATGACTGGCCAAAAGGCGCATCTTTTCCATGGTGAGGAGGTTCTCATCGATGGCGCGGTTGGAGTTGCTGAACACGGGAGCCAGCTCATGCTGCGCAGGGGCCACTTCGTTGTGCTTGGTCTTTGCGGCAACGCCGAGCTTCCACAGCTCGGTGTCGAGTTCCTTCATGAACTCGTTGACCGTGGGACGGATGGCGCCGAAGTAGTGCTCTTCGAGCTCTTGGCCCTTGCAGGGGTCGGCGCCGAACAGCGTGCGGCCGGTGAGGTTGAGGTCTTGGCGCTGCGTGAAGTCTTTTTCGGAGATGAGGAAGTATTCCTGCTCGGACCCGACGGTGGTCACCACGCGATGGCCGTCTTCGCCGAAGAACTTGAGCACGCGCTGGGCTTGCTCATCGATGGCGCTCATGGAACGCAGCAGCGGAGTCTTCTTGTCCAGAGCTTCGCCGGTATAGCTGCAAAACGCCGTGGGGATGCAGAGCACCTCATCTTTGATGAAGGCGTAGCTGGTGGGGTCCCAAGCGGTGTAGCCGCGTGCTTCGAAGGTAGCGCGCAGCCCGCCCGAGGGGAAACTGGAGGCATCGGGCTCGCCTTGGATGAGCTCCTTGCCGCTGAACTTGGTGATGGCGCGGCCGTCGCCGACGGGCTCCATGAAGCTGTCGTGCTTTTCGGACGTGATGCCCGTGAGCGGCTGGAACCAGTGGGTGTAGTGGGTTGCCCCCAGATCGATGGCCCATTCCTTCATGGCATGCGCCACAACATTGGCCACTTCCAGGTCGATGGGCTTGCCTTCCTGGATGGTCTGCGCCAGCTTCTTGTAAATGTCGGAGGGCAGCTTTTCCTTCATGGTGTGGTCGTTGAAGACCATGGAACCGTAGATCTCGGAAATCGAGTCCATGCGCGGTACTCCCGTCTGGTTGGTTTGCCTACGTCAAACGATATGGATGCCTGCCTACCACGTCAAGCGAATACGCGAGAATCCCAGGCATCGTACGTCGTCGATGCCTATAACGTACGACTTCTTTGTTTCAGGCAGTTTTCCGCGCATAAAACAATTGCGCCGCCCTCTCGGGCGGCGCAATGAACACTAGCGCTTGCTGAACTGCGGACGCTTGCGGGCCTTTTTCAAGCCGTACTTCTTGCGCTCGACCATGCGGCTGTCGCGCGTGAGGTAGCCGGCCTTCTTCAGCTCGGCGCGATAATCGCCGGCGGAAAGAAGGGCTCGGGCGATACCGTGGCGCAGAGCACCGGCCTGGCCGGACACGCCGCCGCCGTTGCACGTGGCGATGACGTCGAAATGACCGGTGGTATCGGTGACCTTGAAAGGCGTGGTGGCGTAATCGACCAGTGCCTGACGGCCGAAAAACTGGGCGGCTTCGCGGCCGTTGACCGTGATCTTGCCGCTGCCGGGAACGATGCGCACGCGGGCAACCGCATTCTTGCGACGGCCGGTGCCGTAATAGATAGCTTCACCTGCCATGGGTTAATCCTCCATCTTGATCTGTCGGGGCTTCTGAGCCATATGCGGATGTTCGGGACCGGCGTACACCTTGAGCTTCATGCCCATGGCGCGACCCAAGGTGTTCTTGGGGAGCATGCCCTTGACGGCGTGCTCGATGACGCGCTCGGGGTGCTTTTCCATGGCCTCTTCGAACGATTCGCACTTCAGACCACCGGGATAACCGCTGTGGCTGTAGTATTCCTTGCTGGACGCCTTGATGCCGGACAGACGGATCTTGTCGGCGTTGATGACGACGACGAAATCGCCCGTGTCAACATGCGGCGTATAGGTCGGCTTGTGCTTGCCCTTGAGGATATGCGCGGCCTTGGTGGCGACGCGGCCCAGAATCTGGTCTTCCGCATCGATCAAGACCCATTCGCGCTCAACTTCGTTGGGCTTTGCGTAATACGTCTTCACTCTTGTTCCTCCATCATGCGTTCCCACCCTGCGGCTTGCGGCTGCAAGGCAGGTTGTCGTTTTCCAAAAGTGCAGTTTGCGCGAGGTGCCGGGTTCCTACGCCGGGCGCGGATGGTGTGGGTCTGGACACCCTTCCTTCCGTTTCGCAACAAGGTCTGCTTCTACGGGGCTTTTGAAAGCGAACTTTTGCATTGTATGCTGCACCTTTGCCGCGGTCAACGGGCAATCGCCGTTTTCACACACGTTTTCCGAGTGCGTTGTGGGTAATAGCCCCCACTCCCCCATATATTGCGGCCGCAGCGGGCATCGCGGAAAAGCAAAGTCCGAGGCCAGCAGCACAACGGAGCATCGTGTGCAGACGGAGTATCGCGGCAGATGGTGCGACCCAAGGCAGGCATCGCGACATGAAGCGGGCCCGGCGCTGTGCCGAGCCCGCTTCGTCTTTCTGGTTGCGCGGCGGCCATGACGCCCGCCTTGGTTCGAGCTTCCGCATCGCCCCGACAGCCAACGTCGGGGCGCGCCGGATTACCGGCAACCGTTGCGGCGCTTGCGGCGCGACACCATCAGCATCGCAACCGCCACCGCACCTACGATCAGCATCACGATGACGTACGGCGCCGTGCCATCGGCGGTCTTGGCCGTGGCAGCCGTGGCGGCCTTCGTGCCGGTGGAAGCAGCAGGCGTCGCGCCGGCTTGGGCGGTGGTCACCTTGTTGGACTTCTGCGCCGTCGGATCGCCGGCATTGTTCAGATCATCGGCCGTCGGGTCGGTGGGCAGATCTTCGGCCGGACCAACAGCGGCGACGTTGCTCACGCTGGCATCGGCAGCCAGGTCGTCGGCCACCTTGACGGTAAGCGTCATTTCATAGGTATCTTTCGATGCCAGTTCGGGAACCAGCCAGGTCACAGCACCAGTCGCTGCATTGTAGGCACCGCCGTCGCTGCACGACACGAACGTCGTGTTCTCGGGCACGTAGTCGCGCACCAGGCCACGCGCCGACTTCTCGGAAGACGTGTTGGTGGCCACGATCTTGTAGACGACTTCTTGGCCCGCCGAGATGTTCCTGGCTTCGGTGCTCTTTTCGATCGAGGGCAGAGCGGGCGTGGTGTCCACCGTCTGGTTGTCAGGATCGGTGGTGGCGGAATACGTGGTGTCTCCGACGGTCGCCGTGGTGGTGGCCGTATTCGAAATGGTGCTGCCCGCCGTGGCAGAAGACGCAACCTGGGCACGGAAGGTCAGCTTGCAGCCCGCCGCCTTGCCGGTGACGTCCCAGGTGATCGTGCGGGTTGCGGCATCGTAGGTTCCACCATCGCTGGCGCTGCCGTCAACGTAGGTGAGCGTGGAGGCGAGCACGTCGGTGACAACAGCCGATGTCGCGCCGGCGGGAACATCGCCCACGGTGATGGTATAGGCGATTTCCTTGCCGGGATACAGCTTGGAAGTGGAATCGGCCTTGGCGCCCACCTTGGTGCCGGCACTCAGCCACTGAGCATAGAGCGTCACATCGCCTTCGGCGACGTAGGTGCTGTCGGCGGCATATGAAGTGCCGGTGCCGTCGGCCTTGGTGTTCCAGCCGGCGAACACGCTGCCGTCTTTGGCCAGGTTGCCCGTATTGCCCGATACGGTGACTGTGGCGCCGCGCGGATATTTGTTGGAGTCGACGGGCACCGTGCCGGAGGTCGCCCCGTTGGCTTCGTAGTGCGTCGCGAACACGACACCGACGGTGCTGGTGGCCGTGGTGGAGGTATAGGCATTGTCGCCCACGGTGAACTGCGCCTTGTTGTCGATTTGCGTGCCTTCGGCCGCATTTTGGTCCACCGTGACCTTGAAGGACAAAGTGAACGTCTGGCCGGCCGTGGCCGCACCCAGGTTCCACGTGACGATGCCGTCGGCGTACGTTCCGCCTTCGTCTGCGCTGCCCGTCACATAGGTGGTGCCGGTGGGCAGGGTGTCGGTGGCAGTCACCGCAGTGGAAGCCTCGGGAACCGTGATATCGATGGTGTACGTGAGCTCTTGGCCCGGCAACAGCGTGGTTTCGGGCTGGCTGACGGACTTGGTTCCGCCCACCCACATGGCGTAGAGATCCACCTGGTCGTTCGCGACGGTCACGGTATCGCCGGCCACATAGTGCGTGCCGGTGCCGTCGGCCTTGGTGTTCCAGCCGGCGAAGGTGGCAGCCGTCTTGACCAGGCTGCCGGTATTGCCGAGCACCGTTGCCGATTCGCCCACGGCATAATGCGTGGCATCGGCGGGCACCGTGCCGGACGTGCTTCCGTTTCCGTGATAGACCACCTTATGGGTCTCGCCCACGGTATTGATGGTGGTATTGGAGTCAAGGCTGTTCGTGCCCACTGCCACCTTGGCGGTGTTGGACACCTCGGTTCCGATTGCAGCATCATCGGGCACGGTGACCTTGAATTCGGCAGTGAACGTTTCGCCTGCAGCCATGCTGCCGGTTTTCCAAGTGATGGTGCCGTTCTTGTAGGTGCCGCCTTGGGTAGCCGAATCCTGCACGTATGCGGTGCCGGTGGGAACCACGTCGGTGATGGTGACGCTGGTGGCGGCTTCAGGCACAGTGGCGGTCACGGTATAGGTGAGCACCTGCCCCGGTCGCAATATATTCTCTTCGGTCTGCGCAGCCGTCTTCTGAGCACCCAGCCACATGGCGTAAAGATCCAGGTCTTCGTTCATGACCTGCGTATCGTCGGCATCGTAGTGCGTGCCGGTGCCGTCGGCCTTGGTGTTCCAGCCGACGAAGGTGGCGTTGTCTTTGCTCAGATCGCCCGTGTTGCCGAGCACCGTTGCCGTGGCTCCGGGCACATACGGGCTCGAAGCATCGACGGGCACCGCACCGGACGTGCTGCCGTTGTCGTAATACGTCACCAGGTAGTTCATCAGTTCGAGCGTATTGGTCTCGGTCTTGGAAACCACCAGTGGCAGATTGTCGGGCACGGTGGATCCAACCGCGTAATGCGAAAGCTGATCGGCCAATTCGCCGCTGTACGAACCGTCGGAGTACACGACCACGTTGCGGCCGCGTACCGCATTGTCCATATCCACCTGCAACGCGTTGTCACCGGTAACCTCGGCAGGAATTTCGTCGCCATTGATGGAAATGACATGGTTGACGGCACTGCTTCCCGTCGTTGCCGTCAGATAGATGCCCTGGGTGCCGATGGCGTCGGCGGCCATGCTCTCGATGACGAACTGATTGCCATCTTGATAGACGGCCGCGCCGTGCACAGCCTTGTTGTTGATGAGCATGGCCTGGTTGAAGAAGAACGAACCCTCGTTGTTGACGGCACCGCCTTGCATGGACGCGTCGTCGGTAGCGGCGGAAACGTTGTCGTTGTCACGCAGCACCGCGCCGCTTTCAAGCTGCAGCGTGCCGTGCTCTTCGGTGCGCAGCAGCGCCGATTTAGCCTGAGCGCCTGCAGCGATGCGGCTGTCGGGATAATTGACGCCCGTTATCGCATTGCTATGTCCGTTGACCACCAGGTCGCCCAAGGTGAGCGTCCCACCCGCCGAATCGAACAAGGCTCCGGTATTGGTTTCGTGCGTGAACCCGGTCAAGCTGGCATGAGCCGTGGGCTGCGCGTAGCGGTAAACCTCGATGGGATTAACCGTCAAGGTCACGCTGTCGCCGTTGCCATCGCTGTAACTGGTGGTAGTGAGCGAGGTATCCGCGGTGGTGGTTACCGCATCGACCACATACAGATAGCTGCTCTCGGTGGACTCCAGCAGCGTGTAGGCCTGCTTGAGCGTCTTGACCGCCGTGTCGGCCGTCTTGCCGTCGTTGGCATCATCGCCATGGATGCCATCGATGTAGATGGCGCTCTTGAACTGGAGTTCGAGCACCGTATCATCGGTACCGCGATTGCGCAGCACATAATAATCGGTAACGTTGGACTGGAAGTTGTAGCTGGCACGTTCGGCGTTGGTGGCCGTCTCCGGATAGTCGGCGATGGTGCGCGTGCGGTAAGGATCTTGGACTTCCACATCGTATTTGCCGCTGGCGTTGGTGGTGCCGCTTGCCAGGATGTCGATATAGTGGCTGGTCGCCGGTTGCGCTTCGGACCCGGTGCCGGCCAGGTAGATCGATCCGGTGATGTCCATGTTGGAATCGAAAGCCAGCTTGCCGTTGTTGTACAGCGCACTTCCCTGTTCGGCGGAGGTGTTGGAGACGGTGGCATTGCGCAACGTGACCGATCCGTTTCCGTTGACCAGGTCGTTGCCTACGTACACGGCACCGCCTTGTCCGCCCGTTTCCGCATTGTCGTTATCGGTGAATTCGCACCAATTGCAATCGAAAGTGCCGCCGCCCTGAACGGTGATCAAAGCGCTTTCGGCCTGGACGCCAGGGGCTGCGAAGCGGGTATCGCTGCTCTCGACGGTTTCGCTATGGCCCTGCACGCCGAAGTCGCTCATGGTCAGCGTGCCGCCGGCTTTCACATTGACGAGGGCGTTTACATTGCTTGCATGCGTGAAGCCCTCCATAGAGGCGTGGGCCGTGGGCTGGCTGTAACGGCGTATGTATACCGTGCCGGCTGTTTCGACGTTTTGGCTTGCATCGTTGACGTCGATGTACTGGCTGATGTCCTTTACGGATGCGCTGCCCGGCGTGTTGATCAGTTGGATGTCGGAAGACACGTCGACGGTGTCAACCACCATCAGAACGCCGCCGCCATTGCCATCGGGATCTTGCAGCTCGCGCAACTTCAACAGCTCATACGCGTGCTTGAACGTCTTGACTGCGGTATCGGGCGTGGTTCCTCCGTAGGAATCATCGCCGTTCTGCCCATCGATGTAGATGACGCCCTTCAGCTGCAGCTCCAGGATGTCGCTGGCCGTGGCGCGGTTGCCCAAGCGGTACAGCGAAGCCACACTGCTTTCAAGATGGTACTTCTGCGCATCGACCAGATTGGGAGTGTAAGAATCGGGGTAATCCACCACGGGACGGCCCTCGTAGGCGTTCTGCAACACGATGGAAAGTTGCGTCTTGCTGGCCGGAGCGTAATTGACGGCTGCGTTCACCACTGCATCGAGGCCAGGATTGTTGCGGCTGGTGCCGGTGCCCTCCAGGTAAACCTCGGGCACGATGGATGCCGTGGTGCCTCTGACGTTGATGACGCCGGCGTTGGTTCCGTCGCTGGTGCTGTAGATGCCGCCGCCCTGCGTCGCCTTGGTTTCAGAAATGGTGACGCCATTGCCCACGTTCACCGTGCCGCTGTTGAGGATGGCTCCGCCCTTGCCGCTCAACGGGGAATCCGTGTTGGTGTTGAGGGTGAGCGTGGTTCCCGCATTCAGCTTGACCGTGCCGCCCTTTTCCACCTTGATAAGGGCTTCGCCCTGCGTATCGTCGGTGTCGCGCCGCCCGTTGACTGTGGCGTTGTCAATCGAAAGCGTGGCACCGTCGGCAACATCGAACAGATTGCCGGTATAGGCAGGCCATGTATAGCCGCCCGTCAGGCTGAATCCGGTATAGCGCACGAATTCGCTGGTAAGGTCGCCCGTATCCGGATCGCGGCTGCCTTCGAGGCTCCACGTTTCGTCGGAGGTGATGTTCATGGGCCCGGAAATATAGAAGATGGTGTTGGTGATGTCGCCATCGCGCGCCGTGAGCATATCGAATGCACCCTGCAACGTCTTGAATGCGCTGTCGGGATTGCTGCCATCGTTGCTATCGCTGCCGTTTACGCTGTCCAAGAACACGTAGCTCTTCAACACCAGATTGGGCTGCTGCTTTGCCAGCACGAATCCCGTTGCCGCCACATTGAAGTAGCGCAGATAGCTGGTCGCGCTATCCAGAACGTCGCCATCGGGCTTTACCACCACGCTGCCCTTCTTGAATCGGGCGTCTCCGGCGCTGCTGTCCGTATTGCAGTCGACATTGTAGATACGGTTCTTCTGATAGATGGCGCCGGCGAGCGTGATGGGATGGTCCACGCTGGTCAAATAGATATGGTCGGCGATGGCCGAGCGTCCGCCCTTGATGGTCAGATTGCCATTGTCATAGATGGGGGATCCTTCATATGCAGTGGCGCTGCCGTCGTAATTGGAATTGCCGGAAACGCTGCCTCCGCCCATAGTCAAAGAACCCGCGTTATACGATGAGTCTATCGTGCCATCGATATAGGCGGCCGAGCCTTTAAGCGACACATTGTTTGAAATCGAACCGGAAAGCATGATGACGCCAGCGTTCGAACCCCGAGACACATAGATTCCGCCGCCGGCCGTACTGTCGGTATCGAGAGGCCATCCGGTTTGGCTGATATCCGACTGCACCACTTTGTTGTTGTCGATGGTGCAATTGGTGAGCGTCGAAAGCCCTCCGTATGAATAGAGGCCCACACCCTGGATGTAGGTGCCGCCGCTGGCGGTGTTGTTGGAAATGGAACAATCGGTCATAGTGCCTGTGCCCATCCGCACCAGGCCTTGCAAGGTTCCGCTTGCATACAAATTTTCATCGCCCGAAGTTGCCCGCAATTTCACGGAGTTGCCATCGACCGTGCTGTTCGACACGGTGGAGGTTCCGGTCAGGGAAAGGAGCGCTCCGCTTAGATTAGAGCCGATAAACGTTACGCCCGGTTTATCCCCGTATTCAAGATCGAACGAATTGCCATCCATGCTCACGTTCGAAATCGTTGCAGTGCCCGACGACGAAACGAGCGCGCCTGAGTACTGCGCCTCCCCATCGTTCCATTCTTTGTAATACTGCCCAGAAAAAGCGTTGTCATCAAACGAGCAGTCTGCAACAGACAGCTTCCCGCCAGAAGCGATGAAGCGGAAGCTGTACGCCGGAATGTCAAACCCGCTGAAATCGCAGTTCGCCACGTTGAGCGCTCCACTGCTGCAGTTAAGGAATGAGTTATTCGCTAGGCACGGGTCAAGGTAGCTGACGTCGGTCTGCATTACCGCGAAGTCGCTGAAATCGCAGTTGTCGACGGTGATGGTGCTGTTGCTGTTGCTTACCGACACGGCGTTCTGGCGTCCATGGATGAAGGTACAGCCGGTAATCAGCGCTTTCTGGGAGTTGGCCCGCCCCTCAATGAAGTTATAGGTATATTGCGTCGTGCCGGTGTTGGCCTCGAAGGTGAGGTTTGAAAAATCGACACGTTGCAACGCGCTGAGCGTGCCGGTGAATACCACCATGGGTGTGTTGAGCGACGAATAGGCCACCAATCGAGGGGTCCAAGTTTCACCGGACGCATTGGTGAAGGTGCCATCGGCATCAAACGACCAATCCAGGTCTTTGCCGGACGTTGTGAGCGTGGTGGTAGCCGTGGTGGGGTCGACGTAGTGATTGCATATGATGATGTTGCTGCCTTGCGGCAACGTGGCAAGGACTTCCTTGGCCCGGGCAAAAGTGCGCACGGGGGTAGAAGGGCTCAATCCGTTGTTGCTGTCGTTGCCGTAAGCTCCAGAGCCAGAATAATAGCTGCTGGAGTCACCGGCCAGGAACACCGCATTGCCGCTTTGCACCACGATGCAATTCGCATCGGTGCCGGCTCCCGCCACCATCTTGCAGCCATCGGGCACATTGGTCGATTCGGTGAAGCTGCCCAGATATTGGGATGCATCCGAAACCGAATCACTGGGTTCCACAACTCGCTGGGCTATGAAGTTGTTGTCGTAACCGATCTTGAATTTGTCGGCTGCGGCGCCCTCGGAGCCGACGGAATCGGCATCGGTGAGGGTGATGATGTGACCGGGATAGGGAAGGTATATCTCATTTTCCACCGTGGCGGCGATATCCATGGTGAGGCTGCCCGCATTGTAGATTTCGCGCCCTTGCAGGGCGGTTTCGGCATACGAGGCCGCATTGCCGGATACCGTAACGCCAGCCGCCAGCGAAGCCTTCGTCTTGGCGGTAGATTCCTCCCGATAGCCCCCCACATACAGACCCTGATATCCATTGCCGGTGATGGAGGCATTGTCGTAGAGCGATGCGGAAAGCGTGCCCGAGTAGCCGGTGTATATGGAATTCAGATAGAGGCCTGTGCCGAAATTGTCCTTGATGGTGGCAGAATCATTCATGCTCATAGAATAGGATACTTGATCATTCACATACAGGTAAACTCCCCGGCCGTAAGAGGCGCGGTAGGCCTCATCCGTATCAAGGTAACAATGGGCGCCCTCTACGCTTGATTTATCGTTCATGGTGAACGAGCCTGGACGCCTTGTGCTGCTGGTGTTGTAATAGACATACACCAACGCATTCTGCATCTTGCTTTCCGAAGGCGTACCGCCACGGAAAACCGCATTGTCGTTCATCGTCAAGTAGGTTCCCGTGCTGTAATCGTAGAAATCATAGCCGCTGCAATCGGTGATATAGCTGTCTCCGCCGAATGTCACCGAGTGCTGTCCGTAGCTGGAACCGCCGATGCCCGCCAAACTGATGCCGTACGAGCCGCAGGTATCGATACCCGCCGATCCGCTGAAGGAGATATCCCACTTGGAGGTGTAAGAGCCCAGGTAGATACCATAGTTTTTCATGTTGTTGATGACCGACTGGTCTTCGAAGGACACCTTCCAACCACTCTGGGTATACGAACTGTATGAAGCCCAGATACCGCTGTTCAGATCGACCAGAGAAGCTTTGTCCTTGAAGGTCACCGTGTTGTTGCTGGAACTATACCGCGCATAGACGCCGTAGGCGGAATCCGGATTGTCGTCCGTGCAGGAAATCGAGGAGTCGTCTGCAAACACGAACGTATCGTTGGATCCGTTATCGGTCAAAAGGCCGTATTGGCAGTTGGTGATCTGCGCTGACCCTTGCACCGTCGAAGTCAGGTAATACGAACCATAGGTATGCAACCCGGCAGTAAGGTTGATCATCGAAGCATGGTCGGTCATGGTGAAGGTCGACGGATGGGCGGAGTCGTTGCTGGACGCCTGCGAAACGTAACCATATCCGCTGCGCGTCCCCGCATCAGGCTCGGCGGACGGCCGGATCTGCGCATATCCCTGCATCAAAACCTTGCTGTCGTTGCTGCCGACGATGGCGCCTTTGTTTTCATAACTGGTGATATTGCTGCCATTTTGCGTTTCGATATAGGGATGCGAATCCGCGGTATCGGCCGCAGAACCGATGGTTGCCTGCGAATAGCTGCCCGCATCCACGCCGATAAGCCCATAGCATTCGATATGGCTGGTGCCCTGCATTTCAAGCGTGGAGTCTTTTTGCGCAGTGCCCACCAGTTTGATGCCGCTGCGGCTTGCCACATCGCTGGCATTGGTCGCATACGAGGGGCCGATATCGAGTTGCGCAGAATCGGTCATGTTGACGGCGGTGCCATCCTGCGCGTATATTGCCGTGTTCCGGTTGTTGCCGACAAACGCATCGTCCGTCATGTTGATAGTGGCTCCGTAGGCGCGTATGCCATATTGGTAGTTGTTGGACACCTTCGAGCCCTTGGCCAAATCAAGCGTGGCGCCCGTCTGCACCGTGATGAGCGGATCGACGCCGCCGCCGGTCTGGCTGTCCGTGTTGTTCGTGGGCGAACAACCCTCGGCTTTGCCGTTGATGGTAATGGTATCGAGCGTCAACTTGCCTGCGGTCACATTGACCAGCGAACCGAAATAGCTGTCAAAGCGCTGCACCTGCGGATACCAATCGGCATCGTAGGCCTTTGCGGTTTGGGTCAGCGTTGCGTCGTCGGGGTCGAGCGTCCAGGTGGTGTCTTCGGCAATGGGAACCGTACCTACCACGTAGATGTACGGCTCAAACGTGGTGCCCGCGGCATTGGCTACCGCAATATTGGTGCGCAGGTTGGCGTTGGCTTGCATCCATGTTTTAACCGGATGCAGCGGATCCGCCCCGGAATTGGCATCATCGCCATTGGTCCCGTCCAGAAAAACGCCCTGTCCGCCCAAGATCAAGTTGGTTGAATACCCTTGGATGGTGGCTCCCGTCGGCAACGTGCCGCCTTGGAAATTAGTGGGGAAGGTATGCACGTCGATCTCGGAATACGAAACAGAGCTGCCGTCGTGGTCCGAATGGCTGACGGCACCCGATGGCGTGACCACCACCGACCCCGTCTTGAAGTTGTCGGTATTGACCGAAAGCGGGAAAGTCGAGGTTCCCGGATCTTTGAGCAGCCAAACCTTGGAAGGTGCGGTGTTCAGGAAGAAGGCATCGTTCAAGAACGTAACCTTGGTGGGATCGAGGTAGAACTTGTTGCCAAGCGAAGAGTATGAAACATCATTGTAGATGGCGTTGTCGGTGGCTGCTGCATGGGAATACGTGCCGCCCTCCATCCAAACGGTGCCGCAGTTGTACAACGTGGCGCCGCCCAAAGTTGCCGTGTTGTCGGCAAAGGTGCCGCCCTCCAGATAAAGCGTGCCGGCGCCGGTAGCGGAATAACTGCTTCCATTGGAAACGCCGCCGCCGTAATTGGCGCTGTTGCCGGAAAACGAAGTGCTTATTCCCGTTTCCCCGCTTTGGTAGACGTAAACGCTGCCGCTGTTCACACACAAGCCGCCACCGCAATTGCTGGCGCTGTTGCCGGAAAACGTGCTGTCGCAGATCTTCACCGTACTGTTGGAATAGACACCGCCGCCATTTGTGGCGCTATTGTCTTTGAATGTGGTTCCCACGATGGACGTCGAGCCCGAGGCGAAGACGCCGGCACCGTTCGTGACGTTGTTGTCATGGAAATTGCAGTCAGTGACATCGGTTGAATTCGCCGAGGCATACAGCGATCCGTTGTAGCCGGTTTGATTCATGAACTCGCACGACAAAACAGTTGTTGCGGCTCCCCCGGAATACACGGCAGCACCTACGCCCGAGCTTGCGCAACTGTTCCCATCGAAAGTGCAGTTTTCGATGGAGGTGGGCCTGGAAAAATCAGGCGAATAAGCGTAGATCGCACCGCCATTGCCACCGGAGCTGTTCCCTGTAAACGACGTGTTCTTTACCGTGAGCTGCGAGCCGGAGCCGGAGCAATAGATAGCGCCACCGTTGCCGCTGCTTCCGCTGGAGGCTGAATTACTCTTGAACGTGGCACCGTCCACGGTAACGGTGGTGTAGGTTGAGCAATAAACAGCTCCGGCGCTAGAACTGTTGTAATTGGTGCTTTTATTGCCCGAAAATACGGCTTCACCGATGGCGAGCGTGTTGGTGCTGCTGGTCAGATAAATCGCGCCATAAGCCGCTTGCGTGTTGTTGGAAACGGTGCCCCCGCTGATCGAAACGGCACCGTTATTGGTGTAATACAGTGCGCTGCCGGCTCCGTCGGGGTAACTGGACGAGGTAGAGGAATTGCCATCGATGGTGCCGCCGCTCATGGTGAAGTCGCCGCCGCCAGTCATATAGAAGGCACCGCCGGTAGAATAGCTCCCAGCGCTATTGCGCGATGCCGATCCGTCAGACATGGTGATGTCAGTGGCTGAAGCGTAAACACCGGCTCCGTACAAGTAGCGATAACCGTTGTAGTAAGTCCCCGTAACGGTGTTGTCATCGATGCTGCCGCCGGCAATATCGAGGGTTGCATTGGCGGCATAGACACCGGCGCCGCCTGTATATCCAACGACCGGCTCTGTGCTGTTACTCCCGATTCTAAGGTCGTTGTGGCTTACACTGCCGCCGTTGAGGGTGATAGTGGTTTTGGTTTTATCGGAACCGACGCCTACTGCCTGGATGCCGCGACTGTTGTAAGAAATGGAGCTTTCGCCATCCATGGTAAACGAGGTGTTCGCAGTGCTGCTTCCCGCTATCTTGACGCCCCACCCTTGAGACATCGACCCCTCATCGGTCTTGCCCGATATATTGGTGTCGGTGACTTTCAGGCTCGCGCCAGGATTGACGTTGAAAATGGTATGCGTCAACGTGGTGTCGTTGTAGTCGGTGGAAAGGTTGTAGAACACGTCCATACCGGTGATGTTGAGCCTGACGCCCGAAGCCACGTTGAACAACGTGGTAGGCACGGAATGGACATGCGCGTCATTGATGAGAGGGCTGGAACACACATAGACTTTGGTACGGTACGCATCGCGGGCATGCGAAAGATCCCATGAGGTATTGTTATTCACATCTATGGTGCCGCAAATATAGATGACGCGGTCAACGGCATCTTCCCAAGAGGAATTTTCGACGATGTTGAGGGCCTCTTCCATGGTCTTTACCGGATATTTGCACGAACCGCCGAAGCTGCTGGTGGCAACGGTGGGGTTGACGTATACGGCGGAGTACCTGTAGTCGACAGAAAGCTCCAGCTTGCTTTTATCCCACTGGGTTTCATCGGTCGGATGCATGCTTTCGCCGTCATAGTAATAGTTCCAGTGGAAACCCTCGTTGCGCGCAGACAAAACGAAGTACTCCTGGCCATACATGTCGGCAGGGCCATTGGCACCCGCCTGCACCACGTTGGCGTACTGGTAGAACATATTGCCGTTGATCCCTGAATAGTAAATGGTGTAGGTCTGGGGGACGGAACTTCCTTGGGCGTCGAGCACCAGCGGGTTGTAGATGGCTGCCGTGTCCGGGTCGGTATCGGCCAGGCTGAGCCCGTATTCGTTGAGTTCGTACTGGATGGGACTGGTGGTTTTGAAGCTCTCGCCTATAGTGAGCTGGCCACCTGCGGCATTGGCACCGTCGGTGCTGTTGCCGCCGATAATGCGAATGGAATTCATGGTGGAAGATGCCGGCGAGAACGTTACATTGGCAACCGTAAGACTACCCGCTTCGGTGGCAGGGGTGGTTGAAGCATCGTAACTGGGAATCAGGAAAAGCTCTTCTTCGTTTTGATCCCACGTGGTGAAAGTGACGTTGTAATCCGTAGCTCCATTTTTGCCGTTGATATTCAAATCGAGCGGCACGATGTAGCCGCCGCCGGTTTTCTCGGTTCCCAGCACGGCAGTGGCCATGATGTGAACGGTATAGCCGGTGGATCCTTCGTAAATCTCCTTGACGCGATCCCAAGTGAGCACCGGGTATTTGGCCGATACGCCGGAATTGGCATCGTCGCCCTTCGGCGCCAAGACGGTGTCGTCAGCGGGGTCTTTGATGTCATGTTCGCTGGGATTCCAATAGATGACCTTGTCGGCCATAGTGGTGGCTTCGTCGTCTTCAACGGGAACAAGCTCGGTTTCAAACGTGATATCGCGGGTGATCTTCATGGAGAGCAGTTGGTCGACAGTGAGCTCTTGCAAACCGTCATCGGCGGAATAGGCCCAAGCGCCCAATTGGGCATTGTCGGGAAAAACCAATTGGGGCAAGGTATCGGCCTTGAAGCTGTCTGCCAGCGTTTCGCCAGCAGTAACTTTGATGGTTGCCTGCGTGGCATCTTTGTTGAAAGTAACGCCATCGATGGCGTCGGTGGCGAAGGTGGCACCGTCGGTGGCGGAAAGCGTGACGGTGTAAGTGGATTCAGCTTTGTCCGTGGCCGTCGATCCGGAGGCAGCGGATCCAGCCGTTGTTGCAGCGGACTCGGTCTTCGACGAATCGGTCGAGGTGGCCGCCGCATCTGATTGGCTCGTCGCATCCGCTTGGCCCGTATCAGCCGCAACATCCGCTTGGGCTGCGGGCTGGGCAGAAGAATCATCCGCCTGCGCAGAAGCCTCTTGCGTCTGGTCGGTCGATTGCGCAGAAGCGCCTTGGGCTTGCTGCGTGGACGCATCGGTGGCATACGATGTGCTGGGCACGCATATGCCCATCACCATGACAACCGACATAAGAAGAGATACCGCCTTGGAAGAAAACGACCCCTTGGCCAAGGCACCGCGCGCAGTGGAATGCTGGTCCATGATTGCCACCCTTTGTTCAATTGTCGCAGGCGATCGCCGATTGCCTGCCGCCCTTCCTCAAGGTAAAGCTATCGCAATCCCCCCCTTGAGGCCATATGCAAAAGGTAGACGCAATACATAAGTGCGTCAACCCCAAAGCGGTAAGAAGTCGGTGTGTACGGCGGCTGGAATCCACCCCTCAACCAGGGCAGAAAGCACCTTCGGTGCAGCTGTGGCAGACCGCCCAAAACGGCATGAATAGCAGCCTCGACGGCGGCTGCGGCAGGCCCCAGGCAGGGGCCGCATATCAATCAGCGCGATGTTCGCGGATTCCGCGCCTCAACGGCGGCTGTGATAGGCCCCCAAAGCAGTGGCCGCCATGGCCACGGAAACGATGGCGCCCAGCAGATACATGATGTCGAAGCCGGTCACGCACGAATAGGCGCAGGCAAGCGCCGCCATGATGCTGAGCACCAGCACGATGAGCGCATGGCGCGGTTCTTCGGAACGACGCACGCCCAACGCTCCCACCGCCGCAAACACGACGAAGTAGAAGAGATACGATGCCGCCACGCCTGTAGCCGCCGGCTGGGTTTCGAATTCCGGGCCCGTCACCTGCGTCGTGGACCCACCGTAGGCTCCCAGCAGCACCATGATGCCCGTCACCAAGAACAGGAACGCCGCCACCAGCACGAATACCGAGCAGAGCTTGAGCAGGCGCTGCGCATTGCGAGTGGTCTTCATGGGAGCCTTCCTTTCGCCGAACCGCTACAACGCCGCAAGGGCCTGGTCGATATCGGCGATAAGGTCCTCTGCATCTTCCAAGCCGCAGCTGAATCGCACCAAGTCGGGCGTGATTCCCGCTGCCGCCAATTCTTCATCGTTCATCTGGCGATGCGTGGCACTGGCGGGGTGCAAGCAGCAGGTGCGTGCATCGGCCACATGAGTTGCTATCTGGGCTATCTGCAGCTTGCCCATGAACGCCTCGGCCGCTGCACGGCCGCCCGCCACGCCGAAGCTGACCACACCGCAGCCGCCGTTGGGCAGGTACTTCTGCGCCAAAGCATGGTACGGGTCGTCGGGCAAGCCGGGGAAACGCACCCAAGCCACCTTCGGATGCGCGGCAAGATGCTCCGCCACCGCTTGGCCGTTGGCGCAATGGCGCGCCATGCGCACATGCAGGCTTTCGAGCCCCAGGTTGAGCAGGAAAGCGTTTTGTGGGCTCTGGATGCTGCCAAAATCGCGCATGAGCTGGGCCGTCGCTTTGGTTATGAACGCGCCGCCGTTGCCGAAGCGCTCGGCATAGATCACGCCGTGATAGCTTTCATCGGGCGTGGTGAGCCCGGGGAAGGTTTCCGCATGGGCCATCCAGTCGAATGCACCCGAATCGACGATGCAGCCCCCCACTCCGGCACCGTGGCCGTCCATGTACTTGGTGGTGGAATGGGTGACGATGTCGGCGCCCCATTCGAACGGACGGCAATTGACGGGCGTGGGAAACGTGTTGTCCACGATGAGCGGCACGCCGTGTTCGTGCGCGGCACGCGCGAAGCGCTCGATATCAAGCACGGTAAGGGCAGGGTTGGCGATGGATTCGCCGAAGACCGCCTTGGTGTTGGGACGGAATGCAGCCGCCAATTCTTCGTCGGAGCAATCGGGGTCGACGAAGGTGAATTCGATGCCCATGCGTGCCATGGTTATGGCGAACAAGTTGAAGGTGCCGCCATAGATGGAGTTCGATGCCACCACATGGTCGCCGCACCCCGCCAGGTTGAACACCGCGTAGAAGTTGGCTGCCTGGCCGCTGCTGGTGAGCATGGCCGCGCTGCCGCCTTCCAATTCCGCGATTTTGGCCGCCACATGATCGTTGGTGGGGTTCTGCAGCCGCGTATAGAAGTAGCCTTCCGCTTCCAGATCGAAGAGCTTGCCCATGGCGGCGCTGCTTTCGTAGCGGAACGTGGTCGATTGGATGATGGGCACCTGGCGCGGTTCGCCATTGCCTGGATGGTATCCGCCCTGCACGCAGGTGGTGCCCCGATGTTGCGTCATGGATGCTCCCGTCATAGTGTCCATCGATGCGATGTTGGTATCACGCATCAGTATACCTGTCTGGTACCATATATGTTCCAACCAAGGAGGTCCGCAATGCCCATCAGGATTCCCGATTCTCTGCCCGCAACCGGCACACTCGAAGCTGAGAACATCTTCGTGATGACCGAACGGCGCGCCATGCACCAGGACATCCGTCCGCTGCGCGTGCTGCTGCTCAACCTGATGCCTACCAAAATCGACACCGAAACGCAGATCCTGCGCAAGCTTTCCAACACGCCGCTGCAGATCGAGGTCGATTTGCTGCGCACCATTTCGCATGAAAGCCAGCACACGCCCACCCACCATCTTGAGAGCTTCTACCGCAGCTTCGAAGAGGTGCGCGACAGCTTCTACGACGGCATGATCATCACCGGGGCGCCCGTCGAACTGATGGATTTCGAAGACGTGGATTACTGGCCCGAACTGTGCAACATCATGGATTGGGCGCGCACCAACGTGTTTTCCACGCTGCACATCTGCTGGGGTGCGCAAGCCGGTATCTATTATCACTACGGGATTCCCAAGTACACGCTTGACCGCAAGCTTTCCGGCGTGTTCGAACATTATCTGGTTAAGAAGACCAGCCCGCTGGTGCGCGGCTTCGACGACGTCTTCCATGCGCCGCACAGCCGCAACACCGAGGTGCGCGCCGAGGACATCGAGGCGAATCCGTCGCTGGAGCTCATTGCGCTTTCGCAAGAAGCCGGCGTGTATATCGCCAAGAGCAAGGACAGCCGCAACTTCTTCGTGTTCGGCCATCCCGAATACGACTGCGGCACGCTGGCCAAAGAGTACTGGCGCGACGTGGACAAGGGGCTCGATGTGGCCATTCCGGCGCACTACTTCCCCGACGACGATCCGCAGAAAAGCCCGCTTTCCACCTGGCGCGCGCAGGCTCAGCTGCTCTACACCAACTGGCTGAACTACTACGTATACCAGGCCACCCCCTACGAACTGGGCAACTTCCCGCGCTAAGCCAAGAGGCTGTCGGGGTCGAGCTCGTCAAGTTCGTGCACGGCAACGTCGGCGGCAGCTTGCAGCTGCGCGAAGGTGCCGGCTATGTCGTCGTCGTAGATTCCGATGGTGCGGCAGCCCACGCCAGCCATGCTGCCGAGCGCGTACACGGCGTCATCGACACCCCAGGCGGCACCGGCGTCGGCATCCATGAGTTCGAGTGCACGCAGGAATATCTGCGGTTCACGCTTGCTGTGGCCCACATCGTCCACCGAGAGCACCGCGCAGAAGCAATCGAGGATGCCGACGCGCTCAAGCCCCGCCTGCAAAAAGTGCTGCGGGCTAGAAGACGTCACGGCACAAGGGATGCCGCGCTCCGCCAATTGCTGGACGAACTCCACGGCGCCCTTGCGAGGTTCTACCTGGTGGCAGTAGTAATCGAGCATGAGTTCATCGATCATGCCAACCACGTCTTCAGGGCTTTTGCCCAGCCCTTTGGCATTATGGAAGAATCGACTTACTTCGGGAATGGTCATAGCGCACACGCGATCGCGCTCCACTGGCGTCAACACGATATCCGCGCTTTGCGCCAAATCGGTTTCAACGCTGCGCCACTTTTCCATGGAGTCGAGCAGCGTTCCATCGCAATCGAAGATGAATCCAGGGTTCATGCGTGCTTCCTTTTTTCCGTTACATGGCTGCCACGGTATCAAGATTGCTCAATTCGACGCATCCGAGTCAAAAAATGCCGTGACGATTATTCTCTCGCAAGCCCAGTTAACCATAAGGCCATATCCGATGCCAGTTTTCAACCGTCATAACGATGGAGTTGCACCAAACTGGCACAGTCTATCATCCACAAATGCCTCGCCCCGAATTCTCTGTCTTCAAGCAAAAAGACTTACTGGAAGGCGAAACCCGAACGGTTGGTGAAATATACGGTTTCGGCGGATATTTATGGGTGGGCAGGCATAGAAAAACGCCACCCATAGTTGGTGAGTGGCGTTTTTGAACTGCGGCTATTCTATTACGGTGCTCAAAAGGGCAATTGAATCAGCAGCCGTAGATATAGATGGAATCCAAGGCGTAAGTTTTAGAGGAATCATCTATCGTCCAAGTATCACCGGACTTCGAAAGATCGAAGTAAATGGTTTTGGTCGTCGCCGGCGTGGTATCGCGCGCTTGGAGCATATAGGTGCCCAAGAGCTGATAAACCGCCGCCTCGTCGGTAATGGACGAGGTATCGGCAGAATCGAGGCTGTTGGTTGAGGCCTCGATAAGCGAAACCACATCATGACTGGTAACCGAAACGACAACTGAGCTGTAGGTTCCGCTGGCCGAGACATCGGTGACCGTGTAGGTCATGTCCTTGGCCAACCAGCCGGTAAGATCGCTGGGCAGAATACCCAGCGCACTCAACGACATGCCGGAGCCGGAAAGCGCCGAATCAGTGTCGGTTGCAACCTGATTTAAAGAGGCGGCATCGCCAGCTTTGAGTGTATCAAGGTAGTCGGTGACTACTTTCTGAGCTGCCTTTTCGTCATCGGTGGTAGCAGCATGGGTGGTCGAAGAAGAGCTGCTTCCCGAACCCGAGGAAGACGAGCTGCCATTGCTCGATGAAGATCCGCTTCCATATGTCGAATCGCTCTGCGCGCTGTTGTACGCGTCATGGTAGGCGTCTTGGAAATCGGGATCGTTGAAAAGCGCCACACCGAAGGCCACAAGGCAAATGACGATGATGAGGGTAATCACGGAGAACACGATGCCCACGATGCCGCAAACTTTGCCGCCCGTGGATTTGCCGTCCTTGCCGGATTCCTTGACGGCTTTGACGGCCAAGATGATGGCCGCGATGCCCAAGCCGATACCCAGAATGATGGTCCATGAGAACAGGATGGCGAGAATACCGCATACCAGCGCGGCTGTTGCCTTGCCGTTCGATTGCATGGGAACGCCGGGTGCGCCCGGAGCGACAGGAGGCTGCTGACCGGCAACATAGGGCTGCTGGGCCGGTGTGGCATAAGCAGGCGCAGGCTGCGTCGGCGCTTGCGCGGAGGCATAAGCAGCGTCAGCGGGCGACAGCGATTCGGGCGCGGTCGCACCGGCCGCGGGCGGTTCGGGTGCAGCGGCAGCTGATGGCGGTTCGGGCGCAGCATTTGCCGGCGCCTTCGGCGGCTCAGGTGCTCCCGCAGGTTTCTTTTCTTCTTCGGACATGGGGTCCCCTTTCACTTAACGGATTGACATCCACCCCATTCGGTAGGATACCACGCGAGTCCCACCAACCCTATCCAAGCGCACTTTTTTGCAAGCAGCCCCATTCTCGATACGCCATTTCGTTTTGCATACGAAAAAGATGCAGCAAGAAAAGTTGCTGCATCTTTTCTGAATTAAAAAACGGTTTTTCAGCCCATTTCGTCTCTTTTCTCATCAGCGTGCAACAAAACCCCAGGTCAGTTTTTCTTGCCGAGCGGCGATTCGACGAAATCCGTACTTTACCCGGAAAAAGATGCAGTTCGATTTGGCAGAAGCACTAAAAGCCATTAAGAACGATTTCGCCGGCTGACAGCCTACGACCGATCGCTCGACGGGCCGGCGGGTTGGCGGGTTGGCGGGTCGGCCGATTGGCGGGCCGGCGGGTTGGCTCGAGGGCCGACCGATCGCCTGGCGGGCCGACGGGTTGGCAGGCTGGTTTGCAGGCCGACCGATCGCCCGACGGGCCGGCGGGGCGGTGGGTTGGTTCGCGGGCCGACTTCGAGAGACCTAAACGCCGACAGACGGCGCAATGGTGGTTGAAGCGTAATGCAAGAGGCCCGCGATAGCGGGCCTCTTGGAAATCTATGTCGCCTAGTCGGCTACGCGAATCACCACAGGTTCATGGCCGGGAACCAAAACGCCTTCAAGCTTTTGCAGGTCATCGAGCACGGCGCGGATATTCTTTTCTTGCGCGATATGCGTGATATACACCAGGTCGACGCCGCCATCGTGGCGAATGGCACGCTGCACCACGGAATACACGCTCACGCCGTGGGCGGCGAACACCTGGGCGGTGGCGGCGAGCACGCCGCTGCGGTCTTCCACGATGAAATGCAGGTAGTACTTGGTGTGAAGGTCTTCCATGGGCATGAGCGGCAGATGGTCGGTGCACGTGCAGCCCACCAGAGGTTTGATGCCCGCCTGAATGTGGCGCGACACTTCCAGCACGTCGCCCATGACCGCGCTGGCCGCCGGGCCCGCACCTGCGCCTTCACCGAAGAACATGGTTTCGCCTACGGCATCGCCCACGACATAGATGGCGTTGAACACGCCGTTGACGGTGGCCAACGGATGCGCCACGGGAAGCATGGTGGGATGCACGCGCACGTCCACACCCTTGTCGGTGCGGTTGGCGATGGCCAGCAGCTTTATGCAATAGCCCATTTCGGCAGCGGTGGCCAGGTCGACGGGGGTGATGCCGCGAATGCCTTCGGTGGGCACCTGGTCCATGGTAACGCGGGAATTGAAGGCGATCGAAGCAAGGATGGCTATCTTGGCCGCCGCGTCGAACCCATCGACATCGGCGGTGGGATTGGCTTCGGCAAAGCCCTTTTCTTGGGCTTCTTTGAGAGCGGCATCGTAATCGAGGCCGTCTTCGGCCATCCGGGTGAGCATGTAGTTGGTGGTGCCGTTGACGATGCCCATGACGCTGTCGATCTGATTGGCGATGAGCGAATGCTTCATCGGGTCGATGATGGGGATGCCGCCGCCCACGCTGGCTTCGAAGGCGATTTCGCACTGGGCTTCATCGGCCAAAGCCATGATCTCCTCGCCGCAAGTGGCCATGAGCGCTTTGTTGGCGGTGACCACGTTTTTGCCGGCCTTGAGCGCGTTGCAAACCACGTCTTTGGCCACGGTGGTTCCACCGATGAGCTCTACGACCAGGTCGATGGAGGGGTCGTTGATGATGTCGTTGAAATCCTGGGTGAAAATGTCGTCGACGCCATGTTCGATGGCCTGCTCGGGATTGCGGCTGCACACGCGTGCCAGCTCGACATCCAGGCCGTAATGGTTGCGGAAATCCTCGCGGTGCTTCTGCAAGATATCGATGCAGCCGCCGCCCACGGTGCCGGTGCCTATCAATCCCAGTTTGATCGTCATGTCCTTCTCCTTATTCAAGCGGCTTTCAAAAGCTGCGGGGTCTGCAGGTTGGTCGGTCGTCGGCTGCGTTGCCAACGCCCGTCGGAAATCCGGTTTTGCGCCATCAGTCGACTTCCGTTGCCATCAGATCGTCGTACGTTTCGCGACGGTTGACCAGCGTGGCCTTACCGTCTTTCACAAATACCACGCCGGGGCGCGGCTGGCCGTTGTAATTGCTCGACATGCTGTGGCAATAGGCGCCGGTGCCGAACACGCACACGATATCGCCCAGATCGGGGTGCTGCAAACTGCCATCGAGCACCACGGCGTCGCCGCTTTCGCAATGCTTGCCGCACAGCGTTACCACTTCGGTGCGCGGTTCGGCGGCTTTGTTGGCAATGACCGCTTCATAGTCGCTGTGGTACAGCGCGGTACGGATATTGTCGCTCATCCCGCCGTCGATGGCCACGTATTTGCGGATACCGGGCAGCGTCTTCAAGATGCCAACGGTGTACAGCGTGACACCCGCGGGCGCCACCAAGCTGCGACCGGGTTCGCACAGCAAACGAGGTTGGGCCACGCCGAATTTGGCGCACGCCTTCACCAGTTCGCTGCAGGTGATCTCAGCGAAGTCTTCGATGCTGCTGGGCTGGTCATCGGCCATATAGGCCACGCCCAGGCCGCCGCCCACATCGAGTTCTTCGGCTTCGAATCCATACGTTTCTTTGACACGCGCGATGAATTCCACGATGACGTCGATGGCCTCACCGAATGAATGGAGCGCGAAAATCTGGCTGCCGATGTGCATGTGGAAGCCTTTTAGATTCACATGCTCGGCCGCCAGCGCATCTTTGACGCAAGTAAAAGCGAAATCTTCGCGCATGGTGAATCCGAATTTGCTGTCTTCGCATCCCGTGCGCACATATTCGTGGGTATCGGCTTCAACTCCGGGAGTGATGCGCATCAAGACGTCTTGGTCGCGCCCGAGTTTCTGGGCGATCTTCGATACGCGATCGATTTCGATGCGGCTGTCGACCACGATGCGGCCGACGCCTGCGCGCATGGCCTCTTCCAGTTCTTGCGGCGTCTTGTTGTTGCCGTGGACGAACACGCGCTCGGCGGGGAATCCGGCCGCCAGCGCGATGGCCAGCTCACCGCCGCCCGAAACGTCCAGGCACATGCCCTCTTCGGCGGCAATGCGCGCCATGGCCTTGTTCAAAAACGCCTTGCTGGCATACAGCACATCGGAATCCGCATAACGACGATGAAACGCCTCGCGATAGGTTTCCATGCGGTTGCGCACATCGGCTTCGTCGAAGACGTAAAGCGCAGTGCCCTGCCGATGGGCCAAATCGACCATGTCGACGCCGCCGATGAACAGGTGGTCATCGTGCACTTCGGCCGTGTGCGGCAGCACGGCTCCCAATTCCATGGTGGTGCGGCCGTCGGCCTTTTTGGAAGTGTCGGATGCGGGCAGAGACATGCGCGGTCCTTTCGGAGTGGATATCGTAGGCGCCATTGTATCCCACACAGCGCGCTTACCGTTCGATCTCGCACAATATCCCAAGCGCATTTCGCACGTATTTCCCCGCGCACGCCGCCTGCAGGCCTATTCAACGGACTTGAGGCTCTCCTTGTCGAGCTTCCCGCCCGCATACCAAGGACGCTTGGTCGCACTCCGCCCTTGCTATTCGACGGACTTGAGGCTCTCCACCATGTCCACCTTGTCGAGCTTCCTGCGCATCACCAGCATTACCAAGATGCTGAATACCACAGTCAGCACGTAGGCGGCAACGAAGCTCCAGACATGGATGTCGCGGCCGAACATCACCTGATCCACCTCGGCGGTCACCACCACGAAACCTTCCATCCATACGCCCAGTACCAGGCCCAGCGCCGCGCCGATCAGCGTGAGCAAGATGATCTCGCGGAATATGTAGAGATCGACTTCGCGCGGAGTGAAGCCGAGCACCTTGAGACTGGCTATTTCGCGCTGGCGCTCGGTGATGTTGATGTTGGTCAGGTTGTACAGCACGATGAACGCCAAAGCCGCGGCAGCCGTTACCAGCACCACCACGATCATGTCGACGCTCGAGAGCATCTGGCGATAGCTGTCGATGGTCTCGTCGTTGTAGGCGACCGTTTCCACTTGATCGCGGCTGCGCAGGTCGGCCGTCAGCGTATCGCGTTGCTGCATGTCGTCGGTGCATTGCGCCATGATGGAACGATACGTGGGTTCTTCGCCGTAAATGCTGCGATACACGTTGGAGCCCATGAAAGCATAGTTGCCCACGTAACTTTCCACGATACCGCTCACCGTGATGCGGTATCCGTCACCCGTGGCATTGCCCACACTGTCCTGATCGTACAGCGTCACCTCGTCGCCCACGCCCACTCCCAACGTGGTGGCCAGCTTTTCGGTTATCACCATGCTGTCATCATCCAGGGCGACGTCTTGATGCCCGATGCGCGTGCGCATCGTCACCAGCTGGCGGAACTCGTCAGGTTCTTCGGGCACTTCGGTGACAGTGCTCACCGTGCCTTCGTGGCTGTCGGAAGAATAGAACGTGTTGCTGTCATCGGAGCGTGTTACCAACGACGATCCGCCATCGGTTCGCAACGTGTCTTCCGCCGCATCCACATCGGCGGAATCCGCGTCATCGCGCATGGTGACCACCACGTTGTAGTGCAATATCTCGCCGAACTGCTTGTCGATGATGTCGTTGATGGCGTTGGAAAGCCCCAAGCCGGTAAGAAGCAGCGCCGTGCAGCCGCCGATGCCGATGACCGTCATGGCGAAGCGCTTCTTATAACGGAACAAGTTGCGGAAAGTGACCTTCCACGAGAAGGAGAGACGCTTCCACAAAGGCGTGATGCGCTCCATCAAGATGCGTTTGCCCGCTTTGGGCGCACGAGGCAACATGAGGGCTGCAGGCTGTTCACGCAGCGTGGCCGCTGCGGCCGCCCATGTGGCGAACAGCGTGATGCCCACGCCCATGCCCGCAGAAAGCAGCGCCAGCGGCATATCGATGTTGAGCGGAAGCGGCTGTTGGGGCACGTTGTAGATGATGGCGTAGGCCAGGCAGATGGTGTAGGGCAGCACTTGAGAGAGAACGACGATACCCACCACCGCGCCGGCGATGCTGGCGATGGCCGCATACGCCAAGTATTTGGACGTGATGCGCATTTTGCCGTAGCCGAGCGCTTTGTAAGTGCCGATGAGCACACGTTCCTCATCCACCATGCGCGTCATGGTGGTGAGCGCCACCAGCGCCGCCACCAAGAAGAAGATGAACGGGAACACGGCGGCGATGTTGTCCACGCGTTCGCCGTCGCTTTTGAAGCTGCTCACGCCATAGTTCTTGGTGCGGTCGAGCGTGTAGATATCGGGCGAATCAATGGCATCGATATCGGATTGCGCCTGGTCGATTTGCGATTTGGCATCGTCGAGCTTGGCTTGCGCGTCAGCGGCCTCCGAATCATATTGCGCCTGGGCATCCGCCAACTGCTGCTTGCCTTGATCGATTTGGCTCTGGGCATCGGACAACTGCGCGGCGCTGCTGTCCAGCTGGCTTTGACTGCTGTCGATGGTGGCTTGGGCGGCCTCGGCCTGGGCATAGTATTCCTGCTGTCCGGCAGCGTAGCTGGTCCATCCGTCATCGATGGTCTGCTGGGCTGCAGGTGCCGCAGCATCGTAGGAAGCTTGGCTTTCGTCGAGCGTCGACTTGGCGTCATCGAGCTGCTGCTTTGAAGCAGACAAGTCGGCGCCGGTGGACGATTCGAGCTCATCGCGCTTCTGTTGGAGCGCAGCCAGCTGATAGGAATAGGTCGGATCGGTCGGATCGAGAGCGTCGATGGCCGCTTGTATCTGCGAAAGCCCGTCTTGGTATTGGTTCCAGCCATCCTGCCAAGAAGCCAGCTGCGTTTCATAATCGGTCCAAGCGCTTTGCAGCTGAGAGGCCTGGTCATCAAGCTGCTGCTGGGCATCTACCAACTGGGCGCGGCTGCTTTCCAGTTGACTGTAAGCATCATCGAGCTGCTGCTGGGCCTCGATGGACCCGTTGCTCAGCTGCACTGCCCCGCTTTCGTATTGCGCCTGTCCGCTGGCCAGCTGCGATTCGCTGTCCGCGATAGTGGCGGAAGCGTCATCGAGCTCGGCTTGCGCATCGGCCAGTTGCGAATCGGCATCGGTTTTGGCTTGATTGTAGTCGGCCGTCTTTTCGTCAAGCGTGGCCTGGGCGTCGGCTTTCAGCTGATCGCGGCGGCTATCGGCCAGAGCATCGGATTGCTCGTCGATGCGGTCGGCCACCTGATCCACCTTCGCCTGGTAGGCGTCGCTGCCCGAAAACTCGTCAGCGGCGCCGGCCACGCGCACGTAGAGCTCCGTGTACGGCGCATCTTCTTTGAAGTTCTGCGGTGACACGAACAGGTACTGTTGCAGCGTGCCCGACCCCAGGCTGGTTGATCCCAAGCTGGTGGAGCAGTCGTATACCGATGAGTGGACTTTTCCCACCACGGTGAACGTGCGCGTTTCGAGCACATCGTCTATGTTGTCGGTGCCGTATTCGACGGTGATGGTGTCCCCGATGGATATGGGATTGTTGGTCACCTTGTCCGCCGAGATCATGCACTCGCCCTCTTCGGTGGCCCATTCCCCTTCAGCCAGGATGGGACGGTTGAGGTAGGAATCGTCATCCGAAACGGCGTGGATGCCATCGCTCGTGTCGCTTTGGGTGGCGGCGTCGGAATCGAGCGAGTCGATGCGCACCGCATACTGCTCGCTGCCGGCGGTGACCATGGCATCGGTGGACCGAGCGGGCATGACGGCTTCCACGCCCTCGATATCGGAAACCTGGTCGACCTGGTCGTCGGACCAGCCCAAAGAAGAAAGCATGCGCAGGTCGTAGAGTTGCGTGCCGTCGTAGAACGCATCGGCGTTGCTGCGCATATCCGGCCCGGTCATACGCAATCCGGCGTAGAATCCGCAGCCAAGCGCCACGATGCCGGCAATGGCAAGGAAGCGCCCCCACGAATGGGTGATGCTGCGAAATACTTCTTTGTCGAATGCGTTTCTCATGGCCGGAGTACTCCGTTACCACTCGATGGATTCAGCAGGTACGGGATTCTCGTTGAGCTCGATTGCCGATGCACGGCCTTCATGGATATGGATGACGCGATCGGCCATGGCGGTGAAGGCGGCGTTGTGCGTGATGAGCACCACGGTGCGGCCGGTGGAACAGCACGTATTCTGCAACAGGGTGAGGATGTTCTTGCCCGTGGAATAGTCGAGCGCGCCGGTGGGTTCGTCGCACAGCAGCAGCTTGGGGTTTTTCGCCAAGGCGCGGGCGATGGCAACGCGTTGCTGTTCGCCGCCGGAAAGCTGCGCGGGGAAATTCCCCTTGCGATCGGACAGGCCGACTTCATCGAGCACCTGGTCGGCAGGCAGAGGGTCACGGCAGATTTGGGTGGCCAGTTCCACGTTTTCACGCGCGGTGAGATTTTGCACCAAGTTGTAAAACTGGAATACGAAGCCGATGTCATGGCGCCGATACTGAGTGAGCTCTTTTTCGGAAAGCCCGCTGATGGGGCTGCCATCGAGCAAGATGGTGCCCGATGTGCACGAATCCATGCCGCCCAGCATGTTGAGCACGGTGGTCTTGCCAGCGCCCGAAGGCCCCACGATGACCACGAGTTCTCCCTGCTCGATGCAGAAATCCATGCCATCGACGGCGGCCACTTCCACTTCGCCCATGCGGTACACCTTGCGAACATCCTTGAATTCAACGAACGCCATGGCTGTACCCCCTTCTGCACCGGTTTCGCCTTGAACTTCGATTATGGCACAGGCGCAGGCCGACGGCATCTTGTTGGCAGCAAAGCGTATACTACCCGAGAACCTCTTTTATCAGCGATTCCGTGAGGAGCACCCATGAACACGCCCGAACCCTCGATGGACACTTGGCTTGCCGAAGCGAAAGCCGATCCGCAAGCCGCCCAATGCGGCATGTACTTGTGCCACAACGGCGTGGCGCGCATAACCCCCAAAGCGCAGGTCCGAGCCGGCGAAGAGGGTCTGCCCGCCGTCAAGCTCATCGACTTCAGCTACGACGCCGAAGGCGTGGAGCATGCCATCGCCCAGGCCAAGCAGATGGACGGTATCTATTACGTGCGCGTATGGCTGGCCGAAGGCGAAGTCCGCGTAGGCGAATCGATCATGTACGTGCTGATCGGCGGCGACATCCGCCCGCATGTCATCGATGCGCTGCAGAGTCTGGTGGGCACCATCAAGTCGGAACTGGTAACCGAGACCGAAATCTACGCCTAACGCGCTGATGCGCAAGAGGGCCTGAACCATCATGCCATCCATCACCGTCATAGCCGTTGGCAAGCTCAAAGAACGCTTCTGGAAAGACGCCTGCGCCGAATATCTCAAGCGCCTAGGCGGCTATGTGAAGATGCAGATGGTGGAGGTGTCCGACAGCACGCCCGCCAAAGAAGAAGCACTCATAAAGGGGGCTCTGGGCAAGCTGCCCGACGATGCGCGCGTGATTCTGCTGGACATTTCCGGAACGCCCACTTCCAGCGAAGAGCTGGCTGCTTATCTGGACGAATCGGCGCTGCACGGCTGCAGCCATCTGGCATTCATCATCGGTGGAAGCGACGGGGTAACCGCCGCGATTCGCGCGGAGGCCGACATACGGTTGAGTTTCGGGCCTATCACGCTGCCCCACAACCTGGCACGCGTGGTATTGCTGGAGCAGATCTACCGCGCCTTCAAGATCAATCGCGGCGAGCCCTACCACAAATAACCTGAAACGCCGCGATTCGTCACGAAACGGGCTCTCTGCGCAGCGAATTCGCGATACCGTGGCGATTGGACGGCGATAAAAGCCAGAGAGAGTTTGCGACCTGGCCTTTTATCTTCACTGACGAAAAGCAACGGCAGAAATCGCCGCAATATCGCGAATTCACTGCAAAAAACAGCATTGTGGCGACGAATGGCCAATGCGGACTGGGGTGCATTTGCCAGCCGGAGCGCATTTGCGGGCTGGGGTGCATTTGCCGGCCGGAGCGCATTTGCCGGCTGGGGCGCATCCGCCAGCCGGGGCGCATCCGCCAGCCGGGGCGCATCCGCCGACTGCTTCTTCGATGGCCGGCTACTGCGTGAAGTCGCTCCCTATGACCACGAGGAAATCGTCCGTGCAGGTATAGGTGCCGTCGTTGAGCTGGGCTTGGCCGATGCCCAACGTCTGTGCGATTTCTTTTGCCTGATTGGCCAAGCTGGCGTCGTTGTAAACCACCAGGGTTTGGCTGTAATCGAATGAATCGGCATTGCCAGTATCGGTGACGGTGTATCCCATGGCCGATACTTTTTCGGCGGCGGTGGCTGCCATGCCGGAAACGCCTGAACCGTTGCGCACCACTACGGTGCCGGTATGGTCGGAGGATGCCGAAGTGCTGGAATCGCCTGAGGTCTCGCTTTGAGCTTGCCCGCTGCCGGTGCTGGCCAAAATGGTGCCCGTCGAATCGACGATGTCTTCTTCGGTTGGCGATTCGCCGGCGTCCACGCGCTTCATCATGGCGCTCCAAGCGGTTTGGTTGATCTTCTCGTACCACAGGTCATCTTCATAAACAGACGTCGTGGGCATGGAACCTGTATACATGCTGGTGGAAGCATCGAATCCCTGGAATGCCTGCGCCAAGCCGATGATGTCGTTGACAGACAGGTCGCAGGTGACGTATTGCGAAAGCGTGTTGACCGTATTGGCGATGGTGGCCACGTCGCTGTCGAGTATCTTGTTGGCGATGGCCTGCAGCACCAAACGTTGGTTGGCGGAACGGTAGTTGTCGCCGCCGCCGTATTCTTCATAGGCATTGCGCGCACGGCACAAGATGAGCGCTTGATCGCCGTCGAGCGTTTGCAGACCCGCATCCAAGTGACCGCCGGCATCTTCATCGTCGATGGTCATGGGCACGTCGACCTCGATGCCCCCCAGGGAATCGACCACTTCTTTGAAGCCGTCGAAATCGATGGATGCATAATGGGAAATGCCCACGCCGGCCAAGTTGGAAACCGTGCTGACGGCCAAAGCAGGGCCGCCCAAGGTGCTGGCGGCATTGAGCTTTTGCGTCCCATATTCGCCCAAGTCGACCTGGGTATCACGTGGCAGAGAAACCAACGTGCAGGTTTTTTCTACCGGGTCGATACGCGCCAAGATGATGGTGTCGCTGCGAAATGAACTACCGAAACTAGCGTCGGCATCGCGTTCACTTGATTCATCGGTGCCCAGCAACAGCATGTAGAACGGCTCTTTGGTCAAGTTGGTTTGCACCAAGGAATTGCGCAAGTTGCTGTCGATGCCGGATTGCAGGTTGCCATTGAGATAGTTCACGTAGGCCCACGCCGACCCGGCTCCCACCAACACCACCACGGCAATGGCGATGAGGGCGACCTTCAGCCGGCTGCGACGCTTGCGCTGCTTGCTGCGGTTCGCATAAGCGGAGTTGCCCGCAGAACGCGAGTAGTGGGTATCGGAATCGGCTGTGCGTGCCGACCGCACCGAGCGACGGGATGAATTCGCCGAAGAAGCGCCGTTGTTGCCGTACGACGAACGCTCATACGATGAGCGGCTGGAAGAAGAGCGGCGAGCGGACCCGTATGCTTCATCGAAGTCGCGCGAAGTACGCTGTCGCCGATTGGGTGCGTTGTTCTGGTTCGAATTTGCCATGGGCACATTCTGCTGTCTGAGTCAGCCAAACACAAGGGTTCGTCCGGCCAACGCGCCAAAAGGCCACGTTTTGCCCCGTTTTGTGTTTGCAAGCTGAATCATTTGATGCCGAGAGTGCCGCATACGGCTTTATTCGCCGCAACCTCCACTGCATCGTCGAGCGGCTGAAGCTCGAAATCGGGCATCCCCGTCTTACGTGCCAGGGCGCGTTCGATCAGCCAGTCCGCCACCTGGGGGTTCTTCCCCAACAGCGGACCGTGCAAATAGGTCCCCACCACACTGCGGTACACGATGCCGTCAGCACCGCTTTCGTCGTTGTTGCCGCAACCCACGCCGTCCTTCACTGTGCCGAATGGCTTGAGTCCATCGTCCAAGATGAAGGTTCGTCCGGCATGATTCTCGTAACCGACCACCGGAAGATCGGCCAACGGCGAGTCGAGGACGATGTTGTCAATAAGTCGTTTGTCGGGCCCGCGGCGGGTCTCGATGCCCACCAGGCCAAGACCTTCCATCTGGCTGTCAGCCAAAAGCCACTTCGAGCCCAGTATCTGATAGCCTCCGCAGATGGCCAGCAAAGCGCCATCGTCTTCAACGAAGGCGCGCAGGTCATCTCGCATGCGGAGCAGTTGTTCGCTGGCGAGCTTCTGTTCGCGGTCGGGGCCGCCGCCCATGAAGACGATGTCGGCACGCGAAAGATCGGTGGTCTGCCCGTGAAGGACCTCGATAGCTTCGACGGGGATGCCGCGCCATGCGCACCGCTGACGCAGCACCTTGACGTTTCCGCCATCTCCATACAGGTTGAGCAAGTCGGGGAACAGGTGCACGATGCGCAACGGGCTCTTGTCCTGCAGCGCCGCTGGCACGGCGGGCAGCTCAACCGCCGACGCCTGAGAAGCCGCAGAATCCGCATGGCGAAGCCGGTCGCCGCGCTTGGCCGCTTCGGCGGCGGTGGATGCATCATCCGCGCTCCGAGCAGACGATGCAGCCGAAGCCGTGGACCCTTCTTCCGCCAACCGGGTAAGGTCGGCCTTCACGGCAGGCAGCGCCGTGTAATTGGCGATGAAATACGCACTGCAATCCACCGGCAACGCCGACATCTTGTCCATGGCTTCGGCGGCGCTGGCCACCAGTTCCGCCTTTACACCTGCGTATTTCAGGCGCAGCTGCACGTCGTTGGCACGCAAGCCGCCGGCGTACACCGTCAGCCCATCGCCTGCGCGGTCGGCCAATTCTTCGAAATCGATGTCCCAGATCCAGCTGATGTCATGGCCGTCGGCTTCTTTATCGTTGATGAAAAACGCCGCAGCCTTGCGCCCGGGCGCTTCGCAAACCAGCTTGAGGTTCTGGTTGAAGCCGGTGGGATTTTTGGCCAGGTTGAGCAGTACGCTGCGTCCGGCGACGTCCATCCACTGCAGCCGCCCATTGCCGGGGTCGTATGCATCGATGGCCCGCTGCGTGGCAGCCGCATTTGCTCCCAAACATTCAGCCGCCATGAGAACGGCCAGCAGGTTGTAGATCATATAGACACCGGTATAAGAAGCACTCACTCGGTCATCGGGAACGGCGGTTTTCGCGCCATCCGCCGCACCGATGGCGCAACTGCGCTCAACGTCGAACGAAAGGCCGTCTTCGCCCACATGAACGTCATGGGCGCTGTAGACCAACGGGGCACGCTTGAAATCGCATTCGGGACAGAAGAAATCGCCCAACTGTCCATACTGGCGATACGTGTATTCCAGCATGTGCGGGCCCTGCTGGCACATGCGCGCATCGCTGACGGTATTCTGCGGCAAGCCCAGATCTTCTCCGATGCCGAAGGCGAAAGCCTTGTTGGAAGCTTTGCGCGCGATGATTTCGCACAGCGGGTCGTCGCCGTTGTACAGCAGCACGGTATGCGGGCTGGCAGCCAGCGCGGCCACGATACTTTCTTGTATGCGGTCGATTTCGCCGCAGCGGTCGAGCTGGTCGCGGAAAAGGTTGAGCAGTAGCACGTAGGTGGGCTGCAGCTGCGGGGTTACCTTGCCCAGCCACAATTCATCGCATTCGAAAACGCCCCAGTCGGACGGGTCGGCATGCAGCAAGCTGGTGGCCACGCCGCTGTCGAGGTTGGCTCCCGTGCGATTGCACACCACCGTTTTGCCGCTTGCCTCCAATGAGTCGGCAATCAGGCTGGTGACGGTGGTCTTTCCGTTGGTGCCCACCACGCAGATGCTGCCATCATGCAGCTTGTGGGCCATATCGGCGATGATGCGCGGATCGGCGTACAAGGCGATCTTGCCGGGAAAATTGGCCGCCGGGCGATGGAATACGTGCTTGAGCGCTGCGGTGGAAACCGCGCTGATGCCCTGCGCCGCCGCTTTCCGAACCCCCATGCGCAACCCGCCTTTCGATTTCGCCTACCGATGTCGGCAACCAGTATAACGGCTGCAAGCCCTCGACCGGCGCATCTCACAGCTCCCCCACGCGCGGGGGTTCGAGGCGACGCTTACGAACGGCGGCTTCGCCCGCGTTTGTCAGGCCGCTTCGGTTGCAAGGTACTTCTTCATGGAGTACTGCGTGATATCGCTGCGGTTGATGACTCCCACGATGTGGCCGTCGTCGAGAACGGGCACCTTCTTCAGATGATTTTCACCCAACACGCGGCAGACTTCTGGCAAGTCGGCATGCACATCCACGCCGATGATCCCCTTGGTGGCGATATCGCGCACCTTCATGTTCATCAGGTCGCGCAGCTTGTCATCGAAGCCCTGCACGTCGCCATCGCTGCGCATGATCATGATGACCGGATCCACGAACATCTGGCTGCGTTTGGAAAGGTGGCGCATGATATCGCCGTCGCTGATGAAACCTACCGCTTCCCCATCAGGCGTAACCAGCGGGGCGGCGCTGATGTGCTTGTCCACCATCAACTGCATGGCATCGACCACGGTGGCTGTGGAAGGCAACGTGAACACGTCGTGCTTCATGATGCTTTCCAGCAAACTGCGATGCGCGTTGTCCGGATCTTTGGCTGCCGCAGCGCCGGGCTGGCGGTCGCGCACGAAGATAACGGCCAGCACCAGGCCCGCCAGGCACAGGATGCCGCCCACCAAAAACGCCATGTTGATGCCGAAGATGCCGGCGTGCACCGTATCGGCACCGTTGGCAGTGCTGGCGT
>JAXGTO010000007.1:0-68856 GCA_040774885.1 Eggerthellaceae bacterium | reverse complement strand
TGATCGGGTGCGGGGGCATGGTGGTTCTTGTAGTACTTGTAAGTCTGCTCTCTGCGGCCGGGACGACCCTCCCTCCGGTCCCGGCCGCGTCCCTCTCTATAGAAAGCCCTCCGCGGGCGCGACTCGTTTCCCCATACCCCCTTGCAAACACGAGTCGCGCGCACGGAGGGCTTTCTATGCTATCGAATGGGTGATAAAATACGCGATGATATATATGAACGTATATTGAATACCATTACTTATCACTCGGAGGCTGTTATGGAATACATCTATTCAAGCACCGCGTTGCAGATGAAGCAGCGCGAAATAAAGGAAAAGGCACGTGAGCAGGTGGTTCATATCACCGAAAACGGCAACGGCGCTTTCGTGTTTTGCAGCGAAGAGGTTTTTGACAATGCCCTTAAGCAAGCTGCGGCAGATGCCGCATATGAAGTACGCGCCAATGTGGCGATAGAGCAAGGATTGCGCGATGTTGAGGAAGGACGGAGCTATAGCGGGTTGGAGGAACTGAAGGCCGCGGTTTCAGACAAAAGGAAATCCTGTGCCTGAAATCATTTTCTCCGAGTCATTCGCTCAGTCTCTTGCCGAGGTGTATTCGGATCGAGTGCGCGGCAATATCGTAAACATGCTTTCTTTGCTGGAGACTTCTCCGGAATTGGGGAGCACCAATCTTTTGCCTTCTACGCGAAAGTTGCTGGGGCAGGATTCGCGTAGAATCGTGGTCGATCCTTTCGATATTTTTTATCGTGTTTCAGCTGACGGCGGCTCGATCGAAGTGATAGCCCTTGTCGACCAGCGCCGCGTGCGCTGAGGAGTGCAGCGTCAGCGCCCCTGAAGCACGTCCAGTCCGATGCTCGGGGCTATCGAGCATACGCGCACGCCTTCGTCGAGTTGGATGCGCTCGATTTTAAGCCTCAATCGTTCGGCGTCTTCCAGTCCCGTACGCGTGAAATACGAGCAGAGAAGCTCTTCATGGGCTTTTCCTGCCACATTGTACAGCAGGCGAATCAGGTCATCATGCATCTTTGCCTGCTGCTCCACCGTCACCTGCGCCAAATCGAAGTAGTCACGCGAGGGCAGGAATCCATTCACCAGTCCCGTCATGATCAGCGTGCGAGGCGCCTGACCTGCCAGGGCATCGAAGCATCCCACACGCACGGCATCAGGGCGAAAGGTGGGGCAGGCCAATGCCTTTTGGGCGCGAGCGTAAAGGGTTTCGGCTGTTTCGTCGTCTGCGATCTTGCCCAACAGGGATTTCAAAGCAGGGGGAATCGCTTCCAGCCCCACTGCTGCGCAAAGATGCGAAATCAATTCAGTCCCGCAAAGGCCCTGTACGTCTTTCAGGAGCCTCTGCCCCTGTTCGCGGCGCTGCGCTATCTTGGCCTGGTCGGTGATGCCCGTTATGGCGCCCTTGTCGAAATCATCCAAAACGTCGGTCAATCCGCAGTCGCGCTCGGCGGCGTGGTCGTACAGCGTTGAGAATCCGGCAGAACAGGTTAGATAATCGCCGAATCCGCACCAGCTGCGCCATGCAATCGATGATGTGGGGTCTGCGGCCAATTGCAGGGCCGTGAAGGCTTGGGCGGATTGGCTGCGCTCAGAACTGCGGACGTCCCCGCCGATGGCTTGTTTGGCCTCAACGACGCTTGCGGCGATGCCGTGGTTTTGCAGTGCCCGAGCCGCATTGGCCCCCCAAGCGCGATTGGGCGCGGCAACGAACAGTTCCTCTGGGTCGCACCCTTCATCCATGCGCTGCGCGACGACGGCAGCCAGTTCTTCGAATTCGTTTTCGGGTCGTTTCGATTCCAATATGCGGAACGCCCCTTGCCCGGCGTCTTCGGTTGCCAAGGGCGCGGTGGCGCCGGCAAAGCACGTTTGGGCCATGACGTTCGCCAGGCAGCAGCGGGGCGCTTCGGCCTGCGCGCTGTACGTGCACGGCATCGTCTGGACAGCGGAATGCCCCGCCTCGAACTCTTCGAGGCCCTTGGCGTACGGATAGGGGTCTTCCCCTTGCAGCACGGTGTTTTCATCCCAGCACACGGTGATGGATTCCCCGGCCAATTCGCATGCCAGCAGTTGGCTTGCGCGATTGAATGCACGGTAGTCATCGGCGAACACATGGGCGATGCGTGCCGATTTCGCCGCTTCCGGATGACTGCGCACATAACGAAGGCATGCAGCAGACACTTCGGCAGGATGGTAGGCCTGCATTCCGGCAAAACGGCTCTTCGCAAAGTCAGATACGTTCGTTTCCTCTTTGGTTATCAGCCAATCCGGATCGTCGTCGGCCAGTTCGGTCCAGCCGCGATAGAAAAACTTGAGCATCTCGCGCAGACGACGCTGCTTCAGGCCGCTCACCCGCATATCTTCCAAGAAGAAGTTGATTTCGAAATCGTTCATCAGATGCGCGTAGCGACCCGTTTGCGCAAAGGCCTCGTCAGAATCGAGTATCGCCAATTCACGCTCGCGCGGTGTCGAAACCGCTATGCGCGATGCCGCAGCGCCCAGTGCGTTTTCGAGGCGGGTGCGCAAGGCATCGACGGCAGTCTGGCGCGAGCAGAGAACCAGGATATCGGAAGGCTGGGCGCCATCATCCAAGGTGGCGGCAATGGCTTCGATGAGCTTTTCGGTTTTGCCCGTGCCGACGGCTCCGATGATGGCGGTTGCGCGTTGGGCGGGTAAAAAGGTTGCAGTCACGTGGTTCCTCCTCGTGCGATGGGCTGTGAAGATAGTAGCGCGGTTTCATCCGTCATGAAGGCGACTCGTCCCCATATCCTTGCCAAGTCGCCTTCATGACGGATTCCGTCGCCGGCAGACGGCGGAATCCGCGCAAAGACGGCAGCCTCAAGCTGCCTTTTCGGTGCTTTCGGGTGCTGCATCTTTCGGATCCATGCCCTTTTTGGCCAAAAACGGCATGCTGATGGCTCCGGCAGGGCAGTGCTCGATGCATTCACGGCAACGCGTGCATTCGTTCATCTGGCTGGCGCCCAGTTGCGGGCGGCGGGGGTTGATGCCCTCGTTGCAGACTTTCGAGCACACCTCGCAGGTGCGGCCCTTCGACGTTTCCAGGCACTTGGAATCGTCGATGGAAGGCTTGAACGTTTTGTTGGCGTGTCCGACCAAGCTCATAAGCGCGCTCAGGGGGCAGAATTTGGAGCACCATTTGCGGAAGAACACGACTTCTACCAGCAGCAAGGCCGGTACTGCGATAAGCGACCACGAAACATCCCCCACACCGAAGGCGCGGATGAGAAGCAGCACGCTGGCGAAGGTCAGGCCGATGGGGCACACCAAGCAGAATACGGGGAAGCCGAAGATGGCGGCTGAAAGCAATCCGCCGCCCAGCACCAGATGGCGTGAATCCACGGCGCCGCGTTTCTCGGCGCACGTGGAGCAGCTTCCCGAACAAGATGTCTTGAGCGCCGCTTTCTCATCTGCGGAAAGCTCGTCATCCGGCTTCACGTTTTCAGCGGGCTTGCGTCGCGCGAACACTTCGCGCAGCTTTGAAACCACGGGCACCGGGCAGATCCATCCGCAGAAAACTCGTCCCAACAAGATAATGGCCACGGCGGCCACTGCCAGCGAAATGAGCGCTTTGGGAACCAGCAGCTTGCTTGCCAGCATGGTGGAAAGGGCACCCATCGGACAGATGAGCGAAATGTCCTGCCAGCCGAAATCGGAAAGCGTGCCAAAGCCCGCATGCGCGGCGAAGCCGATGCCGACCACCACGATGATGGCAAGGGGGATTATGACGCGCAGGGTGCGAGTGCTTTTCTTTTTCATATCGTATTCTCCCTTACCCGAGCGGTTCGACGACGATGGCGCGCTGGGTTGCTCCACTCGAAATGGAGCCTTCCTTCAAGCTCACGCACACCGATTCGCAAGCGCCGCAGCCGTTGCATTTGCTTTCGTCCACCACGGGACGATTGATGTCGTCGAGCGTGATGGCTCCCTGGTGCGGGCAAGCGTCGTAGCAAAAACGGCAGCCCGTCATGCGATAGGCCAGGCATTCGGTGGTGTTGATCTTCGCAACACCCAGAATCGTCGTGCTGACGACGCCATTGGGCAGATTGAGCGCCTTGGTGGGGCACACCTTGACGCACAAGGGGTCTCCGTTGTTCTCGTCAATGCACAAATCGCAGTAGTCGTTGGAGAAGTCCATCACCGGAGTGCGGGTGTTGAGCACGCCGTCTTCCACATGGGCGGGCGCGATGGCTGCGCGCGGGCATACCTCGTAGCATTTTTCGCAGCGGATGCATGCGCTTACCAGACGGTCTTCATCTTGGCCTCCTGGCGGTCGCACCAGCGGGTCACGGCTCACGAAGGTGAGCCCGCCCACTGCCAGCAGTGCGGCTGCGCCTCCTATTCCGTAGCACAGCGTGCGTCGGGTCATGCCCGCATACAGCTTTTCGGAAGGCTCGGCCGAAGCGGCCGTGTCCTTCGCGCTTTGATCGAGTTCGTCATCCATCTGAGATTGCCCCTTCTCTCGCTATTCGCCGTCGTCCAGGATTTCTTCCAAGAAGTCATGGTCGGTACGCAAAAAGCCATCGGTCAGGTAGGCCAGACCCTGATACAGGTCCGTTTTGGCGAACTTCTTCATATCGGCGGTCATCATGGGAGTCCAAGCGTACAGGTGGTCCTTTTGAAAGTTGCGCTGCGTTTCCAGCAGACGGACCGCTTCGTCTTCATCGCCCTTGCGCAGGGCATCGGCCGTGCGTTGGCAGAGGATCTGCATGAACTCGAGCTCGACGGCCACGTGGTCTTCGCATTCTTTCCAGTCTTCGGCCTTATCCATTCCCTCGCTGCGGTAAATGGCTAAAACCTCATCGCGGGCTTGCTGCATCATCAGGCGCTTTTCGCTGGTGTAGACGCTTTCGTAGGGATAGGCGGCGCTGAAGGCGTCGATGCCGTGGCCGATGAAACTGGCCACGTAATCTTTTGCCAAGTCGGAAAGGGTGCCTTCCCAGGTATTGGAAAGGAAGGTGGCTAAACGGCGATGCCCTTCGTCCAGGTCAGGGTCGCCGGTGGCGGCGGGGAAGCGCATGCCCTCCATATCATCGAGCAGCTCTTGGTCGGCCTCCACGCGGTACAGGCGGCTGAGGAATCCATAGGTTCCGGCGCGTTGCTCCATGGCGTCGGTCAAATCGTCCATCGTGGTTTCGGTATCGGCTGCGGTATCGGTCATGTCCGATTCTCCCTTTCTATTCGGCGGTTTCGAGTTCGCGGGCGGCATCGCGGCCCAGATCGGTGATGGACCAGGCGCCATCCCATTTCAGGCAATCGCATTCGGCCAGATTGTTGAAGAAATATGCGGCGTATAGACGCGGTTGTTGGACCAAGGGGTCGCCATCGACGGCCTGTCCCAGCTGTCCGGCGGTGGCACCGCCTTCCTGCGAGCAGGTTTGCAGCACCTTCAGATAGATCGGGGCGTACATCGCATCCTCTTCCATGCGTGCGTGGAAACGATCCATGGGGCGGTCGGCCTCCAATGCGCCGAGGCCCGCTTCGGCGGTCACCCATGAAACAGGGGAGGCAGCGACGGGCTGCAGGTATTCGATGCCATCTTCCACCACGGTTTCGGGTTCGGATTCCTCGCCGCCATGGCGCTCGAGCGCACCGGCGGTTTCCAGCAAATCGCATAGGGATGCGGCATCGTAGACGCTCCCGTCGTGTTCCTGCAGACGCGTTACTTCGATTTCCACGTCTGCTGCGCCTTGCTCGTTGCGGCAGAAGTCCAAGATGCCCAACAAGACCTTGCGACGTGGATGCATTCGTTTCAGCAGGTCGGCGGTGCGCTCGGGCGCAGGACGATTGTCCACCTTCTCGACGGGTGCCTTTGCTTCGCCTTCATCGCCGAATGTGGGCATGAAGGGGTCGGGCTCCTGTTCGGGGTCCGGCATCTTTTCGGCTTCGTCTTCGGTCTCGTCATCGGCCCCGGCAAAGGGATCGTATTCGTCTTCCAAAGACAGGTCATATTCGGTTGGTGTGGATTTGGTTTCGTTCATTTCCGCCCCTCGGACATGGTTTGCATTGTTTGATTCGTGCCAAAATACACGAATCAGAACCCCGCCCCCGGGATTCTGATTTTGCAAACTATGTCCGTCGCAACCACGCGGCGGAATTTCCCCACTGCTGACAGTATCAGGCTGGCGGGATTATTGCAAGAGGGGCGGTATCACGTCTTCGAGGACGGCTCCACGGCAAAACGGCGTGAATCCAATTTCAGGATGACGAACAGCAAAACGCAGCACACCAAGATGACGACCGATCCGTAGGCTACCGAGGTCCCTATCTGGTATTCCTGCATGGCGGTGACCACGCTTACGGAAATGGGACGGTTGTATACGCCGTACAGCAATGCCGACATGGTGTATTCGCCCATGGTGCGCACGAACACCAAGATGGCTCCCGCCAAAACCCCCGATGCGATGTTGGGCACCACCACGGTGGCGAACGATCGAAGCCATCCGGCGCCCAAGCTGCGCGAGGCTTCTTCCGTGTTTTCACCCAAGCCGTCCAAGGCGATGCGAGACGAGTTCAAGAGCAGCGGCAGTGCCACGATGGTATAGGCGATGGGCAGTATCTCGAAGGTGCCCACGAGCGATTTGCCCAGAGAAAAGATGCTTGGCTGGTTGAACACGTTGATGAGGTCGATGGCGATGACGCTGGCCGGCATGCACCAGGGCAGCATGGCCAGCAATTCCCCTGCATGCGCCAGACGCGACGATGAGCGGCGCGCGAAATACGCTATGGGCACGGTGATGACCATGGCCGCCACTGCGGCTATCAGGGCCATTTCCAGGCTGTTCTGAAGCGGCTGGAGCTTGCGGGCATTGCCGAATATCTGCAGGTAGTTGTCTAAGGTGAACCCGGTGGGCACCAGTTCGGTCATGATGGATTGCGGAGTCATGAAAGAAAGATAGAAAACCACCGCCACGGGCAGCAGCACCACGGTTATCTGCAGGATGGCGAAGATGCTGAATATCACGCGGGCCGCTTTATGGCCCGATCGGTCCGGTTGGTAGAATTCCGCACGGGTCGACACGCTGTAGGCGTAGCGCTTGGAGAGGCGGTAGAACACGGCGGTGACTATGGTGCCCAGCGCCAGCAGCACGGTGACATCGATAGAGGTGAGCACCATGTCGTAATTGGCTTTGGCCATGACGATCTGGGTGCTCAACACGCGAAACGACCCGCCGATGAGCGCTGGAGCCGAATACGATCCGATAGCCGAAACGAACGTGGTCATGACCGAGATGATGAGCGCTGGGCGCACCGCGGGGAATATGGCGTCTTTGATGACGCGCATCGTGTTGCCGCCGAAACCCCGTACGGCTTCGACCACGCTTTTGTCCACATGCTGCAGCGCCGTGTACATGTTCAGATAGAAATACACGTACTGGGTGTAGGTGATGACGAAGACGATTCCGCCGAAACCGCCGAACGAAAACGGCGCGTCGTCGAAGCCGAGCACGGTTTTGGCGAAGGTGGTGGCGAATCCGCTTTCGCCGTAGAGCTGCATGAACGCGATGACGATGATGACGCCGGGAATCATCATGGGGCTCATGAGCAGGATCTGCATAAGGCGTCGGCAATGCCGGCAGAAGAAGCGCATGTACACGGCCAGAAAGGTTCCCAGCAACCCGCAGGTGATCACCGACGTGATGCCCACGGCGATGGTGTTTGCGATGGCGGTGCGATTTTGCGGATCGCTGAAGAAATCGGCATAGCCGGAAATGCCCCAGGAATCGCCGACGGAAAGCGAGGTTCCGATGGTGCGCAGCATGGGGTAGGCGATGAAGCCCACGGCCAGCCAGAGCACAACCAGCAGAAAGGCGGTGCGCACGATGTGCTTTGAGGCAAGTCGGCGAATCATCGGACAAGCTCCAAGAATACCTGGTCGCCGACGGAGATCACCCCAGTGCCGTCATCGTTGAGGGTGGTGACGCGGCAGTTTCCTGCAGTTGTTTCAACGCCGCAATCGATGGTGGACCCCAGATAAACGACTTCGGTGATACGTCCTTCCAACAGGTTGGGAGCATCTTGGCTGCGATGGATTCGCAGACGTTCGGGACGCACATCGATGGCGGTCTCCGTCGTGTTCCAGGGGGTTGCCGCGGCATCGAGGTGATTGGTGGTTCCCACGAAGTCGGCCACGAAATCGTTGGCAGGATGCTCGTAGATTTCGCGCGGTGCTCCGTTTTGAACGATGACGCCGCCGTCCATGACGGAAACCGTATCGGAAATCGACAGCGCTTCCTGTTGATCATGGGTTATGAAGAGCGTGGTGATGCCCACCGTTTGCTGGATGTGGCGCAATTCGATGCGCATCTTCTGGCGCAAGGTGACATCCAGATTCGACATGGGCTCATCGAGCAGCAAAACCTTGGGGCTGGGAGCAAGCGCTCGAGCCAAGGCCACGCGCTGTTGCTGGCCGCCCGATAATTCGCCTATCTCGCGCTTTTCCAAGCCGGCCATGCCCACCAGTTCAAGCTGCTCATCCACGATCTTCGCACGTTCGTCTTTGGCGATGCCGTTCATTTTGAGCCCATAGGCCACGTTGTCGAACACGTTCAGGTGGGGGAACAGCGCGTAATTCTGAAACACGATTCCCATGCTGCGTTTGTTGGGCGGCAGGTGGGTGATGTCGATTCCATCCATTTCGATGGTACCCGATTTCGGAGAAAGGAACCCGGCCACCAGGCGCAGCGTTGTGGTCTTTCCGCATCCCGAAGGACCCAGCAGCGTGTGGAACGAGCCGTCTTCCAGTTCCAGGTCGAAACCGTCAAGCACGCGCACGTCGCCGTAGGCGCATGCGATATGTTTCAGTGCGATGCTGCTCATGGAAAGTCCGCTCGCCGGATGGTGGGATTGAAAAGGGCCGGCATGCATCGACATGCCGGCCCGATTGAGGAATTCTTAGCTGCTCTTGACGGTCTTGTCGTCGCTGTAGATGGTGTTTTGCCAGGTGTCCAGCCAAGCGGACTGATTCTGGGCGATGACGGACCAGTCGGCGGGGAGGGTCTTGAACCCGGCTTGCATCCACGAGGGACTCTCGCTCAGTGCGGAGTCGAGCGTGGGCATGCGATTGAAGTCATTGGCGAGCTTGGCCTGCTCAGCCGAGCTGCCTGCGAATTCCAGGAACTTCTGGGCGGCTTCGGGGTGCTGGCAATCCTTGAGTTCGGCGATGCAGTCGGTGACCACCACGTTGCCGCTGGCAGCATCGATCTCTTGCAGGGGCATGCCGTTGGTGGTCTTGTTGTCCATGATGTCGTTGAGCGTTCCGATGCCGATGGAGGCTTCGCCGTTGCCGATGGCTTTGAACATCATGCTGCCGCTGTTGTAGTAGTTCTTGGTGTTGGCATTGAGGCCCTGCAGGTACGTCGTGGCCGCATCTTGGCCGCCCTGCTGCTCATAGTAGTAGGTGAGGTTGCAGATGCACGAGCGCATGGAAGAGCTCAGGTAGTCGCGCGAAACGATCTGGCCTTGGTATTTGGAGTCCGTCAGATCGCCCCAGTCGGTGGGGGCGTCGGCGGCGCTCATCAGGTCGGTGTTGTAGAACATCATGACGGGCGTCTGGATGGTGCCGTACCAGTTGCCGTCGGTTGCCTTGAAGTCGGATTTGAGGTCGCCTGCCCACGAGGGGTCGGTGGCCGTGAAGGCGCCTTCGTCGGCCAGCTGCATGTATACGGAGGTGTCGCCGCCGTACATGATATCGGCCTGCGGGTTGCCCATTTCGCTGCGCACGCGATCGGCCAATTCGCCCTTCAAGTTGATGAATTGGACTTCGATGCCCGTTTCTGCGGTGAAGTCATCGGCAACTTCGGTCAACAGTTTTTCAGGATGGGTGGAATAGATGACCACGGTGCCTTCGGTCTGCGAAGAATCGTTTGAATCGGTGGAAGAAGATGCGGTGTTGCTGCTGGTGCACGCCGTCATGGAAACGGCCAGCGCAGCGGCGCACAAAAGCGCGGATAGCTTGCGTAGCATAAGTGTCCCCTCGTTTATTTTGTAACAGGATTACTTCGGCGACGGTTTCGAATGCGTTCGATACCGTCATCCCCTTTGCCGATGGCAGAAGAGCCGCCGTGCAGAATTCGGCAGGCCCCATCGGTGAATCTGGCCGTATTGTAGCAGAACCCGCTTGTCGCCGCTTGCCCTCTCGATGCGTTACACTGTGGCCTTGGGTATGGGGATACCTTGCATTGGAGAAAGGAAGAGATATGTCGATGATTCGACCGAGTCTGATCTTGCGCGTGGAGTTGCCGGAACAATTGGTGACCGATGAGGTCAAAGCTGATTTCAACCGCGCCTATTCCCATATGGCACCCACTATGGTGCAGCCTGCGCAGGGAGACGAAAAGACCATCGAGTTCGTGACCCATACGCAGCAGGCATTTTGGAAAAGCACCGATGAAGGTGCCGATGCCATGTGGAACGGCATGATGCTCCAATGGCTGGAAAACATGTTCTACAAGCTTTCCAACAACATGATCGCCGTCAATGCCAATCGCGTTGAAGACGGCAAAGATCCGTTCGTGTTCGACTGGATGGATATGCAGATGGGCGATACCTTGCTGTCCATCAAACTCGATGCCGATTCGGGGATTCCCGACTGCGCACTCGACATGGTGAAAAAGGCCCGTGCACTGTGCAACGGCGGCGACCTTTCCGATGCCGTGCGCATCGATATGCCATCGCGCGCCAGCTACGAGCAGCAGAAAGCTGCCGCCGAGCAAGCTGCTGCCGAAAATGTAGAGGGCGACGCTCCTGCCGAGCAACCTGTTGCATTCGATGTCGCTTTCGGCACCTGGGGCATCACCGATGCCGCGGGCGCAACGCGGGAGTATTCCGCATAGCCCGAATTGCCACGCGCGAAATGAAAGGAGCGGGCCCGAAGGCCCGCTCCTTTTTCATGCAGAAATGCGCTGGCTGCAGCGTCAGCCGCCGATGAGCGCTTGAAGACTGCTAAGGAAGCTGGAGAAGTTTCGGTAGCAGATGAACAGCGTCAGCACGATGATCAGCACGCCGCAGATGTTAGCGAAGGTATGGTTGCGCCATTTGCCCAGGTCTTTGCCGTTTGCGCAGAACATCACGAAGAATGCGATGAGAGGCAGCAGGATGGCGTTGGCCGCCTGTGCAACCAAGATGAGTTGCGTGGGGCTGCTTCCCAGGCAGATGGCCATGCCCACGCCGGCCACCAAGACGATGATCCACACGATCTTGAAGCGCATATCCTTGAGGCCCTTTTTCCAGCCGAGCACGCCGTTGGTGGCGTAAGCGGCAGAAACCGAAGCGGTGATGACGCTGCTGAAGCCGGCGGCCAGCAAGCCCAGTGCGATGAGCCAGGTGGCCCAGTCGCCCAGAAGCGGGCTGAGGGCCTGCGCCATATCGGCGCCGTTCTTCACCGTGGTGCCGGTGCCGTAGATGTTGGCGGCGGCGCAGATGAGGATGGCCATGGAGATCAGGCCGCCCAAGCCGATGGACAAGATGGTGTCGAAGCGGGCGTCGCTCACCTGCTCGGGATCCTTCCAGCGCTCGCTGGCGCCCGAGGCGTGCAGGAACAAGTTGTAGGGAACCACCGTGGTGCCGATCAGGCCGACGGCGGTGAGCAGGCCCTTGCTGTCGTTGCTGGGCAGCTGCGGCGTGAACAGGCCGGCCAGGACCGCACCCCAGTCAGGGCTCGAAGCGAAAGCCGTCACCAAGAACACCACGCCCATGAAGATGACGATGCCGGTGAGCACCTTTTCGATGAGCTTGTAGCTGCCAGCCCACATGATGGCGAAACCGACGATGCCGATGACCACGGCGATGGCTGCCAATGGGATGTCGGGTGCTACGGCCTGAACGCCCAAGATGCCGCCAGTGACGTTGCCGGTTTCATAGGCGATGTTGCCCACGAAGATGGCGATGAGCACCAAGACGATGGCAATCCACATGAGGGTTTTGTTGTGGATGCGGTCGCGGATGTTTTCGCCGAGGCCCTTCTGGGTGACGATGCCCACACGGGCGCTCATCTCTTGGAAGATGATGGTGGCGAATGTGGCGAACAACAGCGCCCACAGCATGGTGTAGCCGTAGCTGGCACCGGAGACGGTACAGGTGGTGACCGTTCCCGGTCCCACGAAGCCGGCCGCCACCAGGGCGCCGGGGCCGATGTTCTTGAGCTTGTCGGTGAACTTGCTCACTGGCGTGCTCCTTCCCTTGGAATGCTTTCAATCCTTGCTTTAACCCAGTATGGGCTTCCCCGTATGCAGCGTTGCGCCGTGTTTTGCTGTTTTAACGGACTGGCAACGTGCATTCGAATCACCGTACTTTACCAGAGTGGAGCGGTCTGGTGCGCGAAAAAGTCGCCTCAACTTGCTGTCGGCTTTGGGAGCGCGGCGGGGGGTGCGAGGTGTCCAGTGGCAATTGGCGCCAACTGTCCCTTTACCCAGCGCCATGTACCTGCCAGAATGCGCGCTAGAGAAGAACGGGCGAAAGGAGCGCAGGCGATGCGGGCGGAGTCGGGGAACAAGGTGCTGCGCGGCGTTATATGCGCGGCACTTGGCGGGATTTGCTGGGGGTTTTCCGGCACCTGCGCCCAATTGCTGGTAGGCATGTGGGGCATCCCGGTCATGTGGGTGACCTGCGTGCGCTTGTTGGGGGCCGCTGTGCTGTTCATCGGCATCGCTTTGGTTCGCGATCGCTCGGCATTGTTCGCTGCGGCCCGCGATGTGCGTTCACTTGGCGTGATACTCGCATTCGCGCTGTTCGGCGTTCTGCTTACGCAGATGAGCTATCTGTCGGCTATCGGCTACACTGACGCTGGGACGGGCACCATGCTGGAGCGCCTGGGGCTGTTGGTCATCTTGGGGTACGTGTGCGTCACCACGCCGCGGGCGCCGCATGCGCGCGAGGCTCTGGGCTTGGTCATGGCATTGGCCGGTGTGGCCATCATCGCCACCAAGGGCGATTTCACGCAGATTTCCCTTCCGGTGCAAGGCTTGGCTTGGGGGTTGGTGAGCGCCGTTGCGCTGGCCTGTTACACGCTTATTCCCACCGGCGTTTTGAAGAAGTGGGGCGCCATCGTGGTCACGGGATACGCCATGCTGTTCGGCGGCGTGGTGGCCACGGTGTTCGTGCAGCCCTGGAACATGGGAGTGCAGGTGACTCCCGAAGTTGCAGGGGTAATGCTGGCCATCGTCATCGTGGGCACGCTGGGCGCCTACACGTTGTTTTTGCAGGGTGTCAACGATGCGGGCCCAGTGCGCGCCGGGCTGGTGGGGTCGATCGAGCCGGTCAGCGCCACGGTGATTTCGGCTGTGTGGCTGGGAACTTCCATAACCGTGTGGGACGTGGTGGGCTGCGCGCTCATCGTGGGCATGGTGTTCTTGGTAACCCAGCGCGATGATGGCTCGACCGAAGATGAGATGCTGCCGGTGTTTCAGGGGCGCGCGTCTTTGGTGGGATGGTATCGTTCCCGTCGTGCCGTGCCTGCAGACGTACCTGCCTTGTGGGCCTTGTTGGACCAAGGCCATGCGGCTATGGCGGAGCTCGGCATCCATGAAGGCGCAAAGCGGTACCCATCGCAGCGACGGTTGCGCCGCAGCATAGACCATGGGTCGACCTATGTGGTTGAAGACGACGAAGGCGTGCCCATCGGGATGTTCGCCCTCACGTTCCAGGGCGACCCGAACTACCGCAAACCCCTGAGTGGCGCCTGGCGCTTGTCCGATGCGCAGCCGGCCGACCATGCCGGCGAAGGGACGGATGGTTATGCGGCTCTGCATTGGGTGACGGTGGCCCCTCAGGCTCGCAGGTCAGGCGTGGGTCGCTTCATGCTGGGAGAGGCCGACCGCATCGCCCGGGCCGGCGGAGCAGTCAGCATCCGTGCCGATGTGTACCGCGACAACCATCCTATGCGCATGCTGCTCGAAGGCTATGGCTTCGCCGATTGCGGAATCATCGAGCTGCGCAACACCTTCGGCCAACTGAGCACGCGCGCCGTCTACGAGCGCTGCCTGTAAGGCAGGCGTCAGTTGTCGATTTCGGCTTAGGCGCTTACCGGCTTGATTCCGATGCCTTGCGCGCGCAACGCGGCGCGGCAGCGGATGACGAACTCCAACGCATGCAGGTTGTCACCATGCACGCAAATGGTGTCTGCGCTCACGTGGAGGGGTTGGCCATCCACGGCGTCGATGGTACCCGTGCTCACGGCTTGGCACACGCGCTCGATGGCAAATTCCTCATCGGTGATCAGCGCTTGCGGATCCGAGCGCGAAACCAGTGATCCGTCGGGGTTGTAGTTGCGGTCGGTGAAGAACTCGCCGGCGGTGCGCAATCCCAGTTGCGCGCCCACATCCAGAAGCACGCCTCCGGCCAGGCCCACCAGCACCAGCTCGGGGTCGTAGTCGAGCACTGCCTGCGCTACGGTGCCGGCCACCTCCGGGTCTTTCGCACAGCGGTTGTACAGTTGGCCGTGTGGTTTGACGTGGCGCAGCTTGGTGCCGTTTGCGCGGCAGAACGCATCGAGCGCGCCTATTTGGTAGAGCACGAAAGCATAGGCTTCATCAGGTGAAAGCCCCATATCGCGTCGTCCGAATCCTTGCAAATCGGGATAGCCCGGGTGCGCACCGATGGCTACGCCGGCTTGCTTGGCGAGTGCCACCGTCTTGTTCATGACCACGGGGTCGCCCGCATGCATGCCGCAGGCGATGTTCACGCTGGAAACATGCGGAATCACCTGGTCGTCCAGCCCGAGCGTATAGCGCCCGAAGCTCTCGCCCAAATCGCAATTGAGGTCTACGTCCATGGTGGCTCCTTTCCTGTTTCTTCTGGGAACTCTACCATGAAGCGCCCGATCCCATCGAAAACCTTGCCATAACCTTGCAAACATCCAACACGGAATGGCGACGAGGTGATGAAAAACATGTGCGGCATTTTTCCTGGAACAGCGATGGTACTCTGCGGCCATGATTGTATTGAGCCACACAACTGCCCTGGAATTCTGGCGCGATCCGCGCTGGTCGACGACAGCCTTTCGCTATGCCAAGACGGCGGCGTCGTGGCAGTGGTGTGCGTCGTGTGCTGTGGAGGCCGAGGATTGCCTGCCTGCAAAATTGAGCGGATTAACGCGGCCTCTTGAATTGCTCGTTGCGCCTACGTCGCGACGACACACGGCGCAAACCAAAGGTCGCAGTTGGCATGGTGCACTTCAGCCGAGGATGTTTTGCCGGGTCGATGAGAGGTGCTTGGTTTCTTCGCCGGCATTCTGCTTGCTGCAGATGGCGGCACAGTCGACTTTGGTGGAAACACTCCAGCTCGGTTTCGAGTTTTGCGGTAATTACGCGATGCGGCCCGATGATGCGCGTGGATTCATGAAACGCGACAAGTTGCTGGACGTCGAATCCTCGTCACAGTTCTTTGCTTCGATAAAAGGATCGAATGGAATCAAGGCCGCACGCAGAGCGAGCCGTTATCTCCTAGAGGGATCGGCATCTCCGATGGAGACTTCGTTGGCGCTTCTGCTCACCTTGCCGGTTGCGCTCGGAGGCTATGGCTTGTCGGGGGCCGTACTCAATGCATGTTGCGGCACGCGGTATTGCGATATCTCTTGGCTGCAACAGGGAATCGCCGTTGAGTATGATAGCGATGAATTCCATACCGGGAGCGATCGGATATTCCGCGATGGAGTGCGACGAAATGAAATCGTGGGCAAGGGGATTCGGACGGTTACCGTGACGAGGCAGCAGATCAAGGATCCCTTTGAAATGGAACGGGTGGCTCGCCTGCTTGCAAAGATGATGGGCAAACGTCTATCGAATGGTGGTTTTGAAATGAGCAAGCGGCGTTGTGCATTGAGGCGTGAACTGTTCCCGTTTTGGCGTTTCTAGAATCTGAGAACGCAAAAACGCCCTTTTCTGCTGTATTTTTTCGATACGGTACTCCTAGAGGGGCGAATCCGCGCTTTTTTTGCAAAGCGCGGCAGCATAATGCCTGATGGCGAAAAACATGAGGTAAATTCCAGGCGAATTGGGCGTACCGTATCGCAAATTTCAAGCAGAAAAGCGGGAAATGCGCGTCTCAGTATTTCAAATCGATGTTTTTGGTATCGGTAACCAGCATGTGGCCGGGCGCGTGGGTGATGGCGAATTTCGGTTTGACGTTCATCACCACTGACTGCGGCGTCACGCCGCAGGGCCAGAACACCGGTACTTCGCCTTCATGGATTTCAACGGGGTCGCCGAATTCGGGGTCGTCGATATCGCGGATGCCGATGGCGCTCGGGTCGCCGATATGGATGGGTGCGCCGTGCACCTTGGGGATGGCGCCCGAAATCTGCACGGCCTTCACTACCTGGCTATAGGGAATGGGCCGCATGCTCACCACCATTTTGCCCGAGAAGCGTCCAGCTGGCTCGCAGTCGATGCCGGTTCGATACATGGGCACGTTGCGTCCCATGGTGTTGTGGCGCATCTCGATGCCGGCTTCCACCAGCTCGCTTTCGAAGCTGAAGCTGCAGCCGATGATGAACGCCACCAGATCGTCGCGCCATAGGTCGGAGATGTCGGTCACTTCGTCGGTCATGATGCCTTCGCGATAGATGCGGTAGCGAGGGAAATCGGAGCGGATGTCGCAATCTTGCGCGATGGTTCGAGTAAGCGGGTCACCCGTCTCCAGCACCTCGAGCAGGGGGCAGGGCTTGGGATTGCGCTGGGCGAACAGCAGGAAGTCGTAGGCTTCTTGCTGGGGGAGCACGATGAGGTTTGCCTGGGCATACCCTGGGCACAGCCCGCTGGTGGGTGCGGCGAACTCTCCGCTGCGGCAGGCTTGGCGCAAGTCATGAGGTATGGCGAATTCCATGTTCGACTCCTATCCGAAAGCGTTGAGGCCAGTATAATCACGGGTTCGGCGCGGATTCCCTTTTATGCCCGATTCTGCGGGAGGGCCGCGCCAGGGCGCTCTTCTTGAACGTGAAAGGCGAGTCCTTAGGCTTCGCCTTTCAAGAATTTCTCGATGAAGCCGGTGTCGGCCTCGCCTGCGCGAAACGTATCGTTTTGCAGGATGGAATACTGGAAGTCCAGGTTGGTGTTGACCCCCACGATGACCATCTCGTCGAGCGCGGTGCTCATCTTGGCCAGCGCTTCGCGTCGATCGCTGCCGCGCACAATGATCTTGGCTATCAAGCTGTCGTAGTACGGCGTGATCTCGAAACCGTCGAACGTGGCCGTATCCACGCGCACGCCGTTGCCGCCTGGCAGATGCATCTGCGCGATGACGCCGGGGCTCGGCATGAAGTTCTTCTCGGGCTGCTCGGCGTTGATGCGACATTCGATGGCATGGCCGCGCACCACGATGTCGTTTTGGGAAAAGCTGAGCGGCTCGCCGGCGGCCACGCGGATCATTTCCTGTACCAGGTCGGTACGCGTGACGCTCTCGGTGACGGGATGCTCCACCTGGATGCGGGTGTTCATCTCCATGAAGTAATAGTTGCGATCGGCGTCCATCAAAAACTCGATGGTGCCGGCGCTGGAGTAGCCCACGGCTTTGGCTGCGCGTACGGCATCGTCTTGCATGCTCTGTCGCACTTCGGGGTAATCGTCCAGAAACGGGCTGGGGCTTTCCTCGATCATCTTCTGGTGGTTGCGCTGCACGCTGCAGTCGCGCTCGCCCAAGCTGACCACGTTGCCCTTTGCGTCGGCGATGATCTGCACTTCAACGTGGCGCGGGTTGGAAACCGCGCGTTCCAGGTACATGGTGTTGTCGCCGAAGCCATTGACGCTTTCGCGTTGGGCGATGCCGAACATCTCGATGAAATCACTCTCGCTGTTCGAGATGCGCATGCCCTTTCCGCCGCCGCCGCTCGATGCCTTGATCATGATGGGCCAGCCGATTTCACGCGCGGCTTCGAGCGCTTTTTCGGGTGAATGGATGCCGGCGCGCGACCCGGGCACTACGGGCACGCCCGCGTCCATCATGGTCTTGCGCGCGGCGCTCTTGTTGCCCATGCGGTCGATGACTTCAGGAGTAGGGCCGATGAACACCAGGCCGTTTTCGCGGCACATCTTGGCAAAAGTGCTGTTTTCGGAAAGGAATCCGTAGCCGGGGTGAATGGCCTGGCAGCCCGTCCCCTTGGCTGCGGCGATGATGGCGGTGATGTTGAGGTAGCTGTCGCGCGGTTGCGGAGGACCGACGCAGACGCTTTCATCCGCCAAATACACGTGCAGCGAATGCTTGTCGGCGGTGGAGTACACGGCCACGGTTTTGATGCCCATGGCGCGGCATGCACGCACGATGCGCACGGCGATTTCCCCGCGGTTTGCAATGAGTATCTTGTCGAACATGGGCTGGCCCCGTTCCTACTGCGCTGCAGGGCTGGTGGCGATGCGGAACAGCGGCTGGTCGTATTCAACCTGCGCGCCGTTGGCGGCCAGGACCTCGGTGACAACACCGCTGGCGGTGGCCGTTATCTCATTCATCATCTTCATGGCTTCCACGATGGCCAGCGTCTGCCCGGCCAGCACTTCCTGGCCCACCTTGGCGAAGGGCTCTTCATCGGGGCTCGGCGCAACGTAGAACATGCCCACCATGGGGCTGCGCACCAGCATGCCGTCTTCGTCGCCCGTGTCGGGCAGCGCGGCGTTTTCGTGGCTGCGCGTCTTGCCGTTGAGCAGCGCCTCGACGCGCTCGGCCACGCCGGGCAACGCGTTGGATGAAAGCGGTGAATGGCTGCGTTCGAGCTCGATCTTCATGTCGCCGTCATGCACGCGAAGCGCGGTGAGTTCCGCGTCGTCCATGATGCCGATGAGCTCTTCGATGGCCTCGGTGGTCTTCTTGTCCATTTACTGCTCCTTTTTCGTGCTGTCGTCGATCCACAGCGAATCGTACTGCGATGCGAGGGCTTGCTTTTCCAGAATGGGAATGAGCCGTCGTGCCGTGCGGCGGGGGCTGGTGCCTCCAGCGCAGGGGCGGCGGACTTGTTTGGCCAGTTTGGCGTAGTGACGCGCTTCCAAGCGCAGCAGATCCTGCGCTTCTTGCACGCTTACGGGCGAGAACCTGATGACGGTGCCCGGGGGGCATTGCACCAGTTTGGGAATATCGACGCTGGCCACGGTGCCTATCTTGGCATAGCCGCCGGTGGTTTGCCGGTCGGCCAGCATGATGATGGGCCGTCCATGGTTGGGAATCTGCACCGCTCCGAAGGCGATGCCGTCGCTGATGATGTCGCTGCCGTCGAAGGTCTGAACCTGCGGGCCGTCCAGGCGAAACCCCATGCGGTCGCACTTCACCGTGGTGGAGAACTCATGCCCATAGAACGTGGAAAGGCCTTCCGGCGTGAACATGTCATCTTGCGGGCCGGGCACCACGTGCAACACCACGGTTTCACCCGGTTGCTGATAGAGCGAATCGTAGGGCATGGTGTGGCTGCCCAGGTTGGCCATGAAGTCCATGCTTTTGGTTGCGCAGGGCAGGTAGTCGCCTGGGTCGAGCGTGCGTCCATGCCAGCCGCCGATATGGCACTTGAGGTTGGTCGAAGCGCTGCCCATAACGGGAGAGACGGCCACGCCGCCGCCCGCGATGGCCAGATAACCGTAGACGCCGCGTTTCGGGGCGCCGAAGCTCAAAATGGAGCCGCGTCGCACTTGCAGCGCAGTGTACATGGGAATCTCGCGGCCATCGAGCGTGGGGCTGAAATCGCCTCCGGTGATGGCGATGAAGGTCGAAGTTGAGAAGCGCAGCGTCGGGCCCGCCAAAGCGAATTCCAACACGGGCGCGTTCGGGTCGTTTTCCACCAGTATGTTGGCGATGGCGAAGGCGCGCCGATCCATCACGCCGCCGGGAGAAAAGCCGCTGCCCAAATAACCGATGCGGCCCATGTCCTGAACCGTGGTGGCGACGCCGGGTTTTTTCACGACGAGGCCCACGTCAGTCCTCCTCTACGGTGATGGCGTATTCGTAGGTTCCCGCCGCAAGCCGGGCTTCGATAGCTTGATATTCGTCTTCATCGATGGGCTCGAAGCGCAGGTATTGCCCCGCTTCGTACAAGATGGGCTTTTCGCGGTCGGGGTCATAGGGCTTGAGCGGCGTGCGGCCGATGATCTGCCATCCGCCAGGGCTGGCCAGTGGATAGACGCCCGTTTGAGCGCCGCCGATTCCCACGCTGCCGGCAGGGATGGAGGTGCGCGGCACGTCCAAGCGCGGCGTGTGCAGGCGCGGGTCCAAGCCGCCTAAATAGGCGAAACCGGGCAGGAATCCCAGCATGTCGATGAGGTAGTCATGGCTGCTGTGCACGTCGATGACTTCTTGTTCGGGCAAGCCGGCATGTTCTGCAACGGCTCCCAGGTCGGGTCCGAATTCACCGCCGTAGCATACAGGGATATGCACTACCTGGCGCACGCCCATTTCCACGGTTCCCAGGTTGCGCAGCTTGCCTTGCAACCGCTCGATCAGCTGGTCGTAGCCGATTTGCAGCGGGTCATAGCACACCATCAGACTGCAGAAGGTGGGCACCAATTCCACGATGCCGGGCACGGGATCTTGCGAAAGCCCGTCTGCCGCTTGACGGATGAGCGTGGAGGTTTCGGGCGTGATGGTATCGGCGAACGTGAGATTGATCGCCGAATCGCCCGCTATGGTTATGCTGAAAGCAGCCATCGTTTCCATTCTCCCCGTGCATGCCATACCACAGCATACGTTGCGCCCACGTAAAATAATCGCAGGCACGGCATCGTTAACGCAATCGTTGCTTGAGTGCGCTACACTGCCATGTGCTGCACGGATGTTCTGCGCAGCGTATAGAAACAAGGATTATATCACTCATGCAGAAATACCTGTTCTGGGCGGCCTTTTTCGGCGCCTACACTATTCAAGCCGTCACCGGGTTCGCCGGCAACATCTTCGCCATGCCCGTCGGGGTGGCCACGGTGGGCATGTCCACGTCGGTCGCCACGCTCAACATCTGCGGTTTTCTTGCTTGCGGCCTTATCGCGATCACCGGCATCCGCAACGTTGCCTGGCGCGAATTCGGCAAGATCATCTCCGTCATGATCGTGTTCATGCTGCTGGGTATCTGGCTGGATACCGTGGTGCCCTTGGACATCCTTTTGAAGATCTACGGCGTGGTGGTGCTCTGCGTGGGCCTGGGCAACCTGCTTTCCAAAAAGGAACACGAGCTGCCCGGATGGGCGCTGTGGATCGTGCTGGCGTTGGCTGGGCTCATCCAGGGTATGTTCGTTTCGGGCGGTGCATTTTTGGTTATCTACGTGCTGCAGAAGATCAAGGATAAAGACGCCTTCCGCGTAACGCTTTCCCTGGTGTGGACCGTGCTCAACTTCATCTACGCCTTCATCGCCTTCGGCCAGGGGAACATGACCTCGGACGTGGTCGACTTGGTGGTGGTATGCATTCCGCTGCTGATAGCCGCCACGTTTTTGGGCAGCTTCATCGAAAAGCGCATCAGCCAGAAGGTGTTTTTGAAGGTGACCTACATCATGCTGGTAGGCGTGGGCGCCATTCTGATTTTGACCTGATTTCTTTTTTCAGGCCTTGATCGGGTAGGCGTGCGATCTATTTCGGTGTTTTCTCGATGGGTCCCTTGCAACCTGCAATTCCAAGATGGAATCTCCCCGCACTTGGGTGCATTGCAAATCCGCGTGGGTGCCTTCACAACCTGTAGCCTTGGAGGCAGGAGTAAAGGGCCATCCGGGAGCGGCCGATCAACAGCCCCTCGGAGCCGATGCAAGCATAATTCGCAGAGAGATTGAATGGATCGGGATCTTCGGGGCCATTTGAGACTGCAATGAGGTGTGCCTTCAGAAAAGCACCAATGCTGCGTGTGCATTTCTAGGCAGAAATCATCCCGTAACTCGTTTTCCCTGTGTTTCTGAACGGAAATCGAGGTATGGCATCATCTTTTGGTCGTTGGTGGGAGCTGTCGTTGCATCGTCCCAGTTCGCGTGATGCTTCCTAGGTCAACTTCTACTAGAAACCGTGCTATACCTCGTTTTCTGTTCCGATTTTAAAGAAAATCGAAGTATGGCACGGTTTCTGTTCGTCGCGGGTGCGGGCGGTTTGCTTTGGAATGCGGAATGGGCTTGCACCGCCGGCGGGGTCCGCTGCGAGGGTGCGGGCGGTTTGCTTTGGAATGCGGAATGGGGCTTGCACTGCTGGCTGGGTACGCTGCGAGGGCGCGGGCGGTTTGCTTGGCGGGCAATCCGCATCCTTGCAGCCTTACGATCCCGCTGTCAGCGGACGCGCTTCTCTTCTATGAAGTCGGCGAAGGGCGTCAAATCGCAGATGTCGACCACTTCGATGCGCCCGCAATAAGCGGCAGCTGCGGGAATCAGCAGGCCCGGCTTTCCCACCATCATGGTTACCGTCACGTCGGCTTTGATGGTGTTCTCGTCAAAGCGTCCCGTTTGCGCGGAAACTCCGCTGGGCACGTCGGCGGCCACAATCTTCACGCCGTAGGTGCTGCGTGCCGAATTCGCCCGTCCAATCCAAGCGGCGAGGCCGGGATGCACGGTGCCGCCGTCGAATCCGGTGCCCAGCAATGCGTCCACGATGACCGAGGTGCGATGCAGCGCGTTGGCCACCACGCCGTTGTTGGGAAGCACCTGCACGTCGATCTTGTCGCCGCCAGCGGCGATGGCCGCGATGGCCGCATCGTGGGCGGGCTGCGCTTCAATGGCGTCGGGCGTTTTGGACGTGATCACCGTTACCGGGTAGCCGGCTTCGGCCAGCAACTCAGCTGCCACCCAGCCGTCACCGCCGTTGTTGCCCGATCCCGCCAGCACGCACACAGGGCAGGGCTCGGGTTCCAAAGCGCGCACGGCATCGGCTACCGCCGTGCCGGCAGCGCGCATCAACTGGGCCAAGGTCGTGCCCGAAGCGGCTATCCGCCGCTCCAATTCCACTACGTCCGCAACGTTCAAAACAGGAGTGCTCGCTGCTGTTTGCACCATGTCGACCACCTTCCGCATCGCTGTCTTTTCAATTCAAGAGTGTAGCGTATCCAGTGGGGCTATAATCGACAGCATTCCATTGGGTTGAAAGGCGGATTCCATGATCAACGAAAAGATGCTGGCTTTGGGCCAGGCTCCCTCGGCCATTCGCGAGCTGTTCGCATACGGGATGGAGCGCAAGGCTCAGATCGGCGACGATAACGTATTCGATTTCAGCATCGGCAACCCGAGCGTGCCGGCGCCGTCCGCCATCGGGAAGGCCATCGCCGAGCTGGCCGCCCTGCCTCCTCAGCAGGTGCATGCCTATTCGCCCGCCGGCGGCCTGCCTTCCACCAGGAAGGCCATCGCCGATTCACTCAACCGCCGCCATGCTACCGATTACACGCCGGACAACCTGTATCTTACCTGTGGCGCCGCTGCCGCCATCAACATCTGCCTGAAGGCGATCATCGAGCCCGAAGACGAGATCGTGGTCATCAGCCCGTTCTTCCCCGAATATCGAGTATGGATCGAGGCCGATGGTGCCAAGTGCGTGGAAGTTCCCGCGCGCGAAAGCGACTTCCAAATCGACATAGATGCGCTGCGCAAGGCGATAAACGAACACACCAAAGCGGTCATCATCAACAGCCCCAACAACCCGGTGGGCGTGGTGTACACCGTTGAGACGCTCACCGATCTGGCGCGCATCATGGCTCAGAAGGAAGCCGAATATGGCCGTCCGTTATTCCTTATAGCCGATGAGCCGTATCGCGAACTGGCCTATGGTGACATCCAGGTGCCCTGGGTTCCCGACTTCTACGGCAATACCCTGGTGTGCTATTCGTGGTCCAAGAGTTTCTCGCTGCCCGGTGAGCGCATCGGCTATGTATTGGTGCCCACCGGCATGTTCGATGCTCCCAAGATGGAAGCTGCGGTGGCCGGGGCCGGTCGTGCTCTGGGATTCATCTGCGCGCCGGTGCTGTTCCAGCGCGTCATCGAGCGATGCGTGGACGAACCGGTCAACGTTGAGGCGTACCGATCGAATCGCGCACTGCTCTGCGGTGTGCTGGATGAGGCGGGATTCGAATACATCGCGCCCGATGGCGCTTTCTATCTATGGGTGAAATCCCTTGAGCCCGACGCGCAGGCGTTCTCGGATCGCGCCAAGACCCACGAGCTTCTTTTGGTGCCTTCCGACAGCTTCGGGGTTCCAGGCTGGGTGCGGTTGGGCTATTGCGTATCGGCCGACACCATCAGCGGCAGCGCCCGGGCTTTCAAAGACTTGGCGGCAGAATACCGATAGGGCGAGGCTGCACGGCAAGGTTGGTTGCAGAGCAAACTCGGCAGCAATTCACATAAGCTGTCTGGCGCGTTTGAACCGGACACAAAGAAGGGCGCCGCAAGGCACCCTTCTTTGTGTCCGGAGGCTCGGCATGCTATGGCTTGGCGTGTCCGCAGCCGCCGCAGAAATTGCCCACGTTGCCCGTTTTCCCGCATTCAGGGCAGGTCCAGGTTCCGGGGGCGTCCTGGGGCTCGGGAGCATCCTGTGGCTGCGCCGGTGCGGTGGGAGCAGTCGGTGCCTGCTGGTATGCGGCAGCCTGCTCCGTGGCCTTGTTGATGGCTCCGGCAACGCTCGCTCCGATAGGCGCTACAACGCGCTTGGGGGTGAGGCTGGGGGCTCCGACGTACTTCTTGCGAATATCGCTGATGTTTTGGCAAAGGTTGATGAACATGATGACGAGTTCGTAGCTGATGCGGTTGAGGAATTCCAAGACAAGGAAAATGGCAACCATGGCGATGATTCCCAAGAATAGAGCCAAGAACCCGGTTCCTATATCCGATCCCATTGCCATAAAGGATGCAACGATGATCACCAGCAGCATCAATGCGCAAGCGAGGGCGATGCAAACGGAATTGAAGATGTAGAGTGCCTTGAGAACTTTGTCGACCAAGAGGTTCTCGAATCGCCAGAAAGGTCCCCAAGTCGACTTGTCTTTGATACTGAGGGTCTTGTCGACGTAGGGAGTGATGTTCTTGCGGTAGACGATGACGGTAATCACGATGCTCGCGATGCCGGCGAAGATGAGAACGCCGATAAATGCGGCACTTACTATGGCAAACATCTGCGCCATTGCATAATATGAACCCACGATGAGCCCCTTTCTTTGGTTATCCTTGCATCGCTATCGTACTCGAAGCTAAGGATAAAAAGTTACGAGAATAATGAAATGGCTGTTCAGTGGGGCAATTCGCTCTATTCTTCCTGCATTCGGCACATGCGTCGCTTCGATTGCGGGGTATTTCCCTCTGCATGCACGGTCGAATCGCGTATCATGTCCGTCGAACGGAAATCGACTTTTCGGACCATTGCCGTAAAGGGGAGGCGCATGGATCAAGCGGAACGCCAGCTGCAAAGCCAGCGCATCTATTTCGGGTTCACCCTTGTGTTCTGTTGCGGCCTTCTGGTGTCCAACGTCCTTGCGCTCAAGGTGTTCACCATAGGCCCGTTCACCATGCCCTGCTCCATCGTGCTGTATCCGGTGGTCTATATCATCAACGATGTGGTTTCCGATGTGTTCGGGTTCCACAAGATGCGCCGGACCATCCTCGTTGCATTCACCGCCAGCGCATTGGCCACGATGTTTTACACCATCGCCATCTACCTGCCTGGCCACAGCACGGAATCCGGTGTTGCATTCGCTTCCGTATTCATGCCGTCGTGGCGCATTTTGGTGGGTTCGTTTGCGTCGTATCTGGCTGGCAGCATCCTCAATTCTTATGTGATGGTGCGGCTGAAGAAGCGGTTCGAATCCAACCTCTTCTTCCGCTGCGTCTTCTCGACGGCGGTGGGCGAAGCGGTGGATGCCATCGTCTTTTTGACCGTCGCCTACGCCGGAACGGTGGATACCTCGGTGCTGTTGACGATGATCGGCAGCCAATGGCTGTTCAAAGTTCTGTATGAGACCATCGCTTACCCGGCAACTCGTCAGATCATTCTGAAGACGCGCGCCACTTGCGCATAGGAAGGAAGTTATCAATGCCTGCAACTGGAATGAACGAAGAATCCCTTGACTGGCAGGCGGTTTCGCAGTTGCCCGCCGCATGGAACCTGTATAAAGACCTGATAGGCGGTGTGCCCGAGGATATCGGGGTCAAGGAAGTCACCATCGGCATGCATTGCATATTGGTGGAAGCCGAAAGCGGTTGCGGAATGTCCATGGTGGTGCGCGGAGGCCGGGGGAACTATGGCTTGTCCGAGGATTCTGCGGGAATGACCCTGCGTGACTTGGCGTGTCGTGCCGTCAGCTGGAACTTTCTGGAAGCTAGCGTGGGCGTTGCCGCGCTCAATGCCTGGTATTCCACGCCCGAGAACGCCGCTGCGGTGGGCATGAAGGTTGAAAGCCGGGCATCAAACGACGGATTCGAACTGTATCGCGGCCTGTGCGCGGGCAAGAAGGTTACCGTGGTGGGGCATTTCCCCATGATCGAGCGTCTGGCTGACGAATGCGAGCTTACCGTGCTGGAGCGCGATCCGCGCGGCGACGATTATCCCGATCCCGCATGCGAATACGTCATTCCGTCGCAGGACTTCACGTTCATGACGGGAATCACCCTGACCAACAAGACCATGCCGCGGTTGCTGGAACTGGCGCGCAGCGGCGGCGGCAGCGTTGTTTTGGTGGGACCCAGCGTGCTGCCTGCGCCGGTGCTTTACGACTATGGCGTGGACTGCATGGCCGGTTCTGTGGTCGATGATATCGAGTGTGCCAAGCACGCCGTTACCAGCGGATTTGCCAGCGGCGTCTTCGGCCATGGGGTCCAGAAGATGCGCGTGGAGCGTCCCGGTTGGCTGGAGGGCCTGAACTAGTCGTCCAAGACCCCGAACTTGGCGTCGACGTGCAGGTCGCGCAAGCTGCAGTGCTCGCACATCAAGCAGGCTATGCCATTGGTTTCGCAGGGAACATGGCTGTCGAGCTCTTCAAGTGAAGAGCCGCAGGTCGTCAAGTAATAATCGCCGATCATGGCGCGCACCGCTTCGGTGGCGAAGTACGCCGCATCGCGTTTTGACGCGGGGACTCCGTCCAGACTGTCGATCAGGTCTTGGGCGGTGATGGACATGGCCTCATCGAAAGACTTCTTGTATACCAGATTGCATATTTGGCTGGCGCACGCCGTCATGGCGATGCAGCCGCGGCTCTTGAAGCCGATGGCCTCGATGGTTTGCGTATCTCCGTCCACTTCACCGAACAGCTGGCAGGCCACTTCGCCGCGCTTGCTCTTGCCGGCCATGCCGCGTGCGTTGCAGCCTTCCGGAACGCCGCTGTTGCAGTAGTTGGCCACTACAGCCAACAGCTTGTCGCTGTAGCCGTCTACGCCGTTTTCGTTGGGCATCTGGTAGACGTCTTCGGTACGGATGACGCGGCGGTCTTCGATATCCTTGTATACGTTGCGAACATCATCGATGGGCATGGGGTCTCCTTGGGCGGGTGCGGATCGGGTCTGGCTGAAAGCGGGATTGCAGGCTAGGGGCTCATCTTCTTTTCGACGGAGCGCCATTCGGCCAGCGCTTTTGCTTGAGCTGGGCTCAGATAGTCGGTCGAGAAATAGTACACGTCGCCGTTGCTGGCTTGGCAGGTGTCGATATCTTTGAAAGCGTCGGATGCTTTCAATTCTTCCCAAGCCGCGGCGATCTGGTCTTCGGTCAAGTCAAAGGGTTCGTTGGTGAGCGAGTGGCTCACCATGGGGCGCGGGTAGGTGCGCGATTCCTCGCGTGCGCAGAAGGCGAGGGTGGTGACGGGATTGTCTTCAGCGGCCAGGTACGACCACTGCGCATAGTTGTCGGTCATCTTGTCGCGCGAATACAGATACATGGTCTGTGCGCCTTCCAACCAGGCTATGTCCTCGCAGGGGACGGGAGGTTCGGGCACATCGGACGTATCGGATGTTTGGGTGGTGTCTGCGTCAGCCGTTGCGGTTTCGGCGGGTGTTGCGGGCTGGGCTTGCGCCGGCTTGGCTTCGGCTTCGGCCGCATCTTGGGCAGCCCATTGTGCAGCCAGGGCTTCACGTTCGGCGCGCGGCATGCCCAGCGGCGGTTTTGCGGGGTGGCGTTTGGGCGTTGCAGGGTGAGCGGCCTTTTCCGCTTCTTCCCGACGTTCGCGCTCGGCTACGACGGCCTGCGCCATCGCCAGGCAATCGAAGACCCGATCTACGAATTCTTGGCCTTCCATGTGCTTGGGAACCAAATCGAGTTCGGTCCAGCGCGCCGGGGTTACCAACTGGCTGTCCGCCGACTGCGTTCTGATATCATCGAAAGCCGCTTGGAGCGCTTCGAGCTCGGCTGCTTCGGCATCATAGTCGTCTTCGGGCGTTACGGCTTCGTCCGCAGCGGGCTCCGATTGCGGTGCATCGTCGCTTTGCGCAGCAGCTGCTTGGTCTGCGGACGTCGTCTGTTCATCGTCTTGCACGGTTGCCTCCTTTTCCAGCAGTTATTATGCCTGCAAGGCATAGCAGGGGATTCCCCTGTTTGGGGGTAAAGGAGGAATTGTTGGCTGAAAACGCGTGCTCAGTGATGGTTGCAGGCCATGGCGGGATCCATCAGATCCACCTTGCCCTGCGCGAAGAGCTCTGCGACGTCGCCTACTTTGGGGGTATGGGTTTCGGAATACACGTCCACGCCGTTTTCGGTGAAATGGGTCAGGGGCGGACGGCCCATGCCCACGGCCAAGATGCCGTCGACGCCCAATCCCGAAACGTATTCGATGACTCCGCCGCATCCAGCGACGTCATGGTCGACGTTCTTGATCGTTTCTGCTCCGGTTACCTTTCCATCCTCGATGGTGACGATGGTGAAATAGGGTGTATGTCCGAAGTGTCCGCTGCGAATGCTCTCGAGGCCCTGATCGGTCTCGCTGGGAATGGCGATCTTCATGTGCGCTCCTTTGGGCACGGCGATATGTCACCGAGTACTTTACCTGCCGGCTGTTCGCCGTCAAGGGGGCGTGTTGGCAGACGGTGCCGTTGAGAGCGGCTGAGGTGCTTGCAGGTAATGGTAGGATGGAGGTAAGACGAGCAGGGTGACGCACTCTACTGGAGGGGGACTGCGTGGCGAAAACCGAGCACTCGGCGCATCTTCATGGCGCAGCCGTTGCAAAAAAGAAGGTTCCCGGCGGCCGAGCGGCCGTCGGTTTTCTCTGGCCCACGGTGCTGGGCTTGGTGTTTGCGCGCCTTTCGATCATTGTGGGGAGCTACGGCAGCTACGTAAGCACCGATGAAGGCATTTTCACCGATGGCGCCACCATCGTGAGCATGATTCCCCTGATTATCGTTTTGTTCATTTTCTTAGGGCGTGACGTCCACCTGGGGCGTCGTCGTACCACTCTCATCATGTACGCGTGCATCGTCATCCAGACGGTGGTCTTGGTTGCTTTGTCGCTCGTTCCCCAGATCGGGGCATCCACCACGGTGCGTTTCATCCTCAATGCCGTCAATGAGCTTATCGGCATTCTCACGCTGTCGTATTGGCTGCGCCGGGGTCGCGGCGCTTCCACCACCACCGCGGTGGTCTTCCTGTTCTCTGCCCTGGCTATCAGCGAAGTCCTGTTGTTCATCACGGCGTTGCTTCCGGCCTTGGTTGCCAATATCGTTGCTGCAGTATTCGCTCTTGCGCAGCTGCCGCTCATCGTGGCCGCCCGCAAGCGCCCTTTGCCGGTGCAGATCGATTCGCCCAACCAAAGCGACGACTATCAGTCTTTCGTCAAGGGAACCATCGCCAACAAACGCTTTTTGGTTGCCACCGCTTTGGGCGTCGGGGTCATGTCTCTGGTAATCGGTATGCTGCGTGGGTATCCTGCGGGCAATTCCATTGCCTTCACGTTGGGCACCCGAATTGCCTATATGCTGCTGGTTATCGTCATCTGCGTGGCGGTTGTCTTTCTGGTACTGCGCAAGGTTGAAAGCGTCATGACCGTGGGCATATGGATCGTCATGCAGGCGTTGGCGTGCGTGGCTATCATCATGTACACGTTTTTCCCGGACTCGCTTCAAGTGGGTGCGGTGTTCACGACGTCGCTCAACGCCATGATGGTGGTGTTCACCTGGTACATCATGCTTTCGTTCATGAACTTCGGGCATCGTGACCCGTACTATTACTGCATCGGCGGATTTGCGGCATTTTTGCTGCCGCGCGCTCTTGCCCGTATGGCGCTGGGTCCGCTGTCCGCCTTCGTTGGTCCCAACGGGCCCGCCATGTGCGCGCTCATGGCGGGGCTGCTCATGCTGTCCACGCAGTTCATGTTCTTGATGCTCATCAGAGTGCTCAGAACCGATAGCTTGCCGGCAGTGCAGGGAGAGCCGGCGCGCAAGGTGCCGTTGGAGCGCCTTATGGGCATCGATAGCGACGTTGAGGGGTTCAGCGGCCTGCGACAGGCCACTATGCAGCACAATGCCGAAGAAATGGGCGCGCAATTCATGCTGTCTGACCGCGAAATCGAGGTTCTCTCGTTGTATGCGTTGGGCTATACGCAGAAGAAGGTTTCGGAAGAGCTCTTCATCTCCCCCGACACCGTGCATGCGCATATCAAGCGCATCTATTCGAAGACGGGTCTGCATTCCCGCCAAGACATCTTGGACTACCTGCAGGACTACACGTCGTAGCCCAATGCGCCAGTCGAAGCGCAGTTCGATGATGACTCTTTCGATGCCGCGGCATCGGGCGCAGCAGGGCGAATGAACCAAGGGATGCAAGCATCGGGTTGCTGCGGGCGCTGACGGCGCAGACGCATAAAAAGGAGGCGCACCGGATATTCCGATGCGCCTCCTTCGCTTGCTGCGGATATGCCGCAGGCCTTACATCAGGCCGTGGCTCTGCAGGTCTGCTTTGACGTCGCCCATGTCGTAGCTGTCCAGCAGCTCGGCGGTGGGGCAGCCCTTGGTCTCGTCCCAGCCGAACTTCTTGTACAGCATGGTCAGAGCGGTCTGCATGTCGTCTTTGTCCATCTTGATGGTGCCCTTGGTGAACACCGGGATGTCCGGATCCTGCGTGAACGACCATTCGGTGTACACGTCGTGCACGTTGCGAAAGTCGTCGGTGCCCATGCCGCGCATGGTGTTGCAGCGCTGCAGGGTCATGATCTTGGCACCCGCTTCATACAGGTCGTCGGTGGTCACGTCCTCGCCGGTAACGGCCTTGTAGAAGTCCGCTTCCAGGTCCAAGTCGCCGCGGTAATCGCGCGTCTTGGTGGGGCTCATGGTCATCGGCCATACCCAGTTGCACAGGGTCAGGCTGTCATGCAGCACGTCGGTGACGATGCTCCACCAGGCGAAGTTCGCCTTGTGCTCGTTCATCGGCGTGTAATCCTTTTCGGGGTCGATGGCATCGGCGCCGCCCCAGACCTCTTCTGCGATCTGCTGCTTGATCTCGTAGGGCAGGCCGCAACCCTGGAAGTTGACGGCGGAGTGGATCATGTCGTCGCGGTTGAACATCATGTTGTAGAGCTCGCCTACCTGGCCGAAGCACTCCAAAGCATGGTGCACGGGCCAGCCGCGCGGGCTGATGAGCTGGGAAGCCTTGGTGTTGAACCAATCCTGGTCGTTCCAGCGCTCGCACCATACGAACGGGCCGTGACCCAAATAAGCGATCTCGCCCTTCTTCTGCACGATGGCATCGATGATCTGAACCATGATGGTGGGGTCGCTCTTGTTGAACTTATCCCAGTCATACTGGGCGTACTCATCGGCCGGCAGCGCCTTTTCGAACACGCCGTCTTTCACGCAGTGGGCGATGTCGCGATAGAGCTGCGCGTAGTTGCACCACAGGCCCTCGTCGTCCATCTTCGAGGTGATGACGTTGTTCCACAGGATGAAAGCATCCGGGTTGTCCTTGATGGTGTCGCTGGTCTTCAAGATGCTGTTGAGGTAGAGCCAGGGGAAGTTTGCTGCACAGGTGTTGCCCGTGGTCTCGTAACCGCCCTTTTCCTTGCTGTCTTCATTGCGCAGGTCGCTGTAGCAATGGATGGGGCAGCTGTGGCAGCCGTTCATCTTGATGGTGTACTTGCTGGCTGCCTTGCCCAGGTCCTTGGTGGATTTCATGCAACGGTAGCCCACGGTGTTGAGCTCGCCGGGCTTGGGCTCGTCGCCGCCGAACGGGCTGCCCGTGTCGAGCGCGCCGCCTTCGGCCAGTTCCCACTTGACGCCCTTCTGGGCCGTCCAGCGCGAACCCTCGTCGTAGTATTCCGCCCATTCCTGCTGGGTGGAGGGGACCACGTGGTTGTTGTTGGATCCGATGACCTCGCGCAGCATGTAGTCGGAGAGGTCGGCCACCTTCTGCGGGTCCTTCACGTACACGGGACCGTCGCCCTCGATGACCACGGCCTTGCAGTTCTTGGAACCCAGGACCGCGCCCGTGCCGGCGCCGGCGCTGTGGTTGCGGGCGTTGATGATGACCGCGTAGGGGACCATGTTCTCACCGGCCGGGCCGATGGTGGCCACGCAGGCCTTGACGCTCTCCTTGCGGCACAGCGCCTCGGTGGCCTCGCGGGTGCCCAGGCCCCAGATGCCGGCAGCATCCTTGATCTCTACCTTGTCGTTGACGATGTTGATGTAGACGGGCTTGCTGGCCTTGCCCTCGACCACCAGCGCGTCGTGCCCGCTCATCTTGAGCTTGGCGCCGATCATGCCGCCGCAGTGGGCGTCGACCACCAGGTGGTCCTTGGTGAAGGTGGAAAGGCTGCAGATGGTGGTGCGCCCGGCCAGGGGCACGCCGGATGCCGTCAGCGGGCCGACGGCGAAAACGACCTTGTTCTCGGGAGAGAACGGTTCGGTGCCCGCGGGCACTTCGTCATACATGATCTTGTTGGCCAGCCCCATGCCGCCTATGTAGGCCTTGTAGGGGTCGGTGGGCTCGGTGGTGATGGATCCTGTGGTCAGATTGACGCGCAGAATCTTCCCAGCCCAGCCATACGACTTCGTATCAGCCATGTTGATTCTCCAAATCTCCTCGGTGATTTCTGTTGTGTGAATCCCGGAGAGGAACATCTGGAGTGACGAATATCGATTCGTCGACGGTAAGTATGCTGCGGTGCGAATGACGTCCATACCCTCTTTGGGGGTAATTGCAGAAAACGCAGGTGGTTGCAGGTTTTACCTTCAAGCAGGTGATGCGCGCACGCGTGAAGAGGGCACAATTCCAAATGTTGTGTGATGTCCATTTTGCAGGAGAGGGAGAGCGCGCAGGTCGATCAGACATCGGCTGGGAGCGCGAAAGAGAGAGCTTCACAGACAAGAAGGAAGTGAGGGGGAGAAGAGCGTATGTCAGATACCAATCTGCAGAACGAGGATGCCCAGAAGACCGCACCGGTCGCTGGGGATTCCGATTCCACCGCAAACTCCAAGAAGAAAACCGTGACCCGTCGCGACGTCCTGGCAATGGCCGGGTGCGGTGTCGGCGGCCTCATCATAGGCGGCGTCCTGGGCAAATGGGGCGTGGCGCAAGATCTCATCGATTCCGGTCGCATCGAGATTTCCACCACCCCGCTCAAGATGATCGTCACCGACCGCGGCCGTTGCTCCGGTTGCCAGCGCTGCGAGATGATGTGCAGCCTGCGCAATGACGGCCACGTCAGCCAACAGACCGCGCGCGTCCGCGTGTGGCCCAATTACAATTACGGCACCAGCCCCGATACCAAAGACGGTATCTATGGCAACTGCCAGTTCACCATCAAGAGTTGTCGCCAGTGCGAAGATCCGCAGTGCGCCAAGAACTGCCCGGTGCATGCCATCTATTCCGACTCCAAGACCGGAGCGCGCACCATCGACACCTCCAAGTGCATCGGTTGCGGCATGTGCCACGAGTCGTGCCCCTGGAACATGCCCGTCGTTGATGAATCCGCCGGCGTTTCCACCAAGTGCATTTCGTGCGGCCGTTGTGCCGAGCAGTGCCCCAATGGCGCCATCCAGTTCATCGATTGGCAAGACATTGCCGAAGAGTGCATCACCAAGGGCATTGTCTCGACCGAAGAACTGACCGGCGGACTCGTTCGCTAGCGGATGCCGATCATGCGTAGGAGAAAAGAACAATCAGCCAGTTGGGCCATCGACCCGCTGCGTACGGCCGAAGCGTACTCCGTTATTTCGCGTTGTTTCGGTGGCGCGTCCGAAGCCGAATGGACGGCGATGACCGAATGCCGCTCATGGGCCGGCTTCTTGGAAGCCTGCCGCGTGGCAACGGGTTGCGGTTCGCTTTCCGAATGCCTTGCCGCTCGTGCAGTCGAGGCGCTTCACAATCCTCCCAGTTACCAGGAGTACCGGACGTTTTGCGCCCAGCACTTCACCGGAGGGTTGCCCCAAAGCGCGATGCCCGTCGAATCGCTGTACCGCGACGATTCCAATCTGGCATGCTCGATTCCGTTCTCCGCACATGCATCGGGTGCCTACGGCGGTGAATCGGCCCGCTACATGGGAGACATGATAGTTTCCATGGGCCTCACGCTGCCGGATGCCTTCCGTGCCTACCCCGACCATCTATCGCTGGAAACCGACATGGTTGCCGTGATGCTTCGTTCGGGAATGGTGCAGCAGGCTGGCCAATTCGCGCAAGAGCGCTTCGGATGGCTTACCCACTATCGGCTGAAACTGCTGTCACTGCCCAATGGCTCATGCTTTTTCGTAGCCTTGGTAGATGTGGTTCTTTCAGCGATAGAGCATTTGGGCGAAGTCATTCCGGCGCACGCACAGGAACCATCCGCCATCAATGCAAGAGAGGAACAATCATGTCAGATCACGCAATGACCAGGCGCAGCTTTCTGGCCTCGAGTGCGGGAGCGGTAACGCTCGCCGGGCTTTCGGGCTACGTTGGCTTCGGCGCTTGGCAGCAGGCGCACGCTGACGAGGCCTCACAGCATCCCGAGACCTCGCAAGTGCATACGCTGTGCAACGCCTGCTCGAGCAAATGCGGATTCACGGCATATGTGGTGAACGGCAAGCTGGATAAATGCATTGCCGATACCGAGCATCCCTATGCCAAGGGCAAGATTTGCGCCCGTGGATACGCATATACCCAAATCGCCTATTCCCAAGATCGCCTGACCGACCCCTTGAAAAAGAATGCCAAGGGCGAATTCGAGGCTATTTCATGGGATCAGGCCTATGAAGAAATCGGCCAGAAGGTCAAGGACATCATCTCGGAATCCGGCGCACAGTCGCTGGCCGTGGTGCAGGATCCCCGTCCTTCGGGCAAGTACTACTCCAAGCGCTTCATCAATGCGTTGGGTTCTCCCAACTGCTACACGCATGGCGCTGCCTGCAATCTTTCCAAGGAATCGGGCATGACGCTGGCTATCGGCGCAGCCACGTATTCCAGTGACGTGGCATCTTCCAAGATGACCATGTTCATCGGACGCAGTTATGCCGACGCCATCCGTCCGGCCAGCGTTGCCGCGCTGCAGAAGGCGCATGACAACGGGGCCCATATCGTGCTGGTCGACCCGCGTTGCAACAATTCCATCACCTTCGCCGATGAATGGGTGCCCATCAAGCCCGGCACCGATCAGGCGCTGGTGTTGGCCATGAGCAACATCCTCATCCAAGAGGAGCTCTACGACAAAACGTTCGTGGAGGCCAACGGCAACGGCTTCGAGGAATACGCCAAGGCCATGAACCAGTACACCACCAGCTGGGCCGAAGAAATCACCGGCATCGATTCGAACGTCATCGACCGCTTGGCCCATGAATTCGCCAAGGCCGCTCCTGCGGCATCCATCGAACCCGGTTGGCGTGGCGCGTTCGGTTGCCAGTACAAGAACTCCGGTGAAACGGCCCGCGCCATCGCGTTGTTCAACGCGCTTTTGGGCTGCTACAACCAGAAGGGCGGCGCGCTGCTTCCGCCGAGCGTTTCGGCGGGCGACCTGGACAAGACCAAGTTCCCCAGCGTTCCCAAGCCCGATGGCAAAATCGCCGGCGCTTCGGAATACCCGCTGGGTCTCACGTCCATGGGTTCCAACACCTATGCCACCCAGTTGGCGCATGAAGGCAAGCTCAAGGGCATGTTCTTCTACAACTCCAACCTGGCTGCCGGCTACGTCAACCCGGCCTATGCCGCCGAGGCGCTTTCAAACCTCGAATTGGGCGTATGCATCGACGTGCAGATGAGCGAAACCGCCAAGCTGTGCGACTACGTGCTGCCCGACACCAGCTATCTGGAACGCAGCGAGCTGCCTGAATTCATCGGCGGCAAGGTGCCTGCGGTTGCCATGCGCAACCAGGTGCTCGATGTCGTCCATCCCAACACCAAGCCGGTAGACGAGATATTCTGCGGCTTGGCCGAAGCATGCGGAGTGGGCCAGTACTTCGAGTTTTCCGAAGAGGACTTGGCGCGCGCCCAGTTGGCCTCCGTCGACGTCGATTACGACGCTCTGGTGAACAACGGCACCATCTACTTCAACGACAAGGCGTTCGAATACGGCACGGCTCCCACATGGAAGACCGCTTCCGGCAAGATCGACTTCACCAGCGAAGACTGCGCGAAGGCGGGTTTGTCAGCGGCACCTGAATGGATTGAGCCGCTCACCGAGCCCTTGGGCAACGAGCTGCGCCTTATCGAAGGCAAACAGGCCATTCACAGTCACACCATGACGGCCGACAACGAAGAGCTGATGCAGCTGACCAAGGACTACAACCTGACGGCCGCATGGATTTCTGCAGAAGATGCCGATCGCCTGGGAATCTCCGATGGCGACGATATCACCATCACCAACGACCAGCATTCGGGTACCACGCGGGCCAAGGTGACGCAGCGCATCAAACCGGGCGTGCTGTTCATGCCTGGTGCGTACGGTTGCACGGTCAAGGAGCAGAAGACGGCTTATGACGTCGGATTGCGCCCGATGGATTACGTTCCGTTCCATATCGAACCAGGATACGGGGCGGCCATGACGCATGAGGTTTGCGTCACGGTGAAGAAAGCAGGTGCATGATGGCCCGTTACGGAATGCTTATCAATACCAAGAAGTGCATCGGGTGCTATGCCTGCGTGATGGCGTGCCATCGTCAGAACGATCTGGGGCCCAAGGACAACTTCATCCATTACGAAGAGCGCGAACGCGGCACGTATCCCAACGTGAGCGTCGAAACGGTGCCCATCCAGTGCATGCACTGTGAAGACGCTCCGTGCCAGGCGGTGTGCCCCACCGGTGCCACGTACACCAACGAAGACGGCATCGTCGCCATCGACCAGGGACGCTGCATCGGCTGCAAGTACTGCATGGCGGCCTGCCCCTACAACGCGCGTGTCTGCAATGAAGAAACGGGCATCGTGGAGAAGTGCCGTTTCTGCACCGTGTCGGCTAAAGACGGCACGCCCATGTGCAGCTGCGTTGAAGCCTGCCTCACGGGGGCGCGCATCTTCGGGGATTTGGATGACCCCGATAGCGAACTGTCAAAGGCCATCGTCGAATTGAACGCGAAACCGATCGCGGGCGATTTGACCAAGGCCAAGATCTACTACGTGAGGTGATGATGATGGAATTTACTCCGGTATGGGATGCGCCCATCGCACTGTACCTGTTTCTGGCAGGTTTGGGCGGCGGCGCATTCATAACCTCCGCCTTCGCGCAGTGGCTCTATCCCGAAAGCACCACGGTACGCAAGATCGGTCGGTACGTGGCCCCCATCGTGGTGGCTGTCGGTCTGGTGCTGCTGATGTTCGACGCAAAGGGCGGCTTCTTGAACCCGATGCGCTTCGCACTGCTGCTCACCAACTTCAGCTCGATTATGACCTGGGGCGTCGTGTTTCTGGCCATCTTCGAGGTCATCGCGCTCATCGTGGCCATCATGGAGCTGCGCAATGCGAACGTGCCTCGTTGGCTCAACTGGGCCGGCTGCCTGTTCGGCTTCGCCGTGGCGGCCTACACCGGCGTGCTGCTGGGCGTGGTCCACACCTATCCGTTGTGGAACAACCCGCTGCTGCCCGTGCTGTTCGTGGTCTCGGCCGTTTCGACCGGCGCTGCCAGCGTGATGCTGGGATCGCTGATTGTGTGCCGTGACGAATTCGAGCGCATGTGGAACGTCAAGAAGGTCCACTTCTTCCTGCCGATCACCGAGCTGGTCCTCATCGCGGCGCTGCTGTTCGTCGTGGCGTCCGATGGCGATGCCGCCAACGCATCGGTGATGAGCTTGGTCATGGGGGATTACGCCCCGGCTTTCTGGCTGGGATTGATCATCATCGGCTTGATCGTGCCGACGTGCATCGAGGCGTACCCGATCTACATCACAAAGAAGATCGAGACCTCCACGGCTTCGAAGTACCTGAGCATCTTCGGCGAATGCGGTGTGCTGGTAGGCGGCTTCCTGCTGCGCTACTTGATCATCGTGGCTGCGCTTCCTCTGGTGATCGTTTCCTGATCATGCAAGCAAAGGTGTCGCAACGATGACGATGGGCCCTGCAGATATCCTGCGGGGCCCATTTAGTGTTAGGATATTGTCGCAATAAGAAATATACGGAACAGGAGATGTCATGGATAAAACAGTGCGCAAGCTTTTGAACCAGCAGATCAACAAGGAACTCTATTCGGCCTATCTCTATATGACCTTCGCCGACTACTATGAGGAAGAAGGCCTGAAGGGCTACGCCAATTGGTACATGATCCAAGCTGCCGAAGAGCGCGACCATGCCCTCATCCTGCGCAACTACCTGCATGCTTCCGGCGAAAAGGTGACCATGACCGCCATCGCCAAGCCCGACAAGGTGTTCAAGAAGAACATCGATCCGCTGATAGCCGGTTTGGAGCACGAGAAGTACGTTACCAGCCTGATCAACGACATTTACACGGCCGCTGACACGGCAAAGGACTATCGCACCATGAAGTTCTTGGATTGGTTCATCACCGAGCAGGGCGAAGAAGAAGAGAACGCCACCGACATGGTAGATAAGATGCGCCTGTTTGGGTCGAATGCCAAGGCCCTCTACGATCTGGACCAGGAATACGCTGCGCGCGTGTACAACCAAGCGAGTCCGCTGGTCACCGCTTAACCCCGGGGTCGCAGAACCACTCGATTGCCAAGCGGCCGCCTTTGGGCGGCCGCTTCGTTTTCCTCAAAGCGCGATTCCCATCGTGTCCATGACGGTGCGGCACCGTGCCTGCAGGTTCAAAGCATAGCCGACGACCAGTCCTGCTTGGGCCAAGGTGATGATGCCTTCGTCGACCAGAGACGCCACCTCTTCGCTGCCGTCGATGGCGGTGCGGCTCGTTTCGTTCAGCCCTGCATCAATGGCGCTTTCGACAGCCACTACGGGAAACACTGCGCCTTCATGCACCCTGCTCATGCTGGAAGCTTCGTCTTGCGGAAATGCTGCCACCCATCCTTCGGCCGTGTGCAAGAGCGGCAACGCGTGAAGGGTTTGCCACTCTCGAATGTTGCATCCTGTGCACGGCGAGAGTCGGAGGGGTGTTCCGTCTTCGCAGGCGGTCCCCAGAGCTACCGTGCAGTCGAGTGCCGCTACCGCCGAGGCCACTTGATCCGGCGTGGCTTCGGAGTTTTCTATGAGATAGGACCCCAGCGGCTTCTTTTCTTCTTGCGATGCCTTCAGGGCTTCTTTGAGGTCGGTTGCATCCACGGACTCAAACAACAGCAGATAGTCGCCGAGGAGTCTGTGATAGCGCCGTAGCACTTCAGTCGGCAAGAACTCGTGATCGGTCTTCTTCCATTCGGGTTTTACGGGGATATTCTCGTCGTCGAGCACTGCATCGAGCGGATCGACGGAAGGCGCAGCTTCTTGAACATCCGATTCGGATTCCGTTTTGCGATTCGTGCGGCGCAGGGTGGCTTTTTGCCACCATGCCTTTGCGGTTGCGCAGATGTTGATGATGTTTCCCCAGATCAGCCGAATGGGGAATAAAGGAGGCAGCAAGCAGGCGAGCGCCATTTGCCGTTTGCCATAGATGTGGAGCAGGGCTTTTCCGCGCAATACCTGACGCTCGATCATCATCAGGAGCAACATGATGCACAGCCACCATCCGGGTGTGCAAGTCGGATACATGACGGGCAGGTCGGGCCAGATGAGTTGGCAGACGAAATAGACGAACACCAGGTAGCCGGGAACCAGCACGAAATTGGAAAACTTGGCCTTCAGGTCCTTGTACAAAAAGATGCGCTCGAGCACAGTGAGGTTGTTGCGACCGAATACGTCTTTCAAGCTGGCGCTTTGCATGGTGATGCCGTACACCCAGCGTGATTTTTGGCGCACAGCGGTTTTGAATGTCGAGGGGAAGATGGAACGGGTGGCAATATGGTCCCAGCTGGAATCGCGCGATTCATCGATGCGCGGCAGGCGTTCCAATACGTAATGCACCTTGATCCCTTTGAATGCAAGCTGCAGTGAAAGCTTGTAATCTTCGGTCAGGCAATCATCGGGCAGCAAGTCTTCACCTTCGAAAGCCTCGAACACGTCGCGGCGCAGAACGAACCCGGTGCCCGCGGAAGGGACGAAGGCAAGCGAGTCGCGCATCACCATGGTCCGATAATGGTGCTCGGCGAATTCGTCGGCATAGGTGCCTGATGTGAGCGTGCGGAAGAAGGTGCGCAAACGCGGTAGACGCATCAGCGGGAAAACGGGGTATTGGAGCGCTTCATGGTCATCGAGCAGATCATTGGTGGCGCGCAGTTCGAAGGGATGGACCACATCTTCTGAATCGTGGATGGTTACGCCTGCGAATTGCAGGGTATGGGCTTTCTCGTAAGCTCGGATGGCGGTGAATCCATAATTGAGCATATCGGCTTTGCTGGTGGGTCCTTCGGTGGCATTTACCAATTTCACCACATTGTCGTGGCGCGCACACAGGCGGTCGGCGGCCGCCTGGGTGGCGGGGTCGTTGGGATAGGTGCCGATGAACACGCGGTATTGGTCTGCGGGATATTGGATCGAGGCCACTAGATTGTCCACAACCGATTCGATGACGGCATCTTCATGCCAGCAGGCGATGATGATGGCTTGCATCTTCGGTGGTTTGCGCTCAAGGCCTTTCAGATCGAGCTGTTCTGGTTTTGCCCGCTTGAACAGTGCGAACACATCAACGAACAGATCGTCTATTCCAAAGAAGACGAAAGCGAACGCTACGATAAACCCGATGACGACAACGACAGTACCCATATTCCACCCGATTGATCCTGAGGCGCAAAACGCCGATCACCCAATCGTCGCAGAGCTCTTCAAATCGATTAATAGGAGTGAAATGCTAACATAATTGTCGTGGCGTGTCAGAATCTCCTCATCATCATGAACTTTTAACCACGTTTGAGATCAGTCCGTCGGACCCTACTGTGATGTCGAAATACATCCAATTTCCGTCGCCCAGCGTGCTCCTGATCTCGTCTTCGGTGAAGGTATTTTGCGTGCCCCAATAACGCACGCCGCAATGGAACACGCCCGACCCAATAGATTGGGCCGTTGTTTCCAGGCAGCAGGTTGCCACGCTCTTGTAGCTGAAGCTGCCCACGCCTCCGCTGGAGAAGTCTTGGTAAAAAGAGGTGTTCGGGTTCAGGTGCTTCAGACTGTCGGCACGCGTGTCGGAGCTGATGGTGACCATTTTTCCATCGACGAACTTCCATTGCGAGAACCAAGCAGTGAGGAAGTCTTGCGCCGTCTGCTGCGCTGCAGCTGAGTCGGCAGTGCCGGCCGTCGATTGGTTGGCGGTGGGAGAGGTGTAGTTGTTGACGGACTTCCAGGTGATGTCGGTGCGTGCGGGGTGTTTTGATTGCAACGCATTCGCTTCGTCCGAGGAACTGGAGCGAGAGGTGCCTGCGGAATCGGTGTAAGTGTAAACGGGCTTATCGGCCCCCGGTGCGTCCCACTCTACCTTTTCAACTACCTCAAGCGATGTCCCCTCGCTGGGCAGACGATAAATGGCTGAGGTGCCTCGTGACGCCCCTCCGCTTCCGCGATAGTACAGCGTGTCGTCTTCGCAAAGGGTGAAAGCCGACCGTTCACTAAGCGCGCCATCCCAGATACGCGCAATGGATCCGTTGCGAAACGTTATCAAGTCGAGGATGATTCCTTCATCGTTTTCTTCTGATTTGCCGCGGATGAACAGTTCTGGAATGCTGTCTTCGTTGATGTCGACCATTGCATATTCGTAGTATTTCAAGTTGTCGGCAGGTATGTTCGCATGAGTGCCCACCAGCGAACCCGTGGTGGCGAAATTAGAGTTGACGGCGGTTTCATATTGCTGAAGCACTTCGTCATATGCCTGATAGCATGCCTGCAAATTGTCGGTGGCTTGCGTAGCGGCATCGATATCGATGTTCGTTCCGCTGGCCTCTGCATACTGTTCGGCATCGGCCCGCTGCTGGTCGGTGACGGTGGTCGGGTCGGCCACGTCGAGTTTTACCGCTTGGCCGTCAGGCAAAGACAGTGATTCTCCAGCCGCCAGATCGTTGCCAACCGTTATCTCGTATGATGCATCGGGCATTTCGTAGAAGGTCCCGTCTTCGCTCAAAGGCGAGGCGGCCACTTGCACAGAATAAGTGCCAGGTTCCAGTTTCAGGCCCGTTCCATCGGCGCTCAGATAGGCGGTTTCGTTTATCTCTTCGCCGGCCGACGTCGTGCCGGTCACTTGCAGGGGGATGGGGGTGCTGGTGGCATCGCTGTAGCCTTCGGCTTCAACGGGAAGCACGATGGCGTGCGTTGTGGTTGCAGAGGAGGGCGCCATGAAGGTCTGCCATAGCAAATAGCTTCCCAGCACCAACACGACCAGGACGCTTGCGATTATGACGGCAATCATCGGGGCTCGCCTTTTAGAGGATGAATCGGTTTTCGTTCCGACAGGCGGTTTTGCGGACTGGGTTGAAGGACTTTCGGCGGCATCGCTGGTTTGATGCGGCGTCGAAGATGCCTCGGGTTCCAAGGTGCCGTTTTCGATAGGGGCGCCGCAGTGCGTGCAAAACGACACGGTATCGTCTATCTGGTTTCCGCAGTTCGGACAGAACATAGTCCCCTCGTTCCCCTCGGTCATCTAAGACAATCCGATCAACGTGTCCTATTGTATCAATATGCGTCGGTTGCAAGCTGTGCATGCTTTGCTGCGGTATCATGGCGCCTTGGATTAGATGACATGTTGGGAGGGAGAACCGCATGGAAAACTTCGAATTTTGCGCGCCGACCGATTTTGTGTTCGGGCGCGGCGTGGAAGAACAAGTGGGTGCAAAGCTCAAAGAACTGGGTGCGCGCAAGGTGCTCGTGCACTACGGACAGGGAAGCGTCAAATCCAGCGGTCTGCTCGATACGGTGATTGAATCTCTGGACGCTGCCGGCATTGAATCGGTGGAACTGGGCGGCGTGCGTCCCAATCCGGAAGTGGGCTTGGTGCGTCGTGCAATCGCCACCGTGCGCCAAGAGGGCATCGATTTCATCATCGCTGTGGGCGGCGGCAGCGTCATCGACTCTGCGAAAGCCGTGGCGGCCGGCGTTCCCTATGATGGTGATGTCTGGGATTTGTATTCCCACGAGGGACGCGGTTGCGTGCCGCTGGATTCTGCCGTGCCTTTGGCCGTGGTGCTCACCATCCCCGCTGCGGGCAGCGAGGCGAGCAAATTCACCGTAATTTCCAATGACGAACTGGGACTCAAGAGCTCCATGAACAACCCGCTGTTGCGCCCGCGCGTATCGTTTATGGATCCCGAGCTCACTATGAGCCTTCCGCCGTACCAGACGGCGGCTGGCTGCACGGATATGTTCGCCCACCTGCTGGAGCGGTTCTTCAGCGAGAGCCCCACGGTCTCGGTGACTGACAACATGATCTTGGGCCTTATGAAGACCATCTGCAGCCATGCTCCGCGTGTGATGGAGGAGCCGCACGACTACGAGGCGCGTGCCAACATCATGTGGACCGGTATGCTGGCACACTGCGGCATCGCCGGCTGCGGACGCAGGGAAGATTGGGCTACGCACGGATTGGAACATGAGCTTTCGGCGTTCGACCCCACCATCGTCCACGGCGCTGGTTTGGCGGTGCTTTTTCCCGCTTGGATGCGCTATGTGTATGCGGAAAACCCCGAGCGGTTCGCGCTGTACGGGCGCGAGGTGTTCGGTATTCAGCCCACCGAAGACGCCAACGCCGATGCGCGTCGTGCCATCGAGGCCACGCAGCGATTCTTCACCAGCTTGGGCATGCCTTCCACGCTGGGCGAGCTTGGAGTGTCCGAGGGGGATATCGAAGGATTGCTGCCTACGCTGCAGCAGAACAAAGGTGAGGCATTCGGCAGTTTCAAAGTGCTGCGTATGGACGATTGTCGCGAAATCTATCGATCGGCTCTGTAAGATCGTCGGTTTCAGCTGCAACGCTTCAGCGCTGCAGATGCGCAAAAAGCGCTCCGCTTCGGCGGGGCGCTTTTTTGCTTGGCGGCATGTGCGTCAAAAATTCCGAAAGGTCGATGAAAGCCGGCTGCATGGCCGGCGGAAGATTTTCGCAAGTGCGATGTTGGAAAACGGCGAGGAATTCGTCAAAAAGCTCCGAGGATGATTGCCTTGTGTTTTCAGAAGGAGGCGCGGTTGCGCCTTTGCTGGGGCGTTGGCTCGTCGTGTCGGAAGGAGCAGCATGGCCAAGGGGAAAACCATGGCGCTGGCAATCGTATGCGGAGTGCTGTGCGCGGCGGCGGTGCTGCTGTATCTCAACGATGTTTCGCAAGGATATGAACGGCAGAGAGCCGATGCCTTGGAGCGCTATGGCGGAGACCAAGTGGAGGTCTGCGTCGCCACGCGCGACATCGCTCCCGGAGAAACGCTTTCCGATTCCAATTCGATGCAACGTCTCTGGGTGGCCGACCTGCTTCCCGACGGCTCGGTTTCTTCCGCATCGGATATTGAGGGCAAGGCGGCCACATCGCTTATCGCCGCAGGGGAAGTGGTTACGCAGCGACGCTTTGCGGGGACCAGTGACAGCTTGGCAGTTCCTGAGGGAATGGATGCGATAACCGTGGCGGTTCGCCAATCGCAGGCAGTGGGCGGTGGTTTGGAGGCAGGTGCCCGTGTGAACGTGTACACAGCGGGGGATTCTTCAACCAAGCTGTTGGCGCAAGACGTGCTGGTCTTGCAGGCATCTTCGACGGCGAAATCGTCGGGAGATGCCTGGGTGACCGTTGCCATCGAGCCTTCGAAGGTTGAAGGGTTCATTGCCGCCATGAAGAAGACCGATCTGTATTTCGCTTTGCCGGGGACATCCGAAAAGGAGTGACGATGGAAAAGGGAATCATATTGTGTGCCGATGAGGCAAGCGTTGGAATGCCGGAACTCATCGGTTTGGATGGGGAGGATCTGACGGCGCAGCCTTGGCTGTCGGTGCAATGGAACGCCCAGCAGGCTCGCGAACAAGCAAGGCAATCGAATCCGCACGAGGTGTGGGTGGTCGGATGCGAAGGCATGGAGCCCATCAATGTGGCCGCTGCCATGAAGCGAGATGCGGCACATCGGAAGGTCTGTCTGGTGGCGTTTCAAGGCACGGGGTCGTTGATGAGCCGCGCCAAGGCGGCGGGCATCGACGCGGTCATGGATCGCCCGGCGTTCGTAAAGCGATACGCCCAGTGCAAAGGCGAGGCGTTGCAGGCGTGCGCAATCGATCGACCTGCAGGCTGTTCGGTGCGAAATGAGCCCCTGCAACAGCCTGTCAAGGCAAGCGCGTCCAGCGTAACGGCCCAGAAAGCCGACCCCGGAAAAGAAGCGTTCGTCCTTACCGTGGTGGGTGCTGGAGGTGGCGTGGGAAAAAGCACGGTGGCGGTGCTTGCGGCCTGTTTGGCTCAGGGCATGGGGCACAAGACGTTGTTGGTGGATGCCGACCTGCAATTCGGCGATGCATCCTACCTGATAGGTGCGGAACATCCGCTGCGCGCAGATGACTTGTTGGACCATCCGCGATTCGTAGAACGGCTTCGCCCCGAAGGCAGGCTGCCGGCTGTGCTCGCTGCGCCGGAGCGGCTGGAGAAATCGGAAGAAGTGGCACCCCTTCTGGGCGATTTGATGCAGATGCTCAAACCCCATTTCGGCGTGATAGTCGTGAATACCGGGCCTGTATGGGCCGACGGGCACATGATGCTCATGGAGCGCAGCGCCAATACGCTGTTCGTAGTGGACCAGCGTCCGTCTTCGATTCGCGCTTGCCGTCATGCGCTTGAAGTATGTGCGCGCTGTGGAGTGCCTTCCCAGCCGTTTCGCTTTGCGCTCAACCGCTGCGCGCGCGGTGCTCTGTTCTCGTCGATAGATGTGTCGTGCGCTTTGCAGGGCGCATCGGTGGCCGAGCTGCAAGATGGCGGCCGTGCCGTGGAAGAGTTGTTGGGGGCAGGCCAGCCGCTTGATTTGATAGATGATGCCAACGGACTGTGCGTCAGCTTGGAAAACTTGCTGGCGGATCTTCTGCCGACCTGCGAATGCGCGGCGGCGCCTGTGCCGCCACGGTCTGCGCGTCGTATCCATCTGCCCGGTCATAGGAGGCGAGCAGCATGTCTTTGAGCGATCGCGTCCGACAGGCGGGCAACGCCCAGCAAGATGTTGCGTACGACGCATTGCCGGCAGTTGCAGCCGAACTGCGACGTCGGGTTCAGTCCATCTTGCCCGCTGACTCGCTGGCCCGCGAAATGGAGGGAAATCCCCAGAGGGCTGAAAACGAGCTCAGGCTGGCCTGCGCCCGTGCCTTCGAAGAAGGGGAATGGGCGGGAGTGGATGCGAAGACGCGCGCCGAATTGGTGGACGACTTGGTGGACACGGTGTTCGGGCTGGGTCCTTTGCAATCGCTTCTAGACGACGATTCGGTCACCGAGATCATGGTCAACGGCACATCGTCGCTGTACTGCGAACGGGGCGGTCGCTTGCAGTACGTGGGGTCTCCGTTCAATCGGGACGACCAGGTAAGGGCGCTTATCGATCGGATAATCGCTCCGTTGGGGCGCCGCATCGACGAAGCCAGCCCCATGGTGGATGCCCGTTTGGGTCAAGGACATCGCGTGCATGCCGTCATTCCGCCTTTGGCTTTGGATGGGCCCGTGCTCACCATCAGGAAGTTTCGCAATTCTGCGATCACGCTCGAAGAGATGACGTCGTCGGGGAGTTTCGATGCCGCCATGGAGAGGTTTTTGCGTTGGCAAGTGGCTCTGCGTCGCAACATCGCCGTAACAGGCGGGACGGGAAGCGGAAAGACGACGCTGCTCAACGCCTTGTCATGCTGCATTGCCGCTGAAGAGCGCATCGTCACCATAGAGGATTCCGCTGAACTCAGATTCACCGAGCATCCGCATGTGGTGCGGTTGGAAGCGCGAGGGCGCAATGCCGAGGGTACGGGCGAAGTGACCATCCGCGACTTGGTGAAGAACTCTTTGCGTATGCGGCCAGATCGGATCGTGGTGGGCGAATGTCGCGGCCCGGAAGCACTGGATATGCTGCAGTCCATGAACACAGGACATGATGGGTCGCTCACGACGTTGCATGCGAATACGCCGGCTGACGCCATCATGAGACTGTCTACCATGGTGCGTTTCGCTGCCGATCTGCCCATCGACGTCATCGAATCTCAGATTGCCTGTGCTCTGGATTGCATCATTCAGACCGCGCGAGGCAGAGACGGGAGCCGATTCGTGCGCGACGTTGCCCAGGTGGGATTTGATTCCGAAAAGCGTAGAGCCGTGGTTATCCCGCTGTACGTCTGGGACGTTGTGGATGGATGTGGCTCATGGCGTGCTTGCCCGCCTTGGTTGGACGAGGCTGCGGCCGCGGGATCTATAGAGCGTGGGGAGGTGGCGGCATGGAAACGGCAGGTTGGCTTGCCTTGTTAGCGGCGGTGACGGCGTTTTGCGGTGGCTGTGCCGTGGCGATGGAACTTGTCGGGGCATATCGCAGCGGTTCACGCGCTTCCCAAGTGCAAGGAAGGGCCTTGCAGCAAGGCGGTCTCTCGTCTCGGATCATGCGAAACGGAATCGGCCCGCTCAAACCTTTGGCGCACGTGTTTTGGAAGATAGATCCCGTTCGTGCCTTTGCGGAGCGACAGGCTCTTTGGTGCAGGAGCCGTGGGATGACCGCCGATGGGCAGGCGTTGGTCGATATCGACATCGGCGCGATGCTGGTTTCGGCGCTGCTCGGTTGGGTGCTGGCGTCATCGTGGGTGTTCGGACTTGCCGCAGCGGGTTGCCTGGCGGCAGGCGCAAGCGCAGCCTTGGGGTCCTGGTTCGACCGGCGGGCAGAACGGGTGCGCGAAAGCGTTCCCGACGTGCTTCGAACCATGAGCACCTGCTTCCATGCAGGTTTTACCTTGCAGCAGACGTTCGGCCAAGTAGCCGATGAAGCTGCCGAGCCTTTGGCGGGGATGTTTTTGTCGGCCCGAGATGCACTCAAGGCGGGACGCTCGATTCCGGAAGTGCTTGAAGATCTGCGCCGAGACAGCGCGGTCAAAGAACTTTCGTTTGTGGTAGTGGCGCTTGCCGTGCAGCACAAGACCGGTGGAAGCATGCAGGCTGTGCTGGATTCGGCGTGCGATTCTCTCGAAAACGAATTGGCTTTGCGTCGCTCATTGCGGGTGCAGACGGCCCAGGCGAAGCTGTCGGCTCGAGTGGTGAGCGCGGTGACCGTGGCATTGGTGGCTCTGCTATCCCTGCTCACAGAAGATTTCTTGGCGCCGTTTTTCCAAAGCGCGGTAGGCATGGTGATGTTGGCCATGGCCCTGTGCATGCAGGTGGGAGGCGTGTTGGCGGTAAGGCGTTTGCTGAAGGTGGAGGTGGATTGACATGCTGTCCGATGCCTTGATTGCAGCTGGATCGCTTTTCGCCGGTCTTTGCGGTGCAGCTACCTGCTCGACCATCTGCGCGATGCTTTCCCGACGATCGATGCGGCACCGCGCGCTTGAGCGCTCGGGTGTTCTTTCGGCCGAGGCGCTTCGCGACGGTCTCGTGGTTGCCGGGTCTTATCGGTTCGTTCTCGAAACATGCCGGCGTCGGAGTCTCGTTGTCGCAGCAGGTGCGCTTCCGTCGTTGTTGCGTTGCGGGTCTAGCAGAATCGGCAAGTGCATAGATCGTGCTGGCCAATCGGGACGGATAAGCGTGGAAGGAGCCTGCCGCGCTCGCTTTGAGATAGCCATGGGTTTCAGTGTCTTGGCGGCGGCAGTAGGGGCGTTCTTTTCAGTGGAGATGGCCGTATTGGGAGCGTCTTTGGCGGGAATCGCCGGCTGGGGCAGCATATCGCGTTCGCTGCAGAAGGAAGCGCAGCTGCGCGCCGATGCGGTTCAGATGCATTTGCCGCAGATGATAGAGGTGCTGTGCCTGGGCTTGCGCAGCGGGCTGTCGTTCGATGCGGCGCTGGAGCTGTACTGCATCCACTTCGATGGGATGCTGGCGCAGGGTTTGCAAACGGCGCATTCCCGGTGGACCTCCGGGCTGCAATCACGCGAAGAGTCGCTTCGAACGTTCAGCAGAGGTTATGACGCTGCACTTCTGGAACGCGCCGTATCAACCGTCATTCGTGCCCTGCGGTTCGGATCGTCGCTTTCGGAAGGGCTCGAATCCATTGCTCAAGAAGCACGGCGCGACAACAAAGCGGCGATTGAGGAAAAGGTGATGAAGGCTCCGGTGAAGATGATGATTCCCGTGGGGACGCTGATTCTCCCCTCGATGCTCTTGTTGGTGCTGGGGCCCGTATTGCTCGATTTGATGGAAGGATTCTAGGAGGAATCTATGAAAAAGAAACTGAATGATTCGATGGTGGCAGCCACCTGCGGCCTCCGCGCTCGCTGGCGCTGCTTCGTGGCCGATACGCGCGGGCAGGGAACCACGGAATACGCCATTTTGGTCGGCGTGTTGGTGGTGATAGCCATTCTGGCCATCACGGTGTTTCGGCCCAAGATACAAGAACTGTGGGATGCCATTGCAAACGGGATCAACGGTTTGTAGGCGACGGCGATGACCTGTTTGATCAGCAGCACGAAAGGCCAGTCCACGGTCGAGTTCGCACTCATAATGGCGGCGTTCATCTGCCTGGTGCTGGGTCTCGGAGCGTTATGGCATGCCTTCGATGGCGGCGTGTTCGTGGATCATGCTTTGATGAGTGCATCGCATCATCTGACCGATGTGGACGCGGGGGCGATCGGCGATGTGCTTGCAACGTGAGTGCGCGCGAATCGTACGCGGAAAGCGCGGTCAAGCCACCGTAGAAGCCGCCTTCCTCATTCCCATCTTGTTCGTGCTGCTCTTGCTGCTCATACAGCCAGGCATCGTTTTGTACGATCGCATGGTAATGCAGGCAGCTGCAGCGGAAGGATGCCGTTTGCTGGCAACGCAGCCGGCGCAAGGCGGTCTGAGCGAGGAGCGCATAGAGGCGCTCATCACGCGCCGATTGGGATCGATTCCGCCGCAGGATCTGTTCCACTGCCATGAAGGCGGCTGCAGCTGGCGCATCGAGGTGCGAGGAGGCGAAACATCTGAAACGACGGAGGTTGTCATCGGCAACAGGATCGAACCATTGCCGGTGATGGACGTCGGCGCATCGTTGGCCGGCATTCTCGATGCCGATGGTCGATATTCCTTCGAGGTCTCGTGCTCGGCACCTACGCAGCCTCAATGGGTTTCGCAGTCATCAACGGGGATTGACCCGCAGGCTTGGGTGGAACAGTGGAGGGAGGCACGATGAACAGGATGGGAAGGCATGAGGCAAAGCGCAAAAACCGCTTCGCCCTCATGCGAGAAGAGCGCAGGGTGATCGTGCCGCGCGGTCCGCGCAAAGAAATGCGCTTGGCGGATGCTTCCGCCGAGTCCCAGACATCCCAGCGCATCTTCCACGCCGACGATGGCGGCTTCACCACTACGGGCATGGTCTTGGCCTTGTTGGTGACGCTCTCCATGATCTTCAGCGCCGCTCAGGTGCAGCGCATCAATGCAAAGGCCGCGGATATACAAGACGTGGCCGATGCCGCTGCTCTGGCTGCAGAAAACGATGTTGCCGAGTTCTATCTTGCCGCCCGTGTGTGCGATGCCGCCGTGCTTTCCTTGTCGCTTACGGGATTGGCGGCTTTGGGGTTGGGAACTGCAGCGCTTTGCGTGCCGCCTACGGCGCCTCTCGGGGAGTCCCTCATCAGGGCGGGCGATCGAATCATCAAGGCGCGAGATTCGTTTGCTCAGAAAGCCGCCAAAGGTCTGGAAAGCCTCCAGAAGTTGCTGCCCTTCATTTGCGCCGCGCGCGCCGCTGCGGTTGTCGATGCCAACAATGCAACCAATAAGACGGAATGCTTCGGCTTCGCCGTCACGCTGCCCAGTGCGGGCGAACCCATATCGGTTGGCGGACTGGAAAGTGCGGCTTCCCTGTCGCAAGACATCCAGGCCCAAGCAGAAGAGATAAAGGATGCAGCGAAGCAAGCTGAAGAGGCAGCCCAGGAAGCCAATGTCCACAAGGAACGGGCCTATCAGGCTGATTGCGGGGCAAGCCCCGGCTACTGTCTGCATGAGCGAGCCCAGTCGTTGGCCGGCATGACCGGTGCAGACAATCCGTATTATGCGTCTTCGGATACATGGTCGTTCTCCGTGGCGCTTGCCCGTTCGCAAGCCTATTATCCTTGCCGACTTGCGCTGGAACGCCCCGACGGATCGTCGACGCATGCCAAAGCCGACTCTGCGCTTCGGCGTAATTTCTATGCCTTTGCCTGTCAGGAAGTATCGAGGGGATATGTGCACGACGATCCCTCCGGCACGTTCGATGCAGATTTTCCTCTGCTTCCGCGCAATACCGACGAAATGCGCGCTACCTCGCTTTACACCGATGCAATCTATCCTCTGACGGAAGACGATGAGGGCGGATTCTGCCTTCATGCTACCGATGAATGCCCATATTCCCGGTCCCATGCCTTATTGGGCAGGGGGTCTTTGCAGCAGATGGAGGAAACGGAGGGATTCAGCGTTTGCCCTGATTGCGAGTTCGTTGCATCAAGCCTGGGAAAGGTCGCGGCGGCTTCCACCTCTATCGAAAACGGTTTCGAATATCACTATCAGATAGTCGCGCAGGAAGCCGCGGAATACCAGAAGGCCCAAGAGGAATTCGCACCCCAAGCGACCAGGGTAAAAGACACGGTGGGGCCATTGTTCGAGCGGCTCTCCGAGGCGTTTTCCGATGCTGTAGGCAAACGATTGAAGGTGGCGCCTCCGGGAAGATTCGGCGCCGTGGCCCTCGTGGTCGATACGGCAGGAGTGGACGCTGGCAGCGATTTCCCCAGCAGCTTCGTTGCGGCTGATGCTCGATTGGGTTCGCGCGCGGCGCTTTCAGCAGCCGTGTTGGCCGAAGAATCATCCAACGAGGCGTCCAATGCGATATCCGCTGCTTTGGAAGGTTTGGGAGCATCGACGGGAATCGGACCCGTTGGGGTGGGTTCTGCCGTGCTGGGGGATTTGTGGGGCGGCATGCTCCAGGTATATGCGGATGGACAAGAAGGACTCGAAGCGGCCATCCAGCGAGCCTTGGACGCTATTCCGTTTGCAGGTGCAAGCGGTCTGGGAAGCTGGGCCTCGCAAGCGTTTTCCCAGCTGGTTGAGAGCGTGGGGCTTGAGCCGGTGGATATGGATACCCCCAAACCGGTGCTGGTGAATTCTTCTCATTCGCTGAGCGCCGATGAAGGCTCGTTCGCCCAGACCCTGCTTCGGATGAAAACCGCTTATGCCGAACTGCCCGGCTCGGGGACCGGGACGCCTTTGGAGGTATTGGTGGATGCTTTGGAGCAAGGAACGTTGGAAGCAGTGGAGGAGCGGCAGAGCCTTGTGGTTGCAACCATCGATATCGGCGGTGGTGAGGTTCCCATCGAAATCACATTGCCCCCTGCTGCAAGAAAGGCGGCCGAAACATCGTAGAGCAATTGGCTGAACGGGCCCGCAGTCTGGTTTCCGGGGTCTCTGGATTGGAACCCTGGCGATGAGTCGGGGAACCCGCATACCCAGAAGAGATTTGTTCGGCAATCGCCGCGGTCAGATGACCGTCGAGCTGATGGCGTTGTTGCCGATTCTCATAGTCGTGGCCGTGATAGCGGTTAACGCGCTTCTGTTCTTTTCCGACTGCGCGGCCTTCGATCGCTTGGCGCGTCAGGACATTCGGGCTCGCGCGACATCGCCGGCGGCGGGGCAATCCGAGAGTTCTGTCGCGGCGCTCATCGAACAAGATTTGGAGTCGCAGATGTCCCGCGACTATCTCGACTGCACAGTAGAGCCCCATGTTCAGACGGGTGGGATGGTGCGCTATACGGCTCGTGTCCGGTTTCGGCCGACCTTGTTCGGCATGGGATTCAAAGACCAGGTATTCGGCGTTTCGCTGCCCAGCCTATCGCATGAAACGGGCTTGACGGTCGATCCGTGCAAGCCGGGAGAGCTGCTATGAGCGCATCATTCGGAAATAGGCATGCGTGGGAGCAACGGTTGGCCAATGCGGTTGCCGTGTTCCTCGCCGGAGCATTCGCGTTGGGGGCGATTTCCCTTGCGATGCCTTCTTCGACGGAAGCGCGGTATAGCAGTGGCCAAGCGGAATCGGGCGGCAGCGGTTGGGCGGAATCGCTTGATGCCGCATCCATGGTTTCCTACGTGGCGGGGGGACGGCAACCGCAAGGACCTGCTGATGAAGTGCCCTTTACGTTCGGCGAAGAATTGTTCGATGGGTCTGACGCCCTTCAAGTGGCGGTCTCGCAGAAAGGATCGGTGGTCGGAATGACGATGGATGGATCTGCGGATCGGGCGCTTGCCCATTATGGCGGATTGCTTGAAGGGAATGGGTGGGTTGATGTTGGACGATCGGAATCAGCCCGTACGTTTTGCAAGGACGAGGGGTGTTATCGGTGGGCGTGCCTTCAGGTTACGCAGATTGGAGCGTCGGTCTGTCTTGTGGCGGCTGTGGCGTGAATGGAAGGGGACGGATTCTATGAGTCGATTGATTCTGGCTGCGGGATTGCCGCAACGGCTGAAGGGGCTGTTGCTCTCGCATCCAAACGATGCGGTTCTTCTTCTGATTCCCTGCCGCGACATCCATACGTTTGGGATGCGCTATGCCATCGACGTGGCATTTTTAGGGCCGGAAGGCAAAGTGCGGGCGGCCTATCGCGATGTACTTCCCAGGCAGCGCAGAAAATGCCGCAATGCCACGGCTGTCGTGGAACGTTTTGCGCGGCCCGGTGAAGAGTGGTTCGAAGAGGGGGATTACCTGGACGTGCAGGCGCCTGCCTGCTGGATAAAGGAGGATTGAAATGAAAGAATGTCCAATTTGCAAAGCATGGTGCTTTGATGACATGGATGTCTGCTATGGGTGCATGCATCATTTCGATGCGCAGGGGAGCGGGATGAGCGCAGATCCGTCGTCTGCCGCTGCCTCGACATCGGAAGGTGCCACCGAGGTGATGGAGGCGGTTGCGCCCAGAGAGCCGTTTGCGGGGGCGGTGCCATTCGTGGAGAGGCCAGACGAGGGCCGAGGGTGCAGCGCAGAAGGGCTATGTTCCGTCGATTCATCGGCTGATGGGGTGGCACATGCCCGACATGCGGCGAAAGTCGATTTGCCGAAGCAGCCGACGATGCCTGATGGTTTCCAGGTAATGGACAGGATTCCGCTGGATGTTCCCGTGGTTTCAGGAACCTGCACGCAGAGCGCACGCTTCCAAGTGGTGGTCAGCCTGCAGCCCGTGCCGTGATGCCGAAGATCAACGGGAGAGCTTGGCGGCGTATCCTTTTTGTGCGGTAGTGTCGAGGTCGTCTTGCAGCGCCTGGTAAATGGCCAGGATGCGCTTCCCGTCAACGGTGAGCGTGCTTCCGTGCGCTCCGTCGCGGTCGAGCATCTGAGTGCCCAGGGCAGCTTCGGTTTCTTTGACGATACGCCACGCCTTGCTGTACGCCATGCCCATGCGCTTGGCGGCGGCATTGAGCGATCCGGTTTCCTGCACGCCTTGGCACAGGGCCGCCACGCCAGGGCCGTATACGGAATTGCTCTGCGAAGCAGGGTTTTCGATGGAAAGCCTTACCAGCGGTTTCAGATTATCCAACGACATTGGTCTCTCCTCACAATAGCGCAGTTCAAAAGCACTATCGGCATTATCCCACTAGTCGGCGTGATTGCCAGAGATGAACTGCAATGCCGCAGTTTCGACATCTTTGATGTCTGAATCGATGGTCTGCGTGAAACGTATCTCTCGGCTGTCGAGCGTTGCGAGGCCGGCGGGAATGCCGGAGTCTCCCGTTTCCTGCGCGATGAGGTCGTTGAGCTGGCATCCTGAAAGCGCGGCGACATCGGCAGGCAGCGCTTCGTCGGCCGAAAGCCCATGGAGTCCGCGATACACGTTGGCTCCGAACTTGGCCCAGTGCGCCGTGCTGGCAACCACCACGGGGTTTTGCCCGCGCAGGCGGTCGGCAACTTCCATGGCGACGGCGGTATGCGGGTCGATGACGTAGTCATGCTGGCGATAGGTGGCGGCGATGCGCGCAAGGCAGTCCTCGCTCGAAACGGAATCGCTGGCAAACACCTCGCGCAGCTTGGCAAACGTCGCGCTGTCCACGCGGAAGCGCTTGGAAGCGCGCAGGTCTTCCATCCATCCGGCAATGGCAGCAGCGTCGCGGCCGGTAAGCTCGAACAGCTGGCGTTCCAGATTGCTCGAAACCAAGATGTCCATGCTGGGGCTGGGCGTCAAAACGAAGTCGCGATCCGAGATGTCGTACGTGCCGGAATTGATGAAGTCCGTCAGCACCCGATTCTCATTGCTGGCGCACAGCAGGCGTTCGATGGGCGTGCCCATTTGCTTGGCGTACCAAGCGGCCAGGATGTTGCCGAAATTGCCCGTGGGCACACATACGTCGATGGGGTCGCCGGCGGCCACTTTCCCTGCCTTCACCAGGCGCGCATAGGCGGAAACGTAATACACCACTTGGGGAAGCAAGCGCCCCCAGTTGATGGAGTTGGCGCTGGAAAGAGCAACTTTGCAATCGGCCATCAGCCTTTCGGCGAAAGCCTCGTCTGCGAACGCCGCCTTGGCGGCAGCCTGACAATCATCGAAATTGCCGCGTACGGCCCAGACCATCACGTTCGATCCAGCCTGGGTGGCCATCTGGCGGTACTGGATATCGGACACGCCGCCCTCGGGATACATCACGCCTATGCTGACGCCCGGCTTGTCCTTGAAGCCCTCGAGCGCGGCTTTCCCCGTGTCGCCCGAAGTGGCGACCAAGATGAGGAACGTGTGGTCGATTCGGCCCTCGTCGCGCAGTTTGGCGGCGCTGGCAGAAAAGAACAACGGCAGGCACTGCAGCGCCATGTCCTTGAACGCGCTGGTGGGACCATGCCACAGCTCCAGCACGTGAGTGTCAGCGTCAAGGCTGGTGATAGGGCAGATTTCGGCATCATCGAAATTCGTTCCATAGGCTGCGGCCATCAGCTCGTCGATGCGCTCGTTGGGAATATCCACCCCGAACGCCTTGTAGATGCGCGCCGCTTGTTGGGCGTAGGGAGCATCGGCCAGCGAAAGGAGCTCGTCCATTTCCAACTGTGGCACGGATTGGGGCACATAGAGCCCGCCGCCCTCGGCAAGGCCGTTCACCACTGCTTGCGAAAAGGGAATGGGCGAACCGCTGCGTCCGCGGGTGTCGATATAGAGGTTGGGTGCCATGGGCCGGTCTCCATCGTGTTCGAAGTTTGATGTGGGTAAGTATACTATGCGCGCGCCGTGCAGCCCGCCGCGTGCGAGCGGCGTCATGCAAAACCAACGATGGGGGTTGGCGTCAGTTTTCGGCGTCAATCGATTTCTTGTTGCTCTGCCAGTGTTTTTTCAGGGCTTCGAAGGTCTCGTCGCTGATGTAGTGTTCCACGCGGCATGCGTCGTCGGCGGCGGTTTGCGGGCTCACGCCCAAGCTTTCGAACACGCCCGAAAGAACCACGTGGCGCTCATAGACGCTGCGCGCAAGGCTGGTGCCTGCCTCGGTCAGATGCAGACCCGTGCCCGTATCGGGCTCTACCAATTTAGCATCACGCAGTTTGGCCATCCACTCGCTTACCGTGGGCTTCGAATATCCCATTTCGCGCGCCACGTCGACGGGGCGCACCAGATCTTGATGCAGGCTGAGCACGTAGATGCTCTCCAAATACATCTCGGCTGCTTCGTGGATGATCATCGTTCCTCCGTCGCGGAAATAGGGGTCCTTATGGGTATTGTAGCGCGATGATTCAACTCGAAATAATGGGCAATGGGCGAACAGCCTTGAAAAAAGGTGCTTGACAATTGAATTAGGTGAGCCTAATCTATGTCAACGTTAGGTAAGGCTAACGGCAGGGTTCCGTATGTGAGAGGACGACGACCATGGTTTTGACCGAAGTGCAAGCTGGATCGAGCTACATCATCCACGCCATAACCGGCGAAGGCGATGTGCGTTTGCATCTGGAGCAGCTGGGATTCGTTCCGGGCACCAAGATCGACGTCGTCTCGCGCATGGCGGGCAACCTTATCGTTGGCGTGAAGGGTTCGCGCGTCGCGCTCGATGGCCAGTTGGCCAAAAGCGTCATGGTGTGAATCGGGTAGATGAGAGACGGACTATGCGGGAAGGAGAAGGCATGACGTTGGACGAAGCCAAAACGGGAACCACGGTCGAAGTGGCCAAGTTGCATGGATCTGGCGCAACCAAGCGCCGCATCATGGACATGGGTCTGACCAAGGGATGCAAGGTGCACGTGCGCAAGGTTGCGCCGCTGGGCGATCCGGTGGAAGTGACGGTGCGCGGATACGAACTCACTCTGCGCAAGCAGGAAGCGCAGATCATCGAAGTCGCCTGATACGGGGATTTCGAAACGGATGCAGCCTTGCTGCTGCATGCCGGCCGCTCAAGCGGCTTTTTTTGGACACATAGGTTAGGTAAACCTAACAATTTGACACTATGGAGGTATCAATGAGTTCGAAGGTGGCGTTGGTGGGCAATCCCAATTGCGGGAAGACCACCCTGTTCAACGCCCTTACCGGATCCAACCAGTACGTGGGCAATTGGCCCGGCGTAACGGTTGAGAAGAAGGAAGGCAAGCTCAAGGGCAACGACGACATCACCGTCGTCGACTTGCCGGGCATCTATTCTCTTTCGCCCTACACGCTTGAAGAAGTGGTGGCGCGAGATTTCATCACCGACGAGAACCCGTCGGCCATCCTCAATATCATCGACGGCAGCAATCTGGAGCGCAACCTCTACTTGACGACGCAGATCATCGAAATGGGCATTCCGGTTTTGGTGGCCATCAACATGATGGACGTCGTCAGGAAAAGCGGTGATTCCATTGCTGTGCAGACGCTTTCTGAAAAGTTGGGTTGCCCGGTTATCGAAATGAGCGCCCTCAAAGGCACGGGAATCGAAGAGGCGGCCAGCCGCGTTGCCGATATGGCACGTCGTGGCGGCCAGCAGCAGCGCGTCCATGAATTCGCTTCCGACGTAGAAGATGCGCTTTCTTCCATCGAAGCAGCCATCGACGGCAAGGTCCCGGTGCATGAGCGCCGGTTCTTCGCCACCAAGCTGTTCGAGCGCGATGCCAAAGTGGCGCAGCGTCTGGGCGACGTCGATGTCGAAGATATCATCGCAAAGGTCGAAGCGGAACACGACGACGATGCCGAGAGCATCATCGTCAACGAACGCTACGGATTCATCGGCGAGATCATCGACGATTGCTGCACGCGCACCGTCGGCAAGGTGAGCATTTCCGACAAGATCGATCGCGTGGTGACCAACCGCTTCTTGGCGTTGCCGATCTTCGCCGTGGTCATGTTCCTGGTGTATTTCATCTCCGTCACCACGGTGGGCACGTGGGCCACCGACTGGGCCAACGACGGCGTGTTCGGCGATGGCTGGTTCTTGGGCCCCGGTGCCGATGAATACGCGCTGGTGGCAGATGATTACGACACGTCGCAAAGCGCCATCTAGGCGTATCAGACGGCCGGCGCGGAAGCTGGACTCGACACCGAGAGCGACACTTTTGCAGCTGATGCTGAGCAGCAGAATCTGGTTACCACCTTCGACGCCTACGATGATGAATCAGGCGAGCATGAAACCGTAACGGTCGATTCGGCCGCATACGCCGACGCACTCGACGTGCAGCAGCCCGATCCGTCCGAGTACGGCCTGTGGATTCCTGGCATCCCGACTTTGTTGGAAGACGGCATGAACGCCATTGATGTGGATCCCGCCGTGCAGGACTGCGTGCTCAACGGCATCGTCGCCGGCGTCGGGTCCGTTTTGGGCTTCGTGCCGCAACTCATCGTGCTGTTCATCTTGCTGGCGCTGTTGGAGGCCTGCGGCTACATGTCGCGCATCGCCTTCATCCTCGACCGCCTGTTCCGCCGCTTCGGCCTTTCGGGCAAGAGCTTCGTGCCCATGCTGATCGCCACGGGTTGCGGCGTCCCGGGCATCATGGCCAGCCGTACCATCGAAAACGACAACGACCGCCGCATGACGGTCATGACCACCACGTTCATGCCCTGCTCCGCCAAATTGCCCATCATCGCCTTGTTCGCCGGTGCAATCTTCGGCGGCGTGTGGTGGGTGGCCCCCAGCGCGTACTTCCTGGGCGTGGCCATGATCTTGTGCAGCGGCATCATCTTGAAGAAGACCAAAGCCTTTGCGGGCAACACCGCTCCGTTCGTCATGGAATTGCCTGCTTACCACATGCCCACGTTCGGCACGGTCATGCGCAGCATGTGGGAGCGCACCAGCGCCTTCATCAAGAAGGCCGGCACCATCATCTTGCTGGCGGCCATCATCATCTGGTTCATTTCCAGCTACGGCTTCGTCGACGGCAGCTTCGGAGCGGTCGCCGATCAAAACGACAGCATCCTGGCTGTGCTGGGCGGCGCCATCGCCTGGTTGTTCACTCCGCTGGGCTGGGGCGATTGGCAGGCTGCCAGCGCTACCATCACCGGTCTCATCGCCAAGGAAAACGTGGTTTCCACCATCGGCATCCTGTATGCGGGCGACGCCGGTTGGTACGCAAACGTGCAGGCTTCCTTCACTCCGGTGGCGGCTTACAGCTTGCTCGCCTTCAACCTGCTCTGCGCGCCGTGCTTTGCGGCCATGGGCGCCATTCGTCGCGAGATGAATTCCGCCAAGTGGTTCTGGGCGGCCATCGGATACCAATGCGGTTTGGCCTACTGTGTGTCGCTGGTCATCTACCAGTTGGTCGGCCTGGCAACCGGGGAAGCGCCCTTCAGCGTCTTCACTGTGGCAGCCATCGCCGTGGTGGCAGCGTTCCTCTTCCTCTTGTTCCGACCCGCCAAGAAAGTGGCGGTCGACGAGGGACCCCGCTTGTCCGTGAACGCTGCGGACGCGGCTTGATACGTTAACACGTTCCCGTAGGCGGCATGCGTTCTCGACACCGCATGCCGCGCCCCGGGACTCTCCTCTCTCAGGTGCCCGCTTCTCCAGCGGGCACCGCCCTAGGACCAGTGCGCCCTTGTTGAGCGTGCGCATCGTCCCAAGGGAAACGCAGCAACGCATGAAAGGAAGTGAATCGAATGAGCATCGGAACCATCGTGGTTGGAGGAATCATCATCGCCGTTGTGGCGGCGATCATCTGGCACATGGTGCGGGTCAAGCGCTCGGGCGGCCATGTCTCGTGCGAGGATTGCCCCTCGTCAGGGTCGGGCTGCTGCGGTTGCGGATGCGGTTCTTCGGACTTGGCCGAATCGCTTGAAACATGGGACCGCGAACACCGGCAGGACCTGCCGGGAAAGGGGCAGCACGCATGAGCATCAACGCCGATCAAGCAATCAAGGAAGCCCTCGTTCACGAATCTGCAAAGAACTGAAACGTAGGGGAAGACTCCGTCGCTGCAGGGACGCAGCATCCGATGGACGGCAATGGGACGTTCCACGGAAAAGGGAAAGGAAGATAGGATGAGTTGGTATACGAGTTCGAAACTGTGGTGCTTCGTCGGAGGCATGGCTGCCACCTGCGTGGGCGGTGCGCTGAGCAGGAACACGGCAGTGCGCAATGCCGCCGTCAACGGCGTTGCCCAGGGCATGCTGCTCAAAGAAGGCGCGCAAGACGCCATGCAGTCCATCAAAGACGACGCCGAAGATGTGTGCGCTGACGCCCGCACCCAAGCGAAGGTCGAAGCCGCCCGCTCAGCGCGCATGGCCGAGATCGAAGAGCGCGTGCGCAAGCAGGTAGAAGATGAGATGGTGGCCGAAGAAGCCAAGGCCGAAGCGGATGCCGCCAAGGAAGCCAAGACTGCCAAGCCGAAGAAATAGCCGGCGGGATCCATGAGATACGAAATCATCCACGACGTTCCCGGCAGGCTGCGGTTGCGCTGCGGAAAGTGGCTGATAACCGAAGATGAGGGACGCGGCATCGCTTTGGCGCTGTGCGCCATCCCCCAGGTTGAAACGGCCACGGTGCGCAGTGCCAACGGGTCGATCCTCGTTAGCTACCAGGGTGCAGGCCGCGCCGAAGCGCTTGACCTGATCGACGGCCTTGACGTGCTCGATTTGCCCAAAGCCTCGGAAGACGCCACGCAAGACTTGGCGTTGTTGGACAACCGATTCCAAATGCAGTTGGCCACCACCGTGCTCTGGCGCGTGGCCCGCAGACTGCTGCTGCCGTATCAGGTTCGAAACGTGCTGACCGTCATCAAGTCGGTGGGCTATCTGTATCGCGGCATCCGGTCTCTCGGTCGCTTCCGGTTGGGGGTGGAAGTGCTCGATGCCACGGCCATTGCGGCTTCGGTGCTCATGCGCAACTATTCCACGGCAAGCTCGGTGATGTTCTTGCTTCATATCAGCGATATCTTGGCCGACCACACTCAGGCGCGCACGCGTTGCGCGCTCAGGCAGAACCTGGCCGTATGCGCCGAATCGGTATGGCTGATGCGCGATGGGATCGAAACCGAAGCATCGATCGATGCGGTGCGCGTGGGCGATTCCGTCAGCGTGAGGATGGGCTCGATGGTTCCTCTGGACGGAACCGTGGTAGAGGGTGGAGCCGAGGTGAACGAAGCCTCGATGACCGGCGAGTCCGCCTTGGTGCGCAAGGCCGCGGGATCAACCGTGTATGCCGGCACCGTGGTGGACGAAGGCTCCATCGTGGTGCGCGTAACGGCTGAAGCGGGGCAATCCCGTATAGACGGTATCGTCGATTTGGTCGAAAACTCCCAAGAACTCAAGGCGCAGGCCCAGAGCAGGGCGGAGCGCTTGGCCGATGCCATGGTCCCGTTCAGCTTGAGCATGTTCGTGCTCGAATTGCTGGTTACGCGCAACGTGCAGCGTGCGATGAGCGTGCTGATGGTCGACTATTCTTGCGCTATAAAGCTCTCCACTCCTATCGCCGTCATGAGCGCGATGCGTGAAGCCACCCGCCAACGCGTGGTGGTGAAGGGAGGGAAATATCTCGAAGCCCTTGCCGTTGCCGACACCATCGTATTCGACAAGACCGGTACGCTCACCAGTGCTCGACCGCAGGTGGAGCGCATCATTCGATTCAACGATATGGACGAAGACGAACTTTTGCGTCTTGCCGCATGCCTCGAAGAGCATTTTCCCCACAGCATGGCTCGCGCCATCGTGCGCAGCGCCCATGATAAGGGGCTGCATCATGGTGATGAAAAGCACGCCGAAGTCGAGTATATCGTGGCCCATGGCATAGCCAGCAGCGTCGATAGCCACAAGGTCCGCATCGGCAGCGCCCACTTCATCTTCGAAGATGAAGGTGTGCTGCAGCCTTCCGATCTGGCAAAACGGCTGGAAGAGGAAGCTTCGACGGCCTCGACGGTTTTCTTGGCCATCGACGGTCAGTTGGCCGGCGCGCTGTGCATCAGCGATCCATTGCGACCCGAAGCGGCTGCCGTGGTGGCCGGCCTGCGCGAACGCGGGTTCCACCATATCGCGATGCTCACGGGTGATTCGCGGAACTGCGCCGACGCCGTTGCGGAACAACTCGGCCTCGACGAAGTGCACGCGCAGGTTCTGCCCGAAGACAAGGCTTCCTACGTGGAAGAAATGAAGCGACGGGGTCGCACGGTGGTCATGGTGGGCGATGGGATCAACGATTCCCCTGCTCTGGCGGCTGCCGACGTGTCCATCGCGCTTTCCGACGCCAGCGATATCGCTCGAACCGTGGCCGATGTCTCAGTGTTGGATTCAAGCCTCGAAGCTCTGCTTTCGGTGAGCGACTTGTCCAAGAAGCTGATGGACCGCATCGAGAATTCGTACCGGTTCATCGTCACGTTCAACACCGCGCTCATCGTACTGGGATTGGCGGGCGTGTTGCAGCCGGCCATGGGAGCCATGCTCCATAACGCCTCGACGGTGACGCTCGCCGCAGCCAACACGCGGCCGCTCATCAAGGAAGGCGGAAACAGGCAGCCCGCAGCCCATCGGCTGGCGGGAGCCGCTGTCGATGCGGTGGCTCAACTGCCGGCGGCCGACTTTACCCAGGGCGGCGTTTTCGCCTTATCGCTCGCCGACAACATGAAAGAAGGACAACATGGGTTCGCATAAGTTTTGGGCATGGGCGGCAGCCATTTGCGGCGTTATGGCTGTGTGCACCGGCTGCAAGAAGCGTTAGGCACGCGGCCGCTGGCCCGTCACGCAGATCCATTCGCCCGTGCCCTCGCTCAGGGTGGCTGCAGTGAACCCGGCATCATCCAGTGCGGTTTTAAGTTGCAAACCGGTATAGACGGTCATTTCGTCGAAGCCGTCCAACAGTTCGATCCATGCGGGGTTGGCCGCATCGCTCATCTCGCAGATGATGGCGAATGTACCGCCTGGCTTCAGAACCCGCAGTACCTCCCCGAACGCACGATCGCAATCGGGCCAGAAGTAGATGGTTTCGCAGGCGGTAACGAGGTCGAACGATGCGTCGGGGTAGGGAAGTTCATCGACCGACCCCAGGCAAATCGTGCAACGTCCTTGCTCGATGGCCTGTTCGTTGGCTTCCGCACTCATGAGAACACCCACCGTTGAGATATCGATACCGTCGACGTGTCCTTGCGGGCATTGCTTCAGCAGTCGCGCTACCACGGCTCCGCCCCCGCATCCCACGTCGAGCGCATGTGCGTCGGCGGGCGCGGTGAGCGTTGAAAACGCCCAATCGCACAGCGGTTTATGGCTGTCGTTCATGCGGGTGAGCGTTGCGCGTCCCGCGTCGCCTTGGGGGTGTCCCGCCTGTTTTGCCCGTTCGTCCATGCTCCTCCAATCGGTGGGCTCCATCATAACGTGCAATCAACTGCTGTCGGCTGGGTTGTCAAGCTTTCGTTTCCAAGCGCGTGCCGCCGCAGATGTATCTGCAGCGGCACGCGGGCTTCACCTTGTTGATGCGATTGCCGTCAGGCGTTGTTCGCTTCTGCTTCCAGCTGCGCCTCGGTCTCCATATGACCCGAATCTGCGTTGCTTTCCGCCAGCGGCTTTTCGCGCAACAGCACGGCGAACACGACGGCCACCAACAGCACGACCGCCAATCCGGCGAAAATGGGGGTCAAGGCGTCGTTATAGGCGCTGGTCACGGCGCTGTGCAGGGGTTCGCTCAATGCGTTCACCTGCGAAGGGGTGATGGAGTCGGCCGTGATGCCGTACGATTCCACGCCGCCGTATTCCGCCGTGTAAGTGGAAAGGTTGGTCATCAGGTTGCTGGTGAACAGGCTGCCTACCACGGTCGAACCGATGGTGGCGCCGATTTCACGGAAGAAGTTGTTGGAACTGGTGGCCGTGCCCACTTCCTCGATGCCGAATTCGTTTTGCACGATGAGCACGAATACCTGCTGGCCCAGTCCGATGCCGAAGCCCAGCACGAACAGGTACACGCATAGCAGGACGGTGATCGTATCGGCGGTCAGCGTCGAGAGCAGCAGACATCCGATGGCCGCTAAAATGCAACTGCAGATGGGCATCCACTTGATCTTCTTGCACTTCGATGCCAAAAAGCCCGATACCGTCGAGGTGATCATCACGCCCAGCATCATGGGCAGCATCAGATAGCCCGAAATTGTTGCGCCGTATCCACGCGTCACCTGGATATAGGTGGGCATGTACGAAACGGTGCCCATCATTCCCACCATCAGAAGCAGTCCTGCGCAGGTTGCCATGCAGAAGTTGCGGTTCTTGAAGAAGCGCAGGGGGATGAGCGGATTTTCGGCTCGATGTTCGACGAGAACGAATACCGCAGCCAGCACAGCGGCGCCGGCGAACAGGCCGATGATGATCGGGTCCGTCCATTCATAGGTGTTGCCGCCCCAGCTCAGGCCCAGCACCAGACAGGTGACGGCCAATGCCATGGTGATGGTTCCCGCCACATCGAAGTTGACCTTCTCGCCTTTTTCCACGCGTGGGTTGTGGGGCAGGCAGCGCGCCGCGGTGAACAAGGCCACGGCCGCCAGCGGGATGTTGATCCAGAAGCACCAGCGCCAGCCCAGGTAGTCGGTGAACCAGCCGCCCAACAGGGGGCCGATGACGGCGCTCACGCCGAAGGCGGCACCCATGATGCCCATGTACTTGCCGCGCTCTTTGGGCGGGAAGATGTCGGCCACGATGGACTGCGCCAAAATCATCAATCCGCCGCCGCCCAGGCCCTGGGTGGCACGCCCTACGATCAGGGCGCCCATGGAATCACCCAGTCCGCAAATGATCGAACCCAGCATGAACAGGCAGATTCCGCCGCAGAATAGATATTTGCGGCCGAAGATGTCTCCGAGCTTTCCGTACAGCGGCATGCTGATGGTGCTGCAGAGCATATATGCGGTGGTCACCCACATCATGTGGTCCACGCCGCCCAGGTCGCCCACGATGGTGGGCAGGGCAGTCGAAACGATGGTTTGGTCGAGCGACCCCATGAACATGGCCAACATCAAACCGACGAAGACGGCCATGATCTCCTTGCGTGACATGGAGCTCTTGTCTTGAGCGGTTTTGCGTGCGGTCATAGAGCTCTCCTTTCCTTGTGTGTTGCGTGTTACATGTCGAGGGATGAAAAAGCGCGTGGTGGACACGCGCGCATTCAGTCCTCCAGATTATGCAGAATACGGTCGAGCATCGTTGCGAGTTGCGCGATCTCGTTTTCGGTCATGCCCTTGGTCAAGCGGGTATCCATCTGGGTGCGATGCTCGTCGGCCGCAGCACAGACATGCCATCCCTTGTCGGTGAGGAAGACCACCTTCGCGCGTGAATCATCTGGGCCGTAGCAAGTATCCACCAGCCCCTTTGCTTTGAGCCGCTGAACCAGCCCGACAACGGTGGGGTGGGACACCTTGCCGATGCGCTCGAGCTCCGGTTGGGTGCAGCGTCCGTTTTCGGAATGGGCCAGATATCCCATGACAAAGGACTGCGAAAGCGTGAGGCCGCACTCTTTGAGCTGCAAATTGGCATGGCGTGCAATCGATTCATCGATGTGCTTGAAGCGCATGCCCAAGTCGCTGTCTTTCATGTTTGCTCCCTTCTTAACTGTAGCACGCTACATATATTAACAGGCTACAGAATTCGGGCAAGGTGGAAGGAGCTTCGTCATGAAACCGTCATATTGCAGGAAAGGCCGGCCAGGGAAGGTCGGCCTTTTAAGGTGGCTGGCGGGCGATCGGATGCTATTCGAAGGTTTCGACCGCGCGTTTGAGCTGATCGATGATGTCGATCTTTTGAGGACACATGGCCTCGCAGCTTCCGCATTCGATGCAATCGGATGCCTTGGCGGGCGCAGCTTGCCACGAATAGAGGTCTTTAACGAACTTGTGGTCATCGAGCATCGCGTCTAAGTTGAGCAGTCCCATGATGGCGGGAATGGCCACTTGCTGCGGGCATTCTTTCACGCAGTAGCGGCAGTTGGTGCACGGGACGGTGGGCACGGCACGCAGCGCCTCGATGGCGGAGTCGAGAGCCGTGCGCTCGGCATCGGAAAAGGGAACATTCGCCGCATAAGAAGCGCAATTCTGCCGCACCTGTTCGATGTTCGACATGCCGGAAAGCACAGTGAGCACGCCGGGCAGATTCCAGCAGAAGCGGTATGCCCACGAAGCCAAATCGGCATCGGCGTTCGCCGCATGCAGCACGTCGGCTGCGCGCTGCGGCAGGCGTACCAGGTTTCCGCCTCGCGCCGGTTCCATGATCACCACGGGAACGTCGTGCTTGGCGGCCACTTCCATGCAGGCACGCGATTGGGTCACCGGGTCGTTCCAATCTAGGTAGTTCACCTGCAGCTGGACGAATTCCATTTCGGGGTGTTCGGTCAAAAGCGCATCGAGGGTTTCCGGGCCGTCATGCATGGAAAATCCCACGTGCTTGATAAGGCCTTCCGCCTTTTTCTTGGCGGCGAATTCCCACATATCGTATTCGTCGAACTTGGCAGTGCGCTCTCCGCCCACATTGTGCAGCAGATAGAAATCCACGTAGTCCACGCCCATGCGCTCGAGCGAGGTGGGCAGGTTGGATTGCGCGCTTTGCTTGCTGGGTTCGGCCCAGGCCAGGCATTTGGTGGCCAGCGTATAGGTATCGCGGGAATGTCGGCTGGTGAGGGCCTGCTTGAGGGCGGTTTCCGAAGCGCCTTCATGGTAGACGTGCGCCGTATCGAAGTAGGTGCCGCCGTCTTCAATGAAGACATCCACCATCTGCTTGAACTGCTCGATGTCGATGCTCTTCTGGTCTTTTTCGTCGAGCAGCGGTAGGCGCATGCAGCCGAAACCGAGTTTCTGGATGGCCTGGAATTCGGGTTTCATGGGAGTCCTTTCGTCGGGGTGCGCGCCCAGCATAGTTCTTAGAGTGCGCTCCAAGTCAAGCGGTTCGCGGCGAAGAGCCGTTACTCGTGGCTCTCTTCTTTTTGGCGGACCACCAAAACGTCGCATTCGGCATGGCGGATCAGGAAGGTGCTCACGCTGCCGACGAAGGCGTATTTCAGGTTGGAGAGCCCGCGCTTGCCGCAGACGATCAAATCGGGTTCGAACATCTTGATCAGCTGCGTGCGCAGGGCGCCTTCCACATCGCCGGCCACGACGTTCACTTCCACTGAAGCGATAGCCGAGTCGGAACGTGCTTCTGCCAGCTCTTTCGCCAGCGTTTTTTCAATTTCGCCCTTCTTTTCCGCGCATAGCTTGCCGGTATCGACGCCGGTGGCGGCAGTTGGCATGGCGTCTACCACATGCCCCAGCATCAGGTGGGCATGATGGTCCGATGCCAGGCGGATGGCTTTGCGGGCCACCTCATGCTGCTCGGGCGAGCCGTCCAACGTGGCCAAGATGCGATTGTATTCAGATTGCATGGCGAGCCTCCTTCTATCGGGCTTCAGCGGTATCGCGCACCTTGTCGAGGCGCACGTTGCGGAAATAGACGATCCAGTTGGCAGCCAGTGCCACCATGTTCAAGAAGTATACGACCAGCACCCAATTGATGTTGCCCGATACGAACTTTGCGGCGATGCCTGCCACATAGCCCGCCGTGATGAGCGCGATGAACTGCCAACTGCTTCCTGCCGCGGTGCGCGCTTTGAAACTCTTGAAAGCGTTGAGCGGCCACGACAGGCCGAAACAGATGAGCATGACGGCCTCCAGTATCTCGGCCATACCGATCACTTCCCCTTGTTTGCCATTGTGCGGTTGATTTCACCTTCACCCTAGACGTTGGTTGCGTATCGGGCGTGTCTTCCCAGCGCTTTCCAGGTAATCCCCATACAGTCGGGGCTGACCAATTCCCATACGGTCGGGGCTGGTTAACCCTCCCTCACAGCCGGGTTGGCAAATCCTCCATGCGGCCGGGCCAACTAATCCTCCATGCGGTCGGGGCTGGTTGATTCACTGCCGGGTTGGCAAATCACCCGCACAGCCGAACCGGCTAATTCCCATACAGCTGGGGGGTGTTTCTATGGCTTTGTCAAGCACGAGTCACAGGAACCATCCCGATGATGGCACGCGCTTTCCAAGGCCCCGGCAACGGGGCCTTGCCATGTTCCTCCTCGCGGCCGGCTACGCGATGTAGGGCCGGGCGTCCCT
>JAXGTO010000006.1:0-72847 GCA_040774885.1 Eggerthellaceae bacterium | reverse complement strand
TCGTAGTCCGCTTGCGGCAACGACCAGATTGCATCCATGTGCCCTGTAGGTGCTTTGGAACCGCTCGTGACCGGCCATTTGTCCGGGTGGCATATCTTCGCGGCCTTGGCTTTGACCGTCGTTTTGACGTTGTTGGTCGGCAAGGCGTTTTGCGCCTGGGTGTGTCCGACCTCATGGGTGAAAAAAGCGCTTGGTCCCAAAAGGCAAAAGCACAGCCATGCGGACTCGGGTGTTGAAAAAAGCAGTGATCCCGCTTGCAAAACATCATGCGCTGCGTGCTCGGGCTCTTGCGCGCTTGCCGCAATCGGCGGAAAGCGCGATGGGATTCGTTTGGATTCCCGCCATGCGGTGCTGGCTGGGGCCGTTGCTTCGAGCGCCCTGTTCGGCTTTCCCGTGTTTTGCCTGGTTTGCCCGGTCGGGCTGTCCATAGCCACGGTGGCTTCGGTGTGGCATTTGTTGCAATTCAACGAAATCACCTGGGGTCTGGTCGCGTTTCCCGCTGTGGTGATCATCGAAGTGGTGGTGTTCAAGAAATGGTGCAGCACGTTGTGCCCCATATCGGCTTTGCTCTCGCTCATTTCATCGGGGAACAAGACCCTGCGTCCTCAGGTCGACCCGCAAAAGTGCTTGCGGGCTCAAGGGTCGGAATGCTCCGTGTGCGTATCGGTCTGTCCGGAACGCGTTGACCCGCACAGTGCCAGCATCCCCGAATGTTCCAAATGCGGCGAATGCATCGATGCGTGCCCAGCGCAGGCGATATCGCTGCCCCTGCTTCGAAAGCGTTCCTGAATAGCGGGAGATGCCGGGCTCTGCCCAAGGCGGTTTGTCGCCTGAGCTCTCATTTGCGTCCGCTCGCGCTCCTTCTCCGTTCCCCTTGCGCGGGGGGTGGACTCCCGCGCGGAACATGGTATGCTACAGCGCATTAGAGCAGTAGTGTGAAAGGGGAACACTCCATGAAGAAGAAACTCATCACGTTGGCCATTGCGGCTTGCACCGTGTGCCTGGCCGCTGTGTGCCTGGCTGGTTGCTCGTCGGGCGATTCGTCGTCCAGCTCGTCTTCGAGCTCCAGTTCCAGCAGCAATTCAAGCCAGACGTTCACCGTCGGTTTCGATGCCGAATTCCCGCCTTACGGCTACATGGGCGATGACGGCAAGTACACCGGCTTCGACCTCGACTTGGCCGCTGAAGTGGCCGAGCGCAACGGTTGGGACATCGAGTACAAGGCCATCAACTGGGATGCCAAGGACATGGAGCTTGAAAGCGGCGCCATCGACTGCATCTGGAACGGCTTCACCATGGAAGGCCGCGAAGACGGCTATACCTTCACCGACCCCTACATGGACAACAGCCAGGTGGTCGTGGTGCGCAGCGATTCCGGCATCACTGACTTCGACGGGCTGTCCGGCAAGACCGTGCTGGTCCAGGCCGACAGCGCCGCCTATACCCTGCTTTCCAGCGGCGGCGACCAGGAAACCCTGGCCAAGACCTTCGGCGACCTGCAGACTTCGCCCGATTACCTGAGCGCGTTCATGAAGCTCGAAGGCGGCGCGGTCGACGCGGTGGCCATCGACCTGCCCGTGGCCAAGTTCCAGACCCAGGGCAAAGAAGACGAGTACACCATCTTGAGCGATCAGCTTTCCAGCGAGCACTACGCGGTCGGCTTCAAGAAGGGCAACACCGAGCTGCGCGACACCGTCGAAAGCACCCTGAAGGAAATGGTTGCCGACGGCACCGTGCAGAAGATCTGCGAAAAGTACGCCGACCAGGGAATTTCCTACGATCAATGGATCTTGGAAGCTTAATTGGATATCAGCACCATAACGCTCAGCCTTCTTTCGGGGTTCACCCTCAGTCTGAAGGTATTCGCCGCCACGCTCTTGGGAGCCATTCCCTTGGGCGTGGTGGTTTGCGTGCTGCGCATGAACAAGTGGGGCTTCACCGTTGCGGGGCGGCGCATCTGCCCCATCAGCCTGTTGGCGCAGTTCTTCATCAGCGTGCTGCGCGGAACGCCGCTCATGCTGCAGCTGTTCGTGGTGTATTACGGCCCGTACTATGCGTTCGGCGTTCCGCTTGATTCCGACTATTTCCCGGCTGTCGCGTTCGCCTTCATCTTGAACTACAGCGCGTACTTCGCCGAGATATACCGCAGCGGCATCCAGAGCATCCCGCGCGGGCAGTTCGAAGCGGCCGACGTGCTGGGCTATTCCCGGCTGCAGGCGGCCTTCAAGATCATCTTGCCGCAGGTGGTCAAGCGCATCTTGCCGCCCATGACCAACGAGATCATCACCCTGGTAAAAGACACCAGCTTGGCCTTCGCCTTGGGCTTCGTGGAAATGTTCACCACCGCCAAGACGCTGGCGGCCGGGCAGCGCAGCATGGTGCCCTTCGCCATCGCCGCGGCCATCTACTACGTGTTCAACCTGCTCATCGCCTTCATCATGAACCGCGTTGAGAAAAAGCTCGACTACTACCACGATTAGGACCCCATGAGCATCGTCAGCCTGGAACATATAACCAAGAGCTTCGGCACAAACAAGGTGCTCGACGACATATCGCTTTCGGTGGATCGCGGCGAAGTGGTGGGCATCATCGGAGCTTCGGGCGGCGGCAAATCGACGCTGCTGCGCTGCGCCACGCTGCTTGAAACCTTCGAGAGCGGCCAGCTGATGTACGACGATTTGGTGGTGGCCAAGAACAACGACCGCGGACGCGCCGTATATGCGGGATCGAAGGTGGAGCGCGCCGCCAAGATGAAGTTCGGCCTGGTGTTCCAAGATTTCAATCTGTTCCCGCACTACACCGTGCTCAAGAACATCATGGACGCGCCCGTGCGCGTGCAAAAGCGCCCCAAGGCCGAAGTGGAGCAGCAAGCGCGCCAGCTCATCGCCAAGATGGGCCTGCAGGGCAAAGAGGACATGGTGCCCTGCGAGCTTTCGGGCGGCCAGCAGCAACGCGTGGCCATCGCCCGCGCGCTGTGCCTCAACCCCGAGGTGCTCTTCTTCGACGAGCCTACCAGCGCGCTCGACCCTATGCTCACCCAAGAGGTGCTGCGGGTCATCCGCCAGCTGGCCGAAGAGCATATGACCATGGTCATCGTGACGCATGAGATGACCTTTGCGCGCGACGTGGCCGACCGCATCGTGTTCATGGCCGATGGCACCATCGTGGAAGAGGGTCCGGCCAACCAGGTCATCGAACATCCGCAGCACCAACGAACCCGGGAATTCTTGAACAGCTACGAGGGCTAGCATCTTTCGGGCACGGCAAACCCGAAGCCTGTCTTCGGCAAGGGGTTCGGCAATCTGCCGGACTCCTTTTTTATGCGCAATTCGAAGCGCATCCGACCGCATCCACTGGCAATCGATCGTGCCGCTTCTTTGCCTCGAATCGACTCATTTGAGAGTTCTGTTGTTTTGCGAGCGGTCGGTTATTGCGGGTGGTGGATAATAGGAACGATTACAAATAGCCTGATGAGAGCCTTGTTTTTGCAAACTCGTTTCCATTTCTGAATTATTCTTAGAATGGATAATATGACCGCTCGCCGAATCAAATGGGTCGGTTCATTCGAGGAACTTGCGCCGTTCGGGGCATTTCGCCGATTCGTGAAACTCGTTCTTCCTTTCGTTTTATACGGTTTCTTGCAGATGAGGGGAACCGATGCTCACGGAAGGAGCGAACATGGCCACGGATCTAACCCGGAGGGGCTTTTTCAAAGCCTCCGGTGCGACCCTCCTTGGCAGCCTGGCTTGTCAGATGACCGCGACGGCACCCGCTTTCGCGTCTGGCTCCGGCACCGACGATTGGAAACTCGTCGGAACCGAGGAAAGCACCAACATCTGCTGTTACTGTTCAGGCGGTTGCGGCACCATCTGTTCCACGCGCGACGGAGAGCTGATCAACGTCGAAGGCGACCCGGACCATCCCATCAACGAGGGATGCTTGTGCCCCAAGGGCGCTGCGATGTTCCAGCTGCGCAACGTGGTGGATGACAAGACGGGCGAAATCGTCCACAACCCCAATCGCATCACCACGCCGTTGGTGCGCCGCCCCGGCGCTTCCGATTGGGAAGAGATCACCTGGGACGAAGCCATCGACGGCATCGCCCGCAAGGTCAAAGACACGCGCGACGCCACCTTCATCGAAAAGGACGGCGACGTGGTGTGCAACCGCACCGAGGCCATCGGCAGCTTGGGCGGCAGCCAGCAGAACTCCGAAGAGGAATACCTCATCCTCAAGATGATGCGGTCGCTGGGCATCGTCGCCATCGACAACCAGGCGCGCGTTTGACACAGCTCCACGGTTGCCGGTCTGGCACCTTCATTCGGTCGAGGCTCCATGACGGGGCACTACATCGACTTCAAGAACGCCGACGTCATCTTGACGTGCGGTTCCAACAATCTGGAAAACCATCCCGTAAGCTCCAAATGGACGCAGCGCGCGCTCGATGACGGCGCCACGTGGATCGTCGTCGACCCCCGCTTCACGCGCACCGCGGCCATGGCCGATATCTATTGCCCCATCCGTTCGGGCACCGACATCGCGTTTTACGGCGGCATGATCAACTACATCATCGAACACGACCTGTGGCAGCACGAATACGTGGTCAATTACACCAACGCTTCGTACCTCATCAACCCCGATTTCAAGTTCGACGTCGAAACCGGCCTGTTCAGCGGCTGGGACGAAACGAAGAAGGCCTACACCACCACGTCGTGGGGCTATCAGACGGACACCACGTCAGAATGGGACACGTCTTCCACGGGCACGTATTCCTGGGTGAACGACGAGGGCGTTCCCGCCTTCACGCCGCCCACGCTCAAAACGCCCAAGAAAGACGCCACGCTGCAAGACGAGAATTGTGTGTTCCAGCTGTTCAAAGAACATTACGCGCGCTATACCATCGATGCCGTGTGCGACATCTGCGGCATGGACGCCGAAACGCTCGAGCTGGTGTACAAGACCTACTGCGCCACCGGCGCTCCGGAACAATCGGGCACCATCCTGTACGCCCTGGGCCAGACCCAGCATCATTACGGCACGCAGAACACGCGCGCCATGTGCCTGGTGCAGCTGCTGCTGGGCAATGCGGGCATGGCCGGCGGCGGCGTGAACGCGCTGCGCGGCGAACCCAACGTGCAGGGTGCCACCGACATGGCCATGCTGGTATACGACTTCCCCGGCTATCTGCATTGGCCCACGGTGAAGGACACGCCCACGCTGGCCGACTGGTGTTCCCATGAAACGTATTCCGACGGCTATTACACCAACAAGCCCAAGTTCTTCGTGTCGGGCCTGAAGGAATGGTTCGGTTCGGCCGCCACGGTAGACAACGACTACGGCTACGATTGGCTGCCAAAAGTTCCCACCGGGCGCGATTTCACCACCATTTCGACCTTCGAGCACATGGCCGAAGGCACCATGAAGGGCTACTTCGCCTGGGGTCAGAACCCGGCGGCATCCGGCGCCAACACCAAGTCGATCCGCCAGGGCATGGCATCGCTCGACTGGCTGGTGGTGGCCGACTGGTTCGAAACGGCCACGGCGGCGTTCTGGCGCGCGCCCGACATGGATCCGGCATCCATCGATACTGAGGTCTATTTCCTGCCTGCCGCGCTCATCTACGAAAAGTCCGGCACCATCCTGAACTCCGGCCGCTGGCTGCAGTGGCGCTACAAGGCAGTCGATCCGGTGGGGGATGCCAAGCCCGATTACGAGATCTGCGACCTGCTGTGGACGCGCATCGTCGAGCTGTACAAGCAGGAAGGCGGCGCATGCCCCGAGGCCATCATCAACACCAAGTGGGACTACTACGTTGATGGCAAGATCGATCCGCGCCCCGTGGCTTGGGCGCTCAACGGATACACCGTGGCCGATGGCAAGCTGCTCAAGGGTTTCGCCAACCTCAAGGCCGACGGCTCCACGTCCAACGCCATGTGGATCTACGGCGGCTTCTACAACAACAACGACGCCAAGCTCGACCCGGCCGCCCAGCCCATCGGCGGGCGCGGCAAGGAAGACCCCTCGGGCCTGGGCCTGTTCAGCAAATGGGCGTATGCCTGGCCGGCCAACCGACGCATCATCTACAACCGCGCATCGGCCGACATGGAAGGCAAGCCCTGGAACGACAAGAAGAACCTGGTGGAATGGACCGGCGAAAAGTGGGTCACCAACGACGTGCCCGACTTCGTGGCCTCCAAGACCAACGATGACGGGTCCACTACGCCGGTGCCTCCCAACAACAAGGCGTTCATGATGCGTTGGGAACAAAACGCCTGCCTGCTTTCGAGCGGCCTCAAGGACATGCCCATGCCCGAATTCTACGAGCCGTTCGAATCGCCCACGGAAAACACGCTCAACGGACGCCAGAATTCGCCGCTCATCATGTTTGCCGACGACGAATCGGTGAAGAAGGGTGAAAAAGGGGAGTATCCCATCGTGGCCACCACCTATTCGGTTACCGAGCATTGGCAGACCGGCTCGCAGTCGCGCAGCTGCCCGGCGCTCGATGAGATCCAGCCGCGTCAGTTCATCGAGATATCCGAAGAGCTGGCCGCCGAAAAGGGCATCGCCAACGGCGACGAGGTCCGCGTGTTCAACAACCGCGGATCGGTCAAGGTGAATGCGCTGGTGACGGCGCGCCTCAAGCCGTTCTCCATCCATGGCGAAACCGTGCACCAGATAGGCATGATCCACCACTGGGATTGGACCAACGCGTTCAGCACGGGCGACGTGGTCAACGACCTCACGCCCAACGTGGGCGATCCCAACAGTTTCATTCCCGAATACAAGGCGTTCCTCGTGGACGTCCAGAAGGCATAGGAAGGAGGGACGATCATGGCAGATAAAGCGATACTCTTCGATTCGTCGCGCTGTTCGGGCTGCAAGGCCTGCCAGGTGGCGTGCAAATGCTGGAACGATCTTCCTTCCCCGCTTGAAAAAAATTCCCAAGAATGGGCCGGATCGCTGCAGTGCCCTCCCGACTTGAACGCCGACACGCGCATCATCATCACCTTCGATGAGCAGAAGGGCGGCGACACGGGCATCAAGTGGGCATTTGGACGCCGTTCCTGCATGCATTGCACCGACGCCGCCTGCGTGGACGTGTGCCCTTCAGGAGCGCTGTTCAAAGATGGCGAAACCGGGCTCACTTCTTATGATGCCACCAAGTGCATCGGCTGCCAGTACTGCCGAAGCGCCTGCCCGTTCGACGTGCCGCGCCACACCGGCGTGGGGCTTTCCGGCGGCGGCATCAAGATCAACAAGTGCACGGGTTGCCTCGATCGCGTGAAGCAGGGCCGCAAGCCCGCCTGCGTTACCACGTGCCAGCCGGGCGCGCTGCGTTTCGGCGACCGCGACGAGATGCTGGGCATCGCGCATGACCGCGTCAACATGCTGCAGAAGAAGGGTTTTTCCGACGCGCGCGTCTATGGCGAAAACGAGCTGGGGGGATGCCACGTCATCTACGTGCTCAAATACGATATCTCCCAGTACGAACTGCCAGAGAACCCGCAGAAGAGCGGTCTGGTCGACGCGATGGGCTTCATGAAGCCGCTTACCGGCGTGGGCGCTGCCGCCGTGGTCGTGGGCCTGGGTGTCACGTTCATCAGCGCTATCGGCTATCACCGCGACAAGCTGCGCTACGACGAGGTGGACCACGATGTGATCGATGTGGACACCGGCGAAGTGGTCAAGCACATCGACAAGGAAGCGGGTGAGCGGTAATGGCTAAAGAACGCTACATCCAACGTCACTCGATGCAAACGCGGGTGACCCATGACATCTTCATCATCAGCTGCATCTATCTGATGATCTCGGGGCTCTTCGTGTTCGTGCCGGCGCTTTCGAGCCTTGTGGGTGCCGACGTGGTGCAGGTGCTGCGCATCAGCCATCGCGTCATCGGCGCCGTGTACATCCTGACGCCCATCATCAGCGCCATCACCGCGCCGCAGGGATTCAAGGCGTTTCTTGGCAAGTACCTGTGCAAATGGACGCCTGAAGACAAGAAATGGCTCAAGCTGTTCGTGCCCTACATGCTGCGGGCCAAGAAGGTCCATATGCCCGACCAAGACGAAGTCAAGTCGGGCCAGCGCTTCGCCGACGGCATGCTCATCATCGGCGGCATCATGATGGGCCTTTCCGGTTTGGTGCTGTGGTTGGGGACCAGCGTGTTTGCGGCTCCGGCCGAAGTGCTGCTGGTGATGCGCTTCATCCACGACCTGTTCTACCTGGTGCTGGTGATCTTCGTCATCGCACACTTCTATTTGGGCGCGGGCATATTCCAACCGTACCGCGGCACTATCAAGCTGATGTTCGGCAACGGCCGCGTGTCCGAAAGCGATGCTCTGTACCATTGGGGCTTCTGGGCGCGCAAGGAAATCGAAGAAGGCAAGAACATCGTCGAAGAAGACGACTGACGGACTCCGCCCCCTCCTCCTCGGACAGTCCGTTTGTCCGAGAACCGCAGCGCGTCCGTGCGCGCTGCGGTTCTCCTTTTGAAAGGTGACCCATGGATCTCAACGCCATCGATGCTGCATTCGCAGCCTATTCGGCAGACGCATCGCCGACAGATGCTGCCCGCTATCGGTTTTTCCAAAATCTCTATCACTTGCAGCAAAACGCCAGCGAGTGCGTCGATGAAGGCTGCTCGTATAGCGTGCCGGCGCCTGACGAATTGACGGAGATGTTCTGGGGAGGAAAGCCCGTTTTCGAGCGATTCCCCGTGGCCATCGATGCCGCCGCTTTCGTGCGGACTCTGCAAGAGTGCGCCGAGCACATCGCCGACCATGCCGGGTTCGAGGATTCCGTGGCCGATGCGCTGCGCAGTTGCACCTGGGATTCTTTGCTGAGCGAGGATGATTTGCGGCTTGCCGGATCGGCTCCTGCCGCGTTCATGAACCGCTTTGCCGGACCTCTTGACAACGAGGCGTGCCCCGCCAGCATCATGGCGATGGTGTTCGCATGTGCGCTGCGCGTCCATCTGCAAGGACCGGCGCAGGCTGTCATCGAACGCTTGGACCTTTCCAAGGAACAGAACAGCATCCACGATAAGCCGCTGTTTTGCCCGGTGTGCGGATCGCCCGCCGCTGCTGCGTTCGTGGGCGAAACGGAGGGAAGCGACGGCCGCGGGCGCCAATTGTATTGCGCGACATGCGGCGCATCGTGGATCTTCGAGCGAATCCGCTGCGGATGTTGCGGCACGAAGGGCCAGGAGAGCCTCCATTACGTGCATGTGGAAGGCGACGAGGCGCATCGCTTGCAGCTGTGCGATGAATGCGGCGGCCACATGCGCACCGTATTCCAAGACCAGGTGGAAGGCCGCGTGGTGATGGAAGTGGAAGACGTGGTAATGGCCCCGCTGGAAGCCGTGGCCCAAAGCAAGCAAATAGCCGACCTTCACTGAACTCGGAGCCTTGGAGCGCCGAAAACCCGCGTGCAGTGACGGTGCTGAAAATGGTTATGAAGGAGTGATTCGCCTTGAACCCCGCAGGTCGGTTTGGGTTCGGCTGGTGCGTCGATTTGGCGTGAAAGGCGAAGCGAGTTGGCTTTGGCCAACGACCGGAGCCTTGGAGCGCCAAAGCGGCGTACCAGCCGAAGCCAAACCTGGCGGAGATGTGTGGGAATCGAACCCACCCGAGACGTTCTGCGCGCCCCACAACGGCTTTGAAGGCCGCGGGCCCCACCAGGGTGCCATTCATCTCCGTGTGCGAGTATATCCTATTTCAAACGGCGTTGGTCCCCATCGCGCAGGGTAAATCCGCTTGCGTCGAATTGCTCCAAAAGCGGAACGGCGAATTTGCGGGATGTGCCCATCACGTCGCGCAACGCAGCCACGGTTCCGTCACCGCCGGCGGCAAGGTGCTCGGCCACGTTCGCTTTGGCGTCTCCGAGTGCTTTCGCATCGAAAAACGTCTCGCTGTTCAGGCGATGCGCAGCTCCGTCCTGCTCCAGGCGCGCCAGTGCTTTGCGCACCAATCCGCTGTCGATTCCCAAAGATTTCGAGAGTTCGGACACGTCGGGCGGCGTCATGGCGCCGGCAGTTAGTGCGGCTGCCACGGTTTCGGCTGCTTGGTCCAACACGGCGGTGCTGGCGGCTTGGGCGGTGGCATGGCCGATCAGCCCGCCGTTGGCCACAACGCGTCCCGTTTTCAGCGCATGGTCGACCAGCGCGTCGAACACGGCGTCATCGGCGCGGGGCGCCACGCGGGCGTGCAGCGCTTCCTTGGACATTCCGGCTGCCGTCGGGTCTTCGGCATGGAAACCGAGCAGCGTCTTTTCAATGGCGGCATCGGTCTTTTGCAGCAGTGCCTGCGTGGCATAGAGCGGCGTGGCGCCATCGAGGGCAACGGCGTGCTTGGCCTTTACGGCCGCTTGTGCGCATCGATTGGCATCATTGGCGGGAATGCCCAGCTGCCAGGCCAGGTTATCGGCGCTTTGCGGCAGCACGGCCAAACGCAGCGCCGCTTCCACGGCTCCTTGCTTGTCTTCGGCCGCCAGAGCATCCAGCAGCACGTGTTCGTCGTCGGCCAGCATGCTGCGCCGACGCGGGTGGGCCAGCAGCACGGTGCCGCCGCCGGCCATATGGACGGGAGAATACGTGCGCAGCACGAAGCGGTCCCCGCGGCTCACGGGTAGCGGTTCTTCCAGGCGAATCTGGGCAAGCGCGCTTTGCCCGGTGCCCAGCCGTTCCACGCCGTCGCACAGCAGCACGCGCCCGAGCACCTGGCGGGTGCCGTGGGCCACATGCATGCGCACGCCGGTTTCGAGCGGCTTGCCCACATGCGCCGTGTCCAGATAGGTGATGCGGGCATCGAAGCGGTCGGTCGCCTTAACCGATCCCGGTGCGCACAGGAAGTCTCCGGGTCGCACCTGGTCGGTTGAAATCCCTGCCAGGTTGAGCGCCACGCGGTTGCCGGCCTGGGCTGAATCAACGGGGGTGCCATGCACCTGGATCGAACGCACGCGGGCTTCGATGCCCTGCGGCAGCACTTCCAGCGTGTCGCCTTCGCGCACCGTTCCATTCCACAGCGTGCCGGTGATAACGGTGCCCGCTCCTTTGATGGTGAACACGCGGTCGATGGGAAGGCGCGCGTCGGTGCCTTGCTTGGTGCGTTCCAGCCCCTTGCACGCTTCGGCGATGGCGGCCTTCAAAGCGTCGAGCCCCTGCCCGGTGGTGCCCGACACGGCCACGATGGGCGCGTCGGCGAAGGCCGTGGTTTTCAGCCAGGTGCGTACTTCTTCTTCGGCCATCTGGGCCCATTCGGCATCTACCAGGTCGCACTTGGTCAGCGCCACCACGCAGCGGGGGATTCCGAGAACTTCCAAGATGGCTTCGTGCTCGATGGTCTGCGGCATCACGCCGTCATCGGCGGCTATCACCAGCAGCGCCACATCGATGCCGGTCGACCCGGCAATCATCTGGCGCACGAAACGCTCGTGGCCGGGCACGTCCACCACGCCCATGCTGCGCCCGTCGGGCAATTCCAACTCGGCGAATCCGAGCTCGATGGTTATCCCGCGTTCCTTCTCTTCGGAAAGACGATCGGGGTCTTCACCGGTCAGCGCCTTGATCAGCGTGCTCTTGCCATGGTCGATATGGCCGGCGGTTCCCAGGATCAAATCGGGTGCGGTGCGGCTCATAGCGCATCTCCTCCTTCGCGGTCTAACTCGGCGAAGTACGCGCTGAAGCCATCCGCAATAAGCCCGATCTCGTCGTCATCTACCAATGTGCGGGCATCCAGCAGCACGGCGTCATGGCTGATGCGTGCCACGATGGGTACCTCGTTGCGCGAAACCAGGAACGCCTCGCAGTCCTGCGCTCCGCCGCGCTCGAATTCCACCTTCACGCAGGCGGTGGGGATGTCGCACATGGGCAGGGCGCCGCCGCCGGCGCGCGCCACTTCTTCCACCACGCTCATCGAAACGTTGCCGCGGGGCAGCGCCTTCGACACCGCCTTGCGCAGCTTTTCGGCGCGGGCGCGCACGACGTCCACGTCTTCGCTCAGCATGCGCAGGGTGGGGATGTCATCCAGCACGCGGTCGGGGTCCAGATAGATGCGCAGCGTGGCTTCCAGCGCTGCCAGCGTCATCTTGTCCAGGCGCAGGGCGCGGGCCAACGGGTGGGCCTTCAGCCGGTCGATCAGTTCCTTGCGGCCCACGATGATGCCCGCCTGCGGTCCGCCCAGCAGCTTGTCGCCCGAAAAACTCACCAAGTCGGCGCCGGCGGCCAGCGATGTTTTGACGGTAGGTTCGGCATAGGCGCCGAAGCAGTCGAGTTTGACGAAGGCACCCGACCCTTGGTCTTCGTATACCAGCAGGTCATGGCAGCGTTCATCGGCCATGGCGCCATCGGCGATGCCGCGCAGCTCGTCGATGCCCACCGATTCGGTGAAGCCGATCATGCGGTAATTGGAAGGATGCACCTTCAGCAGCATGCCGGTTTCGGGGGTCAGTGCACGCTCGTAATCGATGGCGTGCGTCTTGTTTGTGGTTCCCACTTCCACCATCTGGGCGTGGGAGAGCTTCATGATGTCGGGAATGCGGAACGAACCGCCGATCTCCACCAGTTCCCCGCGTGAAACGACGGCTTGGCGCCCTGCGGCGAACTCGGTGAGCACCATCATGACGGCCGCGGCGTTGTTGTTGACGGCGATGGCCGCTTCGGCTCCAGTCAAAGCGCAGATCAGGCGCTCGCAATGGTTGTGGCGGCTGCCGCGTGCCCGCAGCTCGGTGTTGTATTCCAGCGTGGAATAGCCGGCCATCACCTGGTCGACGGCCTCGCGTGCTTCGGGGGCCAGCACGCTGCGCCCCAGGTTGGTGTGGATCACCACGCCGCTGGCGTTCACCACGCGGCGCAGCGAGGGCTTGCGAAGTGCCAGCGCCCGCATGCCAGCTTCCTGCGCGATGGCATCCAGATCGATGGCGGTGCAGGTTCCCGCCAAAATAGCCTGCCGGGCGCCATCCACGGCTTCCCGCGCGGCCTGTGTCAGCTGTTCTTGGGGCAGCATCTCGGCGAAGCAGATGACGAACGGGTGGTGGATCACTTCATCTATCTGCGGCAGATCGCGCAGCAGCGAGGTATCGGATGCACTGGGCATGATGGGGAGCCCCTTCTCTGAATGGTGGCTTTGGTTCGCTATTATATATGCAAGAAACCCCGACCGGCACGGTGCCCTTCATGCGCACGGGCTGGATGAAAGGAGCTCCGTCCATCTTATGCGCATCCTCTCCATTTCGGCCCAGAAACCGGACAGCACCGGCAGCGGAACGTATCTCAACGAAACGGTGCGGGCGCTCGATGCTCTGGGGCACACCCAAGCGGTCATTTGCGGGCTGGCTCCCGAAGACGCTCCCGATCTGCCCGAGGGCGTAACGCTGCTGCCCGTGCGCTTCCAAACCGACGCGCTGCCGTTTCCCGTGGCCGGCATGAGCGACGACATGCCCTACGCCGCCACGCGCTACCGTGATTTCACCCCGAATATGCTCGAGCGCTTCAAGTCGGCGTTCGCGGCCGTCATCGCCAAAGCGCTCGACGAATTCGCCCCCGATCTCATCGTGTGCCACCATCTCTACATCGTCACCGCCGTTGCCGCCCGCGAAGTCGCCCTGCGCGATTATTCCGGCGGACACCGCCCCCGGTTGGTGGCCGTCTGCCATGGCACCGATTTGCGCCAGATGTCCAAGCATGCGCTCGATGCCGACTTCATCCGGCATGGCATCCATCGCCTCGATGCCATCTTCGCCCTGCACGGCCCGCAGGTGGAAGACATCGCGGCGTGCTACGGGGTCCCCACTGAACGGGTGAGCGTGCTGGGCACGGGATACAACCCCGAGATGTTCCACATGCAGCCCGGCTTGCGCGATCCGCATGGCAAGGTGGCCGTGTACGCCGGCAAGATATGGGGGAAGAAGGGCGTGAAATCGCTTATCGCCTCGCTGGACTATCTTCCCTACGGCCCCGACGAATTCACCTTGTTGCTTGCGGGCGGCTACAACGACGAAGCCGAGTATCGCGCCATCGTGAATCAGGCGGCCGAGAGCCGTTATCCCATCGAGTTTTTGGGGCGGCTCGATCAACCGGCGCTCGCACGAGCCTACAACAGCGCCCAAGTATTCGTGCTGCCCTCGTTTTTCGAGGGCCTGCCCTTGGTGCTGGTGGAAGCGCTTGCCTGCGGGTGCCGCGCCGTGGTGACCGACCTGCCGGGCATCCGCCCCTGGATGGACGCCTGCATTCCCACGGCACCCATCCGCTATGTTCCCGCACCGCGCATGGTTGATATCGACACGCCGCTTTCCGACGACCTGCCCGCCTTCGACAAGGCGCTGTCCGCCGCGCTGGAAGCTTCGTTCGATGAGCCTTCCGCGGTGCTTCCCGCCGGACTCGAAACGCTTTCATGGCAGGCGTTGGCGCAGCGGGCAATAGAATTGTCTGATTTGCATAATGCCTGATGAAAGCTAAAAAATCTTCCATTCTTCGGTAATGAGGACTATACTGTAGCCACTGCGAGAGAAAGGGAGAACCATGGCTAGAACCTGTACTATGGATGACTTGCGCAAGCAGCCGTCCTCCATCATCGATCAAGCGCGCTCTTCGAAAGAGCCCATCTTCATCGAGCAAGCCGGCGCTGCTTCAACGCTGATCATCGATGCCGATGCCTATCTCACCGACATGCAAGCGCTTGCCGAATTCAAGCGCATCTATTCCGATGACGTGAAGGGCAAGCCCACGGATATCGCCATGGACGCCGCCGCAAAAGATGCCGGCGCCGCTCCTTCCGACGATGCCGTCGAGGCTTCCAAGGCCGGTGCCAAGACGGCATGGCGTTGCACGATTTGCGGGTACATCGTCTACATGGACGAATTGCCCGAAGACTTCGTCTGCCCCGTTTGCGGGGTGGGACGCGAGATGTTCGAGAAAGTCGAGGACTGATTCTTCGCATCGAGCGCCGCAAGCCGCGCAAATGCCCCCTCCGGAAGCATTCGGAGGGGGCATTTTTCTGCCAATTTCACCAATTCGTCGATTTTCACTCATGAGCCGCTACACAACGTATCACGTTTGTTCAACGCCGTTTGAAGACTCATCTGCCCCGTAAAATAGGTCGAATATTACAAACGTGATACAAAAATCACGAATTATGCTGAACGTAACACAATTTGCAAAGACCCGCGATTCTTTTGCCATAAAAATCTTCACGTATCTGAACAGGCATTATATAAAGTCATAGAAGATTCCTGTTGACGCGCGCCGCTAATGCCGTCAGAGTAGAGGTGTGTGAATATCGTGTGTAGCAAATGAGAGATGAGCTCCACACGCTCGAAACCGGCCTCCAAAGGCTCGTTTCGCGAAATGGATTCCGCAATAAGAGGAGGGAGAACTTCATGGGGAACAAGTTCGTCATCGCAGATCCCAAGAAGTGCGTCGGATGCAAAGCCTGCATGTCGGCATGCTTGGTCAAGCACTACGTGCCGGGCGATACGCCCATCGCGCGTCTCAATGTGGTGCAGGTGGGAGAGCGCACGGCCCCCATCGTCTGCCATCACTGCGAGAACGCCCCGTGTGCAGCTTCGTGCCCCACGGGCGCGCTGTACAACGACGGCGACCGCGTCGGTATCCGCATGGAGCGCTGCATCGGTTGCCGCAGCTGCGTGGTGGCTTGCCCCTTCGGCGCCGTCGACGTGGTGGAGCGCTATGACGCAGCCCAGGTCGGCGATCTCATGGTGGGCGCCGTGCCCCGTGCCATGGTCATCAAATGCGACCGTTGCTTCGATCGTCCCAATGGCCCCGCATGCGTGGAAGCCTGCACCTCGCTGGCTTTGAGCGTCGTCGACCAAGACGACATCGATGCCATCCAGTCGCAGCGCCGCGCTGTAGCGGGAAACGACCTTACCGTCTAATCGAATAGCGTTTCTGGAAGAGACGAAGAGCAGGGGAGGAGCATATATGGAAAAGCATATGGTTGTATGTCCGTATTGCGGCACCGGCTGCAAGTTCAACCTTCTGGTTGAAAATGAATTGGTGGTGGGAGCGGAACCGTTGAACGGACTTACCAACGAGGGCTTTTTGTGCCTCAAGGGTTGGTTCGGCTACGACTTCATCAACGACACCAAGATCCTTACGCCGCGCGTGCTGCATCCCATGATGCGCACGGATCGCAACAAGCCGCTCAAGCGCGTCACGTGGGACACCGCGCTCGACTATGTGGCTGGCACGCTTACCGACATCAAGAAGAAGTACGGTCCCGATTCCATCTTCGTCACCGGTTCGTCACGTGGCACCGGCAACGAATCGAATCTGGCGGCGCAGCGTTTTGCCCGCGCCTGCATCGGAACGAACAACATAGACAACTGCGCTCGAACTTGACATGGCCCCACTGTCGTCGGTCTGATTGACACACTCGGTGCTGGTTCCATGAGCTGCGGCGTTCCCGGTATGGAGGACGCTGGCTGCCTGTTCTTGTTCGGCTACAACCCCAATACCTCTCACCCGCTGGTTGCGCGCCGCGTGGTGAAAGCGAAGGAAAAAGGCGCGAAGATCATCGTGGCGGACCCCCGCTTCATCGAGACCGCCCGCATCGCGGACATCTATATGCCGCTTAAAAACGGCAGCAACATCGCCTTCCTCAATGCCTTCGCCAACGTCATCGTCACTGAAGGCTTGATGGACGATGACTTCGTGAAAGACCACACCTCCGGTTTCGACGAGTGGTGGCCCACCATCAAGAAGTACACGCCGGAAAACACCCAGACCCTTACGGGCATCGAGCCCTCCATGATGCGCGAAGCCGCCCGCATGTACGCCACGGCCGAGCCTTCGTCCATCATCTGCTGGGGCATGGGCGTTTGCCAGCATCTGCAAAACGTCGAAGCGGTTCATACTTGCGCGGCCATCGCCGCCATCACGCATCAAATCGGCAAGCCCAACTCGGGCGTTGCCCCGGTGCGCGGCCAGAACAACGTGCAGGGCGCTTGCGACATGGGCGCGTTGCCCAACTTCTTCCCCGGCTATCAGAAGGTCACCGACCCCGAGATCGCCAAGAAGTTCGCCGACAACTGGAACGTGCCGGTCGAACAGCTTTCCGACCATGTGGGCTACAAGGTTTCCGACATCGGCCATCTTATCGACGATGGCAAGGTCAAGGCCTTCTACAACTTCGGCGAAGACCCGCTGCAGACCGAGCCCGACACGCTTCACTTGGCGCAGCAGTTCCGTGGTTTGGACCTGTTCGTATGCCAGGACATCTTCATGACGCAGACCTGCGCCGAAGCCGACGTCATCCTGCCGGCCACCAGCTGGGGCGAGCATGAGGGCGTGTTCTCCGCCTGCGACCGTACCTTCCAGTACTTCAGCGCCGCGGTTCCGGCCAAGGGCGAATGCAAGCACGACTGGCAGATCTTCAGCGAAGTGGCCGACCGCATGGGCTATCAGATGTACTACGAGAACACGCAGGACATCTGGGATCACGAATGCCGCAACATGTGGCCCGCCGCCTATGGCGCCACGTACGAAAAGATGGCCGGCGTGGGCCATGCGCAATGGCCCATTCCCACGCTGGATCATCCCGGCAGCCCCGACCTCTTCTTGGGCGGCAAGTTCACCACGCCCGATGGCAAGGCGCACTTGATCGCGCATGATTACACCGATCCTTCCGAGATGCCCGATGACACGTACCCGTTGGTGCTGTGCACCGTGCGCGAAGTGGGACATTATTCCTGCCGTTCCATGACGGGCAATTGCGAGCAGCTTTCCAACTTGGCCGAAGAGCCCGGTTTCGCTCACATCAACCCCGAAGACGCGGCTGATCGCGGAATCAAGAACGACGACATGATCTGGTGCTATTCGCGCCGCGGCAAGATCATCACTCGCGCGTTCGTGGACGATCGCACCAACAAGGGCGCCGTTTACATGACGTACCAGTGGTGGATCGGCAAATGCAACGATTTGACGCTGCATCACGTGGATACCAAGAGCCACACGCCCGAAGACAAGTTCTGCGCCATCCAAGTGGAACGCGTCGACGACCAGGTGTGGGCCGAACAACATGCCGAAGAGCTCTACATGGAACTCAAAGAGCGCTTGGCGACCGATGCGGATGCTCAGTACGAGCAACCCGTTGCCTATAAGTAAGGACGAGGAGAGACAGAAAGCGCGGGGGTTTGCTCCGCGCTTTCCGGGAAGAGCAGCAAAGGGGGAATGAATGAACCGGTTTATCGCAATCCAACCGAGTAGATGCGTGGCATGTGGAACATGCCGCGCGGCCTGCAGTGAAGGCCATCGGCGTGCCGGGTTGCAGAAGGAACCGCGTCTTGCTTTGTACGAAAGCAGAGACGTGGTCGCTTCCGTCACCTGCCATCATTGCGAAGGTGCGCCATGCGTCGAGGTGTGCCCGGTCAATGCGCTGCGTCATGACGACGACGGCTGCGTGCGCGTGGATGAGACCCACTGCATCGGCTGCAAACTGTGCGCCGTGTCCTGTCCGTTCGGCGCCATCCATATGGGTGGCACGCCGCGAGCGGGCGTCGCGGGCATCGAGTACAACACGCCGACGTTTTCGGCATCGCTCGATCCGATCCTGCAATGGGAGGTGGGCGTGTACGCGGCTGCGGTCAAATGCGACCTGTGCGCATACGACGACTGCCATCCCCACTGTGTGGATGCCTGCATCACCGAGGCGCTGCGTCTGGTGGAAATCGATGATTCCGAAGGCGAGATCAACGACAAGCGCACCAAGGCGCTCGCGTCCAGCATGGTAATGCTGGACAACTTCGGAGAAGAGGGGGGTGAATAGGAATGGATATGCTCCTCATTTCTTCCGGGCTTTCCGTGGTGGGCGCCATCGTGGCCATTCTCACCAGCAAGTCCGAAAGCACATCCAAGACGCTTAGCTGCCTCATCGGCGCCCTCGCTTCGCTGTTCGCCATCACCTCCGGCGTCATGGGCATTTTCCAAGCGTCCGTTTACACGAGCATCGCCACTCCGTTCGCGTTTGCCAATTTTTCGCTGCTGCTCAACCCGCTTTCAGGGTTGCTGCTGGTGGTTATCAACATCCTGGCATTCGTGGCTTGGATCTACGGGCTCGCGTACTTCGATGAGTACAAGGGCAAGGGCATCGGCGTCATCGGGATGTTCATGAATCTGTTCATCGTGTCGATGAACATGGTGCTCACCGTGGACAACGCCTTCTGGTTCCTGGTGTTCTTCGAGCTCATGTCGTTGACTTCGTATTTCTTGGTCATCATCGAGCAGGACAAGCAGTCCACGCGCGGCGGCTTCCTCTATCTCATCATGGCCCATATCGGATTCCTCATGATCATGATCTCGTACCTGATCATGGCGGGCATCACGGGAAGCTTCGAATTCGCGTCATTCCGTGCGGCCCAGTTCGATCCGGGCATCGCATCGCTCATCTTCATGCTGGCCTTCATGGGCTTCGGTTGCAAAGCCGGCATGTTCCCCTTCCATTCTTGGCTGCCCCAAGCCCACCCGGCAGCGCCCTCCAATGTGAGCGCGCTCATGTCGGGCGGCATGATCAAGATCGGCATCTTCGGCATCATCAAGGTGGGCCTCGACCTGCTGGGTGCTTCCGGATGCCAGCTGTGGTGGGGCATCGTGGTCCTCATCATCGGCGCGCTTTCCAGCGTGTTGGGCGTGGCCTACGCTTTGGCCGAACACGACATCAAGAAGCTGCTGGCCTACCACTCGGTTGAAAACATCGGCATCATCTTGTTGGGCGTCGGCATCGGGTTCATCGGCATGGCCATGAACCAGCCGGTCATCGCGGTGCTTGGCCTCATGGCCGGGTTGTACCACGTGCTCAACCACGCAATGTTCAAGGGCCTGCTGTTCTTGGGCGCCGGCTCCGTTCTCTATTCCACCAAGTCGCGCAACATGGAGATCATGGGCGGCCTGGCACGCGTCATGCCCGTCACGGCCATGTGCTTCCTCATCGGCTCGCTGGCCATCTCGGCCATCCCGCCGCTCAACGGCTTCGTTTCGGAATGGTTCACCTATCAATCCATGTTCACCGCGGCCATGCAGGGCGATCTGATCATCAAGATCGTCGCGGCATTCGGCGCGGTCTCGCTGGCCATCACCGGCGCGTTGGCCGTCACCTGCTTCGTCAAGGCATACGGCGTCACGTTCTTGGGCGCGCCCCGCTCCGAAGCGGCACGTGAGGCCAAAGAGGTTCCCGGAAGCATGAAGTTCGCCATGATCGTCTTGGCGGTCATCTGCATCTGCCTGGGCCTCGGAGCCCAGTGGGTTGCTCCGGCCATGGAAGGCATCGCAAGCGCCATCCTGGGCACGGCTTCCGTCACGGTGGCTTCCGGCATCGATGTTTCCAACCCGGTCATCGGCACGGCGGTTTCCACGCCGTTGCTGGCCATCCTGCTGTTCGCCTGCATCCTGCTTCCCATCGCGTTCCGTTCTGCGCTGGGCAAGGGCGGCGTGGCCAAGGACCGCGACCCCTGGGCGTGCGGTTACAAGCTCGATCCGGGCATGCCGGTCATCGCCACCACCTTCGCTTCCGAAGTGAAGATGTTCCTCACGCCGCTCTACACGGCACGGGATGCCATCGCCAGCACGTCGGGCAAGTTCGTCGACTTTTTCAACGGCACGGTGCGCGGCGCTTCGAAGGCCGAAACCGTGGGCGACAAGTATCTGGTCGATTCTGTGGCGGCGTTCGTCAACTGGATCAGTTCCAAGGTCCAGGTAGTGGAAGGGGGCAACTTCCGCATATACATCGTGTATATCGTGATCGCCCTGGTGTTCTTCCTGTTCCTCGCCGTCGTGGTCAAGTAGGGGGGTGCTGATAACAATGGATATCGCAATCGCAATCATTCAAGCCCTCCTGGTGCTGCTTCTGGCGCCGTTCGCATCGGGTACCGCGCGCTGGATGCGCGCCAAGATGCACACGCGCCGCGGGCCGTCCATCTGGCAGGACTACTACGACATCGCAAAGCTGTTCAAGCGCCAAGATGTTCAGCCGGCCGAATCGAGCTTCATCCACCGCTTGATGCCGCCGCTGTTCATGGGCACCATGCTGGTGCTGGCCATGGGCATCCCGATGATCACCCGCTTCAGCCCCATCCCGGTGCTCGGCGACATCATCTTGATCATCTACCTCATGGCGCTGCCCCGTTTCTTCTTCGCTCTTTCGGCCATCGACTCCGGCGATGCCTATGCCGGCATCGGCGGTGCCCGCGAGCTCATCGTGGGCGTGCTGGTCGAGCCTTCCATGATGCTGGCGCTGTTCGTGGCCGCTCTGGCCACCGGCACCACCAATGTGGGCGGCATGGGCGATGCCATCGCAACGCTTTCTGCCACCAGCCCCATCGGCGTGGTGCTCGCAGGCGTGGCGTTCGGCATGGCCTGCTACATCGAATTGGGCAAGCTGCCCTTCGATATGGCCGAAGCCGAGCAGGAATTGCAGGAAGGTCCGCTGCAGGAGTATTCGGGTCCGTCTCTGGCCATGGCCAAGATGGCCCTCTCCATGAAGCAGCTCATCGTGGTGGCCTGGTTCATCGCCATCTTCATTCCCTTCGGCAGCGCCACCGAGCTCACGCTCCCCGCGCTGGGCATGGGTCTGGTTTGGTTCCTGGTGAAGATGCTCATCATCTTCTTCGCCTGCTCTCTGTTCGAAAACGTTGTATCCCGTGTCCGTTACAAGCTGCTGGGTCACCAGACGTGGACCGTCGTCGGCATCGCCGCCTTCGCGTTCGTGTTCTGCGTGCTGGGCATCTAGGCGAAAGGAGGAAACATGTTGTTTGGAATCGATATCTCCCTCCTGGCCCTGGGCGCCATCATCGTGCCTTTCGTGGCTTCGCTCATCATCGTGGTGTGCAAGCAGCCGGCGGCCAAATGGATTTGCATCGCTGCTGGCTCCGTTGCCACGTTGTGCACCATCGGCGTGTGGTGCGGACTGGCTGCCAGCGGAGGTGAGACCATCACCTTGGACATCGCCTCGTTGGGCGACTGCCAGATCATCGGCTTCGTGTTCGACAAGATGAGCGTCATGCTGGCGGCGTGCTTCGTCGGCATCGGCCTGCTGATCTCCATCTATTCGGTTGGCTACATGAACGCCGGCAACCGCGAGCATCCCGATGCCCCGCGCCGCCGCTTCTATGCGTTCTTCACCGTGTTCATCGGCGCCATGGCCGGCTTGGTCTACAGCGATACGCTGGTTTCGCAGCTGATCTTCTTCGAGATCACGGGCGCTTGCTCGTGGGCTCTCATCGGGTACTACGGAACGCCTACCGCCCAGAAGGCGGCTATGAAGGCGCTCATCCTCACGCATATCGGCGCCTTGGGCCTCTACATTGCGGCCGGCGCCCTGTACCTGCAAACCGGCACTTTCGCAGTGACGGCCATCGCGGGGTTGGACGATACGTGGAAGATCACCATCTTGGTGTGCATCATCATCGCGGCTTGGGGCAAATCGGCCCAGCTGCCGTTCTACATGTGGCTGCCCTCCGCCATGGAGGCCCCCACGCCGGTTTCCGCTTATCTGCACGGCGCTTCGATGGTCAAGGTCGGCGTCGCCGTTTTGGCCCGCGCCTTGGTCTCCGCCGGAGCCATCCCCGATGCCGTCGGTTGGGTGATCGTCATCGGCGCCATCGTCACCATGGTGTTCAGCTTCTTCATGTACTTGCCGCAAAAGGATATGAAACGGCTGCTGGCCTTCTCCACCATTTCCCAGTTGTCCTACATCTTTCTGGGTTTCGGGTTCTTCGTGTTCGGCAGCGACCTCGCCTTCGAAGGCGGCGTCATGCACATGTTCAACCATGCATTTGCCAAGACGCTGTTCTTCCTGACGGCCGGTGCCTTCAGCTACACATTGGGAACGCGCATGCTGCCCAAGCTCAAGGGCGTTTTGAAGAAACAGCCTTTGTTGGGCGTGGCATTCGCCTGCGCGGCTTTGGCCATCGCCGGTTGCCCGCCGTTCAACGGGTTCTTCAGCAAGTTCGCCATCTTTGCCGGCAGCTTCGATGTCGCGCAGGGCAATTGGTTGCTCATGCTCATCGTCATCGTGGGTCTCATCGAGACGGTGGGTTGCTTCGCATGGTTCCTCAAGTGGATGGGCCAGGTACTTCCCGGCGAGCCTTCACCCGAAGTCGCCGACGCGAAGCCCATTCCAAAGCCCATGGTGCCCGTATTCGTAATTCTCATCATCATGACGGTGTGCTCGAGCTTCATAGCCGCCGCGTGGTTGGGTTAGGGGGCCTGACGTGAACGGTTACATGGTAGTAAACATCCTGGGGAGCTTGCTCATCATCACCTCGCTTCTGGTGGTGCTGTCCAAGACCCCGAAGAGAGCCGCATACATCTACGCGGTGCAGTCGCTCATCCTGGTGTCATGCTTCATCACGCTGGGCATCACCACCGGGTCGACGCACTTGTTCACCTGGGCGGGCACGGCGTTTCTGACCAAGGTGCTCTTCGTGCCGGCGGTCATGCTGTTCGCCTTGAAGAAGATGGGCAATCCCGATCCTGATTTGAAACCCGTTATCAGCCCGATGGTATCCATCGTTTTGGTGGCGGTGGAAGTGCTCATCTGCTTCGTGGCCGTGCAGGGCATCGACTTGCCCACGGCGCTGGAAGTCAAGCCCGCGCTGGCCATTTCGTTGGCGCACTTCTTCATCGGCCTGACCTGCCTGGTCACGCAGCGCAACATCATGAAGCAGGTTTTCGGTTACTGCCTCATGGAAAACGGATCGCATCTTACGCTGGCCCTGTTGGCGCCCAATGCGCCCGCCATCGTGGAAGTCGGCATCGCAACCGACGCGATCTTCGCCGTCATCATCATGGCCGTCGTGGCCGTGCGCATTTGGAAGACGGCGCATACGCTCGATACCAATGACCTCATGGAATTGAAAGGCTAGGGGGACGCTCATGGACTTCGCAACGCTTCTGATCGTTCTCATGGCCATACCGCTGGCATCGGCCATTCTCATGGCCGTCCTTCCCTCGAAGGCGGTGCCCCAGTCGGCGTATGAAACGATCCATATCCTGGCCGTGGCCGCTGTGTGCCTGCTGGCCTTGTACTTGGTGGTGCAGGTGATGTCTTCGGGCAACGCCATCGACGCCATCGGCATCTGGTTCCATCTGGACGCGCTGGGTGCGGTATTCGTGGCCCTTATCGGCGTCATCGGCTTCCTTACCGGCCTGTACTCCATCGCCTATATCCGCCACGATGTGGAAATCGGCAATATGGGGCCGGGTCAGGTAAAGCAGTACTACGTGTTCTTCAGCTTGTTCGTGTTCACCATGCTTTTGGTGGCCACTTCCAACAACATCATCTTGATGTGGGCGGCCATCGAAGCCACCACGCTTTCCACGGTGTTCTTGGTGGGCGCTTACAACACCAAGCTCTCGCTTGAAGCGGCTTGGAAATACGTCATCGTCTGCACGGCGGGCGTGGCCTTCGGCCTGTACGGCACCGTGCTGGTGTACGCAAACGCCGTCGAGGTCATGGCCGACCCCGATGCGGCCGTCTTCTGGACATCGCTTTTGCCCTACGCTTCGCAGTTCGATGCCATGCTCATCCAGATCGCCTTCGTGTTCGCGGCCATCGGCTTCGGCACCAAAGCGGGTTTGTTCCCCATGCACACCTGGCTGCCCGACGCGCACTCCGAAGCGCCCAGCCCCGTTTCCGCATTGCTTTCCGGCGTGCTGCTCAAGTGCGCCATGCTCATCATCATCCGCTTCTACATCCTTACCATCCAGGTGGTGGGAACCGAATTCCCGCAGTTGATCATGCTGATCATCGGCGCGCTTTCGGTGGGCGTCGCCGCCCTGGCTGTGTTCAGCCAAGACGACCTCAAGCGCAAGCTCGCCTACCATAGCTGCGAGAACATCGGCATCGTGGCCCTGTGCCTGGGCTTCGGCGGGCCGCTCGGCATCGCCGCCGCTTTGCTGCACTGCGTGACGCACGGCTTCACCAAAGCGCTGCTGTTCTGCATCTCGGGCAACGTCATCATGAAGTACGGCACGCGCGACCTCAAGAAGATCAAGGGCATCCTGCAGGTGGCTCCCGTCACCGCCGTGCTCATGGCCATCGGCTTCTTCGCCTTGGCCGGCTTCCCGCCGTTTGCCATGTTCCTCTCCGAGGTCATGGCCTTCATCTCGGGCATCGTCGCCGGTTACCTGTGGCTGGTCATCCTCTTCGGCATCGCGCTCACCATCGTCATCGCCGCCTGCGTGCATGTGGTTACCGGGTCGGTGTTCGGTGAAGCCCCCAAGACCGTCAAGAAGGGCGATGTCGGCGCGTTGGCGCTGGTCCCCGAGGTCATCATGGTTTGCGTCATCCTGTGGTTCGGCGTGGCCCTGCCCCAGCCTGTGCTGTCCGGCATAGAATCCGCCACCGCCATCGTGCTGCAGACCGATACCGACGTGCTGCATCAGGCGCCGCTGTTCAAGGATGTGTTCGCGGCAACCGAGCAAGCGCAAAACCCGTCCGCGACGACGAAATAGGAGAGAGCCCGTGACTGCTAAATCAACAATCAAACGCATGGGACAATCGCACGTCGAAGCGGTTCAACAGCGATTCCCCGGCGTGGTCAAAAACGTCGAATGGCAAGAGGAAGAGCAGCTGACCATCACCGTGGCCACCGATTCCGCCCCCGATGTCATCGAATACCTGTACTACGAACGCGGTGGTTTCATGCCGCAGATGACGGCCAATGACGAGCGTCAGCTCAACGGCCACTTCGCGCTGTACTACATCTTGTCCATGGAAGAAGAGGACCGTTGCTACCTTACGGTGCGCGTGGAGGTTCCCCGCGATACCGGTGAATTCTATTCGGTGACCCCGAAGGTTCCCGCCGCCGTGTGGAGCGAACGCGAAGCGCAGGACATGTTCGGCCTTCATGCCATCGGCATCATCGACAACCGCAACTTGGTCCTGCCCGACGATTGGCCGATGGACGTTCATCCGCTGCTCAAGGACTCCATGGACTATCGTTATCGTCCCGAGCCCACTGCCGACCTCGAGAACTACGAGTTCTTGAAGGAAACGGGCGACCGCGAAACCACCATCATGCCCATGGGTCCCATCCACATCACTTCCGACGAGCCGGGCCATTTCCGCCTGTACGTCGAAGGCGAGAACATCATCGATGCGGATTACCGCCTGTTTTTCTGCCACCGCGGCATGGAGAAGTGCGCCGAGACCCGCATGAATTACGACAGCGTCCCGTTCTTGGCCGAGCGCATCTGCGGCATCTGCGGTTTCGCCCATGCCACCGCCTATGCCGAATCGGTCGAGCGTGCCCAGGGAATCGAGATTCCCGAGCGCGCCAAGGCCATCCGCACCGTGTTGCTTGAAACCGAGCGCCTCCATTCCCACTTGCTCAACTTGGGCTTGGTGTGCCACTACACCGGCTTCGACACGGGCTTCCAGCACTTCTTCCGCGTTCGCGAGAAGTCGATGGACCTGGCGGAAATGCTCACGGGCGCCCGCAAGACCTACGGTTTGAACCTCATCGGCGGCGTGCGCCGTGACATCTTGGCCGAGCAGTCGCTGTCGACCTTGAAGTACCTCGATGAGATGCGCAAGGATGTGAATCGTCTGGTCGAAGAAATCTTGAGCACCCCCAACTTCCTCAAGCGCACGCAGGGCGTGGGCATCCTGGACAAGAAGGTCGCTCGCGACTACAGCCCGGTGGGCCCGTGCATGCGCGGCAGCGGATTCGCCCGCGATGCCCGTTGGGTGCATCCGTTCGACGGCTACAAGAAGATCGCCGATCGCTACGAAACCGTCACGGCCGACAGCTGCGACGTGCTGGGACGCACCCAGGTGCGTATCGGCGAATTCCTGCAGAGCTTGGACATCATCCAGGAGATGCTCGAGATGGATTTGCCCGGCGGCCGCGTCCTCACCGAGGACTGGCAGTACACGCCGCACAAGTTCGCCCTGGCGGCCAACGAAGCGCCGCGCGGCGAGAACCTGCATTGGTCGATGGTCGGCGACAATCAGAAGCTCTATCGCTGGCGCGCCAAGGCTGCCACGTACAGCAATTGGCCGGTTCTGCGCTACATGTTCCGTGGAAACACGATTTCCGACGCCGCCCTTATCGTGGGCAGCATCGACCCGTGCTATTCGTGCACCGAGCGCATGACCGTGGTCGACGTTGAGAAGCACACCGAGAAGGTTGTGACCAAAGATCAGCTTCAGGACTATTGCCGCAACCGCACGCACAGCCCGTTGAAGGATTAGGGGGCAAAAACATGCTGAAGACGATCAAAGAGATTCTGCGTACCGGCGATGCCACGGTCAAATATCCGGCGGCACCGCTGGAGCGCCCCGAATATGCCCGCGGCAAGCCCGAGCATGACTCCGTGGCCTGCATCGGGTGCGCGGCCTGCGCCGTGGCGTGTCCGCCCAATGCCATCCAGATGGTTATCAAGCCCGAAGAGGGAACCACCACCTGGTCCATCAATTATGGCCGCTGCGTGTTCTGCGGACGATGCGAAGAGGTGTGCCCCACCAAGGCCATCGTGCTCTCCAAGGAATTCGAGCTGGCCGTCATGAGCAAAGACGACCTCGAGGAAACCTGCACCTACGAGTTGCAGGCATGCTCGGAGTGCGGACGGTTCTATGCCACCAAAAAGGAAGTGGATTACGCCACGCGCATCCTTTCCCAGTGCGACGGCGGGCTCGAAGCCGAAAATGCGGCGGCACTCACCACGATATGCCCGCAGTGCAAACAAAAGGCGGATGCCTATCGCGCCAAGCGGCGCGACGAGGTTTCCGGCGACGTTATTCCTATGACGACGGGAGGTAGCCGGCTATGATCATCGATCGTCCGATACCGGATCGGCTGCAATTCAAGCCCGAGAAGAAGACGCTTGACGAAAGCGTGACCAAGGCCAAGCTGGCGCTGCTCAACGACATCAAGCGCTCCGTGTACATTTACCGCGTTGACTGCGGTGGCTGCAACGGCTGCGAAATCGAGATATTCGCCACCATCACACCCGTGTTCGACGCCGAGCGCTTCGGCATCAAGAACACGCCCAGCCCGCGCCACGCCGACATCTTGGTGTACACCGGAGCCATGACGCGCGCCATGCGCATGCCCGCTCTGCGCGCCTACGCAGGTGCACCCGACCCCAAGTTGATCGTGAGCTATGGCGCGTGCGGATGTTCCGGCGGCATTTTCCACGACCTGTACTGCACATGGGGCGGCACCGACAAGGTTTTGCCGGTTGACGTGTACATCCCCGGGTGCCCTCCCACGCCGGCGCAGACCATCTACGGTTTCGCCATTGCGTTGGGGCTGCTGGGTCAGAAGCTGCATCATACCGACATCGTGCAGGAACCCGGCGAACAGGCTCCGCTGCGTTTCGACGACGTTCCCTACAAGGTGCGCGTCGCCCTCGAAAAGGAAGCACGACTGCTTTCCGGATATCGCTACGGGCAAGACCTTTCCGACGAATTCATGGCTTCCATCGAGGCTTCGGGCGACAACGTGTTGAGCGGCGTGTCCCAGCTGATCGCCCAGCAGACCGATCCGCGCCGCGCCGAAGTGTACACGCAGCTGCGTGATCGTCTGTGCGAGATGATCGTGGGTCCCGAACAGGAAACCGCGCTTTTGAAGGCGGCTTTGGAAAACGTTGTGGCCTCCAACGTTCCCGGGCAGGGCAATCCTGCTGCGGAAATCTTGCAGAAAGCAATTGCGGACCATGCCTGAGGGTAATCCGGAATATCTGGCCTATGCGCCGGTGTCCTCCGCCGATGCCGAAGCTACCAGCGATCAGGTGGTGTTCTACCAGCTGTCGCGCAAGTTCGTCGACAACGACCGGTCGATTCCCGATGAAGCCAAAGATGTGGTGTATTACACGTTGGCCATCGGGCATCACACCGGCGTTATCGACTGCTTCGACGAAAAGCTCCGTTGCCCCTTTTTGCTGTTCGAGCAGGCCTGCGCCTGCTTGGAAGAGGGGAGCGACGGACGCTACAAGATGGAGGGCATCCTGCGCAGCGGCGAGATCCAGATAGAGCAGAGCAACCTGCCTGCGGTCATGCCGGCCATCACCGATGCCATCGAGCGCCTTGAGGGCCAAGGCGACGATGCGGCGGCCGATGTTTTGGCGTGGCTCGTCTCGTTCAAAGAACTGCTCGATGTTCTGGCCGGCGATGCCGCTGCCTACATCATGGGAAGAAAGAGGCTGCCATGAGTGGGAAAGTGGTCTTCACCGTAGGCACCGTGCTTCGTGGCGATGATGCCGCCGGTCCGATGCTGGCGAAGATGATGGAAAACGACCCCGTAGCGGGTTGGGATGTCATCGATGGCGGTCAAACGCCCGAAGACATGATCGCTTTGGTGCGCCGCAGGCAACCCGATGTGCTGCTGTTGATCGATGCGGCCCAGCTCAATGCGGAACCCGGCACTATCCAGGTGGTCGAAGAGGATGCGGTGGCCACCGACTTTTTCATCACCACCCATTCGCTGCCGATAACGTTTTTGCTGCAGGAATTGAAAAGCTGCAGCGGTACCGTTGTGTTTCTGGGGATACAGCCTGCGCAGATGGAATTCATGGAGCCGCTCACCCCCGAGGTGCACAAGGCCGTCGAATTCATCTATCGCGCGCTCAAACAAGGCGCCGATTTCATTTCGCTGACATCAGGTGATGAGCCTGCGTCTGAATCCTTGTAGAAAAGGGAAGCGTCGAATCAACGAGGAAAGGGAGGCATTTAATGGATGCAAAGAAAGAAGAGTTGGTGATTCCCGACCCGAACTGCCTGGCGGCCGGCGCCATTGAAGCCAAGGCTGAGGCGGTCGCGGTTGGAAAAACCAACCTTGAACTCGGTCGATGCTTCGCATTGTCCATCATGGCAGGCATGCAGATCGGCATGGGCGCGTTGTTCATGCTCTTCGTGAAGTCCGATGCGAGCCTGTCGTTTTCCGTAGCGCAGGTTCTGGGCGGCGTCTGCTTCGCATTGGGCCTCATCTGCGTTATCGTGGCCGGCTCCGAACTTTTCACCGGCAACAGCCTGATGGTCATGGGCGCCATGAGCAAGAAGATCACGTGGGGCGCACTGGCCAAGAACTGGGTGGTCGTGTGGATCGGCAACTTCGTCGGTTCGCTCATCTTGGTGGCCATCATCTTCATGTGCAATTCCGCCGGCATGAACAGCGAGGCCGTCGGCAAGGCCATGGTGAGCACGGCCGTGGCAAAGATCAACATGCCCTGGATCACCATTTTCTTCCGCGGCATCATGTGCAACGTGCTGGTGTGCTTGGCCGTGTGGATGGGCTTCGCCGGCAAGTCGGTCATCGATAAGATCTTCACCTCGATCTTCCCGGTCATGGCCTTCGTTGCCATGGGCTTCGAGCACTGCGTAGCCAACATGTTCTTCCTGCCCATGGGCCTGGTGGCCTACAACAGCGGCTTCGGCGCGGATGTCGCGCATGCGGCTGATTGCCTGAATATCGGCGGGGTGTTCTTCAACATCTCCGCTGCTACGCTGGGCAACATGGTGGGCGGCGCTCTTTTCGTGGGCGTCATCTATTGGATCGGCTACCGCAAAAAGCAGAAGGCTGCCGCGTAAGACAATCGTTTGATGCGTGCAAGCAAGAAGGGGCAGGGCGCCAGGCCCCGCCCCTTCTTTTGCGGGAATGCAATTACTGGATGGGAGCCAGCGTCTTTTTGAGCAAGGGTTTGTCGAAGCTCATGATCTCGTCGCCATGCACGGCGTTGCGCGCCACCATAAGGCAATCGACGTAGTCGAGCATGCTCGATCCGAACAAGCGGCTGGCGTAGCGAACCGTGTCTTCATCGATGACGTAGATGTCATTGAGCAGTTCGACCAAGGTGAACGCTATCTGGCTGCGGGGAACGCGGTACGTGTCGCGCAGGGTGACGGCAACGCGGGCGAATATCTCGGGGTAGGTGTAGGCCCGCCCAGCCGAGATAACCGCGCAGGCATCTTTGAACTGGCGCTTTTCGTCTTCGAGCACGTAGCGCAGGATGACGGTTTCATCGATTAAGACTTGCATATTTATCACTCAGCGATCGTATCCAGGCTTCGCGTTCGGTTTCGCGCAGCTCTTTGTGGGCATAGGCACTCAGCAGACCTTGAGCTTTCATTCGGCCCTTGCCCAATGAACTGGTAGGGCGAAAGGGGATGCCGTGCGTCTTGATGCTTTGACGGACGAACACGCGTATTGCTTCGGAAAGGCTGGTTCCGATGTCGGTGTAGATTGCTTCGGCTTGGGCCTTGTCTTCCGGGTCGATGCGGACGTGCAGGATGGCGTCTTTTCCCATGTTCCCTCCTTTTTCTCGAGTGGATTACGATTGTAATACGCTCTGGAGAACCGATGGGACATGATTTGGTAGGATGGTCGAAAAGGACGGTCGCATGACGAAATCAAGTGGTCTTCACACGGCATGCGCGGGAAAGGATGGGCGATGAATCGCCTGACGGATGCATATTTGGACAACGCCGCAACCAGCCGGCCTTATCCCGAAGTGATTCAGACGGTGTGCGATGCCATGAAGCGCGATTACGGCAATCCGTCTTCGCTGCATGCTCCAGGGCGGCGGGCCAAAGAACAGCTTGAGCACAGCCGTCAGGTCATTGCAGACGCGTTGGGGGTCGATCCCGACGAGGTGTATTTCACGTCGGGGGGCACCGAGTCGAACAACCTGGCCCTGGTGGGCGCCTGCCGCGCCGTCGAAAACGAGCGTCGCGGAATCGTCGCTTCGGCGTTGGAGCATCCTTCCGTTACCAAGACGGTGCGCGGGCTCAAGCGCGAAGGCTGGAAGGTTGGCTACGTCGATGCGTTCGACGGCGACTACGACCTGCCGTTGCTGCGCCAACTGCTCGACGAGGATACGGCCATCGTCACTACCATGCGCGTCCAAAACGAGGTCGGGTTCATCTTGCCGGTGCAAGATGTGGTGGCTGCGCGAAACGAGTTGGCCCCGAAGGCTCTGGTGCACAGCGACGCCGTGCAGGCATTCGGCAAGATAGAGTTTCTTCCCCGTAAGCTGGGCATCGACCTTTCCAGCTTCAGCGCCCACAAAATCGGCGGTCCACGGGGCATCGGCGCGCTCTATGTCAAACGTGGCACAAAGATGTTCACCACGGCGTTCGGAGGCGGGCAGGAACGGGGATTGCGTTCGGGAACCGAGGCCCTGCCGCTCATCATGGGATTCGCCAAGGCGGTTGAGATCACCATGGCCCATCGCCAGGAGGCCCAGGAAAATGCCGAGCGCCTCAAGCAGCGCCTCATCGGGGGCATAACGCAGATGAAGCCGGATGTCCGCATCAATTCCCGCAGCGACGGTTCGCCCTATGTCGTCAGCCTTTCGCTTCCGGGCGTGGACAACCGCGCCGCCCTCGACTTCCTCAGCGATCGGGGCGTGTTCGTTTCTCAGGCTTCCGCGTGCGACACGCTGCACCCCGACGTGCCGCCGGAAGATTGGATCACCAAGCATCCGCTTTCCCTCCACCTTGCCGGCGTTCCCAAAAAGCTCGTCGGTTCGACGTTTCGCGTCTCGTTTTCGGCAGTGAGCACCGCCGACGAGGTCGATCGCTTCTTGCGGGGGATGCAAGCGTTTCTCGACCAGGGAGAGTAATGCCGTGAGCGGTGCCGCCCGGATGAAATCTGCGGGTCTTTGGGCTTGCGCTTCGCTTGTCATCGGCTTGGCAGCCGGCGGCGGTGCCATCGTGCTTTCCTGGACGGCGGATGCCGCTTGGTCGGCCAATCGCTTGTCTGCGTGGGCGTTTCTTCTGCTGCCCCTGTGCGCGCTTATCACCGTATGGATATATCGGCGCCTGAAGATCCCCTTCGATACCGGCACCATCGCCGTCATCGCCCACCAGCGCGCCGGCGAACGTGTGCCCCTGGCGTTGGCGCCGGCCATCTTGGCGGGCACGGCGCTTACGCTGCTTGGCGGCGGATCGGTTGGCAAGGAGGCTGCCGCGCTTCAGTTGGGCGGGGCCGTGGCGTCTAAGCTCGGCACCCTGCGCCATGAATTCGAAGATGCTCAGGACGTGTTCGTCATGGCGGGCATGGCGGCGGCGTTTTCCGCCTTGCTGTTCACGCCTATCGCCAGCGTGTTCTTCGTGTTCGAGGTTTCCCGCATGCCCGTAAAAAAGATGCTGCGCCCGCGCATGCTGTGCGTTCCCGTTGCCGCGGCGGTCGCATTTTGCTTGGCCGACGTCTTCGACGTGGGCCGGCTTTGGTGGTCGCCCTTGCCCGCCCACGCCGGCACCGATCTGTGGTTTGAAACGGCGGTGCTCGGTCTGGGAGCCGCATTGGTGGGCATGGCGTTCGTCATGTTGCTCAAGCTGTTGCATACGGCTTGCTGCACGTTCATGGAGCGCCCGTGGACGCGGCTGTTGTTCGGCTCGGCGGTGATCGCCGCGCTGGTGTGGCTTTCGGGCGGCGATTACAGCGGCACCGGCGGCGTGCAGATCATGGCCATCTTGGGCGGGCAGACCGTCCCTTACGAAGCGTTCGTTTGGAAGGCCACGCTTACCGTCGCCTGCTTGGGCTTCGGGTTCAAAGGCGGTGAGATCATGCCCGTGTTGGCGGTGGGGGCGTGTTTGGGCTGTGCGTTTGCCCAGATGGTAGGTGCCGATACGGCTTTTTTGGGTGCCATCGGCATGGTGGCCCTGTTTTCCACTTGCACGCGCTGCCCGCTTTCGGCGCTGGTGCTGGGCATCGAGGCCTTTGGGATCGCCGGCGCGCCCTGGTTTGCGGTGGCCTCGCTTTTGGCCTGCGTGTTCACCAGCCGTTTCAGTCTGTACGACGGCACCAGCTGGATGCTCGACGTGGCGTGGGCTGACACCAAGCAAAACGCCGCCGAGAACATCGACCTGATCAAGAAGCACTGACCCGCCTCGCAAGCCCCGCCGTCTTGCCTCCCGCAATGCCCCGTGTCCTTCCGCTTGCCTGTTCGCGCCATTGCCAATCAGCCATCCGCTAGACAGTTGGCCCATATCTGCCAGCGTTGCAGTCGCCGCAGCGCGGATTGCTCAAAAAGGCCGCCATTCTACGACTTTGCGCTCCACGTGATTTTCGCCACCTGGCCTTATGCGGCGCGGCCTCGAAAAAATGTCTGAATCGGGTCGAAAATCCGTAGAATGGCGGCCTTTTTGAGCAATCCGTTACTCAGTGCGATTCTGGTTGATTTTGTTGTATGACGGCGGGCGGAGGACTATCATGGAACAAGCGATTCGAAGGGTTGCCCGCGACCGGTTTCTGCCTGAGTTGGCGGCTGCGTTTCTCCCTTCTTCTCGACTTTCTGCAGCGCCGCTTTCGCGTGGCGCATCCACCGTCGTTTCGACGGTCTTTTCTGCATATCCCATAGGGTCTTCGTCGTTGCGTGCCCGCATCGGGCATTCATGCTGCGAAGCGTGCCAGAGTCGAGGAGAGCATCAATGGAACAAGTGGCAGAACTTCCCCGTACCTTCGAAGAGTTCAACGATCATCGCAAGCAGAGCTTTCTCAAAGTGAAGGAATACAAGCAAAACGGCGGCAAGCTGGTGGGCTTTCTGTGCTCGTACACGCCGCTCGAGATCATCGATGCCGCCGGCGCATCCGCCGTCGCCCTATGCGGCACCAGCAACGAAACCGTGTCCGTGGCCGAAGAGACGCTGCCTGCCAACCTCTGCCCGCTCATCAAATCGACGTATGGCTTCGCCGCTTCGGAAAAGTGCCCGTTCACGTATTTCAGCGACCTGATCGTGGGCGAAACCACGTGCGACGGCAAGAAGAAGATGTACGAGTTGCTGAACGACTTGAAGCAAACCTACGTGCTCCATCTGCCGCAAGGCCAAGTGCGTCCCTATGAAGCAGAAGCTTGGTATCAGGAAGTGGTCCTGTTCAAGCAGGAACTCGAGCGCGTGTACGACATCGCCATCACCGACGATGATCTGCGCGCTGCCGTGGCCCAGCGCAACCGCCTGCGCCGCGCCCTGGTCGACCTGTATTCCGTGCAGGAAACCACGCCTCCGGCCATTTCGGGCGTCGAGCTGATGAGCACGCTCATGGCCGGCACGTTCAGTTTCAACGTGGCCGATTTCACCAACAAGGTCGAAGCCCTCACCGCCCAGCGCCGTGCGGCCCAGCAGGCGGGCGAAAGCGCGGTGGACCCCAAGGCCAAGCGCATCCTGATAACCGGTTGCCCTACGGGCGGCCTCATCAACAAGCTGGGCCGTGCTATCGAGGCCAATGGCGGCGCCGTGGTGTGTCTGGATGACTGCAGCGGAGAGCGCACCAACCGCATGCTGGTCGACGAAAGCGCACCCGACATCCTGCGCGCTATTTCTGACCGTTACCTTGAAATCAACTGCTCGGTGATGACGCCTAATTCCGGCCGCATGGACAACACGCTGGCCATGGTCGAGAAATACCATGCCGATGCCGTCATCGATGCGGTGCTCACTGCCTGCCATACCTTCAACGTCGAAAGCGCCGTCATGCGCAAGACCATGGAAGACGCGGGCATCCCTTACATGAAGCTCGAAACCGACTATTCCGACGGCGACACCGGCCAGATCGGCACACGTGTAGCCGCATTCATCGAAATGCTCTGATTGCCCTCAGTTTCAAACCCGGCCGCTTCTTGGCGGAGCGGTCGGGCGTATTCCGCCTTTGCCCTGGAAGCCCATGATTCCATGACTGAAACGAAAGCCGAGTAGCGGGAACGGCCCGCTGCCGACGAATTGAACAAACGAGAGACGAAGAGGAGACGCGCTATGCCCGATTATCATGAGATGTGGAAAGATCTGGGAATGGACCTGGAGACCCATGACCAGCTGTGCGCCGTACTGCCCACGGCATTCGGCGATACGTACCTCACCCAGGAAAACCGGCCCGAGAATATGGCGTTCTATGATTTCGTGGTTTCCGAAATCCACGGCGTGCGCCCTGCCGAGCTCATCGAACTGAAGAAAAACGGCGGCAAGGTGTTCGGCACCTTCTGCGTGTTCGTTCCCGATGAAATCGTCATCGCCTGCGGCGGCGCGGTCACCGGCTTGTGCGGCGGCAGCCAGTTCTGGGTCCCCGAAGGCGAAAAGGTACTGCCAGCCGACATCTGCCCGCTGATCAAGGCGTCGCTGGGTGCGCACTTCGGCAAGACCTGCCCGTACTTCAGCGTTTCCGACATGTATGTGGGAGAGACCACGTGCGACGGCAAGAAGAAGGCCTACGAGATCCTGGGCGCCGACAAGGAAACCTACGTGATGGACGTGCCGCAGATGAAGCGCGCGTGCGACATCGAAGACTGGGCGGGCGAGATTGCGGCATTCGCCGACAAGGTGCAGGAATTTACCGGCGTTGAGCTCACGCCCGAAAAGCTGGCCGATGCCATCAAGGTGGTCAACGCCAAGCGCTGCGCCCTGGCCCGCGTGTACGAGGCCCGCAAGGGTGCCAACATCCCCATCAGCGGCAAGGACTCGCTGCTGATGATGCAGATCGCATTCTTCGACGACCCCGTCCGCTGCGCCGAAAAGGCCAATGCGCTCGCCGACGAACTGGAACAGCGCAACGCCGACGGCGTGAGCGTGTTCCCCGCCGGCACCAAGCGCATCCTGCTCACCGGCACCCCCTTGGCCATCCCCAACTGGAAGTTGCACCAGCTCATCGAGACGAGCGGTGCCGCGGTGGTGTGCGAAGAGATGTGCACGGGCACGCGCTATTTCGAAAACCAGGTGGACGAGACGCAGACGACGCTCGAAGGCCAGTACAAGGCGCTTTCCGAGCGCTACATGAAGAACAACTGCGCATGCTTCACCCCCAACCCCGGCCGCATCGAAGATGTCATCCGCATGGCGCGCGAATACCAGGTGGACGGCGTGATCGATGCAAACCTGAAGTTCTGCACCACCTACAATGTCGAGAAATCGTCGATGGCCGCCGCGCTCGAAGAGGCGGGCATTCCCTGCATGGGCTTGGAAACCGACTACGCCGACAACGATGCCGAGCAGTTGCGCACGCGCATCGGTGCGTTCGTGGAAATGCTGGGAGCATAGTCCGGCATGTCTTTCGAGCCTCCCACCGACTGCTACGTGCTGTTTTCCAGCCATACCGATGGGTGGGAGCTCTATGAACTGGCCAAGGATGCGGGCATTCGAGCCCGCATTTCGCCCACGCCCCGCGCGGCGAAAGCGTCGTGCGGGGTGTCGCTGCCCATCGATTGCGCCGACGAGCAGCGCGTGCGCGACCTGGCAGTTGACGGCGGCGTGGAGATAGAGGGCGTATCCCATCTTCCGCGCCAGATGTCTGCGGGACGTGATACGTTTTGCTGAGCAAGCGGAACGGGCAATCCCACCCGTCCGCATACGAATAAGGAAGTGGATCACATGGATCAGACAGTCGATGCGCGCGGAGAGGCCTGTCCTCTGCCGGTGGTGAAGGCCAAAAAGGCCCTTTCGTCCATTCCGGAAGGAAGCGTCGAGGTGCTGGTGGACAACGAAACCGCCGTGCACAACCTTGAGGCGCTCGCCAAGACCATGAAGGCCGAAGCCAAATCCGAGCAGCGCGGCGATGCCGAGTACGCGGTGACCATCACCAAGAAGGCTTCGGCCGCTGCGGAGGGCGCTACCTGCGCCGCCGTTGCCGCGCCGGCCAACCGCGACGTGGTGGCCGTCATATCTTCGCCCGTCATGGGCACCGGCGATGACGAACTGGGAGCCACGCTGATGAAGGGCTTCATCTTCGCCCTCACCCAGTTGGACACGCTGCCCACCTGCGTGCTGTTCTACAACGGCGGTGTCAAGTGGAGCTGCAAGGGATCGCCTGCATTGGACGACCTGAAAAAACTCGAAGAAGCCGGCGTGCAGCTGCTCAGCTGCGGCACCTGCCTCAACCATTACGGACTCACCGACGATTTGGCGGTGGGCGACGTGACGAACATGTATGTCATCGTCGACACGCAGGCCCAGGCCGGCGTGGTCGTCCGCCCGTAGGCAACGTCCGCGGAAAAGGGGAGCGTCAAGCCGATGCCCGATCAATTGATCTATTTCGATAACGCCGCCACCACCCGCACCAAGCCGGCGCAGGTGGCGCAAGCCGTGGCGCATGCCCTGCAAGATTTCGGCGGGGTGGGACGCGGCGTGCACGAGGCCTCGCTCGATGCGGGTGCCGAGGTGTATCGCGTTCGCAAGCAGGTATCCGAACTCTTCGGGGCTCCCGGAGCTGCTCGCGTGGCCTTCACCTCCAACGTCACCGAGGCGCTCAACATCGTCGCAGCAGGGCTGCTTTCGGGTGATTGCCACGCCATCACCACGGCGGCATCCCACAACTCGGTGCTGCGACCGCTCTATCGCAAACAAGATGCCGAGGGTATGGCGCTTTCCATCCTGCCCGTGGCACCCGACGCCTCCATCGACTACGATGCGTTCGACCGGCTCTTCCGTCCCGAAACGCGCATGGCCATGGTCACCCATGCCTCCAACCTCACCGGCGATGTGTACGACATGGATCGCATGGCGCGCATCTGCCATGATCACGGCGCCATCCTGGTGGTCGATGCGGCCCAGACGGCGGGCTTGGTGCCCATCGACATGGCTGCTTCCGGCATCGACATCCTGTGCTTCACCGGTCACAAGAGCCTTTACGGGCCGCAAGGGACCGGAGGGCTGGCCGTTGCCGCGGATATCGACATCCCTCCGTACAACGTGGGCGGTACCGGTATCCACAGCTATGACAGAACGCAGCCCGATGCCATGCCCGAGAGCCTGGAGGCGGGCACGCTCAACGCCCATGGCCTCGCCGGGCTGGGTGCGGGCATCGCCTATGTGCAAGAGCACGGCGTGGAAGCGCTCGGTGCGCAGGTGGCGGAATTGGCCGATCGCTTCGAAGCAGGAGTGCGCGCCATCGACGGCATCACGGTGTACGGCGGCCATGGCGGCATCGGCCGCACGGGCATCGTCGCGCTCAACGTAAACGACTATGACTCGGGGGCCGTGGCGGATGCCCTGGCCACCCGTTTCGGCATCTGCACGCGCGCGGGAGCCCATTGCGCGCCTTTGATGCACGAAGCGCTCGGCACCTCTGATCGCGGAGCGGTGCGCTTCAGCTTTTCGAGCTTCAACACACCTGAAGAAGTCGATGCCGGCATCGCCGCTATCGGCGAATTGGCCGGGGAGTGATCCTATGCGCGAGAAAACGCTCAAAACGGTAGTGACCTTCAACAAGACCGTCGATGCCATGGCCTGCGAAGACAAAGCCAAAGAAGTAGGATTTCCCGGGCGCATGATTCCCGTTCCTTCCCAGATTTCGGCGGGATGCGGGTTGGCGTGGTGCGCCGAAGATCACGACCGAACTGCCATTGAAAACGCTTTGAACGTATTCGATTTGGCCTACGAGGACCTGCATTCCGTGGAGTTGTACTGACGACAACGAAGAAGGGAAGGTGCGTGATGGAAAAGGAAGTCCGCTTCATCGTGACGTTTTTCAACACGGCCGGCGCCATGGCGTTCAAAGAATCGTGCGAGGCCCGCGGAATCGAGGGACGGCTGATTCCCATCCCTGCCGAGCTCAAGGCCGGTTGCGGCATGGTGTGGTCCGCTCCGCTTACGGCGCGCTCTCCGTTGATGGAGCTCATCGACGATCCTGAAACCGAGTACTGCGAACGCACAATCATGGCGGTATGATCCTTCCGCCGTCCCGTTTGCGGGTCTTTCGCTCGGATCTGGGCACAGAATGAGTCACGATCGTGATATGTGCCTGCAGCTAGGATAATCGCGCATCGGCAGGCGGGATATTTTCTGAAGAAAGCCGCATAAGGCCCTTCATAATCTGAATAACACCAGATAAAGCGCGAATATCTTAAATATACTATCTTATAAATAGAATAATCAAACCAATTGACGAGGCTCCGTTCAGGAGCCTATTTTGATGCCAGAGGGAGTGTAGAAGGTATGGAGAGACGTGCCTTTTCTGCCGCATTCCCATCGCGGCGCATGGCGCGTCCTTCTGCATTCTTCGCATTCTGCATAAAGCGAGCGAAGAAGGAGGAAGCAACGTGGAAGAGAATAGATTCGTCATCGCGGACCCCGGTTTGTGCGTGGGGTGCAAAACCTGCATGGCGGCGTGCCTGACGAAGCATTTCGTCAAAGGCGACGTGGCCGTTCCGCGACTCAATCTGGTGCAGACCAAGGCGGTTTCCGCGCCTATTGTCTGCCATCATTGCGAAGACGCCCCGTGCGTGGCGTCGTGTCCGGTGGGGGCGCTGTACTTCGATGAGGGCCGTGTGGCCATCAAGCAAAGCCGCTGCATCGGTTGCCGCAGTTGCATGATGGCGTGCCCCTATGGGGCCGTGCAGATCGTCGGGCGTCCGGTGACCCGCACGCTCGGCAACGTCAGCTTGGGCGAGGGGCTCCAGCCCTATGTGGTCAAATGCGATTTGTGCTACGACCGTCCCGAAGGGCCGGCGTGCGTCCAGGCGTGCATCACCGGCGCATTGCGCGTGGTGGACAGCCCCCAGCTCAACGACAATTCCAAAAGCAGGCGCGTAGCTGCTGCTCGTGCAGCTCAAGAATTCTCGAGCCTGCCCCTCAACCCATCCTTGGTCTAGGAGGCGGAAATCATGGAAAAGCATATGGTGGTCTGCCCCTATTGCGGGTCGGGCTGCAAATTCAATCTGCTGGTCGAAGATGGCCAAGTGGTGGGCTCCGAACCCTTGGACGGCCTTACCAACCAAGGCGAGCTGTGCCTGAAGGGCTACAGCGGCTTCGACTTCATCAACGACACCAAGATCCTCACGCCGCGCCTGCTTCATCCGATGATCCGCGAGCACAAGGGCGACCCGCTCAAGCGCGTTTCGTGGGATACGGCGCTTGATTTCGTGGCGCAAAAGCTGACGGCGGTCAAGGAAAAATACGGCCCCGACGCCATCATGACCACGGGTTCGTCGCGTGGCACCGGCAATGAATCGAACCTGGCCATGCAGCGCTTCGCGCGCGCTTGCCTGGGAACCAACAACATAGACAACTGCGCTCGAACTTGACATGGCCCCACTGTCGTCGGTCTGATGGACACACTTGGAGCTGGTTCTATGAGTTGCGGCGTCCCGGGTTTGGAAGACGCCGGTTGTCTGTTCCTGTTCGGATACAACCCGAACACCTCGCACCCCATCGTGGCGCGCCGCGTTGTTCGCGCCAAGGAAAAGGGAGCCAAGATCATCGTCGCCGATCCGCGCATCATCGATACGTCGCGCATCGCCGATATCAATCTGCCGCTCAAAAACGGCAGCAACATCGCTTTCCTCAATGCTTTCGCCAACGTCATCGTCACCGAAGGGCTCATGGACGAATCTTTCGTCAAAGAGCATACGCAGGGCTTTGACGAATGGTGGAAGACCATCGAGAAGTACACCCCTGAAAACACGCAGGAAGAAACCGGCATCGAGCCCGAGCTTCTGCGCCAGGCCGCCCGCATGTACGCCACGGCCGAGCCGTCTTCGGTTCTGTGCTGGGGCATGGGCGTATGCCAGCAGGCGCAAAACGTCGAAGCCGTCCACACCTGCGCGGCCATCGCCTGCATCACCGGGCAGATCGGCAAGCCCAATTCGGGCGTTGCGCCGGTGCGCGGCCAGAACAACGTTCAGGGCGCTTGCGACATGGGCGCGCTGCCCAACTACTTCCCCGGGTATCAAAGCGTGACGAACCCCGAGATCAAGCAGAAGTTCGCCGATGCTTGGAACGTGCCGGTCGAGAAGCTGTCCGACCATGTGGGCTACAAGGTTTCCGACATCGGGCATCTTATCGACGAGGGCAAGGTGCACGCCTTCTACAACTTCGGCGAAGACCCGCTGCAGACCGAGCCCGACACCCGGCACTTGGCCAAGCAGTTCGATGAATTGGATATCTTCATCTGCCAGGACATTTTCATGACGCAATCGTGCGCCGTGGCCGATGTGGTGCTGCCCGCCACCAGCTGGGGCGAACACGAAGGCGTGTTCACCGCCTGCGACCGCACCTTCCAGTACTTCAGCGCCGCGGTGCCGCCCAAGGGCGAGTGCCGTCACGACTGGGACATCATCGCCGACCTCTCGACGCGCATGGGTCATCCCATGCACTATGAAAACGCCCAGCAGATTTGGGACGAGGAATGCCGCGCCGTGTGGCCCGCCGCCTACGGCGCCACGTACGAAAAGATGGCCGGCGTGGGCCATGCGCAATGGCCCATTCCCACGCTTGATCATCCCGGCAGCCCCGATCTGTTCTTGGGCGGCAAGTTCACCACGCCGGAAGGCAAGGCGCACTTGATGGCCCACGACTTCAAGCCGCCGACCGAGATGCCCAGCGACGAGTTCCCGCTGATCTTGTGCACCGTGCGCGAAGTGGGGCACTATTCCTGCCGCTCCATGACGGGAAACTGCGCCACCTTGGCGCTGCTGGCCGACGAGCCGGGAGTGGTTACCATCAATCCCGAAGATGCGGCGGACCGCGGCATCCAAGATGGCCAGCTGGTGACCATAGCGTCGCGCCGCGGCAAGATCTATTCGCGCGCGCAGGTGGACGAGCGCACCAACAAAGGCTGCATCTACATGACCTATCAGTGGTGGATCGGCAAGTGCAACGACCTCACGCTGCATCATGTGGATGAACGCAGCCATACGCCCGAAGACAAGTATTGCGCCGTGCAGGTTGACGCCATCGCCGACCAGATGGCCGCCGAGCGCCGCGTGCAAGAGCTCTATCAGGGTATGAAGGAAGATTTGGCCAAGACAGCCGAGCCGCAAAACGAGCCGGTTCTGGCTTGAGGCCACGCCGTCGCGGGCCCATGCGCAACGGGGCCCGCGACGTTATGGAACATCATCGCAAACGGTGCTGCTGGTGGTACCATCTTCGGTGAGGATAATAAGCAACAAAGGGAGGATCCATGAGCAAGACAATCGTGTTGTATTTCGGCGTATCCGAAGATGTGGAAACCGTGGCGAAGGTGGTGGCCGATGAAGCCGGCGCCGACATCGAGCCGATCGTTCCGGTGGATGCCTATCCCACCGACTACACCAAGCTCTCTGCGCAGGCGCGCGAAGAGATGCGCAAGAACTACCTGCCGCCCATCGAGCCGCTGAAGCATGATCTGGCTGCTTATGACACCATTCTCATCGGTTCGCCCAACTGGTTCGGTTCCTGCGCGCAACCCGTGTTCACCGTGCTCGACGACAGCGTGGCGGCCTCCAAGCGCATCGGGCTGTTCATCACGCATGGCGGAAGCGGTGCAGAATATGTGGACCGCGACGCAAAGGCGCATTGCCCCGAAGTCGATTTCCTCCCCATCTTCGATTGCCGCGGAACCGGCGACGAAGCCGACATCCGCGCTTGGGTGAAGAGCCTGAACCTCTGATTGGTTTCGACAAGAGTCTGATTCGATCGCCCCGGAGCTCGGCTTCGGGGCGATTGCTTTGCGCCGGAATACCTTGTCCGACGCGTGCTGGCAAGACGCAGGGTTCGGATCGTGGCGTTGCGTCCCGCCGGCACAGACGGGGCGGGCGGAGCTCTCAGACCATTTCGATGGTGCCCGTCGGACCTGCTTCGATGCGTCCGATGCGGGCGGCGCCGCGGCCGGTGCGCTGTTTGAATTCTGCAGCGAATTCGTCGGCGCGCTCGGGCGCTATGGCCACCAGCAGCCCGCCGCTGGTCTGCGGGTCGCAAAGCACGCCCATGCGGGTGTTGAATTCTTCGTCGTCCAAAGAACCTTGCGCCACAAAGGCGCTGGCCCATTCCACCAAGTCGAACGTGCGCGCGGGACGGCAGAAATCGGCTGACAGCCCGTAGACGCCCTCGAACAGCGGAAGGGCATCCCAGCTGATCCGTGCTGCGCAGTCGGAAGCTTCCAGCATTTCGTGCAGATGACCCGCCAGCCCGAAGCCCGTCACGTCGGTGGCGGCATGGGCGTCGGCGGCGCGCATGGCATCGGCAGCGTCTTTGTTGAGTTCCATCATGCCCTCGATGGCCGGGCGCATGGCGGCATCGTCGGCCAACCCGGCGCGCAGCGCCGAATTCATAATGCCCGTTCCGATGGTCTTGGTGTAGAACAGCGCATCGCCCGGTTGGGCCCCGCCGTTGCGGATGATGCAATCGGGATGCACGGTGCCGAACACGGCCAGCCCGTATTTGGGCTCGTCGTCGTCGATGGTGTGCCCGCCCACGGTGAAGGCACCCGCTTCGGCTACTTTATCGGCGCCACCGCGCAGCACGTCGCCCACCACGCCCGTCCCCAAGTTGCAGGGGAACGCCGCGATGTTGAGTGCACAGACGGGGGTCGCCCCCATGGCGAAAATGTCCGAAAGCGCGTTAGCTGCCGCCACGGCCCCGAATTCATAAGGGTCGTCCACCACCGGCGTGAAGAAATCGACGGTGAGAACGCCGGCAAGGTCATCGGTGAGCTTCCATACCGCCGCATCGTCGCTGGTGTCGAAGCCTTCCAGCAGCGCGTCGGGAGCGGTGGGAGCGATGTCTTTCAATATGTCGTCGAGGTCGCCCGGACCCCACTTGGCGGCTCAACCGCCTTTCTGGGTTAGATGGGTGAGCTTGACCTGCTCGTTTCCAGCCATATGCGCGACCTCCCTTCCATGCTCGGAATGCCAGTATATCAGCCGCAGCCTGCGCTGTTTCGCGTCTGATTCGAAGTCAATGTGAAACATCGTCGAACAAGGCTGCCATCAGGAAATCAGCGCTACAATCAAAGTAAAGATCAGCGGTTCGCGCGAAGGGAGCGCATATGGCTAAGCGCACCAAGATCGTTTGCACGTTGGGCCCGGCGGTCGACAGCGAGTCGACGCTCAAAGGCCTTATCAAGGCGGGTATGGACGTGGCCCGGTTCAACTTCAGCCACGGCAGCCATGAAGAGCACGCGGCCCGCATGGATCGGCTGCGCAAGGTATGCCGCGAGCTCGATTCTCCCTGTGCGTTCATGCTCGATACCAAGGGCCCCGAAATCCGTACGGGAACCCTGGCGGGCGGCGAACCGGTCAAGCTGCAGGCTGGAAAGCACATCGTCCTCACCGAAGACGAGGCAGAGGGAACGGCCGAGCGCATCCATCAAAGCCATAAGGGCCTGTCGTCTGCTCTTTCGCCCGGCGACCCCATTCTCATCGATGACGGTCTTTTGGAACTGGCGGTCGACCGCATCGAGGGCGGCGATATCCTGTGCACCGTCCAGAACACCGGCATGCTCGGGCAGCGCAAGTCCATCAACGTGCCGGGCGCTCCGGTCGATCTTCCGGCCATGTCCGAACAGGACCGCTCCGATTTGCTGTTCGGCATTGAACAAGACGTCGATTACGTGGCGGCATCGTTCGTGCGCACCGCAGACGACGTGCGTTCGATCCGCGCCTTCCTCAAAGAAAACGGCGGTGAAGACATCTTCATCGTGTCGAAGATCGAAAGCGCCGATGGCGTGAAGAACATCCAGGAAATCGAAGCCGCCAGCGACGGCATCATGGTGGCGCGCGGCGACTTGGGCATCGAGGTTCCCACGCACAAGGTGCCCCATATCCAAAAGCAGATCATCAAGCTGTGCAACGCGCACCACACCCCGGTCATCACCGCTACGCAGATGCTCGAATCCATGACGTCCAACCCGCGCCCCACGCGTGCTGAAGTGGCGGATGTGGCCAACGCCATTTACGACGGAACCGACGCGGTCATGCTTTCCGGTGAAACCGCCATGGGCAAATACCCGGTGCCCGCCGTGCGCATGATGGCTGAAATCGCCGAAGGGACCGAACCCTTCCTCGGCCTGGCCAAGCGCGATGATGTCGCGTATGCCACCGACGCCGAGCGCACCAGCCCGGCAGTGGGCATCGCCGCGGTTTCCACGGCGCAGAACATCCATGCTGCCTGCATCATCACGCCCACCACGTCCGGGCGCACCGCACGGCTCATTTCCACATTGCGGCCTGCGGCTCCCATCTATGCCGTCACGCAGCGTACCGCCGTGCGCCGGCGCATGCAGCTGCTGTGGGGCGTCACGCCGCTTTTGGGTGAAATCGAAAATGCCCCGATGCGCACGGTCATCGACAATGCGCGCAAAGCCGTGATAGATGTCGGCGGCATCTTGCCGGGCGAACTGGCGGTCATCACCGCCGGCGATCCGCAGACCGCTCCGCGCCTGCCCGCCGAATCGGGCCGGGCCACGGTGAGCGCCCCCACCAACGTCATGTACGTCGTCCAAATAGACGACGACACGGCAGGGGAGGCTCATCATGGCCGATAAGGACTTGCCCGTCTATCATTTGGCCATCGACATCGGAGCTTCCAGCGGACGGCTGGTCATGGGACATGTCGTACCAGACGGCCGCATCGAATTGAAGGAGCTCTACCGCTTCGACAACACGCAGGTGCGCCGCGGCGGCCATGACTGCTGGCCGATCGAAGAGCTGTTCGATCGGATTTGCGAAGGGTTGCGCGTCTGCAAGGATGCCGGCATGGTTCCCGCTACGGTGGGCATCGACACATGGGGCGTCGACTACGTCCTCATCGACGATTCCGGCGCCTTGGTGGGCGATGCCGTCGCGTATCGCGATGCGCGTACGCAGGGTATTCCGCAGCAGGTGGACGGCATCATCTCCCCCTCGAATCTGTATCGGGCCACCGGGATCCAGCGCCAGTCGTTCAACACCGTGTTCCAGTTGGTGGCGTTGCGCAAAGAGCATCCCGAGCAGCTCGATCAAGCCGCGCGGTTCCTGATGATCCCCGACTACCTCGATTTCCGGCTCACCGGCATCGCTGCAAACGAATACACCAACGCCACCACCACGGGCATGCTCAACGCCCGCACGTGCGATTGGGATGCTCGCATTCTCGAAGCCTGCGGCATTCCCAGCCGCCTGTTCGCCAAGCCGCTGATGCCCGGAACCGTGCTCGGCCGGTTTTCTCCTGCCGTGGTGCAGCGCGTCGGCTTCGACGCCGAAGTCGTTTTGCCGGCAACCCATGACACCGGATCGGCCTATCTGGCCGTGCCTGCCATCGACGAAGATGCGGTCTATCTTTCCAGCGGAACGTGGAGTTTGCTGGGCGTCGAAAACGAAGGCCCCATCACCTCCGAAGCCGCGCGGCTGCAGAACTTCACCAACGAAGGCGGCTATCTGCAGCGCTATCGCTTCCTGAAAAACATCATGGGGCTGTGGATGATCCAGTCCATCCGCCGCGAACTCAACGGCGTGGATTACGTGGAAGGAAAGGGCGCCTCCGACCACGCCATTCGAAAGCCCGACGAGCCCGAAGTGGGCTTCGACGATCTTATCGAGGCCGCGCAGCAAGCGGGGGACTGCACGCTGTCGGTCAACGTCAACGATGATCGCTTCTTGGCTCCCGCCTCGATGATCGATGAGATTTCCGCCGCCTGCCGCGATATGGGGCGCCCCGAACCGCAGGGGACGGGCGAACTCATGCAGTGCGTCTACAACAGCCTTGCATCCTGCTATCGCGAAAGCATCGCCGATCTTTCGGCCCTTTCCGGGCGCACCTATACGTCCATCAACGTGGTGGGTGGCGGATGCCAAGACCGCCATCTCAACCAGATGACCGCCGATGCCTGCGACATTCCCGTCTATGCCGGGCCCGTTGAAGGGACCAGCTTGGGCAATCTGATGGTGCAGTTCATCCAATCGGGAGAATTCCGAAACCTGCAGCAGGCGCGCGATGCCGTGCGGGCTTCGTTCGACATACAGCGTATCGATCCACAGAAGTGAGGAGAGAAGCATGAGCGAGATGTACAACCAGGCCAAAGCCGCCTATGCGGCGTGCGGCATCGACACCGAAGCCATGATGGACAAGCTGGCCGAAAAGGCCATCAGCGTCCACTGCTGGCAAGGCGACGACGTCAACGGCCTCGATGCAAAGGAGAATGCCGCAAGCGGCGGCATCCAGACCACGGGCAATTACCCCGGAAAGGCCACCACGTTCGACCAGATCAAGGCCGACTTCGAAAAATCAATGAGCATGGTGCCCGGCAAGAAGCGCATCAATCTGCATGCCAGCTATGCCGTGTTCACCGACCAGAACCCCTGGGTCGATCGCGACAAGATCGAGTACAAGCACTTCGAGCCCTGGGTTGAATGGGCCAAGGAAAAAGGCTACGGCATCGATTTCAACCCCACGTTGTTCAGCCATCCCAAGATGAACCATGACATGAGCCTGGCCAGCCCCGATGAAGAAACGCGTCGGTTCTGGATCGATCATTGCATCGCATGCCGTCGCATCGCCGAGCGCATCGGCCAGGAGCTCGATGACCAGGTGCTCGACAACGTCTGGATTCCCGATGGTCTCAAAGATGTTCCGGCCGATCGACTGGGGCCGCGGCTGCGTCTGAAAGACAGCTTGGATCAGATCTTCGCCGAAAAATGCCCGCACGTCATCGACTGCGTGGAATCCAAGGTGTTCGGCATCGGCTTGGAAAGCTACACCGTGGGCAGCAATGAATTCTATCTGGCCTACGCCGCCACGCATCCCGGCGTCTACGACTTGCTGGATGCCGGCCACTTCCATCCTACCGAAAACGTGGCCGACAAGATTTCGGCACTGCTGCCGTTCTTCGACAGGATTCCGCTGCACGTCACGCGTCCGGTGCGTTGGGACAGCGATCACGTAGTGCTCTTCGACGACCCCATCAAAGAAATCGCAACCGAGATCGTCCGCAATCCCGGCGCGTGGGAAAAGGTGATCATCGGTCTGGACTTCTTCGATGCGTCCATCAATCGCGTGGGCGCCTGGGTAACCGGCACGCGCGCCATGTCGAAAAGCCTGCTGTTCGCATTGCTCCAGCCCAATGAGGCCCTGAAGAAGATGCAGGATACCTACGACTTCACGCAGCGTTTGATGACGGTCGAACAGTTCAAGAGCATGCCCTTTGGCGCGGTGTGGGACGAATATTGCCGTCGTCAGGGCGCGCCCGTCGACGGTGAATGCTATGGTTTGGTGAAGGACTACGAAGACAAGGTGCTTTCCAAGCGCTGAGGCGCCCGGCGAGCATCGACGCGACTACGAAGGAGATGACCGATGAGCATCGAGCAATCGAACTGCGTGCGCCGTTTCAAACGGATTTGCGGAGACGGATGGGACAAGGGCTGGCACGAGCGCAACGGCGGCAACCTCAGCTACCGCATGGACGAAGAGGACATCGCGGTGTGCGAAGCCTATTTCGACGACATCGACAAGCCCGACCACGAGTGGACGCCCTTGGGCATCACCCTTGAAAATCTGGCGGGGGCGTTTTTCATCGTCACCGGAAGCGGCAAGTACCTGCGCAAGGTTGAAATCGACCTCAACGATTCCATCGGCATCATCGAGATCAACCAGGCCGGCGATGCCTACCGCAAGGTGTGGGGTCTGTACAACGGCGGCGTTCCCACCAGCGAGCTGCCCACGCACCTGCTCAATCACAGCGTGCGCATGGAGGCCACCGATGGAGCCAACCGAGTGATCTACCACGCCCATTGCCCCAACATCATCGCGCTTTCCACGCTCATCGAACCCGATGCCCGCACCTACAGCCGCATTCTGTGGAAGAGCATGACCGAATGCGTGGTCATCTTCCCCGAAGGCGTCGGCGTGGTGCCCTGGATGGTTCCAGGAGGCACCGACATCGCCCAGGCCACCGGTGCGTTGATGAAGGAATTCTCCGCCGTGGTGTGGACCCAACATGGCCTGTTCTGCAGCGCCGCCACTTTCGATGAGGCATTCGGCCTGATGGACACCATCGAAAAATCCGCCGGGCTCTATTTGTCCGCCCGCTGCGCCAATGGAGGTGCCGAGCCGCCGTATCTCATTTCAGACGATGAGTTGCGTGCGGTCTGCGATGCCTTCGGCGTGGATATCAACAAGAATTTCGTCGATTGAGAAAAAAGGAAGCGATAGCATGACCGTTCGGAAAACCGGCGAGGGGCGTACCGTCAAGGGCTTCAAAATGAAGCTGTACCCCGGATTCGCCGCCGAATACGAGAAGCGCCATAACGAATTGTGGCCCGAGATGCGCGACATGATCCACGAATACGGCGGGCACAACTACAGCATCTTCATCGACGAGGAAACCAATATCTTGTTCGGCTACATCGAAGTGGATGATCCGGAGACTTACGACAAAAGCGCCGATACCGCCATCAACCGCAAGTGGTGGGATTTCATGGCCGGCGTCATGGAGACCAATCCGGACAACAGTCCCGTATGCACGGATCTGCCCTGCGCCTTCCACTTGGACTGACCCGGACACGTCAGGCACGCCATCTGGCCGCCGTTTGTTCGCTTGCGTATTGAAATACGCGGCGCTCTCAAGCCAGCGGCCACCTGGCGCACCTGACGCGCCCGGCATGTCGGGATGCGGGTTTTCAAATCAATCGCGATAAGAGAAAGAAGCGTTTCATGGCGTTATCGAAAGAAAAGAAGGGGACCATCGCGGTTTCCCTTACCAATTTCCTGGATTCAGGCTGCATCGTGGCCTCGTCCACCGCGCTCACCGCTTGGTCGGTGGCGTTCGGGTTCAGCAGCACGTGGGTGGCCATCTTGGGCGCCATCGGCGCAAACGCCTTCGGTGCAGCCGTTGGCGCGCTTATCGGCGGGTTCCTCACCGACAAGTTCGGACGCAAATTCATCTATACCTACAATCTGCTGGTCTATGCTCTGGGCGTATTCCTGGTCATGATTTCCATGAACCTGCCCATGCTCATCGTGGGCATCGTTCTCTCCGGCTTGGCCGTCGGCGCCGGCGTTCCCGCTTCGTGGAGCTACATCTCCGAGATGTCGGGCGATGAGCGTCGAGCCCAAAACATCGGCATCAGCCAGTTCGCCTGGTCCATGGGGCCGGCCATCATCTTCGTGCTGGCGCTCATCCTGAGCATCGTCTGCCCCACGTTCGCGGCGGACGGCACCACGCTCATGCCGGCCGGCACCTATGGTCCCTTCGACGGATTGCTGGGCATGCGCATCTTGTTCCTCATCTTGTTCATCGTGGCTTTGATTGCATGGAACCTCCAGCGCCAGCTGCAGGAATCCACCGACTGGACCGAGAAAAGAGCCGACGCTCCGCAAGAGGGCTTCGGCGCCATGATGGCACGGGCGCTCAAGAACTCCATCAACGTGAAGACCATGATCTTCCTGGTGGCCGTGTACCTTACCTGGAACCTGGTCGCCGGCACCATGGGCCAGTTCCTGCCTTACATGTACGCAGCAGCCGGCAATCTGGATGACACCACCATCAGCTTGCTGCAAACCGCCATGTGGGTGCTCACCGCCGTTGCCAGCCTCGTTATCTTCAGCAAACTGGGCGACAAGGTGCCGCACCGCACGTTGTTCGGCGTATCGGCCGCTTTGGCTTTGGTCGCCTGGGTGGTCATGGTGTTCTTCGGCACGCAGCTCCAGGCGGGCACGGCTTCTTCGTACGGTTGGCTGCTGTGGGTGTTCGTGGCGTGCTGGGGCGTTTCCGCAGGCTTTTCCGCCCAGTGCTTCTACGCGTTGTGGGGCACCGAGTTGTTCCCCACGCAGTATCGCGGCGGCGTGCAGGGCATCATGTTCTTCCTGGTCCGCGGCGTTTTGGGCATCTGGAGTCTGGTAGCTGTTGCCGGGTTGGGCGTGGACACCCCATCGGGCTTCGTCACTGCCGGCATCATTATGTGCGTGTTCTTGGTGATCAGCTTGGTGGTGGGCGTCATCGGCTGCCCCAAGACGCAGGGCCGCAGCCTGGATGAGATCACCCGCGAGCGCTACGGCGACAGCATCTGATCCAAGGAAGTTTCAACAAGTTCCATGGGGACGGCTTGCGGGCCGTCCCCTTTTTCATTCCGTGCGTCCCATTGTGTCGGCATGGATACGTTTTGAGCTGCGTTTGCCCGTCGATGCCTATAATCGAGGGCGAAACAGCGATGAAAGGGGAATTCCATGACACTGAATGAAGCAATCGATTATCGGCAGAGCGTGCGAAGCTTCCAAGAGAATCGCCAGGTGTCGCGCGATCAAATCGAGCGCATCGTGGCCGCGGCGCAGAAGGCGCCGTCGTGGCGCAACTACCAGGTGCCGCGCTACCACGTGGCCATGAGCCCCGAGGCCGTGGCGCAGGTGCGCGAAACCTGCCTTCCCGAATTCAACCAGAGAAGCACGCAGGATGCATCGGCGTTCGTGGTGTGCTCGTTCGTCAAAAACAAGGTGGGGTTCACCGATTCCGGCAAGCCCACCAATGAAGGCGGACAGGGTTGGGGCTGGTACGACATGGGCTTGCAAAACGAGAACCTGATGCTGGCGGCCGCCGACGAGCAAATCGATTCGCTGGTCATGGGCGCCCGCGATGAAGACGCGCTTCGGGTGTTCTTCGACATCCCCGCCACCGAAGCCGTGGGCCCGGTGATCGCCCTGGGGTGGCGCGCCGAACAACCCGACCGCAAGCCGCGTCCCGAATTGAGCGAAATCATGGACGTGCGCTAGCGTTCATCTTCAGCGCGAAAAAGCGGGCCCGGGCTCAAGAGAACTCGGGCCCGCTTTTTCGCGAGAATCTGCGGCGGATCAGTCGTCCAAGCCGATGGCGCGCGTGTTCCCATCGATATCGTCGAAATGCGCGACCCCGTCTTCCAGGCTGAAAAAAGTCAAGCGCGCGTCATCGGGCCCATCGTAGCTTTCCCCCAAACCGCACAGGTGCTCATAGCCCGCCTGCCGCACGCGCGGGCTTACAACGCGGTCCATGCCGGCACGGCCCGTTATGACGATCCAGCCTTCGCCGGGCTTCCATCCGCTTATCTCGAAGCGCGGGTTGGCCTTCAGCTGCACGTACACATCTTTGGGCGTGGCGGTGCAAAACACGATGCGCGCATCTTTTCCTTCGCCGTCGATGTCGACGAAGCTGAAGGGGCGCACGTGCGGCTGGTCGCCTTCGGCGGTTGCCAGATACCAGCAATAGATGTCTACCAGATAATCGACGGCTTCTTGCTTCATAAAGAGTCCTTTCGGTCTTTGAAGGGGGAGGGGTGCGGGCGGTTAAATGCCCACGAAGTTGAGAGCCAGCACTCCCGCCAGGCAAACGGCCAGCACGGGAACGGCCCAGATGTCGCCGCGCCCGAAGCGCAGGGGGTTCAAATGCGTGCGGCCCTCCTCGCCGTGGTAGCAGCGTGCCTCCATGCCCGAACTCAGCGTCTCGGCATGGCGAAACGCGCTGGTGAACAATGGCACCAATAGGCTGGTGAGCATGCGGACCCCGCCTTTTATCGGGCTGGTGGAAAGGTTGGCCCCGCGCGAAAGTTGGGCGCGGTAGATGGTTTGGATCTCGGTGATGAATTGGGGCAAGAAACGCAAGGCGATGCCCATGATCATGGCGAATTCATGGGCGGGGAACCCCACGCGCCGCAGCGGAGCCAGCAGCCGTTCGAACGCGTCGGTGGTGTCGAGCGTGGTGGTGGTGAGCGTCATCAGGCTTGCGATTCCCAACAACAGCACCAGCCGGCAGGAAAGAAACACCGCATTGCGCACGCCCGTTTCGCTGATCTGCAGCCATCCCCAGCTCACGTACACGGTGCCGCCTTGCACCCAGAACACGTTGAGCAGCGCGGTTATCACCACGATGAAAAGCAGGGGAGCGATGGATTTGAACGCCTTGTGCAGGGGAATCTGCGCGGCAACGAAGAACGCGCCGCAGAACAGGGCGCAGACGCCCAGCCCCGCAAAGGTCTGCGCGCAAAACACGATGGCCATGAAGGCGAACATCCCCAGCAGCTTGGTACGCGGGTCCAAGGCATGGATCGGACTTTCCGCCGCCCAGTAGCGCCCGAATAAGGCCGCCTCAGGCATGGCTGGCCTCCAAGGCGCGCCCGGCCAGCGCATCGGCCAGCCGCTGTTCGTCGTAGAGCATGCGGGGCAGTGGCACTCCGCTGGCACGCAGGCCGTCGGCCAGCCGTTGCGCAGCCGGAGCGCCCAAGCCGATGGCATCCAGTTTTCCGGCATCGGCGAATACCGCTTCAGGGGTGTCCAGCGCGAACAGCCGTCCCATGTTGAGCACCAGCACGCGGTCGCTCAAGCGCGCCAAATCGTCCATGCTATGCGAAACCATCACCACGGTAAGGCCGTCCCGGTCGTGCAGGTGCGCTATGAGTTGCAAAAAATCCTCGCGTGCTTCCGGGTCGAGCCCGGCCACCGGCTCGTCCAGGATGAGCGTGGTGGGCCGCATGGCCAGCACGCCGGCAAAGGCGACGCGTCGCTGCTGCCCGCCCGAAAGCTCGAAGGGACTCGTTTCGGAAATCTCGTCGGGGTCCATTTCCACCTGGCGCAGCGCTTCTTCAACGCGGGTTCTCACTGCTTCGGCGGCGTGCCCCTGGTTGCGGGGACCGAAGGCCACGTCGTCGAACACGGTGGCGGCGAACAGCTGGTTTTCGGGGTACTGGAACACCAGCCCCACGTCTTCGCGCGCGGCGGACGCTTCCGCCTTGCCGCAGATGTCCACGCCGTTTACAAGCACGCGCCCGCGGGTGGGGTGCATCAAGCCGTTCATATGCTGGATCAGCGTCGATTTGCCGCTGCCCGTATGCCCGGCCACGCCCAAAAATTCCCCGCGACGCAAGGTGAAGTCGATGCTCTGCAGCGCCCAGAAGGAATCGGGGCGGTTGCCCCAATCAGCGGCGGGGGCGTCGGCGCCACGCTGCTTGCGTTTGCGCTTCTTCACTTCGCTGCCGGCATCGTAGGTGTACCAGACATCATCGAATTCGATGAGCGGATCGTCGCTCATCGCCGGGGCGGCAGCGGGCTCGATAGCGTTTTCATGCACGCTGGGGTGGCAGGCCGCGATGTCGTCGAGCAGCGCCGCTTCGTCCACTTCGGTGGGAACATCCATGCCGCGCGCCTGCAGAAGCCGGCTCATCTTTGCGGCGAAGGGCACGTCCAAGGCCAGCGATTCCAAGTGGGCCACATCGGTGAGCACGGTTTCGGGCGTGCCCTGCAGGGCCACCGTTCCGCCGTCGAGCACCGCCACGCGGTCGGCTTGCGCCGCCTCTTCCATGAAATGCGTGATCATGACCACGGTCATGCCCGCATCATTGAGCTCGTGGGCCACACGAAGCAGCCCTTTGCGCCCGCGCGGATCCAACATGGCGCTCGCTTCGTCCAAGATGAGGATCTGCGGTTGCATGGCCAGCACGCCGGCTATGGCCACGCGCTGTTTTTGCCCGCCCGACAACGCGGTGGTCTCCTTGCGCTCGAACCCCTGCAGGCCCACCTGGGCCAACGACTCGGTGACGCGTCGGCGCAACTCGTCGGCGGGCACACCCAGGTTTTCCGGGCCGAAGGCCACGTCGTTTTCGATCAAGCTGGCCACCAGCTGGTCGTCGGGGTTTTGAAACACCATGCCGGCGTTGCTGCGGATGAAATACGTTGCCGAATCATCGGCGGTGCTGCGGCCCAGAACCTCTACGCGTCCGGCGTCGGGCACCAGCAGCGCGTTGATGTGCTTGGCCAAAGTCGACTTGCCCGAACCGTTGCCGCCCAGTATGCACAGGAATTCCCCTTGCTCGATGCGCAGATCGATGCCATCCAGCACAAAGGAACTGCCGTCGTAGCTGAACCCTACGTTTTCGAAGTCGACTATGGCCATGGGCTCGCGTGCTCCTTTTTCAGGCATCGAAGCGCGCTAGCGCCCGACGACCTGCTTTTTCTTCGGGGTGATCAGATTGCTGATGCTTTTATACACCACCAACGTGAGCACCGCGTTGATGATGGCTTTGATGATGTTGAAGGGAAGAAGCGCGGGAACCACCAGTGCCACCACGGCGTCGAACGGCATGCCGAAGTAGAACGGATCGATGGCCAGGTTGGCTAAGATGGCGGCCACGGTGGCAACCACCACGGACACCGCCAGTCCGATAACGCCTGCCTTGAACGTACGGGTTTTGCGGTAGAACAGAGCGCAGGGGGCCACCATGGCCACCACCACGATGATGTTCATCAGCGCACCGCACCAGTCGCCCATGATGATGCCGTGGATGATGGCGCCCACCACGCCCACCATGATGCCCGCGCCGGGACCGTAGGCAAAGCCGGTAACCATGGCCGGCATGCAGCTGGCATCGAATTTCAGCCAGGCGATGCCGGGAATCAGCGGGAACTCGATGAAGCTCAGCAGCACGCCGATGGCGCACATCAGCGCCATGGTCACCAGCTGGCGGGTTTCCCATTTGTTGGTGTTCGAAAAGTTGAGGTCGTTCGTTTTCGTGTTCGCGGTCATTGCAAACCCTTTCTCGTGCCAAGGCGCCGTTGTGCGGATGCGCTTCTTCGCCTTGATAAAAGAAACGACCCGTATGAATTCTTCTTCATACAGGCCTCGTGGGTTTGCGGCCGCGCAAAAACGCGATCGCAAGCTCTGCCTCTTCCATCCGGACTATGACCGTTGGTCCCGGAATCTCACCGGGTCAGCCTCATCGAGCGCGTCGGCGCCGTCGAGGGTCGCGGACTTCCAGCAAGCTGGTTACCGCCAGTGGGGAATCGCACCCCGCCCTGAAACAGAATTCATGGTTCGCATTATAGCCACAGGCCGGATGGGCCTGCAACCCCGGCATCCATAGGATTCGGTCGCACTGCGCAGGGCCGATCATTGGGGGAGAGCCTATCGTTGCAGGTGAAGCGGGCAGACGGCTACTTGGCCAGCACCGTGGGCACTTCGGCATCGTCCGAATCATCCACGTGGCCATCGAATACGTAGTGCTTGGTCTCGCGGGCCACCAAGCCGGAAAGCACCAGCACCACCACGATGTTGGGTATGGCCATGAGGGCGTTGCCGATATCGCTTACCAGCCACACCACGTCGCCCACGCCGATGGCCCCCAAAAACGCCACGGCAACGTAGATGATCTGGTAGGGGAGGATGGCGCGCTTGCCCAGCAGAAACGTGATGCAGCGGCTGCCGTAATAGCTCCATCCCAAAATGGTGGAATAGCTGAAGGCCACCATGCCCAGCACCAGGATGGGCGTGCCGATGTAGGGGATCTTGGAAAATGCCAGGCTCGAGAGCATGGCGCCCGAGAACACGTCGGGGCTCTCCAATATCTGCGTTTGGACGTCGGGGTTGGCCAGCATGGTCGAAACCAGCACGATGCCGGTGAGCAGGCAGATGACCACCGTGCTCCAGAAAGTGCCGGTCATGGCCACGAGAGCTTGTTTTGAGGGGTTGGGCGTCTGTGCCGCCGCGGCGATGATGGGCGCGGATCCCAGGCCGCTTTCGTTGCTGAACAGACCGCGTGCACAGCCGAACTGCAGCGCCACCATGATGCCGCTGCCCACCGCACCGCCGAAGGCGGCCTTGGCCGAAAACGCGCATTCCAAGATGGTCATCACGGCATCGCCCAGATAGGCGCTGTTTATGAACAGGATGGCTACGCATCCGAGTGCGTAGGCGATGGCCATGAAGGGCACCAGCTTCTCGCACACTCGGCTGATGGATTTCACGCCGCCGAAGATGACGATGCCCACCAGCACCACGATGGCCGCGCCCAGAATCCAGCTGGGAATCTCGACGCCGCCGGGCAATTGGATGCTGCTGGTGATGATGCCGGTCATGGCGCTCGCCTGCACTGCGCTGCCGGTGCCGATGGCGGCTACGGCGGCGAACAAGGCGAATGCGCAGGCGCCCAGATGCGCCCATTTGGGTGTTGTGCCATCGGGGCGTTTGAAGGCGCGCTCCCACACGTACATGGCGCCGCCCAGCATGTTGCCGTTGTGGTCCTTCACGCGGTACTTGATGGCGGCGAACACCTCGGTGTACTTGGTGGCTATGCCGAAGATGCCGGTGAGCCACATCCAGAACACCGCTCCCGGGCCGCCCGCCAAGATGGCGGTGGCCACGCCCACGATGCTGCCGGTGCCGATGGTGGCGGCCAGTGCGGTCGCCAAAGCGCCGAAGTGGCTGATATCGCCTTCGGCGCTCTCTTCGCGAGAAAGGCTCATCTTGATGGCCATGGGCAGCTTGCGCTGTATGAACCCGGTCTTGACGGTCAAGAAGAGGTGGCTTCCCAACAACAGGGCTATCATGGCGGGTCCCCATACCAGGGAATCGACGTTCTGCAAGAATTCGATCATGCGCGTTGGTCCTCAAAATAGCCGTGGTAGTGGATCTGCGACTGCACGGGGCTGTCGGGAAGCAGGTGCTTATGCAGGTCGACGAAGTAGTCGTCGGTCATGCTGGCAATGTAGTCGATGGTCATCTGCGCCCATCGGTCCGCAGGTTCGGCCCCCAGTTGCCGGGCTTCGTCGCGGTACACGTCGAGCAGCGTGGTGGGACGGCCCCCCACGCCGGCGCCGATGGGGAAGGAGAGATGGTGCGTCCACACCGGGTGCGTCCGATCGTCGCGGCGCAGCGCGTCCATGCACGATGCGAACAGGTCTTCCATCATCTGTTTCAGCGCATCGTCATTGGTGCTCTCGCGCACTTCCAGCGAAAAATAGATGCTCTCGTTGTTCTCGTGTCGCAGGCGGTTGAGGTCGCGGGCCACTTCGGGGTCGAGTTGCAGATAGTCGTGGCCCATGCTGTTTTTGACCAGGTTGGCCACCGTGCGGTCCAAAATGCTCAGGTTGTTGGTTCCCAGCACGCCGCTGCCTTGGTAATCCAGCTTGTCGAACAGCCCGGCGCGCACCGCATCCTGGCGGTCTTTCCCCAGGTAAGCCAGCATGTCCGAAATTCTGACCACGCAGCCTTCCAGCGTGCCCGGCCGCAAACTGCGGTTGCGTCCCTCCACGGTGCAGCACTCTTCCATCATCCGATCGAACTCATCGAAGGTCGAACAGGTGCCGGGATGGTAGCGGTCTTCGAAATCGCGCTCTCCGTTGTGGCTGATGATGCCATCGTAGGTGGGAAGCGTCAGGTTGCAGCGCAGCAGGGTCTTCAGCACGCGCACGCTGTGGACGTTGTGCAAGAAGCGCCGTCCGTCCATCTCGCGTTTGCTTATCTCGTCGAGCATGTGCTCGCCGGTATGGCCGAACGGCGTGTGGCCCATGTCGTGGCCCAGCGCTATGGCCTCTATCAAATCGAGGTTGAGGCGCAGTCCGCGCCCGATGGTGCGGGCGATATGGCTCACCAGCTGCAGATGGAGCGCGCGGCGGGTGATATCGTCGTTGCGGAAAAACGCGAACACCTGGGTCTTGTCGGTGCAGCGGTTGTAAAACGGGTTGTGCAAGATCTTGTCCACGTCCACCATGAACGGGCTGCGCAGCAGGTAGAAGTCGGGGTTTTGGCTATATGGCGGGTAACGCCGTTCGAACAGCCGCAGGGCCTTCGAGTAGGGGCAGGCATAGGGCGAAAGCGCCGCAGTGCGCAGGCGCGCGCTTTCCCTCAGATATGCGGTCTGCTCTTCGTCGAAGCGGAAGAGCTCGTCGGTTTCGGTCATGGTGCCTCCTGGATGTGTCCACACCATTGTAGCGGTACGCTTGCGGACCCCGATGCCGCGTCCGCCGCATTTCTTAACAAAACGGAAAAGCACGATGTGCATAATGGCTCCATTGCTTCGGTTGGAACGGTGCCGAGACCGAAGGATGCTCGCAGGCCGTTCCCCTCCTCCCTCGCAATGGAGCGGCCCTTACAGCATCCTTCGGCCTCGATCCCTCCTTCCCCCAAGGAAAGGTTCGCCATGGATTTCGTCGAAATGCTGAACGACATCGACTCGTTTGTGTGGGGGCCGGTGATGATAGCCCTGCTGTTGGGCAGCCACCTCTTCCTTACCGTTCGCACGCGCTTCATCCAGCGCAAGATTCCCGCGGCCATCAAGATGAGCCTGCAAAAAGACCCCGAAGCAGAAGGCGACATCAGCCAATTCGGCGCACTCACCACCGCGCTTTCGGCCACCATCGGCACCGGCAACATCGTGGGCGTGGCCACCGCCATCTTGGCGGGCGGGCCGGGCGCGGTGCTGTGGATGTGGCTCACCGGCGTGTTCGGCATAGCCACCAAATACTGCGAGACTTACGCCGCGGTCAAATACCGCGTGAAAGACCACAAAGGCAATATGCTGGGCGGTGCCATGTACGCATGGCGGCGCGCCTTCACCAAAGACGGCAAGACGCCTTGGTGGGCGCTTCTGGGCGCCGGTGCTTTCGCCCTGTTCGCCGCCATCGCCAGCTTCGGCATCGGCAGCGCGGTCCAGTCCAGTTCCATGACCGGCATCATCACGTCCAACGCTCCCGGCATCCCGGAATGGGCCATCGGATTGGCCATCGTCATCCTGGTGTCCATCGTCATCTTCGGCGGCGTGAAGTCCATCAGCCGCGTGTGCGAGAAGCTGGTGCCGTTCATGGCCATCGCCTATGCGTGGGGCTGCATCGTCATCATAGGAATGAACTGGGATTACGTCTGGCCCGCCATGCAGCTCATCTTCGAATGCGCGTTCACTTCAAAGGCGGCCTTCGGCGGTGCGGTGGGCAGCGGCGTCATGGTGGCGCTGCAGTTCGGTTGCGCGCGCGGTCTGTTCAGCAATGAAAGCGGCTTGGGGTCTGCGCCCATCGTGGCCAGCGCGGCCGCCACCCGCAATCCGGCACGTCAGGCGCTCGTTTCCATGACCGGCACGTTTTGGGACACGGTTGTCATCTGCGCCATGACCGGCATCGTGCTGGTGTCCACCATGCTGGCCGACCCCGATATCGCCGCCGGCATCATGAGCGGCGACATCGTGAAGGGCGCGCAGCTCACCAGCACGGCCTTCGCTTCCATCCCGTACGTGGGAACGCCGGTGCTCGTCATCGGCATGGTGCTGTTCAGCTATTCCACCATCTTGGGCTGGAGCTACTACGGCAACCGCTGCGTCACCTATCTGTTCGGCAAGCGAGCCATACGCCCCTACCAGATCCTTTACGTGGCGGTGGCCTTCCTGGGTGCCATCGGCGTGGGCGATGTGGTTTGGACCGTGTCGGACATCACCAATGCGCTCATGGTTCTGCCCAATATCATCGTGGTGCTCATCTTGTCGGGGCTCATTGCCCGGGAAACCAAGCATTATGTTTGGGACAAGAATCTCGACGAGAAAGACGAGACGCCCATTCCCATGTTGGAAGGGAAGTAGACGCCCGCCTGCGCCGTCGTTCATGCCGTCTGCCGCCATCCCAGCGCAGGTGAGTCGCAGGTTGACGCGTCGTGTCGATCGACGGGCATGACGCGATGTGGGCAAAGTGTTAAAATGAAAGGTACATTAATTCATTTCAAGGAAAGGAATGAAGATGGGGGCTTCGATGAGGAAGACGATGGCGTGGGCATTCGCCATCATGGCGGTTATCGCGGTTACTCTGGGTGTGTCGAGCGCTCTGTCAACGCAGGCATATGCTGACGAGCCCGATACTCTTGCCAACACCTACTTGGTCAAAGATTATCAGTTCGCGGATTCGCTTGATGACGCTGCGCATGAGACGTTCACGTTCACGTTCACGCCGGTTTCGCAAAACAACATCGCCTATGCCGATGCCACCACGGCGATGCCCGCGGAGTACACTTACTCCATCACGTACAACGGCGCGAGCGCTGAGCATCCGTGGACTACCTCTGTTCAGGGTGACTACGGCACAGCGGTAGACACCGGCAATTATCACAAGACGAAATTCTCTGCCGAGAACTTTATCCCGGCGGTGGGCACCACAGCGGGTACCAACTTCACCCATGCTGGCGAGTATGTCTACAACGTGGTCGAAAGCGGTAACACGCATGATGGGCTCACGTATTCCAAGGCAACGTATCAGATTCATGTTTACGTAGAGAACACGGGTACCGAGGCAGCCCCCACGCTTACCATCACCAATGTCGGCATCTATCGTACGCACAGCGAAACGGCGGCCCTCGATCCAGCCGTCAAGGTAGATGGCGCCACGACCGGCGCAGACAGCTTCATCTTCAAGAACGTCTACACTGAAAAGCATCAGCTGACCATCTCCAAGACCGTTGCAGAGACTGCGGGTTCGCCGGCAAACGTCGCCGACCTGACGAAGCAGTTCTCCTACACCATGACCCTTCAGTTGCCGGACAGCGACTTGAGCTTGGTGGGTACGAAGGTCACGTTTGTCAAGAATGACGCAGCCGGCACGACGTACGAGTCGACTGTTTTCGATAACGCCGGCAAGGCTACGGTGACTTTCGCTCTGTGCCACGGCGAATCCATCAGCCTTCGCATGACCGAAACGGACGATAGCAAGCTGCCCACCGGCACGAAGTATGAATTCACCGAGACCGGCGTGACCAACTACACGCCCAAGGCCGACCTGTACACGACTTCCGACACGGTAGATACGACCGTGACCGGCAGCGAGGGCAATAACCTCAACATCGGCGATAACGAGGCCGACGGCAACGCCTACACCATCGTGAGCAACAACGACAAAACCAAGGCCGCCGTCACCAATACGTACAAGGCCGTCACGCCCACGGGCATCATCATCAACAACCTGCCCTACATCCTCATCGTGGGTGCTGCCGTTGCCGGGCTGATCGCCTTCGTGGTAACGCGTCGTCGCCGCAACGCGACTAAGATCGTAGGCTAGGAGCCTCACGCTCCCTCATCGTTTGACAAGATGACCAGGTTGACGGGAAAGAAAGCCGTTCGGTTCGCCGACGGGGCCGTCAACCTGGTCGTCGTCTGTCTGCTGCTGATAATGCTGGTATTCGGCGGCTATTCGCTGTGGGATTCCAACCAGGTGTACAAAGGTGCGTCTTCGTCCAATTGGTCATCGTACAAGCCGGGTCCGAAAGCCGAAGAGCAGCTGAGCTTCGATCAGCTGCAGGCCATCAATTCAGACGTCATCGGCTGGATAGAGATATACGGAACCGATATCGATTATCCGATTTGCCAGACCACCGACAACATGCGCTATGTGAGTTACAACGCCAAGGGCGAGTATTCGCTTTCGGGCTGCCCATTCCTCGATTGTCAGAACGCCCCCGATTTTTCCGATTTCAACAGCATCATCTACGGGCACCATATGGACGTGCCGGCAATGTTCGGCGAATTGGACCGGTTCGGGGATTCGGACTACTTCTCAAGTCATCGCTACGGCACCATCTTCTATGGCGGTACGCTCCACGGTTTGGAGATATTCACGTTCTTCGCCGATGACGCATACGATTCTTCCGTGTACAGCGTGGGCGTTTCGGGCCAGAGCAACCAGCAGGCTTACCTTGATAACCTGCAGGCGAAATCAGAGCAATCCCGCGATATCGGCGTGAGCACGGATGACCATATCGTTTTGCTTTCGACCTGTGCTTCAAGCGAGACGAACGGGCGGTTCATCGTGGCGGCGCGCATCACCGATGACGTGCAGGCAAATCCGTTTGCGGGCACCGATGAAGATGGCGGAAGCGCCTGGAGCATCTGGGACTGGTTGAAAACGGTCCCTTGGTGGGCGTGGCTGCTGTTGTTGCTGCTGCTCATCTTGCTCATACTGGTGGTTGCGCGTAAAATCAAAGGAACTCGAGACAGAAAAAACGAGGGTCGAATGCCGATCGAACAAGCCGGTGCGCTGCCGAGTAAGGAAGAGAGTCGGCTGAGGGACAGATGAGCAGAATCAATCGTACATATCGCCTGATCGTCATTGCGCTGTGCGCCCTGGCGGCAGCTTGCGTCGTCGTCGGTTTGCCGCAGGTTGCCCAGGCTTACCAAACCGAGGCCTCGGTGCCGGTGTCGCAGATGTTCGTTTCCGACGACGCTGCGGTCGATTCCACTTTCACCTACACCTTCACGGCTTTGGACTACACGGCATCGACTCCCATGCCTGCTGGGAGCGTTGGCGAAACCTATACGTTCAACATGGTCGGCACTGCCGATTCCACGATCGACGTCGATTGCTCTGCAGCCCCTGATGGCACGTATGAGTATCTGGTTAAAGACGCATCCGTCCAGAAGCCGGGCTATACCTACGAACAACGTTCCTACACGGTGCGCATCTACGTGGCTTCTTCCAGGGTGGTGGCCACCACGGTGGAGCGTGATAGCGATCAGATGAAGGTGTCGCGGATCGACCTTGATCCGACGTATCAGACCCCGTTGAGCCCATTGGGAACGATCGACGTTACCAAGAAAGCCGATGATGCTAAGGCATCTGCCGGCGGTTTGATCAACTACACCATCCGCGTGGAAAGCTCGGGGTCGGTGTCGGCTGTCGGCGTGTGGATCAAAGACTACATTCCCGAACACACCACATACGTATCGTGCGACAACGACGGCGTTTTCACGGACGATGGCGATCGCGGTTATGTCAACTGGTTCATTTCGAACATGAGCCCTGGTGATGTGCTTGAACTGCACTTGACGGTCAGGGTTGATTCCGATGTGACCTCAGAGACCACCATCTCCAACGTCGCCCTCAATCAGGTTACCGGTTCCACCGATCCGCCCGATTTCACCAAGGACCCCTCGGGATCCGCTTCCAACAAGGCCGCCACCACCATCGAGCCTGCTTCGTCTTCAGCCAGCGTCAAGACCGGCGATGCTCCTTGGGCGATCTTCTTCGCCCTGGCTGCGTTGTGCGCTGCCGGCATCGTGGCGCTGTCGTATGCGCATTGTTCTCGTGAAGACCGCTGACACCGACAAGTCCGTCCACACGGAGGACGGCGCCGCTGGCAAGCACGCGCTTCCCCGAAAGGACGAGGCACCCCAACGCACCATCCTCACCGAAGAAGGGGAGGTTCCCCTCGAGCACGGCAAGGTGTACGTCGAAGCCACCACCCTGAGGCACGACGTCGGCATGCTCTTGCTCAAGATCGGTGTCGTCGTTGCGTGCTTTGCGCTGCTGTTCACGTTCGTGTTCGGCTTGTTCCGAGTTTCCGATGGCGGGATGTACCCGGCACTGCATGACGGCGATCTCACTTTGTATTACCGGCTCGACCGCAACTACGTGGCCAACGACGTGGTAGCCGTGGAGGAAGATGGTCAAATGCAGGCGTTGCGCGTAGTGGCCGTGGCCGGGGACACCGTCGATATCACCGACGATGGCTTGTTGGTGAACGGCAACCCGGTGACGACATCGGGTGTCACCGAAGAAACCCAGCCTTTCAAAGAGGGAATCTCGTTCCCTGTCACCGTAGGGGTGAACCAGGTGTTCTTGCTGGGAGATGCGCGTGGGCATGCCACCGACAGCCGCATCTACGGCTGCGTCGATATCGACGATACGCAGGGCAAGGTGATCGGCGTTTTGCGCCGCCGCAATATCTGAGGTTGTTTGGGGACGCTGCGGTTTCTATCCGCGGTTTTTGGCGTAGAGCAGGGCCAGGCCCTTCAACGTCAGATCCTGGTCCACATGCTTGATGGTGCTCGATCGCCTGGCCAGAGTATCCGCCGCGCCTCCGGTGGCCACCACATCGGTGGTGTATCCCAGTTCGTCCCACACCATGTGCACCAGACCGTCAACGCGGGCCACTTCGCCCATCACCAGGCCGATCTGCATGGTCTCGCGTGTGTTGCGACCCAGCACGCTGTCGGGGATGTCCAGCTCCACGTGGGGCAGCTTCGAAGCGCTGCGTGCCAGGGCTTCGGAAGAAATGGTGAGGCCCGGCGCGATGATACCGCCGCAAAAGGCGCCCTCTTCATCGAGCACCTCGATGTTGGTGGCGGTGCCCGTGTCCACGATGACGCAGGGCGATCCGTATTCGTGCTTGGCGGCTATGAAGTCGCAGATGCGGTCGGCGCCGATGGTGGAAGGGTCGCCGTATTTCGTCTTCACGCCCGTTTTCACACCCGGCCCCACCACCAGCGTGCGCCGTCCGCTGATGCGCTTGCATGCCGATGCCCAAGCTTCGGTGATGGGCGGCACCACGGAAGCCACGATGGCATCGTCCACCTGCGCATCGGGAGCGAAGGCTTCAAGCAATTGCAGCAGTCGCACATAGGCTTCATCCGAAGTTTCGGTCTTGGAAGTGGTCACGTTCCATGATGCCGAAATAGACCCGTCGGCATCCACCAAACCCATGCGGGTGTTGGTATTTCCTATATCTAAGGCCAGAATCATTGGTTTTCGCCTTCCTTGCAATTCAGCTGCCGCATGCATGCGTTTTTGCGATTATACTTCTGAATGCTCACAAGGTAACCCGACTCCCTGTATGCGGGGGAGCGGATATACGGAAAGAGGACAACATGAAACTGGCAAAGGGTCAGTTGACGCCGCGCGGAATCGTCATCGGTTGCATCGGCTGCGTCATCATCACCGCATCATCCCTGTACACGGCGCTCAAGATGGGCGCGCTTCCCTGGCCCATCGTCTTGGCGGCCATCATTTCGCTGTTCGCGCTCAAGGCGCTCGGCAAAACCACGTTGAACGAGGCAAACGTCACCCACACCATCATGAGCGCGGGCGCCATGGTGGCGGGCGGTTTGGCGTTCACCATTCCCGGCATCTGGATTCTCGATTCATCGATCGACGTGCCCTGGTGGCAGCTGGTCATCGTGGCCTTGGCGGGCACGGTGCTCGGTTTGCTCTTCACCGCGCTGCTGCGGCGTCACTTCATCGAAGAAGAGGACCTCGAATTCCCCATGGGGCAGGCTGCTGCGCAGACGCTTATCGCCGGCGACGGCGGCAAGACCGGTCGCAAACTGTTCGGGTCCATGGGGCTGGCTGGCCTCTATGCGTTCGTCCGCGACGGGTTGGGCTTGCTTCCCAGCATCTTTTTGAAGGAGCTTTCGCCGTTGGGGATGACTTTCGGCATCTACAATTCGCCCATGATGCTGGCCGTGGGCTTTTTGGTGGGGACGGGCGCTGTCATCTTCTGGTTCGCCGGAGCCCTCGTCGGCGATTTCGGCGTGGTGGTGGCCGGAAGCAACCTGGGTCTGTGGGATGTGGCCACGGGGCAGGGCATCAAGTCGAGCCTGGGCATGGGACTCATGATGGGTTGCGGCATCGCCGTCATCATCAAAGACGTCCTGCCGGGCATGGGGCGTGCGGTCAAACGCGTCATGGCCTCCAACAAGGGCGCCGTCGATGTTTCCGCGACGCAGCACCTGAAACTGCATCCCGGCACCATAGCCTGCGTGGTGGCTGCCGTCGCCTTGGTGCTGTGCTTCGCTTTGCAGCTGGGCGTGGTGCCCAGCATCATCATCGTGGTGCTCGCCTGGGTCACGTGCGCCATGAGCGCGCAGAGCGTGGGGCAGTCGGGCATCGACCCCATGGAGATCTTCGGCCTCATCGTGCTTTTGCTGGTGGCGGCGTGTTCTGATATTCCCCAGGTGCAGCTGTTCTTCGTGGCGGCCGTCATCGCCGTGGCCTGCGGTTTGGCGGGCGATGTGATGAATGACTTCAAGGCCGGTCACGTGCTGGGCACCGATCCGCGCGCGCAGTGGGTGGGGCAGGCCATCGGCGGCATCCTGGGTGCCTTCGTGGCCGTGGGCGTCTTGCTGCTTCTGGTGTCGGCCTACGGCACCGATTGCTTCGGCGCGCAGGGCACCTTCATCGCGGCGCAGGCCACGGTGGTGGCCACCATGGTCTCGGGCATCCCCTCCATTTCGGCATTCGTCATCGGGCTGGTGCTCGGGTGCGCCCTGTACTTCTTCAAGGTTCCCACGATGATGCTGGGGCTCGGCGTCTACCTGCCCTTCTATATGAGCTTCACGGCGTTTCTGGGCGCCATGGTCAAGGTTGTCTACGATGCGGTGTGCAAACGGCGCGATGCCAAGTTGCCGCAAGCGCAGCGCGAAGAAAAAGCTGCAGCGCAGCAGCAAGACGGTCTGGTGGTGGCCAGCGGCCTTTTGGGCGGCGAATCGGTGATGGGCGTGATTTTGGCCTTGGTGGCCGTGGTGGGGAGTCTGTTGGCGGGATAACCGTTTCTGGACGAATCGGCGCAGTTTCCCTATCATCGAAGTACCGGCCCATAACAAAGGAGCCCGTTTGATCTACACCGTCACGCTCAATCCGGCTATCGACTATGTCATGCGTTTGGAGTCGTTTGATTTGGGGATCACCAACCGATCCGCATCCGAGGAACTCTATTTCGGTGGCAAGGGCGTCAACGTGTCAAACGTGCTGGCTGAACTGGGTGTCGAATCGACGGCATGGGGATTTTGCGCCGGGTTCACCGGCGCGGCCATCGTCCAGTCGCTGGAAGAATCCGGTATCGCTGCGGATTTCATCGAGCTTGCACAAGGCGCAAGCCGCATCAACGTCAAGCTCAAGCCGGCTTCCGATGCTTCCCCTATTACCGAAACCGAGATAAACGGGCAGGGTCCCGCCATTCCCGATTCTTGCGTTGAGGCCTTGTTGCGCAAGGCGGAAGGCCTGACGGCGCATGACGTGTTGGTGCTGTCGGGCAGCATTCCCTCAACATCCCCCGACGATTTGTACGAGCGCATGCTTTTGCGCACGGCCGATGCCGATGTGCCGGCGGTGGTGGACGCCACAGGCGATCTGCTCATGCGCTGCTTGGCGTTCCGGCCCCTGCTCGTCAAGCCGAACCAAGACGAGATGGCCGCCATGCTGGGCTGCGATTCCGATAGTGCGGATTCCCTTGTTTCCGGAGCCCATGAACTTCAGCGGCGCGGTGCGCGCAACGTCATCGTATCTTGCGGAGGGCGCGGTTCCATCCTGATCGACGAATCGGGCTGCGCCACGCAATCGCCCGCTTTGCAGGGAACGCTGGTCAACTCCGTTGGCGCGGGCGACAGCATGGTGGCGGGGTTTTTGGCAGGTTGGCTGAAAGCTGCCGCCGAAGGCTTGGATGCTCCCTGTCGTGCGCAGGTGGCATATAGGTTGGCTCAGGCGTGCGGTGCGGCCACGGCGTTTTCGCCGGGGCTTGCCCAACGCGAAACGATAGAACGGCTGCTCGTCGAGCAGCTGCAAGCATGAGAAAGGACGCTCCCATGAAGATCATCGACCTTCTGGCTCCTGAAGCCATAGAGCTGGGCGTCTCGGTTGCGGATAAGAATGCCGCCATCGAGAAGCTCATCTCGCTGCATCAGGCTGCGGGGAACCTTGCCGATGCGGATGCGTATCGCCAGGCCATCCTGGCGCGCGAAGCCACCGGCACCACTGCCATCGGCGAAGGGATGGCCATTCCGCACGCCAAGACCGATGCGGTGGCCCACCCGGCCCTGGCGGCCATCACCGTGCCCGACGGCGTCGACTACGATGCGCCCGACGGCCAGCCCAGCAAACTCCTGTTCATGATCGCAGCGCCCGCCGGGGGAGACGTGCACCTGGAAGTGCTCAGCCGCCTCATGACCATGCTCATGGACCTCGATTTCCGCGCCAAGCTCGAGGCAGCTGCCACGCCGCAGGAATTCCTGGATGTCATCGACGCCAAGGAACGCGAGAAGTTCCCCGAAGAAGATGCTGCGGAAGGCAAGGCCGATGCCGCATCGTCCGAAGAACCCGAAGGCTATCGCATCCTGGCCGTTACCGCCTGCCCCACGGGGGTGGCGCATACCTACATGGCCGCCGAGTCGCTAGAACAGCAAGCGGCCAAGATGGGAATGAAGCTCAAGGCCGAAACCAACGGTGCCGGCGGGGTCAAAAACAAGCTCACCCGCGCCGAAATCGCCGCTGCCGACGGCATCATCATCGCGGCCGACAAGACCGTGGATACGGCCCGTTTCGACGGCAAGCCCCTCATCCACGCAAAAGCGGCCGACGGCATCAACAAGCCCGAAGAGCTCATCAACCGCGTGCTGGCCGACGGTGCCCCCATCTTCCATCACGAAGGCGGCGCGGCTGCACTCGATGAAGACGAAGATGAAAGCGTCGGTCGTCAGATATACAAGCACCTGATGGAGGGCGTCAGCCACATGCTTCCCTTCGTCGTTTCGGGCGGCATCTTCATCGCCATCGCCTTCCTCATCGACGGGTTGTCGGGTGTGCCGCAAGATTCCAGCTTCGGCACCGGCACGCCGGTTTCTGCCTGGTTCAAGACGGTCGGCGGCTTCGCGTTCAACTTCATGGTTCCCATCTTGGCGGCCTACATTGCCAAATCCATCGCCGATCGGCCCGGCTTGCTGGTCGGGTTCGTGGGAGGTTGGATGGCCACGTTGGGGTGCAACTTCGTCGCACCGGCCGGCACCGCGTCATCCGATGCCGTGCTCTCTGCGCTTTCCGGCACCATGATGATGCCGGTCGCCTCGGGCTTTTTGGGCGGCCTGCTGGCGGGCTTTGCCGGCGGCTATATGATGCTCGGCATCGAGAAGCTCTGCGACCACATGCCCGAAAGCCTGCGCGGCATCAAGCAGATCCTGGTCTATCCGCTGTTGGGGTTGGGCGCCATCACGGTGCTCATGTGCGCCGTCGGTCCCGTCATGGGGCTCATCAACACTTCGCTTTCCGACGGGCTCAACTGGTTGGCCGAAAACAACTTCGGCGTGGTGCTGGGGCTGCTTTTGGCCATGATGATGGCCACCGACATGGGCGGCCCCATCAACAAGGCCTCCTACGTGTTCGGCACGGCCGCGCTGGTCACGGCTGCCGGCACGACCGACGTGGCCACGCAGACCACGTGCTATCAGATCATGGCCTGCGTGATGATCGGCGGCATGGTGCCGCCCCTCTCCATCGCGCTTTCCACCACTTTCTTCAAGAACCGCTGGACCGACGAAGAACTCAAGAACGGTCCGGTCAACTACATCATGGGGCTGAGCTTCATCACCGAAGGCGCCATTCCCTATGCGGCGGCCGATCCGCTGCGCGTCATCCCCAGCTGCATGGTGGGCTCGGCGTTGTCCGGCGCTTTGTGCTGGTTGTTCGGCTGCACGCTCATGGCTCCCCATGGCGGTATCTTCGTGTTCCCCGTGGTGGGGAACTGGGCTTTGTATCTGGCGGCATTGGCGGCGGGCGCGGCCGCTGGCATGGTGATGCTGGCCATCCTGAAGAAGAAGCGCACTCCCGAACAGGAAGCCATCGCCGAAGCGGCGGAGGTTGCCTAGAATCGTCTATTCGCCCCGACCGCTTCGGCGGCCGGGGAGTAGAATCAAGCACGTAAGCAAATCGATGGAAAGGACCCGCATATGGTTTCCGAACACGTGATGATGGCAGATCCCGAAGGCTTCCACATGCGTCCCGCGCAGGTGTTCTCCGGTCAGATGGCCGCGTTTTCCAGCGACGTCACGCTGGCGGCGGCGGGCAAGGAGCTCAACGGCAAGAGCTTGATGTCGCTCATGTCGGGCGGCATCAAGGGCGGCACCGACATCGAGGTGCGCTGCGACGGCGCCGACGAAGCGGAGGCGCTGGCCAAGGCCATCGAGCTGATCTCCGCCATGGAAGGCTGATCGTGGAATCCCTGCAGGGAGTCGCCGCCAGCGAGGGCATCGGCATCGGCCGGGCCATGCTGGTGGAAGAGCCCGACCTTTCCTTTGATTCGCGCGCCATCGAAGACACGGCTGCCGAAATGCAGCGGTTCCACGGGGCCATCGAGTCGTTCAAGGAGCTTACCGCCCAACAGGTGGAAGCCGTCCGCCGCAGTGCGGGCGAGTCCGAGGCCGAAATCCTGCAGGGCCACATCTCGATGATCTCCGACCCCTACATGGTGGGGGAAATGGATAAGCTCATCGAGGGCGGGCAGTGCGCCGAAGAGGCGTTGTCGCAGGTGTGTGATATGTTCGCCGGGATGTTCCGCGGGGCAGACGACGAGTTCACACGTCAGCGCGCCACGGATGTGGACGACACCAAGCGCGGCGTGCTGTGCCAGCTGCTCAACAAGCGCGACGTCGACGTGAGCATGCTGCCCCAAGACACCATCATCGTCACGCATGAGCTGACCCCTTCGATGACGGCGGGAATCGATGCCGCCAAGATACAGGCCGTGATAACCGAAACGGGCGGCGTCACCAGCCATTCGGCCATTTTGGCCCGTGCGCTCGAATTGCCGGCCGTCTTGAGCGTTCCCGATGCGTGCCGCACTCTGTCCGACAACATGCCCGTGGTTGCGGATGGGTCTGCCGGCACGGTGATCGCCATGCCCGATGCGGCGGCGCTGTCCGATGCCCGTGCACGACGCGAGCGTTTCTTGACCCAGCGCGAAGAGCTCAAGCGCTTCGTGGGATGCAAGACCGTCACTGCCGATGGAGCACAGGTCGAATTGTTCGCCAACATCGGCACGCCCGACGACGCCACCCGCGCCGTCGAAGCGGATGCCGAAGGTGTGGGGCTGTTCCGCACGGAATTCCTGTTCATGGACGCCGATACCATGCCCACCGAAGACCAGCAGTTCGACGCCTACAAGAAGGCGGCCCTCATCATGAAGGGCGAACCGGTCATCATCCGCACGCTCGACATCGGGGGAGACAAAGACATCCCTTGCTTGGGCATGGAACGCGAAGACAACCCCTTCATGGGATTTCGCGCCATACGTTATTGCCTGCAGCGCGAAGATGTTTACCGCACGCAGCTGCGCGCCTTGTTGCGGGCGAGCGCGTTCGGCGACGTGCGCATCATGATTCCGTTGGTAACCTGCATCGATGAAGTGCGTGCCGTGCGCGACCTTATCAAGCGTTACATGGCCGAATTTGACCGCGAGGGCGTTTCGTACAACGCCGATATTCCCGTGGGCGTGATGATCGAGACTCCCGCCGCCGTGGCCATCGCCGACGTACTGGCGCGCGAAGCCGACTTCTTCAGCATCGGCACCAACGACCTCACCGGCTACACTATGTGCGCCGATCGCGGCAATGACCGCGTCCGCTACCTGTATTCCACCTGCAATCCCGCCGTGCTTCGCGGCATCCGCCGCACCATCGAGCAAGGCAGCGCCGCAGGGATTTCGGTGGGCATGTGCGGAGAAGCCGCGGCCGACCCCTTGCTCATCCCGTTGTGGGTGGCTTGGGGGCTCGACGAATACAGCGTCAGCGCCTCGAGCGTTCTGGGCTGCCGGGCGCAGATCGCGTCGTGGCACGTTGAAGACGCGCGCGCCTTGGCCGAAGAGGTCATGCAGATGCAGACCGCCACCGAAGTCTACGAGCGGCTCAAGGCCGCCGTGGAAGGCCGTGAATAGCCGCGCT
>JAXGTO010000005.1:0-75013 GCA_040774885.1 Eggerthellaceae bacterium | reverse complement strand
GGTCCCAAGGGTATGGCTGTTCGCCATTTAAAGCGGTACGCGAGCTGGGTTCAGAACGTCGTGAGACAGTTCGGTCCCTATCCTCCGCGGGCGTAAGAGAATTGAGGAGATCTGTCCCTAGTACGAGAGGACCGGGATGGACGAACCTCTGGTGTAACGGTTGTCAACCAATGGCACCGCCGTTTAGCTACGTTCGGAACGGATAACCGCTGAAAGCATCTAAGTGGGAAGCCGACTCCAAGATGAGTTCTCTTTTTGGTAAGACCCCTTGTAGACTACGAGGTTGATAGGCTGCAGCTGTAAGTGTTGTAAGGCACTCAGGCGAGCAGTACTAATCGGTCGAGCTCTTCATCTTATTTTCAATTCTTTGCGATCGTGAATATCGATGGACGCTATGCAACCTTCAGGGTGCGCTTGAAAACTGAATCTTTCAGCTTTCATAGAAGGAATGCCTTCTATGAGCGCGACCATAGAGGTGGGGATCACCCGATTCCATTCCGAACTCGGTAGTTAAGCCCACCATCGCCGAAAGTACTGCGGTGTAGTCCGTGGAAGGATAGGGCGTCGTGCTCATAGAGGGCATTTTTGCGCTCTTGGGGCACCTCAGCTTCGGGCTTGCTTCGCGCCTTACGTAGCGTTAGTACGCTACGGCGCTCAGCCACCCGAATCTGAGGCACCCCAAGAGCGCAAAACCAACCTGCGGCGAATTTTGGACGGGGCATTTCGCTTCGCTTATGCCCGAGGGCATGTCGAGGGCCGCGTGGGGGGCATTTCGCTTCGCTTATGCCGGCGACGGGTCGAGGGTCGCGGTAGGCGGGCGTTTTCTTCGATTACCGTATTGGATATGCGAAGACTCGCATTTATGATGGATACATTTTCTCATTGGCCTTATAATTGAGTATCGTAATTTTGCCTACGGGATTGAATCGAGGTCGCCGAGTTTGCGGCAACGAAAGCCACATATCGTTTTTCGGGCGCTCGTTATTGCCTTGTGTGTGGTGATGGCGGTTTCTGGGTCTCCTTTTGCTTTCGCCATCGGCGATGGCTCTACGCAAAAGAGCCAGAACGACTCTCTTGCAATTCAGATGGAATCCCAGGATTCGTCTTCGGACAACTCTGCCGCTGACCAAGCGAAGTCCCAGGATTCGTCTTCGGTTGATCCTGATTCAGCCCTGACACAATCAGACAACGCGTTTGCGAGCTCTTCTTCCCTTGAATCCGATAACCAGATTGCAGTGACGGCGAGCGCCCAGGATGGGGCTTCGAACACGCATTCGGTTACGTTCATCGTGGGCGACGATGCTGTGTTCTCCGATACGAACCTTGCCACTACTACGACCGATGAGGGGACTGCCACCACAATCGAGGTGGCTGACGGAGATTGTCTGAGCACGAGTCAGATACCCTCCGTCAGTTCTGCTGCAGGTTTTGAAGACCTTGCTTTCGAGTCATGGGACACCGTGGACTTCTCGGCAAGCTACACCTCGACGCAGTTAGCGCAGTTGCCCATCACCGATGACCTGACACTGTATGCCACGATGGGTGATGCGCAGACCAATTCTGATGCACGCGCAGCAAGCGGGACGGGTACCGCGACAGTCGAACAGCGCAACAAGGCGACCGGTCAGTTTGCGGTGGGCAGCTACACGCTTCAGGATTTCATAACCTATGCAAGCCTCTATACCTCCCCAGTCTACGAGTCTCTACTTGGTGGTCTGGCGCTCGACACGGATGTCACGTTGAGCGATTCAAGCTACAAAGTCACACAAACCGCGGCGAGCACGAGCACGAACCTTAATCCTTTTGACAAGCTGTATACTCTCGCTAGCGGCCACACGGGCGATGCTCCCACGCTCACCTTTGCGAACGGCACTCTCGCGGCAGCTCCGACGTCGCTTACCAGTACGGGTGACTGGGCACCTACCACCACGTTTTCCGATATCGGCGTGAGTCTCACGTCCGGTACGAAGATGAGTTCCGGTGTGGGAACGCTCTCGTATGAGAATTGCACGGTCAACCTTACCGGCTCATCTTCCATCACGGCGGACGCCGGCGGAACGGTAGCGTTCAAGGATTGCACCATCGTCCTTGACGGGACGAGCTCGCTGGCGAACAACGGCACGATGACGTTTGATAACTGCAAAATAACGTATGCGGATGGGTCGAGTGCCATTTCCAGTTCTGGCACCATGTCATTTACCAACGGCTGCACGGTTGACGGTGGCGGTTCTGCGTCAGTCGAGCGCACCACGCCTGCCATCACCGTCACCGGCGGTACCTGCACGGTAACCAGTACGACGATTCAAAATGTGACCAATACCTCTACCGTCAACGATACGGCGGGAGGTGCATTCTGCTTGACGGGCGGCGTCTTGAATCTGGAAAGCGGCACCATCTCGAATTGCAAGGCGAATGCCGATCTAAGCAATGGCGGCGGATCGGCGGTATATGCCGCCGGTGGGACGGTCAATCTCACGGGAATGACGGTCAGCGGCTGTGGCTACGGGTCTTCCATAGATGAGGCGAGAAAGTATTACACCAGCCCGTTCGTTCTCAATGGCGGCAATATGACCATGTCGGGCGGTGCCATAACCGGAAACGCAAGCTCGCATGGCGGTGCGGTTTCGGTGGTGAACGGCAGCTCTTCATTCTCCATGACCGGCGGCACCATCTCGAACAACTCCGCGTATTATGATGGAGGAGGGGTGTTCGTTTCCTCTGGCATCGCGTCGATAAGCGGAGGCACGATATCCAGCAACACGGCGGGGCGCAATGGATGCGCCATAGGTACTCGCAGTGGCTCGACTCTCAACCTTTCGGGCGGCACTATAACCGGCAACAACACTACGGGTGCCGTTACGACGGGCTCTTCCACAGTAGGCGCGGTAAGTGGTTTCAGCGGTGGGAATTGCGCAACCGTCAACCTGAGCGGATCTCCGACCATTTCCGGAAACACCTACGGCACCGGCACGGATGCGGTGGCATCCGACCTCGCCGTCTACTCCACGACCACGGTTCGGGTGGGTGCGCTTGACTCGACGGCGAATGTGGGGATCACATCGGTGAACAAGTCTCTTTTGGCCGACGGCGCACAGTTTGCCACGTCCACTGGCTCGACTGACAACCTCAGCCATCTATTCAACGACTCGAATTATTCGCTTCTGGGGACGGCGGGCAGCGGAACGGCAGTGGTATGGGGTGCAAACCAATACGTGTGCAAGATCGTGGACCCGGTCACTGGCGTTGCAACCGGCTATACCACCCTTCAGGCGGCAATCGACTCGATTCCCGATAACGGGTCGGCGAAGATCGAGATGTTGGTGGAAACGTATCAGCCTACCGCGACGGTCTCCATCAAGGCCGGTAAGAACGTCACGCTTACCAAAGCATCGGAAACCGCTGCTGATGGACTGCCGTATCGCGGCACTGCGGGCAGCATCCCATCGATCAAGCGCAGCTCTTCTGTGGGCATTGTAATGGGCGTAACCGAGGCGTCATCGCTCAGCGTGACAGATTTGTCGTTCACCTCGGATTCGACTTACGCAGCGTCTGCAGAGTTCATTTACGCAGCGGGTTCCGGCGTGAGCGTCACGCTGGGCGAGAACGTTACGCTAAAGGGTATCTATGGCTACCAAGGTGCTGCAATGAAGATATGGAACGGCGCCACCGTTACCATGGAGTCCAACAGCACCATCACCGAATGCAGCGGGCGCGATGCCGGCGTAGTTGACATGCAAGGCGGCAGCACGCTCATCATGAAAGATACGAGCTCCATCAAAAACTGCACAGGCGATAATGCATCCAGTGCGATCTTCATGCGAAACAGCGCAGCTAACTACCTTGTCATGACCGACGATGCGACCATCTCGAACAACACGTGCGGTGGCCACAGTGGTGAAGCGGCTACGATCAGCGGTCATGGCGGATCCTCGGTAATTACCATGTCGGGCAACGCTTCCGTTTCGAACAATACGGTCACGGGTACGAGGACCACCACCGACGGCAACACCATCGCCGGGGGTATCCGTCTGCGTGGATCGTCCACGCTCAGCATATCCGGGTCGGCTTCGATCACGGGAAACACCACGCCCGATTCGGCGGATGCCGGTGCGGGTGTCAATGCGATTGAAACAGCAGCAAAGGTGAAGATCGAAGGGTCGCCTACCATCACGGGCAACATTGCCGGTGGCAGCACGGAGACCAATGTGAAGGTACTGGATACCAGTTCGTCCATTGTGGTCACCGGCGATTTGACCGGCGGAGAAGTGGGTGTGTACTGCACCAACCGCAATACCGTTACAAGCCAGTTCGGCACGACGACCGCAAGCAAGGCCGTTTCCGTATCGGGTCTCCAGCATATTACCTGCGATGCTGATGGCACCTTGTTCGGCATGGCGAAGGATTCCACCACCAATGCGGTGGTCTGGGGCAAAGGAACCTGCCAGATCATCCGCGGTGGCGAATTCATCGGTACGTACAATACTTTGGCCGAGGCATGCGCTGCCGCGATAACCGGCGATACCATCCAGGTGTTCCGGAGCCACGCGCTCACCAGCACCGCCACGCTGAATAGCGGGGTGACCGACGTCACCGTCGAGACGGCACCGCTTACCCAGACGGTGGACAAGGCGTTCGCTTTCCTGCCTAACAGCGACGAGACTTCGACGGCCTCCGTCACGCGAGATTCCTCGCTCACTTCCGGTGCCTTGCTTGATATCGCGAGCACCGGCGACACCGTATCCAACCTCATTTTCAATGGAGCATCTGTCACCTCGAGCGCGCCGGCGGTGCAGGTGGACGAGAGCGCCACTTTTTCCAACGTCACCGTCACCAAGTGCGTTACCAGCGACAACAAGGGCGCGGTCAACGTTGCCAACGGAAAGCAGTTGTCGGTTGCGGGCACGATGAAGATCAGCGACAACGTCAACGAGAGCAATCTTGCTTCCAACCTGAAGCTCGAAACCGTAAACACCGACAAAGCCAATACGTCTGTGGTGAAAATACTCGGCGACCTGGATGCATCCTCGAGCATTGGCATCTCGGTGGCCTCCGATGCCGACCATGCGTCTTACATCCCCTTTGCACAAGGTTGTACCGCTGAGGGGACCGCTGACACCACCGTCGCTGCAAATTCCGTCCAGCGTTTCTTCGACGACTATCATCCCACGCTCAACATCGGCGCCAATGAGAAAACCTCCGGCGACGGGCTTGGCACGTATCTCTACTTCCAGCCACCGACCGCGTTCAGTTTCTACAAGGTGTCCGACAACCTCGAAAACGACCCCATCGAAGGGGCTGAGTTTTCCATCTACCAATGGACGGGCAGCCAGGTCGATTACGAGAATAATAAGAGCGAGTACAACGTATTCCTGACCGCAGCAGAGCTTGAAAACGACGTCAATTGGGAGCCGGTCACCGAAGAGGGCAGCACCACGGCCAAGGTCGTTACCAGCGATGCCAACGGTCTGGTTGATTTCGGTGACGCGAATTCGGGCGGCGGCCTGCGCGACGGCATCTTCCGACTGGTGGAAGTGAACACGCCCACCAACTACAAGGACATCACCTCGTTGGGCGGCTGGCAGTTCATCATGGATTCGACCAAGGCGGACCCGGGCAAGGTATACGTTCCTTCGGGGTGGAGCAATCCGCTGCTTAAGACCTCGACCACCACCGGGGTCTATGCGGGAGAACAAGACGCGACAACCCATGTTTGGAGCATCAAGAACGCCTATGAGACCGCGACGGCCCAGCTGAAGGTTTACAAGACGACCGAAGGCGACTACGCCGATAAAACCAAGGCATTCGGGTTTACCGCAACCGTCGTCGGAACGGAAGGCGGCACGTACACCGGTACCGTCATGAATGCCGATGGCACTTCATCGGGGACGACCGTCTCCATTGCTTCGGGCACGGAATTTTCTTTCTCCCTTTACGACGGGCAGTATCTCGAGGTGGACGCTCTGCCGGTGGGGGCCACCTACACAGTTGCCGAAGACGGGGTTTCGGGGGGCAAGGCGGAAGGCTATTCGGTTGGCATCACGGCCGATGAACAGAACGAGACGACGCCAAGCCCCGCTGTCGACACCGATACCGGCACAGTGTCCAAAGCGGCTTCGGGCATGGGTCAGGGCGAAACGCGCATCGACTTCACCAACACCTACACTTCGCCCGTGCCGAGCGGCATCGACGACGGTCTCGGCTGGGTCTGGTGGATGGTCGTCATCGCGGCGATTCTCGGGGCCGTCGCGGCCATCAGCTGGAGGCGAAACCGCAAGAAGCGGATATCCTAGAGGCATCCAATTCGGCGGCTTTCTGCTCGTTTGGGCTGGTGGGAGAGTATGCGATGCGCACACGGCAAGCCGTTTGCCCTGCCATGCTTTCTTTCCAGATGGTGAATTCGATGGGCACGCAGGGGATAGCCGCTCCGTTGCCGTATAATTGCAGGTAACATCACTTAAGGAGCGTGCTGTGAGCGAAAACACCCAAACCCCTGAACAATTGGCAGAACAAGCGCTTGGCGACAAGAAGGCCATGGCCGCATTGGCGGACGACCTTTCGGGCGCCTCGCGGCGTTCTCGCCAGCAAGCGGCGGCGGCCCTTTCTATCGCCGCACGCCAAAACGCGGAAGCCGTCGTGCCGTGCGCCGACCAGCTGGTTGATGCCCTCAACCGTCCGGAAGCGCAGACGCGTTGGGAGAGCTTGGATGCGCTGACGGAATTGATCGCGGTCGACTCGCGCGGGTGCGACAAAGCCCTCGATGGGGCGGAAGCCTCCTTGTTCGACGAATCGAATGGAACGGTCCGCCTTTCGGCCATGAAATTCCTGTGCCGCCTGGGGTCCACCACCGAAAAGCGGTCCGAAAAAGCCTGGGAGCTCATCGACGAAGCCATCCAGTGCTACCACGGCGACCTTGAATTCCAGGAGATGCTGGTGGCGGTCATCGGATTTTCAGCGGGCAAGCTGGCTCCGGCGGTCAAGACGGAATTGGCCGACCGCATGCGCTTCGATGCCACCAACGGCAAAGGCGCCCTTCAAAAGCGCGCTCAGCAGATCGAAGACAACCTTTCCTGATCCATCATTCATCTTTCACCCTTGTTAAAATACGGACCGCACGCTTCGGCGGCGGTCCTGTCTGAAAAGGAGACTTTCATGGCACAACATACGGTGACGCTTATCCCCGGAGACGGCATCGGCCCCGAAACTTCCGATGCCATGCGCCGCGTGCTCGATGCCGCGGGCGCTCAGATCACGTGGGAAACGGCCGAAGCGGGCGCCAAGATGATGGATGAATGCGGCACGCCGCTTCCCCAGAGCACCATCGATGCGGTCAAGCGCAACAAAGCGGCCATCAAGGGGCCCATCACCACGCCGGTGGGGACGGGATTCCGCAGTGTGAACGTGGCACTGCGCAAAACGCTCGAACTCTATGTCTGCCTCCGTCCGGTATTCAGCATTCCCGGTGCGGGCGGCCGCTACAGCGATGTCGATTTGGTCATCGTTCGGGAAAACTCCGAGGACCTTTATGCCGGTGTCGAATTCGAAGAGGGAAGCGATGCCGCCAAGCACCTCATCGCTATGTGCGAGCAGAGCGGGGCGGGCACCATTCGCGCCGATTCCGGCATTTCCATCAAGCCGATTTCCATCACGGCGACGCAGAACATCGTTCGCTACGCCTTCGATTATGCGGTCAAGCACGGACGTAAAAAGGTAACGGCGGCCCACAAGGCCAACATCATGAAATACTCCGACGGCTTGTTTTTGCGCGTGGCGCGCGAAGTGGCCGAAGAATACAAGGATGCCGGCATCGAATTCGATGACCGCATCATCGACGCTTTCTGCATGAATCTGGTCATCGATCCCGCGCAGTTCGACGTCATCGTGTTCCCCAACCTGTACGGCGATATCGCCAGCGACCTGTGCGCAGGTTTGGTGGGCGGCTTGGGTATTGCGCCGGGAGCCAACATCGGCAAGGATTACGCGGTGTTCGAGGCCGTGCACGGCAGCGCTCCCGATATCGCCGGCAAGAACCTGGCCAACCCGACGGCCGAGATCCTCTCTGCCGCTATGATGCTCGACCATCTGGGAGAACTCGAATGCGCCGAGCGCGTGCGCCAGGCGGTGCGCGCGGTCTATGCGGACGGCACGCATCTGACGGCCGACATCCGCAAAGCCACGGGGTCCGACCGTCCCGCGGCCAGCTGCTCTGAATTCACCCAAGCGCTCATCGACGAGTTGAACTGATATCACGGAGAAAGGCCACACCCTATGACCACTGGAGATTCCCGCTGCGACATGCTCTGCGTTGACGATGTCGAGTACTCCTTTTACCCCGTCGATCAGGTGGAAGGGCATGAAAAGCTGCCCTTCGCCCTTACGGTTTTGCTCGAGAACATCTTGCGCAATGCATCCGATGACGAACAAGCCCGTCTGCTGTGCGATCGCGTGGTGGCCGCAGGCAGCACCGGCGAAGTGGGCGCCGAAGTGGAGTTCAGCCCTGCGCGCGTGCTGTTCCAAGATTTCACCGGCGTGCCGGTGTTCGTGGACTTCGCCGTCATGCGCGAGGCCTGCGCCAATCTGGGCGGCGATCCTGCCAAGATCAACCCGCAGATCCCGTGCGATTTGGTGATCGACCACAGCGTGATAGCTGAAGAATTCGGCTGTGCGGGCGCTTTGAAGGCCAATATGGACATCGAGTTCGAGCGCAACGAAGAGCGCTACGAATTCTTGAAGTGGGCGCAGGGCAGTTTCGACAACGTGCGCATCGTGCCCCCGGGGGCGGGCATCTGCCACCAGTTGAACATCGAGCGATTTGCCAGCGTGGCCATGACGCGCAAGGGCTCCGGCGAACCCGTCGCCTACTTCGACACCGTGGTGGGAACCGACAGCCACACGCCCACCGCCAACGGAATCGGCGTGTTGGGCTGGGGCGTGGGCGGCATCGAGGCGGAGGCCGCAGCGCTGGGACAGCCCATCACCACGTTGGTGCCGCGCGTCATCGGCATCGAGATGACCGGTGCTTTGCCCGACGGCGTCGCCGCCATGGACCTTTCGCTCACCATTGCCCAGATGCTGCGCGCCGAAGGAGTGGTGGGATGCTTCGTCGAGTGCTTCGGGCCCGGCGTGGCCAATCTGACCGCCACGCAGCGTGCATGCGTGTCGAACATGACACCGGAATACGGAAGCACCTGCACGCTGTTCCCCGTGGATGACCAGACCATCGATTACCTGCGGCTTACCGGTCGAAGCGAGCAGCAGTGCGAGCTGGTACGATCGTATGCGAACGCCCAGGGATGTTGGGGCGGCGAAGATGCGGGCCAGCGGGTGTACGCGAAGGTGCTGAAGGTGGACCTGGGCAGCGTCGAGCGCAGTTTGGCCGGCCCGAGTCGTCCCCATGACCGCATCGGCTGGTCGGGCGCCAAAGCCGCATTCGAGGGCATCTGCGCCGACCGCGGTGCGGATCTTTCCCAGGGCGTCGAAATCGAGCTGGACGGCACGCCGTGCCGCTTGACGCATGGCGCCGTGGCCATTGCGGCGGTCACCAGCTGCACCACGGCCACGGACCCGGCGATGATGCTGGCGTGCGGTTTGCTGGCCAAGAAGGCCGCAGCTGCAGGCTTGCGTCCCAAGCCGTGGGTCAAGACCATCTTGGCGCCGGGCAGCGTGGCCACCGAGATGCTGCTCGATCGTGCGGGGCTGGTCGACGGCTTGCAGGATTTGGGCTTTTACAACTGCGGTTTCGGGTGCATGAGCTGTATCGGAAATTCCGGCCCCATCTTGCCCGAACTCCACAACGTCGCTTCCCAAATAGAGCTTGCCAGCGTGCTTTCCGGCAACCGCAACTTCGAAGGCCGCATCAGCCCCGACGTGTCGCAGAACTACCTGAGCGCACCGGCCGGCGTGGTGGCTTATGCCCTGGCCGGCACGATGGATTTCGATTTCGCCACCCAGCCTTTGGGCCGCGATGCCGAAGGCAACGACGTGATGCTCTGTGATATCTGGCCCACCGATGCGGAAGTTGCCGCGGCGGTGAAAGACGTGGTGACGCAGGACCTTTACGTGCAGGGTGGGGCGGGGATCTATGAAGGCGACGCGGCTTGGCAGGCCTTGGGCAGTGCCACGGGCGACACCTTCCAGTGGGACGACGCTTCGACCTATGTCCGCCGTGCCACGTATTTCGATGGGATGGAGCGCTCGGTAAGCGACCCGGCACCCGTTGGCGATGCACGCGTTTTGGTGAACCTGGGCGACTTCATAACCACCGATCATATTTCGCCGGCGGGAGCCATCGCCCCCGATTCGGCGGCGGCCCGCTATCTGCGCGAACGCGGTGTGCCCGACGATGACTTCAACACGTACGGCAGCCGCCGCGGTAACCACGAGGTCATGGCGCGCGGTACGTTTGCCAACGTCAAGCTCAAGAACCTCTTGGCCGATGGAAAGATGGGCGGCTGGACGCGCGACATGCGCGATGGCGCCATCAAACTCATCTTCGATGCCGCGCAAGACTACGAATCCGCCGGCATCCCTTCGGTGGTGCTGGCCGGAAAGATGTACGGCAGCGGCTCAAGCCGCGATTGGGCGGCAAAAGGGCCTCTGCTGCTGGGCGTGCGCGCTGCGTTCGCCGAGAGTTTCGAGCGCATCCATCGCAGCAACCTCATCGGCATGGGCATCCTTCCCCTGCAGTTCGAAGAGGGGCAGAATGCGGAAAGCTTGGGACTCGATGGGAGCGAGACCTTCGACATCGAACGCGTCGATTGTTCCGAAGGCCTGCCCGTTCCGGTGCAGGTGCCCGTTCACGCGCATCGTGCAGACGGGTCGACGGTGGACTTCACGGCCACGGTGCGCATCGATACGCCCACGGAGGGCGCTTACTGGCGCAACGGCGGCATCCTCCAATACGTTTTGAGGAAACTGGCCTGAACACGGGCCTCGCCTCTTTTCCACGTACCGCTTGAAAGCGGCTCCCAACGCGCAAGGGGGCCGCTTTTCCCGTATACTGGCCTGAGCAGTCGCAAGCGAGGGGGATCAGTGGACAAGAATACGATGGACGAGTTCTTCAAGGCTGTGGGCTTCGTGCCCCCGTCTGATGAAGAGGGCGCTTCCGAAAAGGGGAAGGCCAAGGGATCGCAGAGCGCATCCGATGGCCCGGGCGCCGATGCATGGACCGTTATTACCGGCGGGAAGGGCAAAGGCCACGGCAAAGATGGCGACATTCCCCCATTTGCCGACTGGAGCCGCAAGACGCTCATCATCTGCTTAATCGTGCTGCTGCTGGTCATTGCAGGCGCTTATTGGTGGTTCCACCCTGCCATCAGCATCTACAGCATGGATTGCTGGGTGTTCCTGTTCGTATTCGTGCTGCTTCCCGTTTTCGTGCTGTGCCGCGGCATGAGCCGTGCCTACAAGAAGGGCACCTCCAAGCGCTCCGCCAGCCCGAAGAAGGCCAAAGCGTATCGCGGCGTGGCCTGGGTGCCCGTGGCGGTGGTCGCGCTGTTCTTGGTGGGGTCGCTCGCGTCCCTTTCCATTTGGCCGGGTAACGCGGAAAAATACTCTTCCATCCTGGAGCCCGCCAGCAGCGACTTTGCCAGCGATATCCAGGAAGTCGACTACGATTCCATCCCCGTGATCGACCGCGATTCCGCCGTGCTGCTGGGCAACCGCACGCTGGGCGAGATCCCCGATTACGTCAGCCAGTTCGAGATCTCGAGCCTGTATTCGCAGATCAACTACCAGGGCCGCCCCGTTCGCGTGAGCCCGCTCAACTATGCGGACGTCTTCAAATGGTTCACCAACATGGACACGGGCATTCCCGCGTATGTGCTGGTGGACATGGCCAGCCAGGACACCCAGGTGGTGCGCTTGGAGCAGCCCATCTATTACAGCGAGAGCGACCCCTTGGGCAAGAACATCGATCGCTACGTGCAGCTCAATTACCCGTTCTATCTGTTTGAAGAAAAGAGCTTCGAAGTCGACGAAGACGGTATTCCCTGGTGGGTGTGCCCGGTACAGACGCGCACCATCGGCCTGTTCGGTGGCGAGACCATCGACCGCGTGGTGCTGGTGAACGCAAGCACGGGCGAATGCCAGGATTACGCCATCGAGGATTGTCCGGAATGGGTTGACCGCGCCTATCCTTCGGACTTGTTGGTGGAACAGTACAACTGGCATGGCAGCCTTAACGGCGGCTGGCTCAATTCTTGGTTGGGCCAGGCCGGTGTGGTGCAGACCACACCCGGTTCGAACGGCAAGCTGGGATACAACTACATCGCCAAAGACGACGACGTGTGGCTGTATTCGGGCGTCACCAGCGCCACGGCAGACAATGCCATCGTCGGATTCGTGCTCATGAACCAGCGCACGGCCGAATCGCACTTCTATTCGGTGGCGGGCGCCACGGAAGAATCGGCCATGAGCAGTGCCGAGGGGCAGGTACAGAACCTGGGTTATGATGCCACGTTCCCGTTGCTGCTGAACATCAACGGCCAGCCGACGTATTTCATGGCGCTCAAAGACGCGGCCGGCCTGGTGAAGAAGTTCGCCATGGTGGATATCCAGCGCTATCAGAACGTGGCGGTGGGTGATACCGTGGCCGAATGCCAGAAGAGCTACAAGTCGCTTTTGGCCACCAATGGGGCGGCAACCACCGACGAGTCATCCATTAAAGAAGCGAAGGGCACCATAACCACGCTTGCCACGGCGGTGGTGGACGGCAATTCGCACTTCTATTTGAAGCTGGAAGGCGACGATCGCATCTACGATTGTCCGCTGCCGAACCTGATAGAAGTGGTGGGCTACAAACAAGGCGACGCCATCGACCTCAAATATGTGGAAAGCGATCCCACTTGCACCGTGCAAGAGATTGTGACACAATAGCCCAGCTGCAGAAATGCAGCGCGTACGGTTATACAACCGTTCCGCTACCGTAGACAGCCGGCACCCGCAAGGGTTCAATCGCGCAAGCGGCCCGCCGAGGTGGTCATAAGAGCATCGAGCTTTTCGACCCCTGCTGTCCTTCGGGCGCAGGGGTCGTTCTTTTCGCGAAGTGCGATCCACTCCCCGGAGCGGAACACGAGCTTTGCGAAAAGGAGGTGTACTACATGCCCAATGCACAGAACAAGGAGACCCTCTCCAAGATCAAGGACGAGCTGACCGACCTGCCCGCGTTGTGGGTCGTCGATTATCGCGGCCTCACCGTGAAGGAAGTCCAGCAGCTGCGCCGCGACATCCGCGCAACCGGTTCCCACATGACGGTTTACAAGAACACGATCATGCATCTGGCACTCGGCGAGTTGGAACTTCCCACGCTCGACGACATGCTGGAGGGCCCGAGCGCTTTCGTGTTCGCCAACGAAGATCCCGCTGCTGCGGCCAAGGCCATCAAGACCTTCGCCAAGGACAACGAGAACTTGGTGATCAAGGGCGGCATCATGGAAGGTGCTGCCGTGGATGCGGCTCAGGTCGAAGCCATCGCTTCGCTGCCTTCTCACGAAGAGCTCATGGGACAGCTTGCCGGCCTCATTTCCGGCATGGCCCGCGGTCTCGCCGTTGCCATCAATGGCGTACCGAGCGGTTTGGCCCAGGCTACCAATCAGGTTGCCCAGCAGAAACCCGCCGCCTAACAGCGGAAATGGTGCGAAATCGCGCCGAACAGTTGATAAAAGAGGCCGCCTGAATGCGGCTGCATGAAAGGAAACAAGAACAATGGCTAAGTTGACCAAAGAAGATATCATCGAAGCTCTGAAGGAAATGTCCCTGCTCGAGGCCAGCGAACTGGTCAAGGACATCGAGGAGACCTTCGGCGTCTCCGCCGCCGCCCCCGTGGCCGTGGCTGCTGCCGGTGCTCCTGCTGCCGGTGGCGAAGCTGCCGCCGAGAAGAGCGACTTCGACGTCGTGCTCGAAGGCTTCGGCGACAACAAGATCGCCGTCATCAAGGTTGTCCGCGAGATCACCGGCCTGGGCCTGAAAGAAGCCAAGGAAATGGTGGAGAGCGCTCCCGCCCCCGTGCAGGAAGGCGTCGCCAAGGACAAGGCCGAAGAGCTGAAGAAGCAGCTCGAAGAAGCCGGTGCTGCCGTTACCTTGAAGTAAACAGGCTGCAACAACCTGCTTTGCCGAACGGGCCGCTCATCGAGCGGCCCGTTTTCAGATTCATGGATTGAGGGGGGCGGTGCCGCAGAACTCCGGTGCTCGCCTGTCGGCTAGCCTTCGACGGCGTAGAGGGCGGCGCCGATGGCTCCGCACAGCTGGGAATATTCGCTGACCACCAGTTTGCAACCCAGTTTGTCTTCGATGGCGCGCACCACGCCCAGATTGCGGGCCACACCGCCGGTCATCATGACCGGTTTGGTCGCATCGGCGCCGACGCGCTTGAACAGCCCTGCCGTCTTGTTGGCGACGGAGGTGTCGAGCCCGTGGATGATGTCGGGCTGCGCCACGTTGCGTGCCACCAGCGACACCACTTCGCTTTCGGCGAATACCGTGCACATGCTTGAAATGGTGATGTCGCGGCTCCATTGCAGTCCGAGCGGACCCATCTGATCAAGATCGACTCCCAAGGTGCGGGCCATCATTTCCATGAAGCGTCCGGTGCCGGCTGCGCATTTGTCGTTCATGACGAAGTTGTCCACGGCGCCTTTTTCGTTCAATCGGATGGCCTTGCTGTCCTGGCCGCCGATATCGATGATGCTGCGCACGGAAGGGTCCAGATAGTGGGCGCCCTTGGCGTGGCAGGTAATCTCGGTAATGTCTCGGTCGCCCGATGTGATGTAGGCGCGCCCGTATCCGGTAGCCACGGTGCGTGCGATTTTGGACGAAGGGATGCCCGCGTCATCGAGCGCTTTTTGCAAGCAGGCATCAGCGCTTACCTGCGCTCCGCCGCCGGTGGGGACGATGGACGTTGCCACGATGGTGCCTTCCGCGTCCATGATGACCACATCGGTGCTGGTGGATCCGCTGTCGATGCCGGCGAAGAATTGACCGGCAACCGAGGCGAGCTCGACTGAAGCGGCTTCTTCGGGGGCAATGGTTTCCGCAAACGCTTCAACGCGCGTTTTGAGCTGGCCTTCGCTTTGCCGGGTGTAATCGGTCTCGATCTTGAGCATGGGCACGGTCGCTTCCTGTTTGATCTCGGCATATTCGCAGCCGTAATAGTCGCAGAATTTCATGGTGTGGTAAACGATGCCGCGTAGATCGGGATCGTCGAACAGCCGATGTCTGTCGGATGTGTCCTCCATCCGCTGGCAGGGGGTTTGCTCCAGAAGCGCGGCGGCATACGCTTCGAAAAAAGCGTCTTCGTCGGCAAAGGGCTGCGTGGTGTCCAGGAAGAGGTCGCGGTTGCCCGTGCAGGTGAGGTTGCGCACCGGCAGGGGCAGGCATTCGCGCGTCATCTGCTCGATGCCCGAACCGGCGCGCACGCCCATGATGCCGATATAGGGGCCGCGTTGCGGAGCCGATGGCTTGAAGGCGGCGAGGCAGGCCTGAAGGTCGAAGGGGCGGCCGTAGTGTTCTTGCAGCTTGTCGCGCAGCGAGCGCAGCTGATCGGCCATCTGCTGGCGGGCGCATCCGGTGGTGCAGTGGGGCAGGTCCATCAAGTGCAGAAACGAGCAGGTGCCGGCTCGGTCTATGACTTCGTAGGCGCGGCGCATCGTGTCGCAGCAATTGACCAAGACGAGCTCGTCGGTTTCACCTTCAAGCGATCTTTCTATGAGGGCTTTGCCGAAACCGCAGAGGTTGGCATGGGCGAACGATTCGGCTTCCGAAACGTCGTCGGGCTGGTCGTCGAAAAGCTCGAAGCTCTCGCCGAATCCGGCCAGGAGTTCCCACGGCGTGTATTTGCAGACGCATTGCAGCATCAGGCGCTCACCCGGCAGCGGCGTTGATCCAAAACCTCCAAGAAGGCTCCCAGGCGCGTTGCGGTTTGCCCGTCGGAAGCATTGGCGGTATCGGCGCCGTCTCCGTCGAGGATCAAGCAGGGCATTCCGGCATCTTCGATGTCGCGCTTCATCGCCTGCGCGGCTCCCAAGGTGGATTTGCATCCCCACTGGCCGAACACCACCACGCCATCGGCATTGGTCAAGTCGGCCATATGCAGGGCACGGCTCACGCGTTCGTCGATGGACCCGTTGAATGCGGAATGCACCAATCGGCGTGCCATGGCGTCGTAGGGTTTGGCCGGATCGATTTCGATGAGGCAAGGATCGCAGGCCAAATCGCCGGCGGTGATGAACGCGTCGTCGGTGAAATCGAGCAGGTTGCAGGCGGCGGGTTGCATGTTGGGGATGACGTGGAGCCATACCAAGCGCAGTCCGTTGCACAGAGGTGCCGCTTCGGCTTCTTTTTCCATCAGCAATCCGTAGCGCTCCGAGACTTCCGACCCGGCAAGCAGGTGGTTCATGACCACGGCGTACATCTGGCTGGTAAGGTCGCTGGGAAGGCGGCGCTTCGCTTGCGCCTGGCATGCTTTCAGGTAGGCGCGAATGCCGCGCTGTCCGCGTGACAGGTGTTCGCTTATGGCGTCGTCGGACGGTCGGGTGCCGGTGACGTCGCCGATGAATTCGACCATGGATTGCAATTGTCCGGCGACTTCCTGAACGGCCTCTTCCGTTTTGCCATAAGGCACGTCGATGCCGAACCCGGGAATATCGAAGTGGCGCTGCAGGTGGGGGAACGTGATGAGGTTGCCATCGCAGGCCACATTGGTGTACAGGCAGAACTTGGGGGCGGGCATGAGCCCGCTGGTGAGCGCGCCGTTGAACACGCGATGATACGAGCACAGCGTCTCGGGCATGCCTTCTTGCGCAGCAACATCAAGAAACGCCTGTTCGCAACGCGTGCCAGCCAAGAACGCCGAAAGCAGTTCGGGGGAATAGGGAATGCACCCTGCCGCTTGCAGCGGTTCGCAGGGAACGAACAGGCTGACGGCGGCGGCCCGTTGCGGTTGGGAAAGCGTTGCCAGCACCTGGTCCATGACCGCCCGTGCCGAAAGATGATGTGCGGCACCGAGGCGTCGGTCGGGGAAGGCTTGCAGTCGGAAACGTTGGGCGCGATACCCGGTCAAGAGCAGTTTGCGTGCGGCATCGGGATTGTCGAGCGAGCCTTTGGCGACGGCTTTGCCGAATATTGAAATAATATCCATGACTTGTGATTCTAACATGAAGGCAGCCTGAAACAAGTACGGTTGCAGAGGTTCCAGTCGCATGCGGCGCGTTGATTTCATGCCCTCTGTTCTATCTGGGCTTGCCGCTGGTGGGTGGATGACTATCCTTTGAGATGAGAGATACGGGGCGCAACGGCAATCATGCCGCGCCCATCGAAGAGAGGTATCGGAACACATGGAGCGTCCTGCAGACGATTTCCCAGACGAAACCGTCCGTCATACCCAAGCGAACGATGCTGCACAGGCCGCTGCGTCTGGCAAAGCAACGCACGGCGTCAACGCGACGCGCAATGCCAACGCGACGCGCGCCAAGACGGCGAACAACGCCAAGACGAAGCGCAGCGTCAAGACGAAGCGCGGCGCAAAGGCCGACCGCCCCCGCAAGCCGGGGTTCGTGCGCCGCATCCTCAACCCGTGGTGGGACCGTCTGCTGGGGGCTGCTGCCGAAGGGTCGTTGAGCGCTCAGGAAGAACAATACGCGTCGCATCGCACTTCCCGCGACTATCTATGGAACACCATAGGCTTTGCTTCTTGGGGCGTGGTGTTCCCCATCATCACCATCATTGCCACGCAGATCGTCGGCGCCGACCAGGCCGGCATGTTCTCGTTGGCTTTCGTGACGGCATCGTTGCTGATGATCGTTGCCAATTACGGTGTTCGCACCTACCAGGTTTCCGATTTGGACGAGAAGCATTCGTTTTCGGACTACCAGCTCAATCGCTGGGTAACCTGCGCCATCATGGTGGTGGTCGGGTTGCTGTACTGCCAGATTCGCGGCTACGATGGAGAAATGCTTCTCATCAGCATCGGCGTGTACTTGTACAAGATGATCGATGGGCTGGCCGATGTGTATGAGGGGCGCTTGCAGCAGATGGACAAGCTCTACCTGGCCGGCGTTTCGCTCACCGTCCGCTCCGCGGCGGTTTTGGTGGTATTCACGGTGGTTCTGCTGGTTTCTGGCAGCTTGGCGGCGGCCAGCATTTCGTTGGCTGTGGCGGCTGCGGCCACGTTTTTCTTCGTCACCTTCCCGCTTGCTTTGCTCGAAACTCCCAAATCGCGGAAGTTGGCTCTGCGAGGCGTGGCCGATCTGTTCCGCCAGTGCTTCCCGTTGTTCTTGGCGTTGTTCCTGTATTCGCTGGTGGACAACATGCCCAAGTTCGCCATGGAGGGCGTGCTGAGTTACGACAACCAGCTGTATTTCAATGCGCTGTACTTCCCGGCGCAAGCGGTGCTCATGAGCGTTGGATTCATCTACAAGCCGCTGCTGGTTCGCATGGCCGCCGCATGGGCTGATGTGAAGCATCGCAAGCGTTTCGACCTGTTCATCTTCGCCATGGCCGCCGTCATCGTGGCGGTGACGCTTATCGGCATCGCGCTGATGGGGTGGATAGGCATTCCCGTTATGAGCTTCCTATACGGCATCGACTTCGAGCAGTTCAGAACTTTGAGCTATATCATGCTGGCCGCTGGCGGCGTGACGGGGCTCATCGACTTCCTGTACCAGGTGATAACCGTGTTGCGCAAACAGAAGGTGGTCACCAAGCTCTATCTGATCACCTTCGGCTTTTCGCTGTTGGTGCTGCTGCTGCTGATCAATTTCACTGGACTGCCGGGCGCGGTCATCGGGTATCTCATCGTGATGTGCATTCTGCTGGTGCTGCTGGTATGGGAATACATCAAGGTCCGCCTGGACTACATTCGCAACCCGGAATCCGATCCGGATGCTCCGGCATTGCCGGCGGCCGGCCACGCGGCACAGTGATGATCTGTGAGCGAAAAGCCGCATAAGACCAACGCCATGCGCTTGCTCGATACGGAAGGCGTGGCGTATCGTACCGCCGTCTATCAAGTGGATGAGTCTGATTTGAGCGGCAAGCACGTTGCGGCGCAATTGGGGCAATCGCCCGACCAGGTGTTCAAGACGCTGGTATTGCAAGGGGAGCGAACGGGTTATCTGGTGTGTTGCATACCGTGTTCGTGCGAGCTCGACTTGAAGAAGGTGGCTCGCGCTGCGGGCGATAAAAAGGTCGAGATGCTGCCTATGAAAGACCTGATGGGCGTTACCGGATATATTCGCGGTGGGTGCAGTCCGTTGGGGATGAAGAAATCATTCCCAACGTTTTTCGATGAAACCGCACAGCTTTTCGATGAAATCGCGGTGAGTGCGGGTGTGCGCGGCGAGCAGATATTAGCTGCCCCCGCCGCCTTGGTTCAGGCGACGGGGGCGCGATATGCCGACCTCTGTGCGTGGGCTTGACGGCGTGGCGTCAGGCTGCTTTTTTCAGCGTTTGGTCGCCTTGTTGCTCGTTTGATTCCGATTGCGTTGCCGTTGCATCGGTCGAGTCTTGGTTTGCCGCGGGCGTGCTTGCGCTTCCCGTTGCTTGGTTGGCGGCTGCCGAAGTGGAGATTTCGCCCGCTGCGGCACGCTGCTCGCAGGTGGAGCACAGACGGCTGCGTCCGGCATCGGTGGCTTCGGCGATCGAACCGGAATAGATGGTGCCCGAGTTGATGATGTGAGAGCAATCGGGATCCAAGTGGTACACGGTGCCGAAGGTAGTCCAATAGACGTTTCCGTCGACCGCGTAGGTTTCGGCCATCTGCTGCTCTTGGGCCAAGTCCTCGCTGCTCACCGGGTTGGTGTCGATGGAAGACACGCCGCTGATGGCCAGCGCCACCACGGCGACGATGGTTGCGACCAGCTTGGTGTTCTTGTCGGCATCCTTGTTGATCAGCACCAAGATGATGAACGGCAAAAAGGCCAGCACCGAAATGATGGCGCCCAACTGGTTTTGGATGAAGAACTTGGTCTTGTTCGCTTCGCTGGCCGGATCCATGTGGTTGGCTTTCTTCCACAGCTGCGAGCCGATGACCACGCAGACGCAGTCGACGATCAGTGAGCCGATCATCCACACCATCGAATTGGGCGGAAGGTACAGCTTTTTGGCCATGAACAAGATGGCCAGCACTTCGAACGCGATGCCGACGATCCAGAGCACCACGGCTCCGATGCGGAATTTTCCGGCCCCTGCCGGATCGGCCTGCGGGGCATCGCCCGCTTGCTTATGAACCGTGGCAGCGGCGACCGGCGTTTCGATCTTCTGCCCGCTGCTCGCGTCCACGAAGGTGCGCTGCGGATGGCTCTTCGGTTCTTTTTCTGCCATGAAAGTCCCTCACTTGTCCCTTGGATATGCAATCAAAACATGCACAGCTTCATATTATAATGATTCGCAGCATATCCGTATCGGGATTATGCAACCTCGTTTGCAGCTATCCGGCATGCGAAGGGGACCGAACCGAGTGAAGGGACGACCTATGGCCGATTTCGATTTGGCGGGAACTGTCGAGAGCATTGTGGGCAAGGCAGCAGGCGACAATGACCTGCTCAAGCAGATCAACGAAGAGCCGGCAAAGGCCATTGAGAATATGACGGGAATCGACATTCCCGATGAACAGATCGATGCCGTAGTGAAGAAACTGGGCGGAATCGAAGGCCTGGTGGCCGACTACACCAAGAAGGACGGCGGCGGCGTGCAGGGCGTTGTCGATGCCGCTGAGGCTGCCGTGAGCAGCGAAGTGTCCGACAATGTGGGATCTGCCATCGGATCGCTTTTCGGAGGCGATGGGAAATAGCATGTCCGCTTGCGGGACGGTTCACACATACACTTCGGACGAGAATCGACGATTCGAGTATGCCGAAGACGCCTTCCGTCCTGATGCGAACGGCGAGTTCGGCCTGATCCGGGTGCATCCCGCCGTCGGGTTCCAGCATGTTGTCGGTTTCGGTGGCGCTTTCACCGAATCGACCGGCAGCGTGTACGCCGGCATGTCGCAAGACGACCAGCGGGCCTTCATCGATGGGTATTTCGATGACGATCAGCGGGGGTGCACGCTGTGCCGCACGCCCATCCAGAGCTGCGACTTTTCCCTGGATTCCTATGCGTACGACAAGCATCGCTTCGACGATGCGCTCAAACGTTTTTCCGTGCAGCGGGATGAGCGCTATATCATCCCGCTGATTCAAGATGCCTTGGCCGCTTGCCCCGATATGGAATTGCTGGCAAGCCCTTGGAGCCCGCCGGCCTATATGAAGACGAACCATTCCATGCGGTTGGGCGGACATTTGAAGCCCCGATATCGGCGTCGATGGGCCCGTATGATGGCTCGATACGCGCGCGTGTATCGCGATCGCGGCTTTCCCGTGGTGCGCATGACGCTCCAAAACGAGCCGCGTGCGCGGCAAACGTGGGAAAGCTGCCTGATGGACGGCGCGGAAGAGGCGGTTTTGGCGGGGATGCTGCGCGAAGAACTGGATGCATGCGGCTTGGACGACGTCAAGCTGCTGGCGTGGGACCACAACAAGGAGCGGATCCTGGACAGGATGGACGAGCTTTCTTCAGATGGAGAGCCGCCGCAGGCCATCGACGGCATCGGGTTCCATTGGTACACCGGCGATCATTTCGAAGAGCTGCGTGAAGCCGTGCGTCGATGGGGCGATTGCGAGTTCATCATGACCGAGGGGTGCGCAGAGTATTCCCGCGGCTTTCAAAGCGAGATTTCCCATGCCGAGCACTATGCCCATGACATCATCGGCGATTTGGAGGCCGGCGTCCACGGGTGGATCGATTGGAACATGCTGCTTGATGAAGCAGGAGGCCCCAATCATGCCGGCAATTTCTGCAGCGCTCCGGTGCGCTATGACTGCGAACAGCAGAAACTCGAGTTCTTGGCCTCGTATTACTATATCGCCCATTTCCGTCGCTACATCCGGCCGGGAGCCCAGCGGGTGCTGACCTCTCGATTCTCGGACGCTGTCGAGGCGACGTCGTTTTGCAACCGCGACGGATCGATGGTTTGCGTGCTGCTCAACCGCACTGATGAGGCGCACTCGTTCGAGTTGTACGTGGAAGGCGAAGCGCTTCATCAGGAGCTGCCCGCCCATTCCATCCGCACCGTATGCTGGGCGGGGCAGGCGGTGTAGTCCATGGCAGAGGAGGACGGGGTGCAAAGCGCCACTGACAAGCTTGAACCCCTGATGGGGGTCGAAGGCATGCAGCGCTTGCGCGAAGCCAAGGTGGCGGTGATCGGCCTTGGCGGCGTGGGGTCGAGTTGCACCGAAGCATTGGCCCGCGGCGGCGTGGGGCGCTTGGTGCTCATCGATCGTGATGAGGTGCAGGCGAGCAACATCAACCGCCAAGCCATCGCCTTCAACAGCACGCTCGGCCGGCGCAAGGTGGACGTGATGGCGGCCATGGTGGCCGATATCAATCCCGCCATTCAAACCCAGACGCGCGATATGTTCGTGACGCGCGACAACCTGCCGGCTCTTTTGGACGAGTTGGAAGGTATCGATTGCATCGTGGATGCCATCGATACGGTGTCGGTGAAGCTTTCTTTGGCCCAGCTGGCCGAAGAGCGCGGGCTGCCCCTGATCAGCAGCATGGGCGCGGCCAACAAGCTCCGTCCCGAATGCCTGCGTTTGGCCGATATCTACGATACGGTCAATTGCCCGCTGTGCCGCGTGATGCGAAAAGAGGGCCGCAAGCGCGGCATCCGCAAGCTGCGCGTGTTGTATTCGTGCGAAGACCCCATCAAGATTCCTGCGCGCGAAGGAGCCGAACGTTCGGAGCGATCGAACTTGGGTACGGCATCCTATATGCCGCCCATCATGGGCCAGATGCTGGCGGGTGCCGTGATCCGCAGTATCGCGGGCATCGACGAGGTCGTCGGCGGTGCGCGCCCATGAGCGGCAGCGGGGGCCAGCTGTCTTCTTGCAGCCTGTTCGATATGCACTGCCATCTCGATTTCATGGATGACCGAGAGGCTGTCTCGGTGGCAGATGACGCCGCGGCCGTGGGGCTGGGTTTGTATTCCGTTACGGTCGAACCGGCTGGGCTCGCGCGGGCATCTACGCTGTTGGGCAGTTGTTCCAATGTATGCGTTGGCCTGGGCTTGCATCCGTGGTGGGTGGCCGACGGGCGCTGCGGGCAGACGGATATCCGGGATTTCGAAACTGCGGCGCAGGACACGCGTTTCATAGGCGAGGTGGGGCTGGACTTCGGGGCACGTGCGCAGCGTTTGGCCAAGGCGACCGGGATGGATGGCCAACGAATGCGGCAGGTGCAGACCGAGGCGTTCGAACGGGTGCTGAAAGCCTGTTCGGGCGGTGGGAAACTGCTCTCCATCCATGCGGTGGCCGCCGCGAGCGATGTGCTCGATGCGTTGGATAAGGCGGGAACCCTGCCCGGCAATGACGTGATATTCCACTGGTTCTCGGGTTCGAGCGACGAATTGCAGCGCGCTGTCCAAACGGGCTGCTTCTTCAGCGTGAACGCGCGGATGCTGGCATCGCGTCGCGGTCGCGAATACGCGCGTGTCATTCCGCAAGATCGGCTGCTCATCGAAACCGACGAACCATCGGAGCAAGGTGGGCGCATCGATGCACAGACGCTGCGAACGCACCTCGAAGAAACGCTCGATGACCTGCAAGCGATTCGCGGAAAAGATGTTTCCGAGCTCATAGCCCAAACAAGCTGCCGCTTGCTGGAAAGAAGCTGGCGCGGGGCTGTCCGTGGCTCCGAAGAGCGAATTCGCGCTTGACAGCGGTTCGATTCTGCTTACAATACCGTTAAACCGCTGAAGTGGAAGTAACGGCGGCCATGGACTCGCAGCGAGCGGGGGGCGGTGGAAGCCTCGCAGGACCCAGGCTGTCAAATGGACCACCGAGGGCGCGGTCAAAAGCAGGATTTCTGCTGAGTATGCCGCGACGGAAGGCACCCGTCAGTGCCGGGAATGTGATGGCATTCCGCAAAGCGCAGGACTTCTGTCCTGAATCAAGGTGGCACCGCGAGCACACGCTCGTCCTTGACCGTAACAGTCGAGGACGGGCGTTTTTATTTGCCCGACCTCTTGCAACGACAGAGGAGGTGCATATGCTCGCAACGATCGAAGACGTGAAGGCCCTGGCAAAATCGGGTGACTACGGCGTGATTCCCATCTGCCGCGAACTCTATGCCGATCAGACCACCGCCATCCGGGTGCTGGAGATCCTCAAGGAAACCAGCAGCCATTGCTACCTGCTCGAATCGGTGGATGACGCGCATCGTTGGGGGCGCTATTCCTTCCTCGGGTTCGACCCCACCATGGAGATCACCTGCACCGACGGCATCGTGTCCATCACCACGGGCGGCACTACGGTGAGCATGGAGAACGCCGATCCGCGCCAAACGGTGCGCCAGGTGCTCGAAGACAACCGCAGTCCGCGCCTGCCTGGCATGCCGACGTTCACCGGCGGGTTGGTGGGTTTCTTTTCATACGACTACTTGAAGTATTCCGAGCCCGGCGTGGTGCTCGATGCCCACGACAGCGAAGGGTTCAAAGACCTGGACGTGATGCTGTTCGACAAGGTGATAGCCTTCGACAACGCGCGTCAGAAGATCGTGTTCATCGCAAATGTGCGCACGGACGATATCGCCTGCGATTATCGGCGTGCGTTGCGCGATATCGACCAGATGATGCGGCTGGTGGCCGATACCGTTCCGCAACGGCCTGCGCCCGGGAAGCTGCTGGGCGAATTCACCCCGCTGTTCGACCACGACGCCTATTGCGCCATGGTGGAGCGGGCGAAAGAATTCATCTTCGAGGGCGATATCTTCCAGGTGGTCCTTTCCAATCGGTTGGCCGCACCGTTTAAGGGCAGCTTGATCAACACCTATCGCGTGCTGCGGACCACCAATCCTTCGCCTTACATGTTCTACTTCGCTTCGAACAGCATAGAAGTTGCCGGCGCGTCGCCCGAAGCCTTGGCCAAACTCGACGATGGCATGCTGTATTCCTTCCCCTTGGCGGGCACCCGTCCGCGCGGCGCCGATGATTCCGAAGACGAGCGTCTGCGCACGGAACTGTTGGCGGACGCAAAAGAGCTGGCCGAGCACAACATGTTGGTTGACCTGGGAAGAAACGACATCGGAAAGGTGAGCGAATTCGGGTCGGTTGAAGTCGAGCGCTACCAAGAAGTACTGGAATTCTCGCATGTGATGCATATCGGATCGGAGGTGCGCGGCAAGCTGCGCTCCGACTGCACGGCGCTCGATGCGCTGGACGCGGTCCTTCCGGCCGGGACGCTTTCGGGTGCTCCCAAATTGCGGGCCGCCGAGATCATCAACCAGCTCGAAGACGACAAGCGCGGCATCTATGGCGGGGCCATCGGATACCTGGATTTCACGGGGAACATGGACGTGTGCATCGCCATCAGGCTGGCGTACGCCAAGGGCGGCAAGGTGTTCGTGCGCTCGGGTGCGGGCATCGTGGCGGACTCCGTGCCCGACACCGAGTTTCGTGAGTGCATCAACAAAGCCCAAGCCGTGGTGAGCGCATTGCAGCTGGCGCAGGAGGACGATGCCCTATGATCTGCCTTATCGACAACTATGACAGCTTTTCCTACAACCTGTTTCAGATGGTGGGCGCTTTGCACCCCGACATCCGCGTGCTGCGAAACGATGCCGTCGGCGTGGAAGAGCTTGCGGCGCTGCGGCCCGAGGCGATCATCTTGTCGCCGGGGCCGGGGCGTCCTGATGCGGCGGGCATCTGCGAGGCGGTGGTGACGGCCGACGCGCTGGCGGATACGCCGCTGCTGGGCGTGTGCCTGGGTCATCAGGCTATATGCGAAGCGTTGGGATCCTCCATCGTGCATGCCGACCAGCTGATGCATGGCAAGCAATCGGCGGCGGAGGTGGACGGAAGCGACCCCCTGTTCGCCGGGCTTGCGTCCTCCATCCAAGTGGGACGCTACCATTCGCTGGCAGTGAATCCCGATACGCTTCCCGCTTGCCTTAAGGTGACGGCCCGCGCCGACGATGGAGCGGTGATGGCCGTGCGCCACGTGGAGCGCCCCGTGCACGGACTGCAATTCCACCCCGAATCGATTTTGACGCCGCAGGGGCCGGCGATAGTGAAGAATTTCCTGCTTGCCGCCGGCATCTTGCCCGCTTGAAGCAGCCGACACGCAACTTATCCAAGAGAAAAGAGAAGGACATGATCAAAGAAGCGATAGTGAAGATAGTGGGCAAGGAAGACCTCACCTATGACGAGGCCTTCACGGTGATGAGCGAGATCATGGCGGGCGAGACCAGCCAAACGCAAAACGCGGCTTTCCTGGCGGCGCTTTCCACCAAGAGCACCAAGGCCGAGACCATCGACGAGATCGCCGGCTGCGCGGCCGCCATGCGCGATCACGCCACCACGGTGGAACATGACATGGATGTGCTCGACATCGTGGGCACCGGCGGCGACGGCGCGCACACGTTCAACATCTCGACCACGTCGGCGTTCGTGATTGCCGCGGGAGGCGTGCGCGTGGCGAAGCATGGCAATCGTGCGGCATCTTCGCTGTGCGGCACGGCGGATTGCTTTGAAGCGCTGGGGGCGAAGATAGCATTGGAACCCGACCAATGCGCGCAGTTGCTGCAGGAAGTGGGCATGTGCTTCCTGTTTGCCCAGACGTACCACACCTCGATGCGATTCGTGGGGTCGGTGCGCAAGGAACTGGGTATACGCACGGTGTTCAACATCTTGGGCCCGCTGACCAATCCGGCGCATCCCACCATGCAGCTTTTGGGCGTTTACGACGAAGCGCTGGTGAAGCCTTTGGCGGAAGTGCTGATGGGTTTGGGCGTGAAGCGCGGCATGGTGGTTTACGGTCAAGACGGGCTCGATGAGATTTCGGCGTGCGGGGCCACCACCGTCTGCGAATTCAAGGACGGGTTTTCGAAGGAGTACACGGTGGTTCCCGAAGATTTCGGCTTGGAGCGGGGGACCAAAGACGACTTGCGTGGCGGCACGCCCGCTGAAAACGCCGCTATAACTCGGGCGGTGCTTGCGGGCGAGGTCGGCCCCAAGCGCACGGCAGTGCTGATGAATGCCGGCGCCGGGTTGTATTTGGGTGGCGCGGCGGAGTCATTCGAATACGGCGTTAACCGGGCAGCCGAACTCATCAGGTCGGGCGAGGCCTTGTCCAAGATGGAAGAGTTCGTGGCGGCCACGCAGCGGGTCGGGGAGGAATCATGATCCTCGACGAGATAGCCGCTGCCACGCGCATTCGCGTGGAACGCGACAAGCAGGCGATTCCGTTGGCGCAAATGCAGAATCAGGCGCGTGCGGCGGCGCGGGCCGATGCCGTTTCGGCTCCGCGCGGCGCCCGCCGTTTCGGCGCGGCTTTGTCTGGAGGCGGCCTTTCGTTCATCTGCGAGGTGAAGAAAGCCTCGCCTTCGAAGGGCGTCATTTCGGCCGATTTTCCCTATCGGGACATCGCGCAGGGCTATGAAGCCGGCGGAGCGGATGCCGTGTCTTGCTTGACCGAGCCCACCTGGTTCATGGGCTCCGACGCCATCTTCCGCGCTGTGCGCCAGCAGGTGGATTTGCCGCTGCTGCGCAAGGACTTCACGATCGATGAATACCAGTTGTACCAGGCGCGGGCGTTGGGCGCCGACGCCGCGCTGCTCATCTGCTCTCTGTTGGATACGGCCGCCATCGAACACATGCTGGAAGTGTGCGACGAGCTGGGCATGGACGCGCTGGTGGAAGCCCATGATGGTGCGGAAGTGGCGTCGGCCGTGGCTGCCGGGGCGCGCATCATCGGCGTGAACAATCGCAACCTGAAGGATTTTTCGGTTGATGTGTCCACGGCGCAAGGTCTGCGCGAAGCGGTTCCGCCCGAGTGCCTGTTTGTGGCGGAATCGGGCGTGACCTGCATTGACGACGCCGTGGCGCTCAAGCGATCGGGTGCCGACGCGGTGTTGGTGGGGGAATACCTGATGCGCGCGGACGATACGCGCCGTGCTTTGGTGGAATTGAAGGAGGCCTGCTCATGAGCGCTCGGAAACAAGGGACTGCTTCGCTGCGCGTGAAGCTGTGCGGAATGAACAGGCCCGAAGATATTGCGGCGGCCAATCGCCTGCATCCCGATTACGTGGGATTCGTGGTCGACTTCCCGCAGTCGCATCGCAGCATTTCGTCCGATCAGCTGATCGATTTGGCAAAAGCCGTCGATAAGGGCATCGCCACGGTGGGCGTATTCGTCGACCAGCCGGTCCAGCGTGTGGCGGCTCTGGCGAACAGGGCGCGCCTCGATGCGGTTCAGCTGCATGGAGCCGAAGACGATGCGTACATCGAAGTGCTGCGCGCGGGCTTCGACGGCCAGGTGTGGAAGGCATTTCGCATCGCCGATGAATCCGATGTGGCCGCAGCGCAGAAATCGATGGCCGATGTGGTGCTTTTGGACAACGGATGCGGAACGGGCGAGGTCTTCGACCATGCGCTGGCGGAGGGGCTGGATCGCCCGTTCGTCCTGGCTGGCGGCTTGGATGCGGGAAACGTCGCCGCGGCGATAAGTCGCTGCCGGCCCTGGTGCGTGGATGTGAGCTCGGGTATCGAGACCGACGGCATGAAGGATCAGACGAAGATGGCTGCCGTGCTGCGCGCGGTGCGCTGCAGGGATGAAAGGAATCAAGAAATGGAACAGCAATCACCGGGCCGCTTCGGCGTTCATGGAGGGCAGTACATCCCCGAGACGCTGATGAATGCGGTCAAAGAAGTGGATGAGGCCTATCGCGCCTATAAGGACGACCCGGAGTTCAATGCAGAATTGACGGCGCTGCTCAACGATTATTGCGGCCGTCCATCCCGCCTGTATTTTGCGCGGCGCATGACCGAGGACTTGGGCGGTGCGAAGGTGTATCTGAAGCGCGAGGACCTGAATCACACGGGCGCGCACAAGATAAACAACGCGGTGGCGCAGTGCCTGCTTGCCAAAAAGATGGGCAAGACGCGCGTGATAGCCGAAACGGGCGCCGGCCAGCATGGCGTGGCCACGGCCACGGCTGCGGCCTTGATGGGGCTTGAGTGCGAAGTGTATATGGGCCGCTTGGATACCGAGCGCCAGGCGCTCAACGTGTACAAGATGGAATTGATGGGCGCCAAGGTCCACCCCGTCGATGCCGGAACCGCCACGCTGAAAGATGCCGTTTCAGAGACGTTCCGTGAATGGGTGAGCCGCATGGACGATACCCATTACGTGCTGGGATCGGTGATGGGACCGCATCCGTTCCCCGAAATGATCCGCGATTTCCAGGCTGTCATTTCCAAAGAAATGCGCGCGCAGATCCTGGAAGCGGAGGGCCGTCTGCCCGATGCGGTGCTGGCCTGCGTGGGCGGCGGATCGAATGCCATCGGTGCTTTCCATCATTTCATCCCCGATGCCGGCGTGCGCTTGATAGGGTGCGAAGCAGCTGGTCGCGGGGTGGATACTGCCGAGACGGCCGCTACGCTCGCCACGGGGCGCCTGGGTATTTTCCATGGCATGAAGAGTTATTTCTGCCAAGACGACCATGGCCAGATAGCGCCGGTGTATTCGATTTCGGCCGGCTTGGATTACCCAGGCGTCGGGCCCGAGCATGCGCACTTGTTCGACACGGGACGTGCGGAGTACGTGGCCATAACCGATGACGAGGCGGTCGATGCTTTCGAGTATCTTTCGCGCACCGAAGGCATCATTCCGGCCATCGAGTCGGCTCATGCATTGGCGCACGCCATGAAGTTGGCGCCGCAGATGGCGCGCGACCAGATCATCATCGTGAACGTATCGGGCCGCGGCGACAAAGACTGCGCCGCCATCGCCCGCTATCGAGGAGAGGATATCCATGACTGACATCGCACAGGCCTTCGACCACGGCAAGGCCTTCATCCCCTTCATCACCGTGGGCGACCCCGACCTGGAAACCACCGAACGATTGGTGCGCGCCATGGTGGACGCCGGAGCCGATTTGATTGAACTGGGCATTCCGTTTTCGGACCCCACAGCCGAAGGTCCCGTCATCCAGGAGGCCAACCTGCGTTCGCTGGCCGGCGGTACCGTGACCGATGATGCGTTCGAGCTGGTAGAACGCCTGCGGGTCGACATCGAAGTACCGCTGGTATTCATGACGTATGCAAACGTTGTGTTCTCATATAGCGCGGACGCATTCATGAAACGGGCCGAAGAAGCGGGACTCCAGGGCATCATCTTGCCCGATGTGCCCTTCGAGGAACGCGGTGAATTCGCACAGGCGTGCGCCGACCACGGCATCGCGCAGATTTCCATGATCGCGCCCACGTCGCACGAACGCATCCGCGCCATTGCCCGCGAAGCGCAGGGATTCCTCTACATCGTGTCGTCGTTGGGGGTGACGGGCGAGCGCAGCAGCATCGCCGCGGATATCGCTTCCATGGTGGCATTGGTGCGGGAAGAGAGCAACATCCCCTGTGCGGTGGGTTTCGGCATATCCACGCCGCAGCAGGCATGCGACTTGGCGAAAGATTGCGATGGCGCCATCGTGGGAAGCGCCATCGTCAGGCTCTGCGCCGAACGCGGTCGGGACTGCGTCAAGCCCGTGAGCGGATTCGTGCGCGAAATGACCGATGCCCTGGCGGACGTGTAGAAGTGAGAATCGCGCGAAAATGAAGTTGCGAGGTCGTTTGCACCGAGCAGCGCTTCAAACGGACCCCGATGCCGGCCGCGTGCACCCAGAGTGGTACGCGGTCGTTGCGTTTATGCCGATGGTCTGTGATTGAGGTGCTTGCTTTGCGCAGGTCCTGTAATTCGCGCGTGCAGCGGCGTATGTTTTAAAGGATGAACACGAGGGCGCAGTGCGCCCGCATACCGGAAAGACGAAGATTTGGCTTCACAGATGACACAGGAAAGACCCCGTACCCAGTCGAGCTCGCAAACCGAGCGCGCTTATCAACAGCGCTCGGCAACGGCACGCAATCGAAACGCATACCGCTCACAGCAAACCGTTGCGCAAGCTTCCGTTGGCGGCGGTTCGGCGCAGCAGCACTCTAATTCGGGAGGGCAGGAGCAGCCTGCAAAAAAAGGCGGGTTGTTCGAGGATCTGTCTATCGCCCAGGTGATAGCGGCGGCTTTGGCTGCCGTCACGTCCATGCTGCTGTCTTCCCAAATCGGCATCACCGGATCGGTCATCGGCGTTGCCGTCGGCTCGGTGGTGGCCACGTTGACCTCGCAGCTTTACAAGAAGTTCCTTTCGGCCTCTGCCGATAAATTGCGCGACTTGCACAGCTCTTCGGATGACGAGACCACCCGCATCGACACGGATTCGACTGCACCGCGCACCGTCGATGCAACCAAGGCGCAGACGCAGACGCTCGACCAGGTGCAGGGGACGGGATCGCGCGGTGCGCATGCCGCTACCGCCACGCCGCGGTTGGGATCCGATGCGCAGTTGAGCGAAGATGCTTTGCAGGAGCGCAATCAGCGAAATCGCAAGCGCACATCGCAGCGCAGGGTGCTTATCGTGGCCGTTATATCGGCCCTGGTGGCAGTGGTTCTTTGCGCGGTGGTCATCAATTTTGCCACGGCAGGCAACGGCATCGGCACCAAAACCGAGCCCTTGGTAACCGGCACGGCCCAAACGGCTGCTTCCGACCAGACGGCATCTGCGCCTTCGACGGGCGCGTCATCTTCGGCAACCGCGCCCGCAGCCACTGCGGATAACGCCTCGGCTTCCGATGCCGCAAATGACTCTGCTTCGTCTTCCGATGACACGGCGAACAACTCGACCAAGAACGACTCCGGCTCGACTTCCAACCAGTCGGGAACCAGCCAGAATTCTTCGTCGTCTCAGAATGCGGGGCAATCGTCTTCTAGCGGGACTTCATCTGGGTCGACGGATTCCCAGACCGGTTCGGGGAGTTCGTCGTCGGGGTCGTCGTCTGGCACTTCTACGGGATCGTCTGGCACGTCGACGGATAGCAGCGGATCGTCGTCCGGGCAGTCGGGCACTTCTTCTTCGGGCACGGGGTCGGGCTCGTCTTCGACGGGGAGCACTTCTACCGATTCCGGTCAGTCGTCCACGACGAGCCGTTCCGCAACGGCATCCGCGGCGGCCTGACGCCCAAGAGTCCGATGCTCGGTTTGCCCAGGCGGCCCGGCTCTCTTTGGCTGCGGCCGACCTCGACCTGCTTTGCCGCATGCGGCCGTTCGCTGCTTGAAAACGGGTTGCCTGTTAGAGGCGTCGTACGCCTTCCCAGCCGGCCATGGTGATGCAATGGGGCAGGAACTTGCCCAGAATGCGCAGCAGGAACGCTCCGATTCCGCAGGTTGCTATGGCGAAATGCAGCCGATTGGCCAGAAGCGCTCGACGGACCACCGTTTCGGGCTTTTGGGCGCCTAGCAGGTGCCGGACATCGTGGGCATCGTCGGTCCCTCGCGCTACTGCGGCGAATTCGGTTTTCACCCAGCCCGGGCAGATGGCGGTTGCCGCAATGCCGCGGCCGTGCAGCTCCCAACGCAGGCTGCGCGTGTAACTTTGCACGAAAGCCTTGCTGGCGGCGTAGACGCCCAGGTGGGGAAGGGGCGTGAAGGCAGCGCAAGAGTCTATCTGCAGCAGATGCGATCCGCGTCCCATGAAGGGAAGCACGGCGGTGCTCATGCGCACCAGTGCGCGGCAGTTCACGTCTATCATCGCGTCGTTTCCTGCGGCGTCGATGGTCTGCCAAGTTCCCATTTTGCCCAAGCCTGCATCGTTGACCAGATAGCGCACATCGGGATGTTCCTTTTTCAGCAAGACGGCGAGGCCGTCGATCTGCGTTGTGTCGGAAAGGTCGGCTGGCAGGCAGCGGCAGGGTTTATCCAGATGGGATGCGAGTTCTTCAAGACGATCACGGCGTCGCGCAACCAGCCAGAGCTCGTCGACCGAATTGTCGGCGGCAATGCGTTGGGCGAAAGCGCGCCCCATTCCCGATGATGCTCCGGTGATGATGGCCACGTTCATCGACGGCCCTCCGTTTCTTCGTCTTGCCGCATTGGTTCCAGGTGCTTGAGTTGATAGAGCCCTTGGTCTTCGAACCCCAGATGGCGGTAGTATTCCCGTGTTCCCACGGCGCTTATCACGTTGATGGCATCATACCCCTGCGAACGGGCGATGTCGCAGGCGGCATCGATCAGCTGCGATCCCAGTCCATGGTGCTGGGCGCCGGAGCCCTCCGACCCCAAGCCGGCTACGCGGCCATAGACATGCACTTCCCTGATCATCGCCTGTCCAGGTGAAACGGGAAGTTGCCGACCCCAGCGCTCGAACGCCGAGGGCCGGGGAAGCGATAGGCGCAAGAACCCCGCAAGGCGGTTGTCGGGAGCCACCCATTGCAAGAAGCGTTCATCGGTGAATTCGGTCTTGTAGGCTACGCAATCCATGCGCAACTCGTCGACGGCGGCATCGCTCGATCGGATCTCACGTGAGCGCATTTCTTCGACGTTGCACCCTTCGGCGGCAAGCTTCGCATCGACTGACTGCCGCAAGTTGATCTTCTTGTTGCCCGCTTCGATGTCGTGGGAAGAGATATCCCGGATCATGCGCGAGATGCGGACGTAGGGCGGCGTGGCGGCCACGTCGGCGGCCAGCACATCGACCAGCGTGCGCTCATCGTAGGGCCGCCAGCTTCCATCGATGAAGCGTCCGTGCAGGCCGGTTCCCGCCACTAAAACGCAGGGGTAGAGTTTCACTTCGTCAGGCTGCCATTTGGGGCCTTCGACCAGTCGATGGTAGTCGGTCCGATCTTGCTCGGGGGTTGATCCGAGCAGGTTGACCATGAAGTGGGAATGGATTTTGAAGCCGAACAGGCGCGCCAGCGAAAAGGAATATGCGATTGCGTCGGGGTCGATGGTGCGGCCGTTGCATTCCAGCACATGCGCATCCAGGCTCTGCACGCCGATCTGCACCTTGGTCGCGCCCAACTGGCGCAGCAACGTCAGATTTTCCACCGAAACGGTTTCGGGCCGCGTTTCCATCACCAAGCCCACCATGCGATGGTGGGCGCATTCGTTGCGCTTCTGCCAGCGACGGAGCTCGTCTATCTGGGTGGTTTGCCATTCGGCGACTTCTTGCCATGCCGTGTTCGTTCCGTATAGGTGTCTCCATGCGTCGTTGTAGGTGAGGATTCCCGCGTTTACCTGGGCTTGCCATTCTGCGGCAGCCTGCTTGCAGGCTTCTTTGGTGCAGGCGATGCCGGCGGCCTCGTAGCGTTTGCGTCGCCCGGCGGAGGTGTCGCCGGGGGCATCGTTGTCGGCCAGGGCACGGAACAGCTCGGAGGCAAACCAGATGCGGTAGCTTTGCGGGTAGTCGTTCCAGGTGCCGCCCAGCACGATGAGCTCGATCTTGTCGGTGACGTGCCCCATCTGCTCGAGCGCATGAAGCCTGCCCTTCACCTGCAGGTAGGGGTCGAAGAAGTTGCGTTCGGCACGTTGGCAAGCGGGTTCGTCTTGCAGGTAGCTTTTGGGCATAGTGAGGTCGTTGGGGCAGTACAGGCAGGTGCCGCCGCATTTCCATGGCTTGGTGAGAACGGTGATGGTGGCCACGCCCGAAGCGGTTCGCCCCGGTTTCATCCGCACGGCGCGCATCAGGCGCCCTTCCAAGGCATCGTCGATGTTCCATGACTGCCAGCGTTCGGGTTGCTCGCGCTTGATTTTCAGATAGAACGGCACGATTTGCCGCTTGGCATAATGCGGCGTGCCGGCGGGCAGACCGCGGTTGTGCTTGCGCACGATGCGGTCGAGCTCGGTCTCGTCGAGCGAGTCGGCCGTGCGCAACGCTTCGATTATTTCTCGTAGAAGGTCTTCCATCACCTTTTCGATTCTATAAGATGGAACCGATGCATGCCGCCTGAAACGGATAACGATACGCCATGGACACTCGCACCAGAGAGGCGCTTTGCCGCCTGAACAACGAATTCTACCGCAGCCAGAGCGCTGCCTTTTCTGCCACGCGCGTAAACGGATGGCCTGGCTGGCGCCGTTGCGTGGACTCGATCGATGATTCGGTTGTTCCTGGCGATCCGTGCCGAGTCCTCGATCTGGCGTGCGGAAATCTGCGATTCGAATCGTATGCCGCCGATTGCCGCCCCCAGCGGGATTGGCGTTTTTCAGCCTTCGATTGCTGCGATGACCTGCTACCCGAATGGGCGGCGCACGATGCCTCCATCGAATACCGGCATCTGGATGTGTTGGAAAACTTGCAACGGGGCGAAAACGCTGTGCTGGCTGCCGACGTGCCCGTCTGCGATGCGGCGGTTTGCTTCGGTTTCATGCACCATGTGCCCACCATGGCGTGGCGGCAGCGCGTTTTGCGCCAGCTGTTCGGCTGCGTGCGCGCCGGCGGGGTGGTTGCCGTTTCGTTTTGGCGGTTCATGGACGACCCTGGGCTGGCGGCCAAGGCGGCCGCGCTCCAGCCGCAAGCGCTTGCCGACACGGGCCTGCCCGAACTGGATGCCGGCGACTATCTGGTGGGATGGAAGGGCGTGCCCGGGTGCTACCGCTATTGCCACAGCTTCGACGATTCTCAGATCGAGGCGCTGGCTCATTTTGTGAAAGACGAAGCGGAGTTGCTTTCGCGCTACGATGCGGATGGCCGCACGGGTGCGCTCAACGCCTACGCCATTTGGCGCGTTCGCGGAACGAATGCCGCCCCGCGCTGTTGACGGCGCTTGACCCGCTATAGTGGGAAACCGACCATTCGGGCCGATGCGGCCCGTAAATGCTTAGACGAAGGGAATCCCCATGGACGTGGTGTGCTTGGACTTGGAAGGCGTGTTGGTGCCCGAAATCTGGATTGCGTTTTCCGAGGCCAGCGGCATACCGGAGTTGCGCCTTACCACGCGCGACGAACCCGATTACGACAAGCTCATGGCGTACCGGTTGGACATCTTGCGCCAGCACGGGCTGGGGCTCAAGCAGATCCAGGACACCATCGACACCATCGATCCTTTGCCGGGCGCTGCGGAGTTTTTGGACGCGCTGCGCGATCGGACGCAGGTTGTCATCATCAGCGACACGTTCACGCAATTCGCCGCACCGCTTATGCGCAAGCTGGGACGCCCCACCTTGTTCTGCAATACGCTCCAGGTGGCCGATGATGGGGCGATAACCGGTTACGAGATGCGCTGCGACCAGTCGAAACTCACCACGGTGCGCGCCTTCCAGAGTTGCGGATGCACCACCATCGCCGCAGGTGACAGCTTCAACGATCTGGGGATGATCCGTGCGGGGAAAGCCGGGTTCCTGTTCCGCAGCACCGATGCCATCAAAGCGGACAATCCCGACGTTCCCGCCTATGACGAGTTCGACGACCTGTTGGCCGCCATCGAATCCGTGCTCGAGTAAACGGAATCCTCTTCCGCGGCACCGCTGTCGTTTCCCCTTGCGGCGATTTCGACGACCCACCCGACTGTTGGGCCCGTACTCGAAAACGGCTGCATTTTATGCCGATGCCGTCGAAGCAGATAGTGCCGTCGTTTCCCCTTGCGGCAATCTCGACGACCTGCCCAGCTGCCATCGTGTTCGTACTCGAAAAAACACTGCATTTTACGCGGGTACGCTTCCTTGTGCCATGGAATAGCGTATGCCAGAGGCGTATCATGCGCGGTGGGGAGTGACGCGGCGGAGCGCAGAGGCTCCGGCTCCATGGCGGCTTCCCTGGTTGGGAGGCTGATTCTGCCGCTTCCCGTTGCTGAACGATGAAAGGACCAGCCATGATAGTAACCACTGCCGAAACCGTCGACGGCCATACTCTGCAGACGCTCGGGGTGGTCACCGGCAACATGGTTGCTTCGCGCGACCGCATTCACAACATGCTGGTGGGAATGCGCAGCGTGTTCGGCGGGCAGCAGCCCTTGATCCAGGATTTATGCGGCAAATCCCGCGTGGCTGCGCAGAAGAACATGGAAGCCAAGGCCGAAGAATTGGGTGCCGATGCCGTTGTGGCCATGCGCATCGCCAGCGGGTCGATCGGCAGCGGAATCGTCAGCGTGCTCTGCTACGGCACCGCGGTCAAGTTCATCTGACAAACTAGAAATCAGTTCCTAACCCCGAGCCCGAGCCGAAGCCCAAGCGGGCCCCCGAGCTTAACCGGAAGCCCGAGCCCGAGCCGAACCCGAAGCCCAATCCCAATCCCAATCCCAATCCCAATCCCAATCCCATCCCGAGCCGAACCCGAAGCCCAATCCCAATCCCAATCCCAATCCCAATCCCATCCCGAGCCGAACCCGAAGCCCCGGCGGTTTTTGTGCTCCGTCTTCATGAGCCGACGTCGATACCACGAGAATGCGTCGGAAATTAACAAAAAGTGGCACTTTCCGCGATTATTCTGGCTGCCTTTCCCTTTGAAAAAGTAGCGACCTGGGGTTATGCAGTGGGGGTCACCGAATGTTGCTCCAAAAATCGCGGAAAGTGCCGCTTTTTGTTAAAAAATAGCCCGAAGTCGATGCAAATGGAGCAGATGGTGGCTTGGTCAAGGAAACGTCCTACTTCATCATCCCCCCGAGCATGGCCATCATGGATGTAGACAACGGCTTGGCTATGACAAGTCCCTTCTTCGCTGTTTTTTCTGAGCGCGGTCATCTTGGAGGCTGAGCCGGTTAAGCGCATGGCGGCAGTTCGCACCATTCAAGGCGTGCTCATCGCAGGGGTTGTCGGGCGTTGGGTTTATCCGAGCGACAGAAGTGCTTCAGCTTCTGGATTCGTCTCAAGGCGTGACCTTCGTGGAAGGCTCGTTGCTAAGGTCGCTGTTACGGTAGCGCCAGGTTGCTGCTGCAAACGATCTTTGCGGAAGGCTCGAGGCAAGGACCGTTATCGAGCGGCGGGCCTTAGAGCAGGCCGTCTCCCTTTTTCAGGGCTTCCTTGAACTCGGCATAGTCTTTTTCGTTTTGATCAGCATAGGCGCTGGCGAAATCGGCCAGGGCGCAATCGAACGAATCGTTCGATCCCAGATAACCTGAAATTGCGAACCGGTTGCCGGTTCTAGCATGCGAGCGGGCCAGCGTGCCGGCGCACAGCGTGGAATAGAGTTCCAGGGCTTTGGGCGATACCGTGCTGAGATCGGCCGATGACTTCCAATCCCACAGCTGGCGGATATAGAAGTCGCACGTGTTGCCCTCCAAGGTCTTTCCGCGCATCCATCCCAGCAGGATGTCGCTGGAGGTCTGCATCAGGCGCTGCCCTTCGACGACGCGCTGGCCCTGCTGGTCGACATCGCATTTTTCCAGATAACGTTCGAGCACCGAGTGCTGCGCTTCTTTGATCTGGAGCACCAGCGGGTCGTGCTCGTCGCGACCCTCGAGCACTGCTATCCAGCAGCGCGTGCCCACGCTGCCCACGCCCACCACTTTTTGGGCGGCATCGACGAAACGATACTGGCTCAGCAGATGACGCTTGTCGGGGGCGATGCTGGATCCGTAGGTTATTACCATGGCGCGGATGATCTTCTCGGCGTTCCGGGCGATGCGCGGGTCTTCCAAATCGCGCAATGGAACGATGATCGGCGGATTGCTGATGATGCGGCGTTTGCCGTCGACCACTTCCGTCAGCTTTTCGAGCGCACGCAGGCTGGTCTTTTTCTCGGATTCAGCCAGCGTCTTTTGGGCAAGTTTCGATTCTTTCTTCTTCGAGGAAGCAGCAAGCTGCTTGAGCGGTTCATCCAGATCGACCTGCGAATACCAGACATCGAGGTTGCCCTTTTGCGCCATGTCGGCCATTGCTTTTCGGTATGCGCCAACGCAAGCGATAACGCAGGTACGGCGTTCTTTGCGCGAAAATCCGCGATCGCGGCCGCAGATCTCCACACTCGCAGCCATGCGTTTGACGTCCCATTCCCACGGGCCGGGCAGGGTTTCGTCGAAGTCGTTGATGTCGAACACCAGGTGCCGCTCGGGTGACGCATAGGCGCCGAAATTGGATATGTGGCAGTCGCCGCACGCTTGCACGGTCAGGCCCGTAGAAGGAGTGGTGGCCAGGTCGTTGGCCATGATGAGGGCCGCGCCGCGATAGAAGGTGAACGCCGACACGCCCATGCGTTCATAGCGCAGGGGAATAAGACTGGTAACACGGTTGGCTTCTTGCGACTTGATCAAATCAACTGGGCTCGGCCGATTGGCGGGGGGCATCCAAACGCCCTGCGCCCGACGCGACACCGTCGATCGCTTCGCCTTGCCCAGTGCCGTCGCCTCTTCAACGCTCAGGGGCGGCATGCTGTCATTGATCCGACTGGAGGTCATGGCCATCATTCCTTTCGGGAAATGATGCGGCATCGGCGTTGCCGAAACGGCGCGCCTGGGTGCGGGGATGCTGATGTGCCACCCGTTGCCGAAAGGATACCACGCGTCCCTGCGTCCGTGTTGCCGGTTCTATGCGAATGGGCAAGATGGGTTCGGCAGGACCTGCCGCAGCAGGATGGCAAGCTGCGATTTTGCGCAAACGGACAAGGCGTGACGCTGGGCCACGTTCGCGTAGGCGTTGCGGAAAACAGCCGCCCGTTCTGCGCGGATGGGCGGCGTGGAGGGGCTGGTGAAGCGTTATACTCAAAGAAAAGGACGACTCTGCGCTGCTTCAGCGCCGAAGATTTGCCCAAATGAAGGGAATCGCCGACCATGGCAGACGAAACACTAGAAACATCGCAAGCCGCTGAAAAGTCTGACTCGGCCGTGGAGCAAGCCAACGCTCCGCGCAAGAAGTTCATCGACGAAAAGAAACGTGTCTTCGCTCATCGACTCACCGGCTGGACCCGCTTCATCGCCGGCGTTCCGGCGATAGGGCTGTTCATCACCTCGGTGGTGCTGGCCGTCGCCACTTTCATCGACATGGTGGCCGTCACCATCGAGTGCGTCACGGAATCGGCGACGCTTCAGACCCTTGCCACCCAATACATCGAGTTCGCCGATATCTTCTTGCTGGCCGTGGTGCTCTATATCATGGCGTTGGGCCTGTTCACGCTGTTCGTCACCGATGAAATACCCCTTCCCAAGTGGCTGTCGTTCCACGACTTCGACGATTTGAAGGAGCGCTTGGTGAGCGTCATCTGCGTGATGTTGGGCGTGTACTTCTTGGGCGAAGTGATGAAGGGCGCCGATCCGCGCGATTTGCTGCTGCTGGGCATCTCGGCTTCCATCGTCGTGATGGCCATGACGTTTTTCGTGAAGCACGTCATCAAGGGCGGGCACGACGACTGATTCCTCGGTTGCCGTGATAGCCGATAGGATGGGCATCCATGGACGCTGAAGACACCGTATATGCGCGTTTTCGCAAGCAGGTCGAAGCCGGGCCCGACCGCCTGGCGCTGACCGACGGCTCCCGCCGTTTCACGTATGCCCAGTTGGATAGCTTGGTTGGCGCTGTTTCCGCATGGATGGGGCCGATGCCTTCGTTCGCGGGCATCGTAATGGATCACGGTGCGGAAATGGTGGCTGCCATCTTGGCGGTGCTCAAGGCGGGAAGCGCCTATGTGCCCGCCGAGCCGACGTTTCCGCTCGACCGTATCCGTTACATGATGGGGGAATGCGGCGCCGTGATCACAGACGATGCCCATGCGGATGACCTTGCCGGGCTGCCGGTGCGGGTGATGCCGGAGCATCTGGACTTCGAAGCCGCTACTGAGCGCAGCAGCGTGGCGTATGCATCGGATACGGCTTACGTGCTGTACACGTCGGGCACGACCGGCGCCCCAAAAGGCATCGCGGTATCCAACGCCAACGTCTGCCATTATGCGCGGGCGTTCGAAAACGAATTCCATATCGGGCCGAGCGATGCGATGCTGCAGTATTCGGTATGCACCTTCGACATCTTCGTCGAAGAAGTGTTCGCCTCGTTGCTCAATGGTGCAGCGCTCGCTGTGCCCACTCACGAAGAACGGGGCGATGTGGAGCGGTTGATGGACTTCGTCCGTCGCAACGATGTGACCATTGTCAGCGGGTTTCCCTATCTGTTGTCCGATTTGAACCAACTCGATGAGGTGCCGGAGTGCATCCGCCTGTTCATCAGCGGCGGAGATGTGCTCCGCGCGCGTCACGTCGACAGGCTGCTCGGGTGCGCCGATGTGTACAACACCTACGGTCCCACGGAAACCACGGTGTGCGCCACGTATTTCAAGTGCAACGGATCCGACCCGCTGCCCGACGCCACCTACCCGGTGGGAAAGCCCGTTGCAGGCGTTTCGGTAGAAGTGCAAGATGACGATGGGAATCCGGTGGCTCTGGGTGATGTCGGCGAGATCTGCATCGGCGGCGGGGGCGTGTCGAAGGGATATCGAGGCGACATCGATCAGAGCGCCTTTTTCGAGGCCGATGCTGGCAGGATGTATCGCAGCGGCGACATGGGCCGCTGGTTGCCCGATGGCAACCTGGTGTTTTTGCATCGCAAAGACGACCAGGTGATGATAGATGGCCGGCGCACCGAACCGCAGGAAGTGCAAACGGTGCTGGCCAATTGCCGCGGGGTGAAGGAATGCTTGGTGCGCGCCCGCGTCGACGAAGACCAGATGCCGTATCTGACGGCCTATGTGGTGCCGCAGACGCGTCCCTTCTTGCTTTCATCGGCGCGCCGCCATATGGCCGAGCGGCTCCCCGCGTTCATGATTCCCGAGTTCTTCGTCATTTTGGACGAGATACCCCAGACCCCCAACGGCAAGCCCGACGATGCCGCGCTGCCGATAGTGTTGAAGGAGCGCTGATGGACGAACCGGTTTGCACGCGCATAGCGACGATGGACGATATCGAAGACCTTGTGGCATGGCGCATAGAAGTGCTGGATGCGGTGTTCGGAGCGCAAGATGATCAGGCGAAACGGGAACTGGCGCAAGAGAATCGCCGTTATTATCAGGATCATCTGGGGCGCGATCATATCGCCGTGTTCGCCTCCATCGACGGCGAAATTGCGGGGTGCGGTGCCATCTGCTATCACGACGAGATGCCTTCGCCCGACAATCCCGGCGGGCGTTGCGGGTATGTGATGAACGTCTATACGCGGCCTGCGGCACGGGGGCGCGGTGTGGGGGCCGCCGTTATGCACGATTTAATGGAGGATGCGCATGAGCGCAGAGTGGAAAAGGTGTATCTGGAAACGACGCCGGCGGGTCGCGTGCTTTATGAAGCGGTGGGTTTTTCGGATATGCCCGACATGATGGTGCTTGCCCGGCCTTAGCTTTTCGGGTGCAAGAATCCGTCGAGCGCCGTCAGCCCGGCTGCCAGGCGCTCGTCGATGAACTGGTAGTGGGATCCCGGCCCGATGGAAAGCTGCGTGTCCACACCTGCCGTCTGCAGTAGGTCGGCCGTTTCGCACGTGCGGTCTTCCACTGTGTGGAGGATGAACGGCGCCGCGCGTTTCTCTTTGGTTCCCAGTGAAAGGAATGCGTGGCGGCCAGTGCCATCGATGGATTGCGCTGCAAGCCATTCGGGCCAACCTTCGTACCATACCGAGCTCGACATCGCTGCCACGCCGGCAAAGGCTCCGCAGGAGGCAAAGGCATACAGCGAAAACAATCCGCCCAACGAATAGCCGGCGATTCCGCGCATGGCGGGGGACAGGCCCCGATCTTCCTCTATGGCGGGAAGCATTGATTCCAAGAGGGCGGACAACGTGGCGCCAGCTTGCCCACCGAAGTCGGCATCGCCTTTGTAGAGCCCTGGCGCGGGCCAGGGAGTAAGGGCATCGTCCCAGTTCTCGATGGGAATATTCACCACATTGGCGTGCAGTCCGCGCGCAGCGCGTTCGACATCGAAAGGGTGCTCGGGCAAATCGATGAAGCAGATGCAGGGCGCCGTGCTGCCGTCGGTGCCGGCGAAGAAGTCGTATCTCATGAATATCCTTCCGTCGCATCCAGTATAGCGGCAGGCCGATGCTGCTTTGTTCGGAGCGAAAAGAAGCGTCTTGACAAAATGGAACAGCGACTCTATCATTCACTCATCGTAACTGTAATAAATTAAACTACAGAAAGGATTCGGCATGAAGGGAATCGGAGCGATCGTAGCAGCTGTGTCGCTGGCGGCAGCTCTGGGGTTGGGCGGGTGCGCCGCTTCCACCGAGTCTGCCAGCACGGCATCTGACACCCAGACGCAAAGCAGCGCCTACCACAAGATCGACGCGGAGCAAGCCAAGCAGATGATCGATGCCGGAAACGTCACGGTGGTGGATGTGCGTCGTGCCGACGAATATGCCGCGGGGCATATCGCGGGCGCCATCAACATTCCCAACGAAGATATCGGTTCGGATCATCCCGCCGAGTTGTCGGATACCTCGGCCGATATCATCGTCTACTGCCGCACCGGGGTTCGCAGCAAGCAGGCTTCTGACAAGCTGGTGGCCATGGGCTACGCGAACATCTACGATATGGGCGGAATCACCGATTGGCCCTACGAAACGACGACGGAGTGACTTGGATGAACAGCGATTATTCGATAGCGGTGCATGCGTTGGTATACCTCGACCACATGGGAACCAGCGTCACGAGCTCGGCGTTGGCCGAAAACATCTGCGCCAATGCGGCAACTGTGCGCAAGGTGATGGGCTGTTTGACGGCAGCGGGTTTGGCCGCGGCCAAAGAAGGTCCTGCCGGCGGGTACCGATTGTCACGACCTGCAGCCGACATCTCCTTGGGTTCCGTAGCCGATGCCGTCAAAGAACGCTTCGTCTGCGGAACTTGGAAAAGCGGCGATGTCGACAAGGCGTGCGCCATATCTTCTGGAATGGCGGATGTGATGGACGGCTTGTACGACGAGTTGGATGCCGTGTGCCGTGACCGTTTGAAAGACATGACCATAGCCGATATGGCCAAACGGATCGAAGCCCGATCCGCTGCCAAAAAGGCTGCAGCAGAATAAAACGTGAATCGATCTGGATGGAGGGAAGAGCGATGGAGCGATACGACGCGATGATCATTGGGTTCGGCAAAGGCGGAAAGACCTTGGCGGGAAAGCTCGCACAGGCGGGACGAAAAGTGGCGCTGGTCGAACGGGACGCGCAGCGCTACGGCGGCACCTGCATCAACGTCGCCTGCATCCCCACCAAGTCGCTGGTGGAAAGCGCGGCGCTTTCGGCGGCGATGGGCGGCACCTTCGAAGAACGGGCCCAGCGTTATGCGGAGGCCATCGACCAGAAGAACCGCCTGGCGGCGATGCTGCGCGATAAAAACTACCACAAGGCTGCCGATAACCCCAACATCGATGTCATCGACGGCACGGCTTCGTTCGTCGATGCCCATCATGTGGCCATTGCCGGTGCCGACGGCGAACAGACCGTCGAGGCCGAACAGGTTTTCATCAACACGGGCTCGCAGGCATTCGTTCCGCCCATCGAGGGGCTGGAAGGAAACGCCCGCGTCCATACCAGCGACACGATGCTCGAAATGCACGAGTTGCCCCACCGCCTGGTGATCATCGGCGGCGGCTACATCGGGCTGGAATTCGCCTCGATGTTCTTGGATTTCGGCGCGCAGGTGACCATGGTGCAAGACGGCGATGCGTTCATCCCGCGCGAAGATGCCCAGGTGGCGGCTGCCGTGCTCGACTCGCTTGAAGCGCGCGGCATGGAACTGGTGCGCAATGCCTCCACGCAATGTGTGCGCGAAGGCTCTGCCGCTGCCGCAGTGGACGTTGTTGTTGGTGGCACCGAGCGCACGTTCGAAGCGGAAGCCGTGCTGGTGGCCACGGGGCGCCGACCGAATATCGAGGGCCTGAACCTGGAAGCCGCCGGCGTGCAAACCACCGAGCGGGGCGCGGTCAAGGTGGACGAGCACCTGCGCACCACCGCCGACAACATCTGGGCCATGGGCGACGTGGCGGGCGGGCTCCAGTTCACCTACGTATCGCTCGACGATTTCCGCATCGTATCCGGCCAGTTGCTGGGCGACGGCAGCCGCACCACCGCCAACCGCGGTGCCGTTCCCTACAGCGTGTTCATCGATCCGCCGCTTTCGCGCGTCGGCCTTACCGAAGAAGAGGCCCGGAAAGCGGGGATGAAGGTGCGGACGTTTTCCCTGCCGGCAGCGGCCATTCCCAAAGCCCAGGTGCTGCGCAAGCCGGTGGGACTGTTGAAAGCGGTGGTGGACGAGGGCACCGGCCATATCGTGGGCGCGCACCTGTTCTGCGCGGAAAGCCATGAGCTCATCAATCAGATGAAGATGGCCATCGATGCCGAGCTGCCCTACGAAACGCTGCGCGATGCAATTTACACGCATCCCACCATGAGCGAGGCGTTCAACGACTTGTTCGCCGGTTAAGGCGAAGGCTCCCAGAACAAGCGCGGCCCCCGACGGAAAAGTCGAGGGCCGCTTGCATTTCGTGTCGGTTGGGGCTTATTCGAACGTGCGCGGAAGGTACCCTAGACGGCGCAGCACCTTGAGGATGTTGTGCCCTTCCTGAACGCCTTCGATGATGCGCCGTGCACGCTTCGCGTCGCCGATGTTGATGATTTCCACATCGGTATCGGCAAAGGCTGCTTCGATTTCTTCCAGGTGCGGCGAGCGCGATTTCATGCCCAGGCAGACGAACCCTTCGTCGAAGGGAAGGTCCGTGACGGTGCCGTCGGGCAGCTTGACCGTGAAATGGTCCGCATTGACCTTCTGCAGCGCCGTTTCGGTCATTTGGCGCACGTGGTGCTTCTGCATGACTTCGCCCATGTAGGCCTTGCTCACCGGATCGAGGTCGCGGCCGATTTGCGGCAGCATCTCCACGATGGTCACGTTGGCTCCGCGCGGGGCGCAGAACTCCACCACATCAAGGCCCACAGCACCGCCTCCCACCACCACTACCTTCTTGCCCGTCATGTCAGTGGGGAAGTCGTCGACGTGGTCGATCATATCGATGATGGAATGCACGTGGCCGTCGGGCAGATCCAGATGATCGCGAAGCCCGTCGATGGGTGGCAGCAGCGGATCGGATCCTGTGGCGTTTACCACCACGGCGGGCTTGAGGGGTGCGATGTTTTTAACTGTGGGCTCCAAACCGGTGAACACGTAGAGGCTGTCCAGCGTTGCGGCGCGGTTGTTCTGGTAGCGGACGAAATCGGCGATGCGCTCCTTGCCGGGAATCTTGCAGATTTCGGCAGCGAGTCCGCCTACGGCGGCGTTGCGCTCGTACAGGAACGTTTGGCAGCCCGCTTCGGCCGCGGTGCAAGCGGCTTCGAGCCCCGCCGTGCCGCCGCCGATCACCACCACGTTGCAGGGTTTGGAAACCTTCGGGTGGATGTCTTCCCAGAGATTGACGTAGGGGTTCACCGTGCAGCGGATGGGCGCGTTGAGGCCCAGCCGGTGGCCGGCGCAACCGATGTTGCAGCTGATGCACTTGCGCAGCAAGGCGCGCTGTCCATGCTGCACCTTGTTGACCCAGTTGGGGTCGGCGATGAGGCCGCGTCCGATCCCGATGAGGTCGGCATCGCCGGCTTCCAGGATGGCTTCGGCAACGCGCGGCGAGCGGATGTTGCCGGTGGTGATGACGGGAAGTCCCGTGTGTTCGCGCACTTCGCGCGCCATGTACGAGCGCCATCCGTCCTTCAGGTCGCCGGTGTCCAGCTGGTATTGGATGTTTTGCGGCAGGGCGCAGGAAACGTCGATCAAATCGATGTCGTCGATGAAGTACTGCAGCAACTCCAGCGTGTCCTCGATATCGTTTCCGCCTTCCACCATCTCATCGGCGCTCACGCGGCACAGCACGGGGTAATCGGGACCTACGGCGCCGCGCACTTCCTGCGCCACCATCTTGCAGAACCGTGCGCGGTTTTCTGCCGATCCGCCGAATTCGTCGGTGCGGTCGTTGGTCAAAGGAGAAAGAAATTGGCTGATGAGATAGCCGTGGCCGGCATGGATTTCCACGCAGTCGAACCCTGCTATCTGGGCACGCCGTGCCGATGCGCCGTAGGCCTTGGCGATGCGTTCCAGGTCTTCTGCGGTGGCGGGCCGGGGGATTTCCCCACCGGGTTTCGATGGGATGTTGCTGGCGGAAATGGGCTGCATGCCGATACGCGAGGCCATCGTGGATGCTCCAGCATGGTTGATCTGCACCGAAATGCACGCGCCGTGCTGGTGCACGCGCTCGCACAGCTGGTACAGCCGGGGGATGTAGTTGTCGGAATCGATGCGCAGCTGCGTGGTGCCGTTGGACCCTTCGGGGAATTCGACGCAGGCGTTTTCCATGATGATGAGCCCCACGCCGCCTTGGGCGCGTTGCTCGTAGTAATCCATGTGCAGCGGACTCATCTGCCCGTCTGATTCGGCGAAGTTTGTGCCCATCGGCGCCATCGAAACGCGGTTTTTGATGGTCATGCGCTTGATGGTGAGAGGTTCGAAGAGTTCAGGGTAGCTTTCGCGCGGCATAGGTTCTCCTCCCAAAGGGAATTGGATATTCTCATCCTAACACCGGGAGATGAGTGGATTCAGCCGTCGATTATTCGATTCTATCCATCGCAACGCTTTATCTGGCTGGACCCGGGATTTCCCGGGTCCAGTCGTGTTCAGGCGGAGTATGAGAAGAAGGTTGCGCTTGCGGTTACGCGATGACGCGGACGAGGCGGATACCCTCGAGATCCGCAATGGCATCGATGCCGGCCTGCGAAACGTCTTCATCGGTATCGATGAGCGTGTAGGCGTTGCCGTTGCGCGAAGCGTTGGTCAGGTTGGCGATGTTGACGCCTGCGTTGCCGATGCACTCGGTGATGCGGCTGACCATGTTGGGCTCGTTGCCGTGCAGCACGGCGATGCGGCCCATTCCCTCGGCTACGCGTCCCATGTCGCATTCGGGGTAGTTGACCGAATGATGGATGGTGCCGTTGTCGATGTAATCCATCAGTTCCAGCGTTGCCATCATGGCGCAGTTGTCTTCGGCTTCCGCCGTGGAGGCGCCCAGGTGGGGAAGGACGATGGTGTGCTCCATCTTGACCACTTCCGGCGTGGCGAAGTCGGTGACGTAGGTGCCTACGCGGCCTGTTTCCAGCGCTTGGGCCATGGATTCGGCGTCCACCAACGTATCGCGCGAGAAGTTGAGGAACACGGCGCCTTCCTTCATGCAGGCCAGCGCATGCGCGTCGATCATGCCGATGGTGCCTTCGACAGCTGGGACGTGGATGGTCACGAAATCGCATTCAGCCAGCAGCTGATCGAGATCGGTCATGTGGTTGACCTCGGTGGACATGCGCCACGCGGCGCCCACCGACACGTACGGGTCGTATCCGTAGACGTCCATTCCCAGGTCGACGGCGGCGTTGGCCACCATGGCGCCGATGGCACCCAGCCCGATGACGCCCAGCTTCTTGCCCATGATCTCGTGTCCGGCGAAGGCCTTCTTGGCTTTTTCGGCGGCCTTGCCCACGGCCGGATCGTCGGCGTTTTCGCGTACCCATTTCACGCCGCCGATGATGTCGCGGCTGGCCAGCAGCATGCTGCAGATAACGAGTTCTTTGACGGCGTTGGCATTGGCTCCGGGGGTGTTGAACACGACGATGCCTTCTTGCGCGCAGCGGTCGAGCGGGATGTTGTTCACTCCGGCACCGGCGCGGCCGATGGCCAGCAGGCTGTCGGGGAACTCGGTGTCATGCATGGCAGCGCTTCGCACCAAGACACCCGTGGCATCGTCCATCGAATCGGTGAGTTCGTATGAATCGGTGAGCAGGTCCGTTCCGCGTGCGGAGATGTTGTTCAAGCAGTGGATGCGATGCATGGCGGCTCCTTTTGTCAGCGGTTCGGCGATCCGCGCTGTCTGCGCGGGTTATTCCATCAATACTGCGGTGGTTGTTGCGCCGTGTCAACGAAAAGCCGGTGAGGGCGCCCGCGAATTACGGCGGCGGTGGAAGGCCGGCTTCGCCGCAGTTTCATCATGGTCGGCAAACGCCGTCGTCGTTGCATGGCCCATGGGCCGTCATGTCGGCGGGCGCAGCTCGATGCCCCCGTTATTCGGCTTTATCGCGGTAGGGAGGGTTGTGCAGGGGATGGCATCAAGGTAACGAATCGAAAACCGTGGGTTCGGTCGGTTTGACAAAGCACCGGCAGGGAAGCAGAGTATCTATTGGTAAAAGTAACTAACACCGATAGAGAAAAAGAGGAGCACCCTATGGCCGGTGGGTCGGTGAACGTTCAGACGAGGGATTGCGAAGGCGATGGTGCCGTTTGTGCTGCAAAGGACTTTGCGGATGCTGCGGCAAACCGCAGCGCCTTTGAAGCGGGAAACGATGCAGCTTCTGACAAGAGGGAGCTTGCCATCGACTTGCTGAAGAGCCTTTTGGTTATCGAGCGGGGACCTGCCCGCCAAATGGGCGAGGTGTCGAAAGGCGAGATGGCCCTTCTCGGAATCCTCTTGGACGAAGAAGGGGGGCTGGCTCCCAGCGATTTGTCTCGGAGGTTGTCGGTTTCAACTTCGCGCATCGCCAATACGTTGAATTCGCTTGAGCGGAAGGGCTTTGTGGAGCGAATCCCCAATCCTGACGATCGCCGGGGAATCGAAGTGATCATAACTCCTGCCGGCGCTCGATTTGCACAAGACGGCTTCGAACAGGCCGTCGACGGCCTCGAAGAACTGCTCTGCGCCCTGGATGATTCCGAGGCTGCCGAACTGGTGAGGATAACGCATCGAGTGGAAGAGATGGTTGTTCGCCGGAAGGGGATGGAATCATGATGGCTGCTCATTTGTCCTGTCTGTCTTCCTGTCGAAAGGATGGGCGATGCTCAAGGTTCTGAAATACCTCGATGGCAAACAGCGGCTTTCGGTCGCGTTGTGCCTGACTCTCATCATCGTGCAGGTTTGGCTCGATTTGAAGCTCCCCGACTACATGTCGGCCATCACCACGCTGGTGGAAACGGAAGGTTCGTCCATGTCCGACATCCTGGCGCAAGGCAGCGGTATGCTGTTCTGCGCTCTGGGAAGCATGGCGAGCTCGTTCGCGGTCGGATATTTTGCAGCTCGGGTGGCCGCAGGGTTGGCGCGCACGTTGCGCGGTCTTGTTTTCGACCAGGTGATCGAACTGTCGAAAGGCGATGTCGAGCATTTTTCCACTTCGAGCCTGATCAACCGTACCACCAACGACATCACGCAGATCCAAACGCTTGTGGCCATGGGGCTGCAGGCCATCATCAAGGCGCCTATCTTGGCCGTGTGGGCCGTGTGCAAGATCGCAGGCAAAGGGTGGGAATGGTCGACGGCAACGGCGGTGGCCGTGTTCGTGGTCATCATCATGCTTGCGGCAACCCTCATCTTCGCCGTTCCGCGTTTCAGGCGCGTCCAAGGCATCACCGACAAGATCAACCGCCTTACGCGCGAACATCTCAGCGGCATCCGTCCCGTCCATGCCTATAACGCCGAGCAATGGGAACAAAAGCGGTTCGCTGGAGCCAACGACGAGATAACGGATGTGAACCTCGTTGCCAACCGGGTTATGGCCATCATGAATCCGGGTATGACTTTCGTGACATCGATGCTCACGATGGTCGTCTATTGGATCGGCGCGTATCTTATCCAGGCATCCGAGATTTCGCTGCGCTTGTCGGTGTTCTCGGACATGGTGGTGTTCTCGAATTACGCCATCCAGGTAATCCTCGCCTTCATCTTGCTCAACATGGTGTTCATCCTGCTGCCGCGAGCCCAAGTGGCTGCCGGGCGCGTATGCGAGGTCATCGACGCACAAAGCAGCGTGCGCGATGGTGCGGGGGCGGATGTTACTCCTTCGAATCGGGGCCGCATCGAGTTTCGCGATGTGTCGTTTTCCTATCCGGACGGGGGCGAAGTGCTTTCGCATATTTCGTTTTCGGCCGAGCCCGGTCAGACGGTGGCGCTCATCGGCACGACGGGATCGGGCAAGACGACGCTCGTGCAGCTGGTGGATCGTCTCTACGATGCGACTTCGGGGTGCGTGCTCGTGGATGGCGTTGACGTGAAGGATTTTGCACTCGATGACCTGCATGATCGCATTGGCTACGTGCCGCAGACCGCGACGTTGTTCTCGGGAACCGTGGCATCCAATGTCGCCTATGGCGAAAGCGGTGCGCCGATCGAGGACGCAGAGGTCTCCGAGGCTTTGGATGTAGCCCAGGCCTCTGATTTCGTGGCCGAAATGGATGGGGGCGCCGATGCCCTCATCGAGCAGGGGGGCCGCAATGTTTCGGGAGGCCAGCGCCAGCGAATCGCCATCGCCCGCGCAATAGCCCGAAAACCCGAGATCCTCGTATTCGACGATTCGTTTTCGGCGCTTGATTTCTCCACCGACAAGGCGCTGCGCGAAGCGCTCGAGCATACGTGCCACGACGTGACCCGGCTCATGGTCGCGCAACGTATAGGCACCATACGCAACGCCGATCATATCGTCGTTCTGGACCACGGAATCGTGGCTGGTCAGGGAACGCATGACGAACTCATCGCTTCCTGTACTACCTATCGGGAAATAGCCGGTTCGCAGATGTCTAAAGAGGAGCTCGAACATGTCTGATAACATGCCAGGATCCGGTGCTCGGGCAATGGAGCAAGGAGCAGACCTGAAGGGTGCTTTTTCGGGCCTGTTGAAATACGTCGGCGCCTTGAAGTGGGGAATCTGCGCAGCGGTGATCCTTTCTTTGGCGGGCGCGGTGTTCAACCTTATCGGACCATCCAAGATCGGCGATATGACCGACATCATCACGCAGGGACTCACCGGCGATTTCGATATATCGGCGGTGGTTTCCATTGCCTGGCTGCTGGTGTTTCTGTATCTTGCGGGGTTCGTCGTCAACTATGTCCAGGGTTTCATCATGGCCACGGTGGCCCAGCGCATCACCCAAAGCATGCGGCGTGACATCTCCGAAAAGATCGACCAACTTCCTTTGCGCTATCTGGATTCAACGCCGTCGGGCGATGTCTTGTCGCGTATCACCAACGACGTGGACACGGTCGGACAGACCATGAATCAGAGTCTCTCGACCTTGGTCTCGTCGCTTGCAATGCTGGTGGGCGCGCTGGCGATGATGGCCATCACCAACTTGACGATGACGGTGGCGGGCGTTGTGGCGACGCTCGTGGGGGTTTTGCTGACGACGGTGGTGATAAAGAAATCCCAGCCGAATTTCAATCAGCAGCAAGTCGAACTCGGCAAAATCAACGGCCATGTCGACGAAGTGTTCTCAAGCCTCGATGTGGTCAAGGTATTCAATGCAAAGCAGCAGGTTGGCACGACTTTTCATAAGATGAACGACAGTTTGTATCAGGTGGCGTGGAAATCGACGTTTCTGTCCAGTCTGATGATGCCGCTCATGACCTTCATCGGCAATCTGGCGTATGTCGTGGTGTGCGTCGTGGGGGCCGTGCTTGCGATGCAGGGTTCTATCAGCTTCGGCGTCATCGTGGCCTTCATGATCTACATCCGTCTGTTCACCGAGCCCATACAGAATCTTTCGCAAGCGGCCACCAGCGTGCAGAGCATGGCAGCGGCATGCACGCGGGTGTTCGAATTCTTGGGCCAAGAGGAAATGGAAGACGAATCGCAGAAAACCGATCATCTTGATGAGGTGGAAGGCAGGGTGACGTTCGAAGAGGTGCGGTTCGGCTACGATCCGGACAACGAGATCATCCATGGTTTTTCGGCTGCGGCCGATCCGGGCGCCAAGGTGGCCATCGTCGGCCCGACAGGAGCCGGAAAGACCACCATCGTCAATTTGCTGATGCGCTTTTACGAGGTTGATTCAGGGCGAATCGCCGTGGATGGCATGCCGACGTGTGAGATAACGAGAGAAAACGTGCATAAGTTGTTCGGCATGGTGTTGCAGGATACCTGGCTGTTCGAGGGCACTTTGCGCGAAAACCTCGTTTTCGATACGCCGGGAGTCGACGATTCTGACCTTGATGGGGTCTGCAAGGCGTGCGGGTTGTCGGATCTGGTCGCCCGCCTTCCGCAGGGTTACGATACGACGTTGGCAAGCGAGAACCTTTCTGCCGGACAGCGACAGCTGATAACCATCGCCCGCGCCATGGTCGAAGATGCGCCGCTGCTCATTCTCGATGAGGCTACGAGCAGCGTGGACACCCGTACCGAACAGAAGGTTCAGCATGCTATGGACACTCTGATGAGCGGACGGACGAGTTTCGTCATCGCCCATAGGCTCTCGACCATTAAAAACGCCGACCTCATTTTGGTGATGGAGAATGGCGACATCGTAGAAAAAGGCACGCATACCGAGCTCATTGCCAAGGCTGGAGCTTATGCGCGGCTCTACAACAGCCAATTCGAACAAGCGGGATGAAGGTTCGTCGGCCTGGGCCGAGAAAACCAATCGGTGAACGGTAGGTACGGAAAACCTGCATCAAACCGGTACGGTGCAGCGGTTTTGCGCATGGTCCCCGTAAGGGGCTTCCAGCTTTGTCGAAAAGCGGGAAATCGGGCGCTTTCCGCCGGCCGCAAATCTTCCCAAAACCTATTTTGTGCATCTGCACAAAAAGGTATACTTCAGCCTTCCCGCTCGGTGGAAAAGGCACGGAGAGAGCGCCGAGGCGGGAAGGCGGTCCGGCAGGGAGCCGGTTTCGCAGACATACCGTAGGCATCCAAAGGGAGGATACCAATATGAGCGCTGACAACGTGGTTTTGGCACGGAACACCGACGCGGCACCGCAGAGCGCGCTGTGCTCGCAGACCGTGGCTTTCTCGCATTACAACAACCTTTCGGCCCAGCTGCCCATCGACCCCGAAACGGGCGCTTTGGTGGAAGGCGACATCGTGGACCAGGCCGTCCAGTGCTTCGAGAACATCGAGGCCATCGTGGAGAGCATCGAGCATGCCATGAGCGACATCGTGCGCATCTCCATTTTCGTCACGGACATCCGCGACGCCGACATGGTGGAAGAAGTGTGCGAAGCGTTTTTCCCGACGTACGTTCCCGCCAAGACGATTGTGGCCGTTTCGGCGCTGCCCATGGATGCGCTGGTGCAGGTGGAAGCCCTGTTGACCAACGGCGAGGGCACCATTCCCGACGCACCGCAGGCCGGCGACTTGATCAAGCTGGTCAACGCCACCGCCAACGCCCCGCAAAGCGCCCTGTCTTCCCAGACCGTGGCATTCTCGCACTACAACAACATCACGGCCCAGCTGCCCATCGATCCCGTTACGGGCCGCTTGGTCCCCGGCGACGTGAAGGCCCAGACCGCCCAGTGCCTGCGCAACATCAAGTCGATCCTCACCAGCATCGATGTGCCGTTCGATGACATCGTCAAGGTGACCGTCTTCTTGAACGACCTGGCCGACGTCGACGCCATGAACGAGGTCTACAAGACGTTCTTCCCCGATTCGGGCATCGCTCGCGCCGTGGCCTACGTGCCCGCCCGTACGGTCGTGGCCGCCGCTGCGCTGCCCATGGGCGCCTTGGTCCAGGTGGAAGCCGTGGTTTCCCATGGCGACGGCACGCCCCCGCAAGAAGTCGAGGCCCGTCACGGCTTGATCGTTGAAGCCGCCAACACCGATGCCGCCCCGCGCTGCTCGCTTTCCACGCAGTCCGTGGCCTTCTCGCACTACAACAACATCTCGGCCCAGCTGCCCATCGACCTGGCTTCCGGCAAACTGGTGGCCGGCGGTGCCAAAGAACAGGCTGCGCAGTGCCTGACCCACATCAAGACCATCATCGAAAGCGTCGACCATGTGATCGAAGACGTGGTCAAGGTGAACATCTACGTGGCCGACTTGGCCGACATGGATGCCGTCGACGAAGCATACCTGGGCTTCTTCCCCGAAGGAACCCCGGCTCGCCGCGTGGTCGAAGTGGCTGCGCTGCCCATGGATGCCAAAGTGCAGATCGAAGCCATCGTGGGCAATTTCGAGGGAACCCCTCCCATCGCGTAGTTCGACGATCTCGTCCTCCTCGCATAGAAGGCCTCCCGGTTCCGGTTCCGGGAGGCCTTCTTTTCATCCGTTCAGCCGGGCGGTGGCTGAAGGTGCGGGATGTGCGAATCGTTTGCGGCGATCAGGCTCTTTCGACCTTGATGGCGCATACCTTGTATTCGGGGATGCGCGCGATGTCGTCGAGCGCCGCGATGGTGAGTTCGTTGCCGTAGCCGTCGGGGAAGTGCAGCGGCATCCAGGCCGCCCCTTGCTTTATCTTGCTTCCCACGTGGGCGCGCACCGTCACAGCGCCGCGGCGCGACGAAACGCGTACTCGATCACCGTCGGCAACGCCGTTTGTCTTTGCGTCGGCATCGTTGAGCTCGATGAAGCTGTCGGCGTTGACATCCACGATGCCGGGGGTGTGGCGCAGCATGTTGCCGCAGTTGTATTGGTAGAGCACGCGGCCCGTGGTCATGGTCAGCGGATAGGAGTCGTCGGGCAGCTCGACGGCATCTTTATGCTCGCAGGGGGTGAACAGCGCGCGCTCGCCGCGGGCGAAGCCCTTCACGTGCAGGATAGGGGTTCCCGGATGGTCGGGTGCTGGGCAGGGCCATTGCACGGTTTGCTTGTCTAGGCGGGCATGGGAAATGCCGCCGTAGCTCGGCGTGAGCGCGGCGATTTCATCCATGACGGCTGCAGCGCCTTTGTATTCCATCGGGTAGCCCATGCGTGTGGCGACTTCGCACAGGATTGCGGAGTCGTTGCGGGCTTGGCCGGGAGCGTCCACCGCTTTGCGCACGCGCTGCACGCGGCGCTCGGTGTTGGTGAACGTGCCCTCTTTTTCGACGGCGCAGGTGGCAGGAAGGACCACGTCGGCCAAAGCCGCCGTTTCGTCCAAGAAGATGTCCTGTACCACCAGGAAATCGAGGTTCTCCAACGCCTTGCGCACGTGCCCGATGTCCGGGTCGGTAACGGCGGGGTTCTCGCCCATGATATAGAGGGCGCGCACCGATCCGTCTTCTGCCGCGCAGATCATGTCGGTCAGCGTGAGGCCTTGCTTTTCGGGCAGGTCGACGCCCCACGCCTTCGAGAACTTCTCGCGGTTTTCGGGGACGGCGAGCATCTGGTAGCCGGGATACTTGTCGGGCATGGCCCCCATGTCGCAGGCGCCCTGCACGTTGTTCTGCCCGCGCAGCGGATTGACGCCGCAGCCGGGCTTGCCCAGATTGCCGCAGACCATGGCCAGGTTCGCCACGGAAAGCACGCCTTCGGTTCCGCTGGAATGCTCGGTTACTCCCAGGCAGTAGACGATGGCGGCCGTGGGCGCGGTGGCGTACAGGCGGGCGGCCTCGCGGATGGTTTGGGCGTCAACGCCGCAGAGTCCGGATACGCTTTCCGGGGTGTAGCGGGAAACGACCTCTTTGAGCGCTTCGACGCCTTCCGTGCGGTTTGCGATGAACTCGGCGTCTTCCAGGCTTTCTTCGAAGATGCAGTTCATCATCGCGTTCACCAGCGCCACGTTGGTGCCGGGGCGCACCTGCATGAACACGTCGGCTCGGCGCGCCAGGTCGATTTCACGCGGATCGGCCACCACCAACTTGGCTCCGCGCGCGACGGCGCGGCGCAATCCGGTGCCGAGTACCGCGTGGGCCTCGGTGGGATTGGCGCCGATGAGGAAGAGCATGTCGGTGTTCTCGACGTCTTCGATCGAATTGGTCATGGCACCCGAACCGAACGCTTCCGCCAAGCCGGAAACCGTGGCGGAGTGGCATACGCGTGCGCATTGGTCGACGTTGTTGGTGCCGAAGCCGCAGCGCATCATCTTCTGGAACACGTAGTTGTCTTCATTGGTGGTGCGCGACGAAGAGAACCCTCCGATGGCATCGGGGCCGCTTTCGGTGCGGATGGCCTTCATGCGGTTTTCGATTTCGTCGAGCGCTTCATCCCACGATGCTTCATGGAACACGCCATCGCGCTTGATGAGCGGCGTGGTCAACCGCGCCTCGCTGCCGACGTAGTCGTAGCCCCAGCGGCCTTTGATGCACATGAGGCCGTGGTTCACGTCGCCATCGGCCGGCTCGGTGTCGACGATGCGTCCGTTGCGCACCAGGTAGTCCAGCTGGCAACCGGTTCCGCAGTTGTGGCAGGTGGTGCGCACGCGCGAGACCTCCCATTGGCGGTAGGTGCGCTGCGCCTTGGTGGTGAGGGCACCGGTGGGGCAGGCAGCTTGGCAGTTGCCGCAGTTCTCGCAGGCGCTGTCTATCCACAGGCTGTCGATGGCGGGTGCATCGGCTCCTGCCGGTTTGGCGGCAACGTGCGCATCTGCCCCCGCCCCCACGATGTCGATGATGCCGGCACCCTGGCGCTCGGAGCAGGTTTTCACGCAGCGGCGGCACTTGATGCACTTGGCCGGGTTGTAATCGAAGAAGAGGTTGGTTTCATCGCGGTGCACCGATGCCAGGCGCTCGACGGAAAACGGGGCTCCGAATACCTGGTATTCTTCGGCGAATTGCGCCAGGCGGCATTTGCCGATTTCGGGGCAGGCGCCGCAGTTGTAATCGTGGTTGTCCATGATGTAGGCCAGCGATTGCTTGCGGGCGGCCACTGCCGCGTCGCCGTTGACGGTTATCTCCATGCCTTCGACGGCCGGTGCAGTGCAAGAGCGCACCGTCGTGCCATCGGCCAATTCCACCGTGCACATGCCGCAAGCCCCGGTGGGGGAGGCATAGGCCAGCTTGCACAACGTGGGGATGGCGATGCCGGCGGCCTGCGCGGCTTCCAAGACGGTCGATCCGCCCGCGGCTTCCACGGCGGTGCCGTCGATGGTCAGGTGGATGGGGGCATCGGGCTCGGCAGGGGCTGCCGCTTCCGATTCAGCCACCGCCTCTTCCGGTTCTTCAGCCACCGGTTCGAACACGTCTTTGCCCATGCCGCACAAAGGGCAAACCCAATCGGCGGGCACGTCTTCCCATTTGGTTCCGGCGGCGATGCCCGCTTCGGGCATGCCGGCTTCTTCGTCGTATACGTAACCGCAGATGGTGCAAACCCATTTCATAAGCACGTCCTTGCCGCCCACTGCGCAAGCGCAATGGGCTATTTCTCGTCTGTCTGGCAAGAAGGATAGCGCTAATGATAATCTGTATCAATAGTATTCGGCGAGCGGCCATGGCATCTTCAAGTTGCCAAGCCGCGCAGCGTCAGCCGTCGTTTTGGGATTCTTCCAAAACGAAGTGGCTGCGGTGCGTGCGAAGCAGACCTTCTGCCTGCATCTTGGAAAGTTCGTTTGAAAGTGCGCTGCGATCCACGCCCAGATAATCGGCCAGTTGCTGGCGATTGAAATCGATATCGAATTCGCGGCTTCCGGCTTTGCTCGATTCGAACGAGAGGAAAGACAGCAGTCTGCCGCGGATGGTTTTCGGGGCGGAATGGAAGATGCGCCACGAAAGGTCGAGGTTTTTGCGGGCGAATATCTCAAGCAGATTCTCGCTCACGATGCGGTGGTGGCTGCAAGCGTCCGTGCAGGTGCTCAGGATCCGCTCAACGTTGCAGAACAGCACGGTGCAGTCCTTGGCCGCAACGACGTTTACCATGAGCGGCGTCTGGGGCAGGGCGGCATACGTGGCTGCGAACACGCCACCTGAGCCCACATGCTCCATTACGGTGATGTTGCCCCATGCGTCGGCGTTCTCGATGCGCACGGCGCCTTGCAAGACCAACCCCAGCGAATCGATGCTCTGCCCCATAAGATACAGGTATTCGCCCTGCTTGAAACGCTTCGTGCGCGCACTCAGACAATCGAGCATGGCTTCGATTTCTTGCGGTTCGGCGCCGGCGAACAGGCGCGTACGGCTGAGGGCATCGAAGTCGAGGTGTTTTGCGTTTGTTGTCATAACAACATACAGCGTAACAGCCGCCGCCTATCTTCGGGACAATCTTCGGAACACGAACACGAAAAAAGGAGCGGCGGAAATGCTGAGAACCGTCATTGAAATCGATGAGGAAACATGCAACGGGTGCGGTCTGTGCGCACAAGCCTGCCACGAGGGGGCAATCGCCATCATCGACGGCAGGGCGCGGCTGGTGCGCGATGATTATTGCGACGGTTTGGGCGACTGCCTGCCCGCCTGTCCGGTTGACGCCATCCATTTCGTGGAACGGGAAGCGGCGGCCTATGACGCCGATGCGGTGGCTCGCCGCAAGCGCGAATCGGCTGCGGCAGGCACGCCGGGTGGATGCCCGGGTGCGCGCATGCGGGTTATCGACCATGGGTCAGCTGGCGCCTCGACCGCATCCGCAGGTGCGCCGACGGCGCCGAGCAGGCTGGAGAATTGGCCGGTCCAAATCAAGCTGGCCCCGATCCAGGCCCCTTATTTCTCCAGGGCCGACCTGCTGATTTCCGCAGATTGCTGCGCCTATGCGTACGGCGCCTTTCACCGCGACTACATTGCCGGACGCATCTGCCTTATCGGCTGCCCCAAGCTCGATGGCATCGATTACACCGAGAAGCTGTCGGCCATCATCGCCGAAAACGACATAACCAGCGTGACCATCGTGCGCATGGAAGTGCCCTGCTGCGCCGGTTTGGAACACGCCGTGCGCACCGCCCTCCAGCAGTCGGGAAAATCGCTTGACTGCGCAGTGACCACGCTGTCGCTGGGCGGTGAAGTGCTCGCATAGCGGATTTGCAAACGAGTGGACGGTATCGTCCGCCTTCAGGCTGCTTCTTTACGCGTCGCAACGGGCGCCTTGCCGACGAACCCGATGCGCCTGCGATTGCGCAGGAAGCAGGCGCCAGCCACCAAAGCGCCGGCCAGTTCGGCTACGGGCAGTGCGCACCACAGGCCCATCTCGCCGAAAAGGCGCGGCAACACCAGAAGCGTGGCACCCAGGAACAGGAACGAACGCGAGAACGCGATGAGCGCCGATGTCTTGCCGTCGCCGAGCGCGGTGAAGGTATCCGAAACGAAGAAGGTGAAGCCCATCAGCAGGAATGCGCACGAATAGATTGGCAGCCCTCGATTGGCGATGTCGCAGACGGCAGGGGAATTGCCGACGAACAGGCTTATGAGGGTCGGGCCCAGCAAATGGACGAGCGTGAAGGAAGCTGCGCAGAGGGCAGCGATGGTTTTGAGGCCCGATTCCACGACATGCTTGAGTTGCGCGATGTTGCGCGCGCCGTTGTTGTAGCTGATGACGGGGGCTATCCCGGCGCTGTATCCGTAGAACACGCTGGTGAACAGGAACTCGAAATAAAGCAGCACCGTTATGGCGGCCACGCCGTCGGTGCCGAACAGCGCCAGCGCCTGCATGTTGAACAGGAAGGTGGTCACGCTTTCTGCCAGGTTGGCCACCATCTCGCTCGCTCCGTTTCCGCAGGCATGCGCCAACGTCCGCAACTCGAAGCGCGGGCGCGCGAAGTGCAGCGGACGGCTGCGTTTGGCAAAGAATATCAGGCCGCATAGGCTGGGTATGGCGTAGCCGATGCCGGTTGCCCAGGCTGCCCCGCCGATGCCCGATCCGAGCAAGCCCATGAACACGTAATCGAGCGCCACGTTGGCCAACCCTGCGCAGGTTACCGCCGCGAGTCCCAATCCGGGGCGCCCTGCCGTGGTGAGAAACGTCTGGAAGCAGCTTTGCAGCATGAGGAACGGCACTGCTGCAAGGTAGATGCGCAGGTATTCGATGCAGTAGGGCATCTGATCGGCGTTGGCTCCCAGAGCAGTGACGATCGGCACCAGGAAGACGTTGCCGGCAACGGAAAACGAGACCCCCACGATGGCTTCCGTCAGTACGATGAGCGACAACGTCCGGCATGCCCGGTTCCGGTCGCCCGCGCCCAAAGCCGACGCGATGATGGCGCTCCCGCCGGCGGCCGGCATGATGGCCAGCGCCATGAACAGCCCCATAAGCGGCATGGTCATGTTCAGCGCCGAAAGCGCCGTTGTGCCGACGAACTGCGACACGAACAATCCGTCCACCATGGTGTAGGCGGACAGGAACAGCATCATCAAGACGCTGGGCAATGCGAATTTCAAGAGGGAAGTTGCGGTATGCGTTTGGGCGAGCTTTTCCATGCGGTCTCCTTGGGACGAGGTGCCCATGCTAAAGTATGGGGTAACACCAGAGTCAAGGAGGGATTCCGATGCCTTCAAAAGGTTTCCTCAAAAGCGGCGAATTCGCCCGCATGTGCAAGACCACCAAAGACACGCTCATCCATTACGATCGCATCGGCTTGCTCCATCCGGCCAAAGTAAGTGCTGCCGGTTATCGCCTGTATTCCTACGATGACTACTATCGTTTCGTGGCCATCGACGTATTGGTCGATTCGGGGATGGCCCTTCACGATGTGGCTCGTGCGCTGTCTGCCGAAGGGCCGGCGGATCTGATTCCGTCTTTGCGTGAAAACGCAGAACGCCTGCATGGGCGTGTCGAAGATCTGAAGCGCAAGGAACGGGTCATGGCGGATCTGTTGCAGCAGGCGGAATCGGCCGCGCAGGCCGATTCCGGAACGGTTGAATTCTCGATCATGCCCGAGCGTTCCGTAGTCACGCTGTGCGAAGGGGAGGCAATGGACGATGACGCGCAGGTTATAGCGACGATGGAAGACGAACTGGACCGTCTGATAGGCGAATTCCCGCAGGTGCCCGAAGTGATCTTGGCCCCATACGGCATGACGGCGGATGACCGACGTCGTCAAGAAGACGTTCCGGCCTATGACTCGATGTTCCTGGTGATGCCTGCTGCCTGCGGCGGCGAGGGTTTCGAGCATATCCCCGCCGGCCGTTATGCCTTTCTGACATTCGATGGCATCGAAGCCGAAGTGGGCCGGGCCCATCGCGAGCTTGCTGAATTCCTGCTGCAAAACGGCATTGGATGGACGGGCCCTTTTTATGAAATCAGCTCATTTTGGCTTCTGGAAGGCGAAGGCGGGCGATCCTATCGCTGCACCGTATCGGCGAAGGTCGAGGCAACGTGATGGTTGTTTGTCTTTGAGGAGGTCCGACTCCGCTGACGCCGCTTTCAACCCGTCCGCTCGGCTGTCGTTCGCGCAAGATGGCTCGAACAAAACGGCGATGCGATGTGCGGTGTTCGCTCGGCTTGCATCCCGATACGTAAACGACCGCTCAGCCGATGGGGGCCGAGCGGTCGTTTGCTTGCGGGGTGCGAACGGAAAGGCCGGGGTTACTGGGGCATGCCGCAGGGGGTGGTGGCTTCCTTGCGCCAGGATGCGTAATCCACGCCGCTGAAGTACGCATGCCCGCCTTCCAAAAAGGCGCAATCGAAGCCGTGCTGCGCCAAGATGCGACAGGCGTTGTAGCTGCGGATTCCCACTTCGCAATACACGTACAAGAAGCGCTTGGGGTCCAGTTCGTCCAAACGGTCGCGCAGTTCGTCGAGCGGGATATGCACTGCGCCCTCTTCGTGGTCTTGGGCGAATTCGCGTGGCGTGCGCACATCGAGCAGCACGGCATCTTCGGGGAAATCCTTCAGCACGTCCCAGTGGGCCGTTTCCGTCAGGCCCGTGGTGATGTTCTCGATGACGAAGCCCACCATATTCACCGGGTCTTTGGCCGAAGAGTAGGGCGGTGCGTAGGAAAGTTCCAGCTCCATGAGGTCGTCGGCGGTGGCTCCTTGGCCGATGGCGCAGGCCAGCACGTCGATGTGCTTGTCGACGCCTTCGCTTCCGAAGATCTGCGCGCCGATGATGCGGTTGGTGCCGCGCTCGTAGAGAACCTTGAAGATGGTGCTCTTGGCGCCAGGATAATACGTCGCGTGCGAATTGGGCACGGTGACCACGTAATCGAAATCGATTCCCGCGGTTTGCGCGGCATGCGAGGTAAGACCGCACGATGCGATGGTGGAATCGAAGCACTTCATGATGGAGGTGCCGATGGTCCCCTTGTAGGCGCGGTCCGCGCCGCAGATGTTGTCGGCCACGATGCGCCCCTGCTTGTTGGCAGGACCGGCCAGGGGGATGGCCGTCGCTTCTCCCGTGATGGGGTTGGTCACTTCGATGGCATCGCCCACGGCGTAGATGCTGGAATCCTCGGTGCGCAGGTGGTCGTCAACCTTGATGGTGCCGCGCACGCCCAGCGGCAGGCCGGCGGCTTCGGCCAAGCTGCTTTCGGGCCGCACACCGATGGCCAAGATGGCCATGTCGGCGACGATGGGGCCGCAGTCGTCGTCCAGGCTCACTTCCACGGCATCGCCTTGCGGGGCGAAACCGGCCACGCCGGCGCGCAGACGCAGTTTGATGCCGGCATCGTAGAGCTGGTTGTGCACCAAGGCCGCCATGTCGGCATCGAGCGTGGGCATGACGTGGTCGAGCTTGTCGATGACGGTGACGGCGATGCCGCGGTCGGCCAGATTTTCGGCCATTTCAAGCCCGATGAAGCCGGCGCCCACCACGGCGGCGGATTTCGGCTGCTTCTGGTCGATGAAGTCGGCGATGGCGTAGGTGTCTTCCACGTTGCGCAGCGTGAAGATGTTGGGCCCGTCGATGCCGGGCAGCGGGGGAGTCAACGGGCGCGCGCCCGGCGACAGCACCAAGACGTCGTAGGGCTCGTCGTATTCTTCGCCCGTTTCCAGATTGCGCGCATGGATGGTCTTCGCGGTGCGATCGATGGAAGTGGCTTCAGTGTTGACGCGGGCATCCACGTTGAAACGGGTGTGGAAGCTCTCCGGCGTCTGGAGGGTGAGTCGTTTGCGTTCCTTGATGATCCCGCCGATGAAATACGGCAGGCCGCAGTTGGCGTAGGACACGTAACCGCTGCGTTCGAGCATGACGATATGCGCGCTTTCGTCGAGCCGTCGCAGTCGCGCCGCCGTGCTGGCGCCGCCTGCGACGCCGCCGATGATGACGATCTTCTTGCCTTCGCTCATAGTTCGCGCTCCTTTCAAGAAATCATGTCTCTGATTATAGGATGCTCTCGCACCAAGCGACCATTCCAATACCTGATGCCAAACAGCGCATCGCTCAATGGTTGGGGTAGAAGTTGCGTGCCGGATCCCCCGCGTGCCAAAGGGATGTGGGATTTGGCGATGGACGGGTTGACTATGGGCGGGGCGGCAGATCGAGCCCGTCCATCCAATTGAACACCGTTGCGACGGTCTCGCTCGTCTTCGGATTTCCGGCAAAGCCGCTCACGGTAAGCAGTATGTGCTGGTAGCCCCACGAATCGAACGTGTGGAGCTGCGCCGTGCCCGGGCCGCATGCGGCGTTGATGCGATCGACGAAGCGCACCTGGCTTGCGTAGGGCGACATCTTGTCGTGGGCACCGTGCAGCACAAGCGTGGGCACGCGGCATTGCCCATTTACCAGCTCGATGGGCGACCAAGGCGCCAGAGCGCGATGCATGGCTGCGTCGTCGGAAGCATCGAACCCGGGAAGATCCACGTGGGCGGAAAACGGCGCGCGGGCGAACATGTCATCGACATCGCCGATGCCCGCAAGCGATATGAGGCCGCGAATCCGCGTCCCGTCGATGCCGTATTCGCTTTGCAGGTCGTGGCCGAAGGCAACCAGCGCCGCTGCGTGTCCGCCCGCGGAATTGCCTCCGAGCACGATGGAGCCGCAATCGATGCCGCTTTCTTCCAAATGTTCAATGGCCGTGCGCACTCCGATGAAGGCGTCGTGCGCCTGGGCGGGGAAGGGCGCCGCATCGAGCAGGCGAAAGCCCACCGACACGAAGCGATAGCCTTGTGCGTTGAAGGCGTCGGCCACCATTCCCATGCTTTCGGGGGTGCCCACCTGGTAGGCGCCGCCATGAAAGTACATGACCACGGTGCGCTTGGTAGGCGCTGGCGGCTCGAAGAAGCAGACGGCCTGATTGCCGTCGGGCCCGAAGGGGATGCGGGTCATAGAGCGTTTTGGGGCACGCAGGTCGTGCATGGTCTTGCGCACGTAGGCCACGGGGGTACAGAGCGTTTCGTAGATCATGCCCATGAGTCCGTGCCTCCTGTCGATATCATGCTTCGGGCCTAGTTGGGGCGTCTGCCTTTATGCGTCTGCGTTTTCGGCGGTTATCTCGCTGGCCGTTCCCTTTGCGTCGTAGCGGTACAGCGCGGCCGAATCGGTAGGCCCCGTGGTGATTACGGCAAATGTTCGGGTGGAAGCGGCATCGAGGTTGTGGTCGATCCACGTGCCGCTGTTCACGTAGAAACGGCCGTCGCCGAAATCGTGGAAATCGGGAATGTGCGTGTGCCCGAACGCAACCACCTCGATGCCGCTGTCCACACCATCAATATATTGGCGTTTCGCCTGTTCACGGAAGTAGGGCGCATGGGAGGTTCCCTTCGCCGCCTCGATGAATGGCGTTGTGCGGCCCACTTGGTTCACGCGTTGGCGTTCTTCCCACGAACGTTGGAAGTTGCGGTACAGCGTCGGCGCGCTGATGGTGCCGTCGTCCATGGTCCGCGGGCACAGGTCGTATTCGGAAAACGCGCCCTCAAGCCCGCCGATATGCATCTCGAACACGTCTTGATCGAAGCCGATGTCGGGCGTGTATTGGGAAAGCAGGATGCCGGTCATCATCTGGTAGTGCAGGTAGGCGCCCATCTGGTCTGTGTCGGACGGGTCGGGCGCGGCCACGTCTTTCGGATAATCAACCGTGTTCTTCGGCTTGCCTTCCGCCACCCATTGGGTGCCCAGACGCGCGTAGAAATACCCTGGGGGAAGGAGCGTGTCGCCGTTGCCCGCCAGCTGGGCGTTCGAGACGGGGTCGGGTGCGGAATACACGTCGTAGCGGTGCCCGTGCTCGATGGCTATCTCATCGCGGTCGCCCGTCACATAGGTTCCGACGCCGCGCGCGTCACGTGCTTGGACGATGTTCGGCGCTGCTTGCTCGAGCACGTGGGAGCCCAGCAGCATATCGTGGTTGCCCGGCACGTACACCACCTTGATTCCGGCCCCCGCGGCGGCGGCTAAGGCGTCGAATACCACCTGGTTGTTGGCGATGCAGCGTGCGTAGAACTCGTCGGATGAGCGTTGGGCGGGGTAGTTCAAAGGCACGATCCATTCGTCCAGCATATCGCCTGCCACCACCAGTTCCCGAACGTCGCCCGCATCTATCAAGTCTTGGACGAACGCAACCAGCAGCGCGCGGTTTTCGACATCTTGCGAAAAGCGGTCGTCGACGCCAAGATGCAGGTCGCTTATGACAACGATCCTGTCGGCAGTCTCATGTGCGTTCCAGAGCATGGTCGGGTTCCTTTCGCTGGCGATACCAGCATGATAGTCGAAACGCCCCGAGGTCGCTGGGTGCAGGGGAAACGCGTTTGCCCGTGCTCGCTTGAACGAGATGAGGTGATGATTTTCCGCCATTTACCAACAATTGCTGCATTCAAGACGTGGAAGTGTCTATAATAGATACAATTTCACTATCGTATATTCCTGGGTAATCCGGACATGATTCAAATCGAATAGAACGGGGGAGCGAAATGGATGGATTCAGGATTTGCAGGGGAAGGAAATTTGGACTGACGGCCATGGTGGTTGCTGCAGTGCTGTGCGTGCTTGCAGTTTGCGCGGCGGTGCCCTGTCAGGCGTGGGCCGATACGGTTTCGACCCCTGATGAGTTCGTTGCCAAGGCAGCGGATTCGACGGTGACCTCTATCGAGGTGACCGCCGATATGGACATGACCGGCAAGGGCTTCCTCGACGTAAGCGGCAAGACCATCGATCTTGGTGGGTGCACCATATCCGCGAATAATTTCACTTTTGGGTTCAAGGGTACGGACTTCACGGTAAAGAATGGGACGTTCGAAGCCAATGGCTCAGGCAATTATGCTTTGTTCATCGGCGACGATCCGACGGAAAGCAGCAACGTGTTGATCGAAGACGTCACGACGGTCGGTGGAATCAACATATATTTGACCAAGGGTGTTGTGCTGCGCAACGTCAATGTAACCGGCGGGCCCAAGTACTATTCGGTTTGGTGCGATGAAGACGCGCAGGTCCGTATTGAGAGCGGTTCCTTCTCATCGTCCGGTGCCGCGGTTGTAGCCCTTGTCGACTCGGGCTACGATGCGGCGATGGATATCGAAGGCGGCACTTTCACCGTTGAAGACGGCCAGCCGCTTGTGCTGGAATCAGGGAATTCAGCCGTTCCTGTTGTCACCGGCGGCTCGTTCAACAGCGCTTCGGTGGCCCAGTACGTTCCTGAGGGATCTGCCGCTCTTGATGACAGCGGCACATTTTCGGTTATGAGCGAAGAAGCCGCTGCGGATCAAGCCGCAGCTGTGGTGGACGGCGTCTATTACAAGAGCGCGGCCGATGCAAGGGCCGCAGGTGGGGTGACTCCGCTATCCTACAGGGTGTCGTTCGTGAATCAGGGCGTCGAGGTCTCTTCCACCTTCGTTGATGAGAATACGACGGTTGCCGCTCCTGCCGACCCTGTGCGCACGGGCTATGATCTCAAAGGCTGGCTCGACGGTGATCAAGAATGGGACTTTGGTTCAGACACGGTGGTCGGCCCCCTCACGCTTACTGCCGAATGGACTGCCCAGAGCCGTACGGTCACCTTCTGCTACAACATCGGGAGGGCTGCGGACAAAGAGACGTCCGTCGCGTACGGCTCCGAGGTGTCCGAGCCGGATGATCCCACGCGCGACGGCTTCACTTTCGACGGCTGGTTCGCCGATGCCGCTTTCACCCAAGCCTACGATTTCGACTCCGCCGTCACCGATGACATCACGCTCTATGCCAAGTGGACCAAAGTTGAATCTGCCGCCGTGCCCGCCGGCAAGAAAACCACCCCCGAGACGCCCGACCTTGCTGCCGGCAGCGCCGATGCAGGTACCAAGGCGGCTTCTACCGCCGCCACCGCCAAGACCGGTGACGCCAGTGGTTTGATCGTAACCTGTGCCGGAATGGCTGCAGTGGCTGCTTCCGGTGCCATCGTCCTTGCTCGTCGTAAGGCCAAGCAAGGATTCCGGTTGCATTGATCGGAGTTTTATGAAAGAAGCATATGAATACGTGTTTCCCCTGGTGTTGATGGATGCTGCTGAAACTGCAGCCACTAACGTGACCGTGCCCGATGCATCGGCCCATGCACCGATCAACCAGTTCGCCCACGCATGTCGATGCGCGACGGCGGACAGCCGCCAGGTGGTGACGCACAACGTCGATACCATCTATTCGCAGGCATGGCTCGATATCGCCGCGGAACCCGTGGTGTGCTCCGATGCACAGCTTCGACGCACCGTGGCAGGTTCTGGTCGGCGCCGACGATAACGCGCCGGTGAGCTTGGGGCTGCGGCGCGTGTCAGGGAGACGTGCGATTCTGCGTGTCAGAGGGACGGAGTTCGACATGTCCGCCCCTCTGGCACATTGGGTCGGCGGTGTTTACTCGATGCTCGTCGTGCTGGCGTGCTGCTTTTTCTTGCGGGCGACGAACAGGGTGAGAACGGAAAGCGATATCCCGGCGAAGACCAGAGCCAAAGGCGTCGCGTCGGCCGTCTTGGCGGTGGTTGAGTTGCCGCTCGTGCCGCTCGTGGCAGAAACGCCTGCTGCGGTCGGATTGCCTCCCGTGGTCGAGACGACGTTGTTGCTGCGCACGGGTGTCTGCGGATCGTCGTTGGGGTCCGTAGGCGGGGTTCCGGGGACGCCCACGAGCGCCGTGTTCTCGATGTTGGTGCCGGGGCTGCAGTCCTTGACCTTCACCGTCATGGTGAGCGTCTTGGATTCGTCGGGTGCCAGAGTATCGAAATACCAGTTCACGTATTCCTTGCCGGTGTTCGCATTGCATCCATAGACTCCCATATCGTCACAGCTGACGAATTCGGTGTAGTCGGGTGCGTAGTCTTTGACCCATACGCCTTTCGCGATGCCTTCCCCGTCGTTTTTGAGGGTAAGCGTATACGTGAGGAGATCGCCGGGGTTCGCATTGCCATTGCCGCTCACCGTCTTCGAAAGGCTCACGTTGGATTGGGCGCTCAACGGGGTGTCGGAGAGCGTGTTGGTGATGGTGCCTCCGGCCTCCGCCTTGCCGTCGCCGCTGTAGGCGGGTGCGTTATAACCCGGAACGGCGGTCTCGGTGACGTAGTAGGCGATCGGGGTTCCGTCGGCCTCGAACTTGGGAAGGCCGGTGTAGGTCACGCTCCAGTCGTTGCCGGTGCCGGTGACCGTAGGCGTGGCCGCGACCTCGGTGCCTGCGCCTTTGTAGAGCTTGAGGTCGCCCGCGAAGTCGCTCTGCGTCGGACGGGTGGAGCCCGCATCGGAGTTGTCGACCCAGGTCTTCGTCAACGAGAGAGAGGTTGTCGGCGTGTTCGCGAGCGTGTTGGTGATGGTGCCGTTGTTCTCGGCCTTGCCGGTTCCGGAGTAGGCGGGCGCGTCGTAGCCCGAAACCGGCGTCTCTGTTACGGACCAAGTGATGGCCTGTCCTCCCGCGGTGTATTCGGGAAGGCCGCTGTAGGTGTAGGTCCACTCGTTGGTCTCGGTGTTGGTCCAGACGGGAACGTATCCCGTGGTGGGCTCGCCCTGGTCGTTGGCGAGCGTGAGCGCCACGCTGTCTGGACGCGTGTTCGCGGCGTTGGAGAAGTCGACCCACTTCTTGGTGCCGGTAAGCGTCGTCGTCGGCGTGTTCGTGAACGAGACGGCCTTGGTGCCGTCCGTCGGCACGGAGAGGCTGCCCGAGTCGGACCCTGTGCCGGTGGTGTTGGCGGTTACGTAGTTCTCCGCCTCCGCCTCGACGACGGAGTAGTCGCCTGCCTTGAGTGTGAAGCTGGCGGTCTGGCCGCTCTTGAGGGTGAAGGTGCCATCCGAACCCGTGGTGTACGACGTCCCTGCGATCGTGTAGGCATGGTTGGCCACGGCATCGCCGGCCGAGTCCTTCAAGGTGAAGGTGAACGAGTTATCCGGGGGCGTGGTGCCGGCCTTGCTCGTGACGGTCTTGCTCACGGTCAGGGTGCCCTTGGGCGTGGGATAGGCGTTCGTAAACGAGACGGCCTTGGTGCCATCCGTCGGCACGGTAAGGCTGCCCGAGTGGGTCCCGGTGCCGGTGGTGTTGGTGGTGGCGTAGTCATCCATCGCCGTTTCGACGACGGAGTAGTCGCCTATCATGAGCGAAAAGCTGGCGGTCTGGCCGCTCTTGAGGGAGAAGGTGCCATCCGTTCCCGTGGTGTGCGATACCCCTGCGACCGTGTAGACCTGGTTGGCCACGGCGTTACCCGCCGAGTCCTTCAAGGTGAAGGTGAACGAGTCGTCCGGGGGCGTGGTGCCAACCTCGCTCGTGACGGTCTTGCTTACGGTCAGAGTGCCCTTAAGGGGCGCCTTATAGAGCTTGGGGCTGTCCACGGTGGAGATCTGGGTCTTGGTGCCGTTAATGCCATCGGTCTTGGACGCGGTGGCTGCACTCGAGTTCGTGGTGTCGAATCCGTCCGAGGAGGTGGAGATACCAGTCACGTTGTTCTTGAGCTTCACGGGGACGGTCACCACCACCTCGTCGCCGGAGGTGTAGGACGAGATGTTGGCAGAGATGGACTGCCCGTCGACCTTCACCGTACCGGAGCCACCGGTGATGCTCGTGGAGCGGGAGGTGTCAACCTCGAGGCGCGAGTCGAGCGAGTCGGCGATGGAGAGCGTCGTCGATTGGGGCGTTTCCACACCAGCCGTTCCAAAGTTCACCGTGTAGTCGTAGAGCTTGGTGTCGGAGATGTCGGTAAGAGAGGAATAGGGGAGGAAAATAACAGAATCCCCATATGGCGAACCCGCTGCCGTGCAATCTATCAGCTGCTGTTCGCATGCCGTACGGTCTGCAAGGACTGCCTCGGGACTGACGATAGCGTAATTCAAAAGCGAGGCTTTTTCAGTTGTATCTTTAGTAAAGGTAATCGATTGTGGCGACACCCCAGACGAATACTCATCTATTTTAGCTGACGTCATGACGAACCAACGTCCCTCACTCTGGAGCTTGGCCGCCTCGGTGAGCCACCCCCAGCCGCAGGTTGGATTGTAGAAGCTGTAACCTTCGGTACTGTCATAGGATGACCCAAGTATCGAGGAATCATATGAATCAGTGCCGGGACCGAACCCCATGAAACCATCGAACGACTGGTAGACAGCAAGTGGATCGTACTTCCCCAGGTACTCCGAGAGGTCATTGACAAATTCCAGACAGCCAAAGTGTCGGTTGAAGCCCCAATGGATGCTATTCAAGAATCTCGTGAGGGTCGAGGTGTCCGAGGAGGAGATAGCGGTGGTGTAGGAGTCGGCTCCACTCAGAGCCTCGGCAGTGCCTATGATCGACGAGTCTTTGGATAGGGTCAGGGTCTTACGGGCGACAGTAGAGTCTTTAAAGAGCCACTCCTCCATCACGACGTCGACCGTGTCGTAGTGCTGGAGCAGGTACTTGATGTTGTTCGTAGCTATAGTCTCGGAAAAGCCATGTCTCGTACAGTTGTTGAGCAGATAGACCACGCGGCTCCCGCTGGTTGCCTCGGTCGTCGTGGACAGGTGGAAGGTTATCTGGCCCTCGCCTTTGTCCTTGTCGGTCCACTCGGCCGTCTTATAGAAGGTGGTGGAGGTATCGCCAGAGACAGAGTTGGTTCCCGTCTGGTAGTTCTTCTGCGTCGAGTCCGACTTGTTGGCGTCGACTGCGTAGGTGCCCGTGGGCGAGTAGCCGTCAGGGGCATCCGCCGCATATGCCGTGGTCGAAATGGCCATGGTGCCGAGCGCGCAGACGAGCAAGCACAGCAGGCAAACCATAAGGGCTAACGATTTGTGCGTCTGTAATTGCCCTCTGTGCCTGATTCCATCCCTTATACCGACCATGCACATGCTCTCCACCTTGTTTCTTCATCCTTGTTAGCCATATGCCGCAATTCCCGATGTGTTTTATCGGCAATGCGGTAAAGACCGCAGTGGAACGAAAATACTTCTACTGAATACACAGAGTAACAGCGTCGTTCGCACAAAACAAGTTCAGGCACGGCCGTTCAACGGCGTGCCAGAGCATGTCGGAGGGACGTGGGATTCAGCACGTTGGCACGGGCACGTTGAGCCGGTGGCGCTAGAGGCCCAGCAGCTTGCCCAGGCCTTCGAAGAACGCTTGAAGCGGGTGGTCGCTGGTGTCGGGTAGCGGGCCCGCCGTTGTTGCGCCTTTCGAGTTATCTTCCGGAGTCGACGGAGTCGGGTTCGGATCAGGATTCGGGCTGGGGTTTTCCAGGGACGTCGCGCGCAGCACCAGCACGTCTTCATCGTAGATCGACGAACCCATCGTATAGAGCCACCCGTCCGTGACAGTGGACCTCGCATAGTGCAGTGGGCCGCGAACCGCACGTTTGCCGTAGTCGGCGAAGCTCGTGTCCCCCGTGCCGAGCACGAAGGTGTCGGCATCGAGGAACGAGGTGTCCGTTTCATCGGTATAGGCCAGCACCCCGCTGATGATCACCTTGTCGGACGTCGAAGTGAGGCTGTAGCGGCCATGCAGGTTGGAATAGTCCATGCCTTTGTCTTGCGCGGTCTGCACCAGGGGGAGTGAATCGCTGATGTCTTTCGAGGTGTAGGTGTCGCCGTCCTTCGTCGAGGCCTGCATGCCGGGAACGAGAGTGGTCCCGCTTCTTGAGAACGTCTGGCTTTGCGCCACGTACAGGGTGGACCCGACTGCCGTCACCTGAGGCGCAAGGCAGCCGCTTGCAAGGGTGCCGACGGGCGTGACGGCACCGGTCGACATATCGAGCGTCGCGATGTTGTCCTGCGTCAGGGGAAGTATCTGTTGGGAAACGCTTATTCCGGAGCTTCCTCCGACAATCATGAGCTGCCCATCGGCGCAGGTTATCGATGCCATGGAGGGCACGGCTGAAGCGTTTTCGGCCGTCCACGCGTCGACTGACGGATCGTAGACGTAGAGGACGGATTCCATCGTGTTGGCATCCCAGTCGATGATGGTTCCGCAGACGGCGATCGACCCGTTCCATTCCGTTGCGGAAAGCGCGTTCAACTGCTGGGGGAGATCCGCGCAACGCGTCCATGTCTCGCTGCCTTCGTCGTAGCGCCACAGGGTATTGAAGGATCCGTATTCATAGGAGGTCTCGGTTTCCGTGGTCTGATAGGCCGCACGGTATTGGTCTTGGGGGAACACGAAGAGCTGATCGCCGATTCCGACCAAGGGGTTGTCCATGCTGGTGGTTGAGATCTCGGAAGGCAGCGGGATGTCCTTTTCGAAGAGCGGCACGTTGCTCGATGATGGTATCTCGAGCGCAAAGCCTTCCGTGACCGTCTTGCCCCCGGTGGTCACCGACACCGCCAACACGCCGGCGCTCAATCCCGCAGGTACCTGGACCACGATCTCGGCGTCGCTCCAAGAGACCACCGTGGCATCTTGCTTCGCTATGGAAACCGTTCCCGTATCGCCGAAGTTGCTTCCTTTGATGATGACGCAGGTCGGGTCGGAGCCCTGTACCACGGAGGCCGATGAGAGGCAGGGAACCGTCGCTTGCTCATCGATGGAAAGGTCTATCTGGCCGCCGGACGAGCATTTGTCCAGGAACCGGCCATCGTATTGGTTCACATGGGATTCGACCCACGTCACGCGCTCGCGGGCAAGCTGGGCGCGCTGCGAGATCTCGGTCCACGATGAGATTCCCTGCTCCTTAGCCGCAACGGCCGTGGCGCCGACCACCATGGGGGCGGCGGCCGACGTGCCGCTGCCGTACAGGTACGGCGTCTGTTCGGTGCCCACCGCCAGGCAGTCTATGGAGATGCCGCCCAGATTCTGGGACAAAAACTCGGTCCGTATCGTCGCGCATCCGTTTTGGTCGTAGGCGACCTTCCATCCTTCGGCCAAAAGCGAATCGGTGCTCTCCGAGCGATCGCCCCACCTTTCGCCCATTGTGAAAAAGTTGCTATTGGGCAGCAGCTTCCATGCGGTTTCCCCTGCATCGTTTTTGACGGCGATGTAGTCGAGTTCGGAACCGCTGGGTGTTTGCGCCGATGTCGCGGAATTCTGTTTGATCTTGAAATCGATCAGGAAGGAATCCGGCTGGCTGGTCATGGGGATTTTGAGATAGGTTCCCTGCAACGTCCCCATCGTTTCGTCGTGAAACGTCGCGAATTCGCTTGAGTCGATGCGCAATGCGCTGCCGCCCTCGTAATAATATTCGGAGTCGGTGTAGCCCACCCGGTCGGCGGCGTTGATGGCGAGCGTTTGCTCGTCGCAGGCTTTGTAGGCCTTGACGGTGTCGGTGGCCGTGTCGTCGAAACGCTCACTTGCCAGAGGGCTGCCGTCGGCTTCTGCCAGGTAGTTCTTCGTGCCGGTCGTCGATGATGCGGTCGAGAGGATGTTGACGCCCGGAGCAATCACGTCCGTCGTCGAAACGCCGTAATTGTAGGCGCATTCACCGTTTTTGGTTGAGCCGTCCACCACGATGGCGTAAGGATTGTCCTTCAGCACAGAGGGAGTGGTGGCGTTGTAGTCGCTGTCCACGCCGTTGTTTCCCGATGAGAACACGGACACGACGCCCTTCTTGCCGAGTTCGGTGACGACGATCGACAGCATTTTGGACATCTCGCGGTCGCCCCAGGAATTGTTGACCGCCACCAGGTTGAGCCCGTTGTCCACCGCCGTGGAAAGGTACGCGTAGCCTTTCTCCACATCGGCTACGGACACCTCGCCCTTCGAATTGCATGCTTTCACTCCCACGACTTTGACGCCGTTGGCCACGCCGCTCGTGCCATAGCCGTTCCATTCCGCCGCGATGATGCCGGAAACGAAGGTGCCGTGGCCGAATGTGTCGGTGATGTCGCCTACGGCTCCATCTCCGGTCAGATTGATCCCGTTTGCACCGCCTGCGGGATTGTAGGCGTCCATGTTGGTCATGACCACGTCTTCCAGGTCGGGGTTGGTCACGTCGATGCCGGTGTCCATGACCGCCACCACGCCGCAGGCGTTCTCTTGGTCCGTGTTCCAGTCAGGTGAATTGATGTCGAACCCTACGTAGGTGCCGCCGTCGACGAACTTGGTCCCGTCGTTGTCGAGCCCCCATTGGTAGCCGGTGATATCGGCGATGGAAGCCGAGGAGCCTGCCGTGGATGCCGTGTCGTCGGAATTCGATTCGGGTGAATAGCTGTATGAGGTCGTGGCCTTGGAGGTGGCCGATGCATCGTCGGATTCCGTTTGTTGAGTTGTGGTCGCCGTTGCATCTGCGGTCATTTGAGTGCCTGAATCGGTTTGCGCCTGCATGACGTAGTTCGGTTCCACGGCCAGCACGCGATTGTCGTCCCATAAGGCGTAAAGCATGTCTTCGGT
>JAXGTO010000004.1:0-78687 GCA_040774885.1 Eggerthellaceae bacterium | reverse complement strand
GGGTTCTGTACGGCGGATCGATGAAACCTGCCAATGTCGAAGGGCTTTTGGCCATGGAAGACATCGATGGCGGCCTCATCGGCGGGGCAAGCTTGAATGCGGATGATTTCACGGCGCTGGTGAAAGCATGCCTGTAATGGATTCGAAGTTTCAGACTCCTTGTGCCCTCATAATCATGGATGGGTACGGTTTGGCGCCTGCTGGTCCTGGAAACGCCATTTCTCTTGCCGATACGCCCAATATCGATCATCTCATGTCGTCTTGTCCCGCTGCTCGACTCGATGCTTCGGGTGAAGCTGTCGGGCTTCCTGCCGGCCAGATGGGAAATTCGGAGGTCGGCCATCTCAACATCGGTGCCGGTCGCGTTGTCCATCAAGAACTCTCGCGTATAAACAATGCCTGCCGTTCGGGGGAAATTGCGTCCAATCCCGTTATCGTGAAGGCATTTGAAACGGTATGCGAATCCCAAAGCGTATTGCATTTCATGGGATTGCTTTCCGACGGCGGTGTCCATTCCTCGGATGAGCACCTGTTTGCCTTCATGGACCTTGCCGCGCAAATGAAGGTGCCGCGCGTCTTCATCCATTGCTTTATGGACGGCCGCGACGTCCCTCCTTCCAGCGGGTTGCAATATCTTGCTCGTTTGAGAAAACACATCGAGTCCCTTGAGGGCAGTGAGACCGAATTCGCCATTGCCGGGATGGCTGGCCGCTACTATGCGATGGATCGCGATAAGCGCTGGGATCGCGTGAAGGCTTTCTATGATGCATTGGTTCATGCCCGGCCGCAGTCCGACCAGACGCCTGAAGCCTATCTCGAGGCGTCCTACGCAGATGGAATCACCGATGAATTCGTTCATCCTGTTTCGTTCGTCGGCCGTCATATGGACTCTGACGATGTGGTGCTCTTCTTCAATTTCCGCCCCGATAGGGCACGTCAGATAACGCGTGCCCTCACCGACAAGGCGTTCGATGGGTTCGATCGGGGAGAAGCGGCGTTTCCCCATTTCGTGTGTCTCACCGAATACGCCGATGACATCGATGCGCCCATTGCTTTTCCCAAGACATTCCCTGAACAGGTGCTTGCCGACGTGGTCGCTTCTGCGGGGTTGCGCCAGTATCATATCGCCGAGACCGAGAAATACGCCCATGTGACGTTTTTCCTCAATGGTGGTCGTGAAGAACCAAAGCCTGATGAGGAGCGTTGTTTGGTTCCTTCTCCCAAAGTTGCAACCTATGATCTGCAGCCGCAGATGAGCGAACCTGAGGTGGCCGCAGATCTTGCCGATGCCATCGATGGGGATGATGCGGATTTCTATGTTGTGAACTTTGCCAATTGCGACATGGTCGGGCACACAGGGGTGGTTGAAGCGGCCGTTGAGGCCGTCCAAGCCGTCGATGCCGGCGTCGGGAGCGTGTTGGCTGCTTTAAAGCGCAAGGGCGGTTGCGCCCTGGTCACTGCCGATCATGGCAATGCCGACAAGATGATTGCCGATGACGGCCAGCCTTTCACGGCGCACACCACCAATCCCGTTCCGCTTATTTTGGTCGACTTCGGCAATCGAGGTTGGACGCTGAATCGTGAGAGGGGAGCTTTGTGCGATATCGCTCCGACTCTGCTCGAGATGATGGGGATTCCGATTCCTGCGGCCATGACAGGTTCTTCACTGCTTGCAAAGACCTGCTGATTATGCGTATAATTCGTTTCTTGTGAACCCTTCTCACTCGTTGAACTCTCGTAAAGGAATATCGGTTTGAATATCTTTCTCATCATCACCATCATCGCCTTGGTTGTTTCAGGCTCGGGTCTTATCGTTTTCATCATGCTCCACTCTGGAAAGGGAACGGGTATTTCCGATGCCATAGCGAGTTCCTTGTATTCAACCCAGACGGGCACCAGCATCATCGAGCGCAACCTCGATCGCATCACCATCGTTTTCGCCATCATTTTTTTGGTGTCGTTGCTCGTGCTGATGGTAATCTATCCGCAGGGAACCATTTCGCAGTAAAGTTTTCGTAGGCGCGGGGCGGTTCTTTTGGTAGAATGGCCACCGTTGCTTTTCGTTTTCGTCGGAGTGGTGGAACGGCAGACACGCTAGCTTGAGGTGCTAGTGCCCACTTATACGGGTGTGCGGGTTCAAATCCCGCCTCCGACACCAGAAGCACCCAAGAGCCCTCCGGGGCTCTTTTCTATAGGAAAGAAGAGGTGACGGTCGCTATGAATAGTCCAGCGGTTGTCTCACGCAATCCAATATCCAACCGCATGCGCACCATCAAGCGCGTTCTATGGATCGTTTTGTTCCTCAACCTGGTCGTTGCCCTTGCTAAGCTGCTGTACGGCATTGCTTCGAATTCGACCTCCATGCAGGCAGACGGCATCCATTCTATTTTCGACTCAGCTGGCAATATCGTCGGCATCGTCGGTATCACGCTTGCTTCGCGTCCTGCTGACGAGGAGCATCCTTACGGGCATTCCAAATTCGAAACGTATGCCAGCCTCTGCATTGGGGTCATGTTGCTCGTAGCTGCGTTCGAAGTGGGAAGCAGTGCGGTTAATTCACTGATCTCCCAGCAGTTCGATACCGAGGTCACGCCTATTTCGTTTGTCGTCATGATCGGTACGCTCGCCATCAACCTTTGCGTTACGCGGTACGAACGCAAACAAGGTCAAATCTGCAATTCTGACATTCTGCTGGCTGATGCCAGCCATACGCTTTCAGATGCATTCGTTTCCATCGGCGTCATCATCGGCTTGGTGCTCGTTTCGTTCGGTTTGAAGGAAGCCGATGCGATCATGGCCTTGTTGGTTACCTGTGCCATTCTCTATACAGCCTATGATGTCTTCAAGCGCGGGTTTTCCACTTTAAGCGATCGTGCGCGCATTCCCGACGAGCAGATTCATGACTGCATAGCCGATTTGGATGGTATCCGCGGTTCCCACCAAATACGCACGCGCGGTACGGAAGGGGAAATCTACGTCGATCTTCATGTTGTCGTCGATCCGGATATGACGGTGGTTGCCGCCCATAATCTTACAGAAGTCGTTGAGAGCAAGATCAAGCACGAATTTCCCACCGTTTGCGAGGTTCTGGTCCATATTGAGCCTGATGACGGCACACGCAAGCTCTGAGCGGCTCTTCATATCGCTTTTGCGGGGGAGCAGTTTCTGCAATTTCAAAAATTCCTAAATTACCCCTTGCGCCCATTGGGGGGTTTACGTAAAATAACGCCTTGCGACGCGGACATGGCTCAGCTGGTAGAGCACCACCTTGCCAAGGTGGGGGTCGCGGGTTCGAATCCCGTTGTCCGCTCCATCGTCTCATATGAGCCGGTCGAATGCATCCCGTTCAACCGGCTCTTTTTTGACGAATGGCGACGTGGCCAAGTGGTAAGGCAGAGGCCTGCAAAGCCTTCACCCCCAGTTCGAATCTGGGCGTCGCCTCCAAACACATCGAGCGCCCCTAACGGGGCGCTTTTTCTATTTCCTTCGATTTCAGTTTGATGATTGCATTTACAGAGTGCATGCAGAAGGTGCGTACAACAAAACGAGCCCCGAAGGGCTCGTGAAGAATATGGTGGGCGTTACAAGATTTGAACTTGTGACCTCTTCCGTGTCAGGGAAGCGCTCTCCCCCTGAGCTAAACGCCCGAAACGCCGCATTCGTTTTGCAGCAAGCGATATATTACCAGAGTTATCGGTGATGTATACCCTTAATTTGGACGCATTGCAAACTCTACTGGTAGATGCGCACTCCTACGTATTGAGCCGAAGAAGGAAGGCCATCGTTGGAATAGACATAGGATAGCGGGCAGGCGGATACTTGCCAGCTGTAGTTCTCGCCGGCAATGCTCACCGTGCCAGTCTGGTAGGTATTTCCTGAGGAATCTACGCCGCTATCTGTCACCGTTGCACCAGAAAACTGCTGAGTGGTCATTGCACTGGCTACCGCCGAATCGGCTGTGTCGCTCGAGAAATCCGCATAGCGTAATTTCATCTCGAATCCGTTGTCGCGATTGACGGTCAACTGCCATGAACCGCTTAGATATTTGGCGGCTTGGGAGGCAGAGAGATTGCTGATTCCCGTCGAATAAGCCACGGCTGCATCGGCAAGCGTGATGTCGCTGGGAAGCTTGATTATGTTGTATTCGGTTTGACTCGATGAACTCACCGTGCTGAGGTCGAATATCGTAAATCCTGCATCGGTGAACGATTGGGTCAGTTCGTCATCGGTATAGGTAACGTAGTTGACCAGGACGGGGGAGTCCAAGGTGACACCGCGATTGATGGACGAGTCTATGGAAGCCGCTTCTTCTTTTGCGCTGTTGGCGGCATTGCTGTAGACCGAAACGCCCAGCCAGATGCCGATAATCGCTGCAGCTACCGTGAAGAAGATGAGAATCGTCCTCTGTGCTTTGGGCATGTCCATCGGTCGACGCAATCCGGAACCATCCAGGTAACGGACGGCGGTCTGGGTCGAGTGTCCTTTTCGGGACTGTCTGGTGCGGTCGCTCATGCATTCTCCCATTGCTATGTGGTTTGGCCATTATAGCATTGTGCCTTTCCATCCCCCATGTTAGGATACCCAGCCGACAAGAGGAGTTGAAGCAGATGATCGACCTTTCCATTTTCACTACGCCAGAGGCATGGATCAGCCTGGTCACGCTCATGTTCCTTGAGATCGTCCTAGGCGTCGATAATTTGGTGTTCATTGCCATTACCACTAATCGCCTGCCACCTGAAAAACAGCATATCGGCCGCAAGCTCGGTCTTGCCGGCGCATTGGTTATGCGCATCATTTTCTTGTGCTTCGCATCGTATCTGGTTCATATGACCTCAGCGTTGTTCACCATCGATCTCGGATCGTATCAGCATGGCGTTTCCGTTCGCGATCTGGTTTTGTTCATCGGCGGTACGTATCTGCTGTACAAGGGGATTTCCGAGACACGTGAGGTTCTGGCTCTCACCGAGCTCAAGGCATCGCACGGCAGCAAGGAGCACAAAGAAGCGCATCTTATCGGTTTGCCTCAGGCTGTCGGCACCATCATGGTCATGGATGTCGTTTTCTCCATCGACTCGGTCATCACCGCCGTTGGCCTGGCCAACCATCTCATCATCATGATCATCGCCGTCATTGCCGCCGTGCTGCTGATGATGGTCTTCATTGATCAAATCAGCGATTTCATCAACAAGCATGCCGAGATGAAGATCTTGGCTCTTGTGTTCATCACCGTCATCGGCATCCTCTTGATGCTCGATGGTCTTGGAATCAACTCGGGCATCGAAGTTCTTGATATGCATGCTGAAAAGCTCATGGTCTACTTCGCGATGGTGTTCGCCTTCATTCTCGAACTTATCCAGATGGCTTACAACAAGAAGCTCGGGGCGTATCGCAAACAACGCTGGGAGCAGCAAACCAAAGACCAGATCGAAGAAGTCAAGGCATCTATGGAAGCGCGTATCGCACAAGAAGAGGCCTCTAAGGAAGACGGTTCAAAACAGTCGATTTCATCCGACTCCAAGATCCAACCGATCATCATAGAAGGCAACGTCTATATCATGATGCCCGTTGAGGGAGAAGACTCGCAGTCGTTCAAGCAGATTCTGGCCGGAGGAGCCGGATCCTCATTTGAAGAGCCCATCGAGCTCGATGCGGAGGTCGAAGACGTGCCTCCGGCGGAATCTGATCACAGCGCTGATTCTGAAGCGAACTGATCGTAGCCTTCATCGGTAACGATCAAGCGTGACGCTTTGTCCAGCACGCGAGCGGTGAATGGAGTCATGTGTTCAATGACTTCGCCGTCGTACTGCACTTTCATGGGAGGATCCGCTTCGACGTGAATCTCGCGCCCTCTGTAGTATTCCAGGGCCGAGCTGTCTTTGAGCGGTGTTCCCGAATGGTCGATTGCCGCAGCCATGACGGTTGGAATGAGATCGAGTGCCGTTGGCGTGGCCAAGATAACCAGGTCCAAGGCACCGTCGCGCGGCTCGTTTTGCACGGTGACGGAAAAGTCGAATTGAATCTTCGAAAAATTGACCAGCAAGCATCCCACGCCTTCGCGCTCAAGGGTCTTCCCATCTACCGTGATGGTGAAATGCGATTTCTGCGGAGTAGGATTGGCAAATGCAGCTTGGAAGTAGGACATGGGGCCCAGCAAGCGTTTCGTGGGTTGTGCGCTGCTCATGATGGTGGCATCGTAGCCGCAACCGGCCATGATGGTGAATCCTCGTTTGATTCCCTCAACCTCGATTTCTCCCATGTCGAAATCGAGATGCTTGCCTGTTCGAACGAGCTTTGCCAGGGCATGTGGCTCGTTGGGCGACAATAGATTGAGCGAAAGAAGGTTAGCCGTGCCGGCAGGGAAGGGGAGAATGGGAATTCCCGTATCGCGCAGCAAATAGCAGATCGACGCGACGGTCCCGTCGCCGCCGCTGGCCACCACGGCATCGAATGATGCAGCGTCTTCGAGCAAGTGCTCGAACTCCGACTCTCGGTCGCATGAGCGGATGGTCACTTGGTCTTCGGCATGAGAAAACGATCGAACGAAATCGTAGATCGAGCCTTCGCCGAAACCTGAGGAAAGATTGTTGATGACGAGCAGTTTCACAGGTTGCCTTTCGTTGGTATGATGATAGTACACAAATGCTCGACCCTTCGTAAAGGAACATCCCGTTTTGTATATCGATTCTCAAGCTGAGCTTGATTCGTTCGTGAAACGAGCCAAGTCGGCACCCGTTCTTGCCATCGATACGGAATTCATGCGCGAGAAAACCTATTATGCACAGCTTTGCTTGGTTCAAATGGCCACCGACGACGAAACCGTCATCATCGATCCCCTGGCCGATATCGACCTGCATCCCTTGGCCGAGCTTATGGAACAGCAGTCCATCATGAAGTTGTTCCACGCAGGCTACCAGGATATCGAGATCATCTACCATGCCATCGGCTCGATGCCCGAGCCTCTGTTCGACACTCAGGTTGCAGCCGCCCTTTTGGGCCATACCCAGCAAATCGGCTACGCTCCTTTGGTAAGCGCGGAGTGCGGGGTCCAGTTGAAGAAGGCCGATTCATTCACGGATTGGTCGCGTCGTCCTCTTTCGAACTCTCAGGTCCGCTATGCTGCTGATGACGTGATTTACCTTCCGCGCATGTATCGCCAGATGAGGGAGGCACTTATCGAAAAGGGTCGTCTGGACTGGCTTACCGACGATTTTGCCGATATGGCTTCCGTCGAACGCTGCGACCCCGACCCTCGTCAACGCTATCTTCGTCTCAAGCGCATTTCGCAACTCAATCCTCGACAGCGCAGCGCCGCGCGCGAAGTTGCTGCTTGGAGAGAAGAATCTGCTCGCAGACGCAACATCCCTCGAAAATGGGTCATGACCGATGAGCAGGTTGTGGAAGCCTGCAAACGCGAAGCGCGCGGCGTTGACAGCCTTTTCATGGTTCGCGGTTTGCAAGGAAAATTGTCTACGAAGGATGCGCGGGCCATAGTCAACGCTCTTTGCAAAGGGCTTGATGCCCCTAAAGATCAGTGGCCAAACGAATCACGCAGCGGCAGAAGCGAAAGCAACGTCGACGAACAACTCGATCTTATGAACGCTCTGGTGCGCCTTCGCTCGCATCAAAGCGGAATCGCCTTTCAGACCTTGGCCGGTCATTCTGATTTGGTCGATCTGGCTCGCGGGCATGGCGAGGAAACCGAGCTCATGCGTGGCTGGCGTCGTGAAATCGTGGGCAACGAACTTGTTTCGCTTCTCAAGGGGGAAATCACCTTGTCTTTGGGTCCCGATGGCTTGAAGGTTACAAAAGCCTAACGGGCTTATGGCGAGGGCCGGCATCGAGCCGGTAGGCTCATCTCCTTTGCTACAATGAATCGAAACGATTGCAAGGAGTATCTATGAGCATGTCCTACCTGCTGCTGATCGTGGTCACCTTGGCCATCGGATTCGGCGCTCAGGCTTATGTCAATTCGCGAATCAAGAAGTTCAACAAGGTTCCCATTTCCACAGGGCTCACCGGTGCGCAAGCAGCGCAGAAGATGCTTGATGCCAACGGCGTCCAAGGCGTTCGCATCGTCCAAGGAAGTGCAGGTCAGGATCATTTCGATCCGCGCAACAACAGCATTACCCTCGATCCCGATGCATTTTCGGGGCGCAGCATCACGGCCACGGCCACGGCTTGCCATGAAGTAGGCCATGCCTGCCAGTACGCACAGGGTTATATGCCGATGAAGTTTCGCTCCACTCTGGTCCCCGTGGTCAATTTCACGTCTAATTCGTGGATGTTCATTTTGATAATCGGCATCGCGCTCAACCTCGCCGGTCTCATCGATCTCGCGATCATTTTCTACGCTTTTGCCGTTCTGTTCCAGCTTGTCACCTTGCCCGTCGAGTTCAATGCCAGCCATCGGGCCATGGATTATCTTCAAGGTTCCGGTATGGTCCAGCAAGGTGAATCGGCGGGAGCGTTTTCCGTGCTTCGTGCATGCGCCATGACCTATGTCGCCGCAGCGCTTACCAGCATCTTGCAGCTTATCTGGTTGCTTGGGGAGCGCCGTTGATGAACGAGCGGGATTCGATCCCTGACGCTTCTCAGCCCAAGCCCCTTACCGTTTCTGCGGCAATGGCTCTGGCCAAGTCCGCACTCGAACAGTGCACGGTTACGTTGGTGGGCGAGGTTTCGGAGGTTTCCAACAAGCCCGGCTACAAAGCGGTCTATTTCACCGTCAAGGATACGGGGGCGAGTTTGCCCTGCATGGTGTGGATGAATCGCTATCGCAGTTTCGGCGTTGAACTGCGAATCGGCATGAAGGTTAGATTGACCGGTCGCTTCACGCTCTATGCGCCCAAGGGCCGTATGAACTTCGACGTCTTTTCTCTGGTTCCTGCAGGGGAGGGCGACTTGCGCCAGCAGGTTGCCGATCGTGCTGAAAAACTCAAAGCGGAAGGCTTGATGGAATCGGCCCGCAAGCGGCCTGTTCCCGATCTTCCGCAAACGATCGGTTTGGTTACCAGTCCCCGTGGGGCTGCCGTTCATGATGTATTGAGAACCCTGCGTCGCCGATACCCGCTTGCACTTGTCGTTCTTGCAGGCGTGCCGGTGGAAGGCGATCGAGCCGCCTGCCATCTCATCGAAGGGCTGCAATGCGTTGTCGCTGGCGGTGCCGAGGTTGTTTTGCTGGTGCGTGGGGGAGGGTCTTTCGAAGATCTCATGCCGTTCAACGATGAAGCGCTCGCGCGGGCCATTGCCTCTTGCCCGGTACCGGTAGTAACGGGAATCGGCCATGAGCCCGATACGTCGATTGCAGACATGGTAGCCGACCTGCGTGCTTCAACTCCCACTGCCGCTGCGGAAGCGGCGGCTCCCGATGGCATCGATCTTTCGCATCGAATCGAAGCTTCCCGTACAGCCATGGCTGCTGTGTTGACGCGCCGCATCGAGCGCTCTTCTCTCATGCTCCAGTCGCTTTCCAAGCGCCCGGTGTTCACCGATCCCGAGCAGCTGTATGCCACAGATGCTCAGACCATCGATCTTTTGGGCGAGCGTTTGCATCATGCCATCCCAATCGGCCTCGAACGGGATTCTCTCCGTTTGCGCGCTGACGCGCAGCGGCTTTATGCGAAGGGTTCTACGCTATTGCAGCGGGATGCTGCGCGTATGCGCCTGGCCGCTTCGCGCCTAAACGACCTTTCTCCGCTTACCATCATTTCTCGCGGCTATGCCATGGCTCGCACGAAGCAAGGTGCCATCGTTTCATCTGTTTCCCAAGCTTCCCAGGGCAGTTCATTGTCCCTTATGGTGGCGGACGGAACCCTCGATTGCACCGTCGATGCCGTCCATCATGCCGAAGAGATAAAACAGAGCTAACGCCCGATGAAAGGAACCGATATGCCCCAAACCGATTCGCAAGATATCTCCGAACTGACGTTTCGCCAGGCTATGTCCGAACTCGATGGTATCGTCGAGAAACTCGAGGGCAACTCTTTGGAACTCGAAGAGAGCCTTGCGTTGTATGAACGGGGTGTGGCGCTGCTGCGCGATCTTCGCTCGCGCCTCGACGGCGCCCAACAGAAAGTGGATGTTTTGATGGGTGAGCTCGAAGAGCAGCAAAGCGATGATGTGGTGGATTCAACGCTTCAAAAAGCGTAACGGAGCACATTTCAAGGAGGATTCCCATGGAAGATTGCATTTTCTGCAAAATCGCAGCGGGAGAGATTCCCGCGACTGTGGTATACGAGGACGATCAGGTCTTGGCATTCGATGACCTCAATCCGATGATGCCTTGCCATACGCTCATCATTCCCAAGCAGCATTACCGCGACATCGGAGATGATATCCCCGACGACGTTATGGGGCACCTCTTCAACACCGTTAAGAAGGTCGCTCATTTGAAGGGCGTTGACAAGACCGGATACCGTGTCATGGTCAACACCGGTGACGATGCGTGCCAATCCGTTCACCACATCCATGTCCATGTGCTCGGCGGCGCACCGATGAATGAGGGATCGCCTGCGCGTTAGGCTTTGCGCCGTCCACCGCTCCATTGGCCGATTGCCATCATTTTTGCTTCGTTGTCCCATTAGGCTCGCCTATACTGACCTTTTGAGAGAAGGAGGTTCGACTTGAACGTCTTGGTTGTCAATGCAGGATCCTCATCGCTTAAATACCAACTCGTCAACGTCGAGACTGAAAAGGTAATCGCCAAGGGACTGTGCGATCGCGTCGGCTCCGATGAAGCCACGCTCACGCATGGCGTCGATTCCAATGAAGTTGTCATCGATACGCCGCTGCCCGATCATGCGGCAGCCATCAAGGCTGTTCTGCATGAACTGGTCGATGGTTCGAATCATGCCATCGACTCTCTGGATGACATAGATGCCGTCGGTCACCGCATTGTCCAAGGTGGCGCCTATTTCGATGGATCGGTCCTTATCGATCAGGATGTCATCGATAAGATCGATGAACTTGCCGAGCTTGCTCCTTTGCATAATCATGCGGCGCTCGAAGGCATTCGGGCTTGCCTTGCAGTCATGCCCGACAAACCGATGGCCGCTGTTTTCGACACCGCCTTCTTCCAGACGCTTCCCCCCAAGGCCTATATGTATCCGTTGCCTTATGAGCTCTACGAGAAGTACGGCATTCGCAAATATGGAGCACACGGGACCTCTCATCGCTATATCGCGGCGCGTGCTGCCGAGCTGCTGGGCGAGCCCCTTGATGAGCTCAAGCTGATCACCTGCCATCTTGGCAATGGGTGCTCCATGAGCGCAATCGACCATGGCGTTGCCGTCGACACCTCTATGGGCCTCACGCCCCTCGATGGCCTAATGATGGGAACTCGCTGCGGTGCCATCGATCCGGCTATCGTTCCTTTCGTCATGGAACACGAAAACCTCGATGCACAGGGCGTCAACGACCTCATGAACAAGAAGTCGGGCCTATTGGGTATATCCGGAATCAGCAATGACCTGCGCAGTGTTCGCGATGCTGCCGAAAAAGGTGACACGCGTGCCAATTTGGCATATGACATGTATTCCAATTCGGTCAAGAAGTACATCGGACAATATATGGCCGTTATGGCCGGGGTGGACGCGATTGTCCTGACGGCCGGCGTGGGTGAGAACTGCAACAAGATGCGCCGCATGATCTTCTCCGGCCTTCAACCTCTTGGAATCGTCCTCGATGAAAGCCTGAACAAAGAACGTGGTTTTGAACGAATCATCTCCGCGGATAACTCGAAAGTTCGTATCTGCGTCATTCCCACCAACGAAGAGTACATGATCGCTCGAGATACCTATGATCTGGTGCATCAGAACACCCAGATGGTGTTGGTGGATGACAACGCATAAACCAGAGTGACCCACAATCGAAACGGCCGCCCTTTCGGACGGCCGTTTTCAATATATGCCGAAGGAAGATTTACGCCTGTGCTTTTTTAGCTTGGCATTGGACGGCCGTGATAGCGGCAACGCCTACGATGTCTGCTGCCGTGCATCCGCGTGAAAGGTCGTTTACGGGAGAGGCTATACCTTGGGTGATGGGTCCGTATGCTTCCGCTTTCGCCAGGCGCTGCACTAATTTGTAACCGATGTTTCCGGCATCCAAGTCGGGAAAGATAAGAACGTTCGCATGGCCGGCGACGCTGCTCTCGGGAGCTTTCTTCGCTCCGATTTCCGGAATGATGGCGGCATCGAGCTGCAGTTCGCCATCGAGTGCGAGTCCGGGAGCCATTTCGCGGGCGATCGAGGTTGCTTGCGCCACTTTGTCGCGATCATCGTTTTGGGCGGCCGATCCCATGGTCGAATGGGAGAGCATGGCCACGCGGGGCACGGCATCGAACAATGTCGACCAGCTCTTCGCCGAGCTTATGGCGATATTGGCCAGTTTTTCTGCATCGGGCTGTATTTCCAGACCGCAATCACTGAAGAGGAACACACCGTTTTCGCCGAAGGAACAGTCAGGAACCACCATGATGAAAAACGAGCTCACAGCCAATGTTCCAGGTGCGGTGCGCAAAATCTGAAGAGCAGGTCGCAGCACATCACTGGTGGCATGGCAGGCACCGCACACCATGCCGTCTGCAGCCCCCATCTTCACCATCATGTTTCCGAAAAACAAGACGTCGTCCATCAACCCGATGGCTCTTTCAGGCGTCATGCCCTTATGCTCGCGCAGTTCGAAGAGTTTATCGGCGTAGGCTTCCCGTTCGTCTGCGGTGCGCGGATCGATGATGCGCGATCCTTCGAGATTGCGACCGCTTTTCGCTATCGCTTGCGTATCACCTAAAATGATCAAATTCGCCAAGTGCTCAGACAGAATGGTTTCGGCGGCTTCAAGCGTGCGTGGATCGTCGCCTTCCGGCAAGACGAGCGTTTGCATGTCGGCGGCAGCACGGCTTTTGATGGTTTCAATGAAAGAACCCATGGATCATCCTCTCTAGTTGTCTTGTTTGTATGATGATACCCGAAGCCTTACAGGGGCCTCGGTAAAATAGCCACGCGGTCGAAATGCCGTCTTTTGCGTAATCTAATCGAGGTCGAAAGGCATAGGGGATATGAAAACCGTTTCCTTCACCGTTCCCTGCTACAACTCTGCTTCCTATATGGATACTTGCATCGAGTCTATTTTAAAGTGCGGTGACGACATCGAGGTCATCATCGTTGACGATGGGTCCAGCAAGGATGATACGGCTGAGAAGGCGCTCGATTGGCAACGACGGGAACCCGATAGGGTGCGTGCCATCATAAAGGAAAACGGTGGACACGGCTCAGCGGTCAATGCCGGTCTTGCTGCTTCCGAGGGGTTGTACTTCAAAGTAGTCGATTCCGATGATTGGCTCGATGAACTTGCCATGATTCCGGTTATGGCCTATTTGCGTCGGCAGATGGAGCGGCCTGATCCCACCGATATGGTCATCGCCAACTATGTGTATGAAAAGGTGCATGAGAGCTCGCGTACGGTCATGCACTACCGCAATGTCTTTCCAACAGATCGTGAATTCGGTTGGGCGGATATCGGGCACTTCATGCAGAGCCAATATCTGCTCATGCACTCGGTGGTTTATCGAACCGATTTGCTCCAAGACAGCGGGATGAAGCTGCCCGAGCATTGTTTCTACGTTGACAATATCTTTGTCTACAAACCTTTGCCTTTGGTGAAGACCATGTACTATCTGGATGTTGACATGTACCGGTATTTTATCGGGCGCGAGGACCAATCTGTCAACGAGTCCATCATGCTTTCTCGCATAGATCAGCAACTCCGTGTTACCCGTGCCATGATCGATGCGGTAAACCTGCCCGATGATGTCCCCGAGCACAAACTTGAAAAGTACATGGAAAACTACCTGTCGATGATGATGTGCATCTGCTCTATCTTCCTTCGTATGAACAAGGACGTCGATGCCGCTGAAAAGAGACAGGCGATATGGGCGTATTTGGAAAAAAAGAACCCTCGGCTCTATCGCCATGTCCGCCGAAACGTCCTCAATATCGGAACGAATCTTCCTACCGAGCTAGGGAGACGCATCGGCCTGGGCGGATACCGAATTGCCCAGAAAGTCTTCAACTTCAACTGATTCGAAAGCGTGCGGGCTGCCTCATTTGTAATCTTCCGGGTTCTTTGCCGCTGAACCCGTCGTGTTGTCTTCGGTGCGCATTTCTCGCCCGAATTTCAGTGCGCCTTCGCCGAATCTATCGCGGACGATATCGGTTGCGCGGTTCAGGTGCTCGATTCTATTCGGTTTCTGCTGATCGGTTGTGGTTTCGTCGAAGAGCGAAGCTTGTTCCGGCTTTCGAAGTGCGTCGGTTTTTGATTGCAACTTCGAGGCAGAGCAACCTACCAATCTTATCTTTTGGCGCGGAGTCCATACTTGATCAAGCAACCCTATCAAGGTTCGGCTCAGTTCGGCTTCGCTATCTGTGGCAGGCGAAAGCGCACGCTGCGCCGTATGCAATGAGCGGTCGCCGTAGCGCACCTTCAGGGTTATCGTCCCTGCTGCAAGGTTTTTCTTTCTCAGCCTTCGGCATACTTTCGAGCATACCGTTTTGCAGGCGGCTTCGATGTCGTCAAGATTTTCAAGATCGACGGCGAAACTCAGTTCATGTGAAAGAGATTTCATCGGTTCGGATGCCGCATCGACAGGACCATCTTTCCCGATGCATCTGTCTCGTATCAGGGTGGCGTTCTTTCCGAAGATATCAGACAAGATGGACGTATCGGCCTGCGCGACTTGGCCCAATGTTGCGATTCCGAATGTCTTGAGTCTTGATTGGGCCACCGGCCCGATTCCGCTCATGCAGGCGATGGGCAAATCGCGCAAGAACGCTTCTTCTCTGCCCGGGTACACCACGGTGAGCCCCTGGGGTTTATCGCGATCGCTGGCTACTTTTGCCACTGCTTTGCTAGAGCCCACGCCCACCGAGCAGGTGATTCCCAATTCGGATACACGGCGCTGGATGCGCTGCGCCACTTCCACCGGATCGCTGGGAATATGGATGGTGGGGGAGACGTCCAGGAAAGCTTCATCGATGCTCACCTGCTGCAAATGGGGACTTTCGTCGAGCAGGATGTCCATGACGCGCTCGGACATTTCCCGATATCGTCCAAAGTGACCTGAACACCAAATGCCGTCGGGGCACAGCATGCGCGCTTGCGATGCCGCCATGGCCGAATGGACGCCATAGGCACGTGCTTCATATGATGCCGTTGAGACGACGCCGCGCTTGTCGGCGTCTCCGCCCACGATAACGGGTTTCCCGCGCCATTCGGGGTGATCGAGTTGTTCGACGGATGCGAAAAAAGCATCTAGGTCGACCAAAAGGACAGCGGGGCCTTCCCAAAGGGGAGCTCGGAGCGGTTGCTGTCCGTGGGGTTGCGTCATGAATCCAGTCTAGCATGCGTAAGGATGTCAGCATCTGTGCTACTATTGATACCCGCTTCTTCGCCATGACCCTCGTCTGGCCCTCGGGCGGTTGCATCGATTCGAGAAGAAAGGAGCGCGCTGTGGATTCCCTCGTTGAGTTCGACAAGTCCGTCGACTATCGATCCATATCAAAGCCGCTGCCTAAAAAACCCGTTTCGCTGCCATACGAGCTCCGAACCGAGATGACCTGGCTCGATTTTTGCAACCCCGCCAATCCCCTCGGCACTCCCAAGTCCATCGTCCAGGCCATGCATACCGCTTTGGTTGATGGCGAGCTCGCCTACGCTCCCGATAGGGATGGCCATCTGTTTTGCGAGACGTTGTCCCAATATTTCGATATCGATTCAAGCAGCCTTCTTTTGGGTGGTTCTGTCTACTCCATGATCCATGCCGCCGCCTTGGCGTTCGAACCGTGCACGGTGGGAATTACTTCTCCGTGTCTCAACGAGTATGTCAACGCTATCTGCAATGCGGGGCATTCCTATGTCGAGCTTTCCAATGACGTTTCTTTTGCCGCAACCGATGTGTATACCGCCCAGCGGACGCGTGGGCGATTCCATGGCGCCTTGCTTTCAAATCCCGGTTTTCCGAGTTCCCGTCTTCTACCTCGGCAGGTGCTCATCGATTATCTCGAAACTTGCAGTTGGGTGATCGTCGATGAGAGTTTTGTCGAACTCAGCTTCGGCGGCGACAGCGTCGTTGATCTATGCGAGCGCTATTCGAATCTGATCGTAGTGCGCAACATCTCTTCAACCTTCGCCATGTTGGGCACCCCTATCAGCTATATCGTGGCCCATCCAGATACCATCGCTTGCATTCGCCAGTTCTACGATGGCACGGAAGTTTCCATGTTCGCCGAGGTTTTGGCCAAGGCATTCGTTTCCCAGCAAGATTATCTTGAGCATACCCATGAGTTCTTGGACAAGGAAATTCCTTGGATGATGTGCAATCTCAGTTTGGTTCCCGGGCTTACCGTTTACCCGACTGAAGCCAATTTCGTCTTGTGCCGCTTCGATCATCGCGACAACCTTCATCTTGCCGTTACGTGCGCCCAGGAGCTTTTCGTGCGTCTTCAACTTGCCGGCTTTTTGGTCCGCAAGCTCGTCGATGTCCCCGGTTTGGACAGCAATGAGTTTTTTGCCGTCATATTGCGCACGCATGAAGACAACGAACGTCTTCTCGATGCGTTGCGGCGTATCGTTTACAACCGCGATTAGATCGTTTCCTCCCTTGCCCTTAGTGTAGCTGCCCTGTGGAAATGGGCTGCTTCGTTCGTCCCTGCGCGCTGTTCACCTATAATGTACGGGTTTCGCATTGAACAGCGCAATTCGAAAGGTCAGGGACGGATCCCGTGGGCAACAGCTATAAAAATACGATGAACTTGCCGCAGACCGATTTCGCCATGAGGGCGAATCTGCCTCAGAACGAACCGGACAGGTTGAAGTTCTGGGAAGATATGGACATATATAGCAAGGTGCTTGAACACAACAAAGATGGAGAGCCCTTCGTTTTGCATGATGGTCCTCCGTATGCCAACGGCCCCATCCATATCGGCCATGCATTCAATAAGATCCTCAAGGATTTCGTAGTCAAAAGCCATGCCCAGCGCGGGTACTACACTCCCTACATTCCCGGTTGGGATTGCCATGGCCAGCCGATCGAGCATATGGTTGAAAAGGAGCTCGGCCCCAAGAAGATGGCTGAGATCTCCAAACCTGATTTGCGCCGTTTGTGTCGTGAATACGCGCTCGAGCATGTCGATATCCAGCGCGAGGGTTTCAAGCGCTTGGGCGTCAATGCCGACTGGGACCACCCGTATCTCACTTTGCAACATGAATACGAAGCGGGCAACGTCGAGGTGTTCAAAGACATGTTCCTCAAAGGCTCGGTTTACCGAGGGCGCAAACCCATCCACTGGTGCAAACGCTGCCATACCGCTTTGGCCGAGGCGGAAATCGAATACTCTGACGAGACGTCTCCTTCCATCTTCGTGGATTTCAAGATGGATGCCGTGCCTCCTATTTTCGCCGACGCGGGCGTTGACGAGTGCTTCGTTCTCATTTGGACCACCACTCCTTGGACGCTTCCTGCAAACACGGCTGTCAGTTTGGCTCCCGATGCCGACTACTGCATGGTGCAAGCGGATGGCAAAACCCATCTGTTCGCTCTTGAACTGGTCGATCAGGTTGCCCAGACGGCGGGCTGGAACGATTACCAAGTGGTAGCCGACGCTTCGGGCGAGCCTATCACCTGCAAAGGCACCGAACTCGCCGGCGCCACGTACACGTGCCCTGTGCGCCGTGACCTCAAAGGAACCATCATCTACGGCGATCATGTCACGCTCGATTCCGGTACCGGAGCGGTTCATACCGCACCAGGACACGGCCAGGATGACTATCTGGTGGCGCTTGAATTCGGTGTGCCCATCCTCATGCCGGTCGACGACAACGGCGTGCTCACCGATGAAGCCGGCCCGTTTTCCGGGCTCGATACCGATGAGGCCAATCCGGTTATCATCGACTGGCTTCGCGAACAAGGCACCTTGGTTGCCTGCGTCGAGATCACGCACAGCTATCCCCATTGCTGGCGCTGCAAAAAACCGGTCATCTTCCGTGCCACCGACCAGTGGTTCGTGTCCATGGACAAGCATGATCTGCGCAAAGATGCACTCGATGCAATCGAGAACAAGGTCGAGTTCATTCCCGCATGGGCCAAGAATCGCATTGGTTCCATGGTGGCCGAACGTCCCGACTGGTGCATTTCGCGCCAGCGGAGCTGGGGTGTGCCGATTCCTGTATTCAAGTGCGCAAAATGCGGACAGACTGTGGCGACGGCCGAAACCTTCGATGCCGTTATCAAACTGTTCGAAGAAGAGGGGGCCGATGCATGGTTCACGCACAAGCCTTCCGATTACCTTCCTGCCGGCACGTGCTGTGAGCATTGCGGTTGCACCGAGCTCGAACCCGAAAGCGATATCTTGGACGTGTGGTGGGAAAGCGGAGTGAGCCACACCAGCGTTTGCAAGAAGCGTCCCGAGCTTCATTTTCCTGCAGAAATGTATCTGGAGGGAAGCGACCAGCATCGCGGCTGGTTCCAGAGTTCGCTTCTTACCAGCATTGGCGCCTATGATGTGCCCCCGTACAAAAGCGTGATGCATTGCGGCTTCACCGTCGATGGCGAAGGTCGCAAGATGAGCAAGTCCTTGGGCAACGGCATCGATCCCGCTAAAGTTATGGATAAGTTCGGTGCCGATGTCTTGCGCCTGTGGGTTGCGAGCGTCGATTATTCACAAGACGTGAGCATCGATGACGAGATACTCAAGCGCGTGAGCGAGACGTACCGTCGTTTGCGCAATACCTTCCGTTTCCTGTTGGGCAATCTCGATGATTTCGATGATGCCGTTGATGCCGTCAGCTGGGATGACATGGGGGCGTTGGATAGATGGGCCATGGTTCGTTTGGCTCGTTTGCTCGATGATGTCGATGCCGCCTATGATGGCTACCATTATCATCAGGTGTATCGCTGCGTATATGACTATGTTGTCGGTGACCTTTCGGCGGTATATATGGAAGCGTTGAAGGACCGCCTCTATTCCGATGCATCCGATTCCAAAGAACGCCGCAGCGCCCAGACCGTGTTGATGAACATCCTCGAGGTTTTGGTGCGCGTGCTGTCGCCCATCATCAGCTTCACCGCCGAAGAAACATGGCAGCAGTATCCCCGTGCCATGCGCGATCGCGCAGGACGTCCCGAAAGCGTTCAGCTGGCAGGTTGGCCTCGTCGCGGTGATTTCTCTCCTGCGATTCCTCAGGCCGACGAGGCATCCATCGCCTCTGATTTCGAAGCAGTATTGGCCGTGCGCGATGCGGTTACCAAAGCTATCGAAGAAGCTCGCGGCAGCAAGACCATCGGCAAGAGCCAAGAGGCCGCGATCGAGGTTGCCCTGCCGGCAGAAATCCTTTCGACTGTCACGCGATTCGATACTGCGATGTTCCTCGAGCTTTTGGTTGTTGCCCAGATCGAGTTCGTCCCAGGTGATGAGCTCGTTGCTTCGGTGAAGCCCACGGAGCTTCCCAAATGCCCTCGTTGTTGGAACCATCGCGAGCTCGGTGGCAATGCCTCTTATCCCGATGTATGCGGGCGTTGCGGCGATGTCTTGAACGCCATCGGCTTCCAAGACGCCGAATAGGGGAGCACGGTTGTCCGACATCGATAAAAAGACGCGCCGTATCGGGTTGGCTCCGATCTTCCCGATTACGGCATTGATTTGGCTGTTGTTTGACAGAACTTCGAAAGCCATGGTCGATGGTGTTCAGCCCGGTCAAACCATTGAAGGCGGCATACCGGGATTGTTCGGTTTCCGCTTGGTGCATAACACGGGCGCTGCATGGGGCATGTTCGGGAATTCCACCGTTGCCCTCGGTGTATTCTCGGTTCTCGTTTGCGCGTTCGTCGTTTGGTATGTTTACGGTTTGCGAAAAGGAAGAGTGAGCGCGCTGGAGGCTTTTGGTTTGGGTCTGGTGTTCGCGGGCGGGCTCGGCAATGCGTTCGACCGTTTCGTCCACGGATATGTGATCGACTTCATCAACCTCTCCTTTATTGATTTTCCCGTATTCAATGTTGCTGATATCGGTGTCACCTGCGGTGTCGTCTTATTTCTTATTGGATGGTGGCTCCATGACATCCGACAACGAGAGTTGGATGGTTCATCGTCGACAGACGGTGGTCGATAGATGGCTGCTCAGAAATGCATCGTTGCCACCGCAGACGATGCAGGCAAGCGTCTTGATACGTTTCTTTCCGATCACGATTGTTATGCCAGCAGGAGTTCTGCTGCGCGCCATTGCGAATCGGGCGATGTTTTGGTGGGTGGCAATCCTGCTATCAAGCGATATGCCGTGCGTGCGGGTGACGCCATAGTCTATGCCGAAGAAGAGCTTGTGGAGCATCTTCCTCTTGTCGGAGAACCCATTCCTTTGGATATTCGCTATGAAGACGAGCATTTGATCGTTTTGTCCAAGCAGGCCGGACTGTGCGTCCACCCTTCTCCTGGGCACGAGGGCTCAACGTTGGTGAATGCTCTGATCTATCGATTCGGTCGTGACAATCTGTCCCATATCCAAGGCGATGATCGACCGGGAATCGTGCATCGACTCGATATGGATACCAGCGGGCTCATGCTTTGCGCCAAAGATGATGAAACGGGCAACGCTCTTCAGGAAGACATTCGTTTACGTGAGGTCGACAGGCGCTACCTAACGTTGGTGCACGGCAATATGGCTCACGACACCGGTATGGTTGATGCGCCTATCGCCCGTCATCCTAAAGAGCGATTGCGCATGTGCGTGTCCAACCGAGAAGATGCGCGGCCATCGGTAACCACGTTCAAAGTGCTCGAGCGTTTCGAGGCAGGGGCCAAAGACGATGGATACACCCTGCTCGAATGCAAGTTGTTCACAGGTCGCACCCATCAGATTCGCGTGCATATGGAATATGTCCATCACTGCTGTGTGGGCGATCCTCTTTATTCAAGCGGGTCGGAGGCTTCTCAACTGGGCTTAACGCGCCAATTCCTTCATTCCCACACTATCGAATTCACGCATCCGGTTACAGGCGAGGTGCTGCGATTCGAAGATGTTCTTCCTTCCGACTTGCAGCAGGCGCTTGACTCGATCGCTGCGCGGAGCATGGGTCGAACACCGTATGGTAGAGAGCTTTTGAGAACTGATTCTTCTGATTCCAATAAGGCGTAATCGCACTTGATACCTGCGGGATCGCTGGGATCAGCCCGGCATGAGCGGTGGCAGCCCACCATCTTCGTTTTGATCTACATGCTCGACATTCGAGCCCGTCACCGTCATATTCTGAAAATGCGATTCGCACCATTCGTTGGGAAAGTAATCATCTATAAGGACTTCCAACTGATTGGCGGGAGGCGTTCCTGCTTTACGTGCGTCTTCGCGCATCAAGACCAGGCAGGTGACCGAGATGTCGAATGCGAGAAATGCGGTCATCGTCCAGCTCAGACCGCGTTCGAACCGCTTTTTGAAATCGAAGTGGGAAAATGCATCTTTGAGCAGGGGCATCATCAATCTCGCCCAAAAAATTCCCAGCAACCCCCACATCACGCCGAACGCGAAATTGGTTCGTCCACCGATACTGCCCAGCGTTCCCGTGTAATCCCAGGCTATTGCACCCCAGAGGACTTCCATCACCAAACTGGCAATGTATTCCAGCAGCGTGCCCAGCGCCATTGTAATTGCGAATATCACGATGTTGTGCGCATAATATAAACGGTTGAGGATCAAAGTGATTACCACCGCGCCAACACCGTAGATGGGGGAGAATGGCCCCCACACCAGTCCTGCTCGACTTTCGTAGCCACCGTAAACGATGGCATGGAAGATGGTCTCGAGCACCAAGCCGACGATGGATGCGATAACGAACAGCCACAGCATGGTGAAGTAGTCGAGCTTCATGAATGGGGGGTTGGTCTGCGCGCGCAGTTCGTGGGCCAAGCCCTGTTTCTTCTGTGCTGTGACTTCCGCCATGTTCCCCCTGTTTGCTGCTCAAGTGGTCTAAACTATAGCAGAAATGCAAGCACCCCCAGCAGGGACCCGACCAACGGGAGAAAGAAGCCAGGCGCTATGCAACGTCCTCCCATAGGGATCATCATCGCCAACACCGGGTCTCCCCGCGCCCCCAAGCCGCATGCCGTAAAGAAGTATCTATCTCGTTTTCTGATGGATGACCGTATCGCTCCCAGCAACAAGGTGGGATGGTGGTTCATCCTGCATTGCTTCATCCTTCCCAAGCGCAAGAAGGCTTCCGCCGAGCGCTATCAGAAGATCTGGACCGATGAAGGCTCGCCGCTCGATGCCGCCCATCGCAAACTCGCCCTGGGCATCCAGCGCCATTTCTGCGAAGAAGGGTTTGCCGTGGAAGTGCGCTGCGCCATGAGCTACGGCGCGCCAAGCATGAAGACGGCTATCCGCTCTTTGCAGAAGGCGGGCTGCCAAGGCGTCATCGTTTTGCCCACGTATCCGCAAAGCGCCTATTGCATCACGCAATCGGTTCTCGATTCTTTCAAAAAGGCGTTTCGTCGCGCCAACTGGAACGTGCCTGTTGTTCTGATTGAGCGCTACGGTGATGACGATTCCTATATCAAGGCCCTCGCAGCTTCCATTCGCCATGCCGGTTTCGATGCATCGGACTCATCACGCGATGTTTTGCTGTTCGCTTTTCATTCGATTCCTCTCAAAGACATTGAAAAGGGCGACACGTATGAGTTGCAAGTCGACAAATCCAGCGTTGATATCGCCGATAGTCTGGGTATAGACAGGAAGCGCTGGACCATTGCCTACCAATGCGTGTTCGGCAAGAAACCCGAAGAGTGGCTTTCGCCTCTTTCCAAAGACGTGCTTGAGCGATGGGGGAAAGAGGGGATCGGCAATGTTTTCATGGTATGCCCCGGATTCGCTGTCGACTGCCTTGAAACGCTTTACGATATCCCCTATGAATTAGAACCTGTTTACAGAGAAGCGTTCACTTACAACGAAGCTCGTGGCGATGAGCCGAGCTTCACGTATGTACCGTGCCTTGGGTCGAGCAAGGCGCACCTCAAAGTGCTCTGCGATGTACTCGATCCTTATGTGAGAGGCGGATTTGCTGATGAAAACCGATGATTCGACGAAGACGGTGGTGCTTGGCATAACCGGATGCATTGCCGCATACAAGTCCTGCGAGTTGGTGCGCTTGCTTCAAAAAGCAGGTGTCCGGGTGAAAGTGGTCATGACCGAACATGCCACTGAGTTCGTCGGACCTCTGACCTTTCGCGCGCTCACCAACGAACCGGTGGCCGTGGGCTTGTTCGATGATCCCTCGGATCCCATCCACCACATCTCATTGGCCGATGAAGCCGATTTGATCTTGGTTGCACCTTGCACAGCCAATATGATCGCCAAGATGGCGAATGGAATCGCAGATGACCTGCTTTCCACCACCTTGCTTGCCGCCACGTCCCCGGTCATGGTTGCTCCTGCGATGAACGTCCATATGTACCAAGCTCCTGCTACCATCAACAACATGGCGGTGCTGAGCGCTCGCGGCGTTAATTTCGTTGAAGCCGAGGAAGGGTATCTCGCTTGCGGTGAAGTGGGCCGCGGTCGATTGGCTGAACCTGCGCAGATTTGCGCGCAAGCTCTTGAGTTGTTGGGAATGCACGGCGATATGCGGGGGATGCGCGTTCTCATAACTGCCGGACCTACCATCGAGCCGATCGACCCCGTGCGCTACATCACCAATTTCAGCAGCGGAAAGTCCGGCTATTCGCTTGCAGCAGCTGCTGCTCGTCGCGGCGCCGATGTCACCATCGTCAGCGGTCCTGTCGCGGCAGAGCCGCCCGCAGGCGCCACGGTTGTTCCTGTTACCACGGCGCGTGAGATGTTCGAGGCTGCCGCTGAAGTCTTTCCCAATGTGGATATCGCCATCTTTGCAGCTGCTGTGGCCGATATGAGGCCGAAGGATCCCGCTCAGAGCAAACTGAAGAAGGGGATGGATGCCGATCAGCTCAAGGCCATTGAAATGGCCGAGAACCCCGATATCCTTTCTACGCTGGGACATGCCAAAGACCATCAGGTCGTTGTCGGCTTTGCTGCCGAGACCGACGATGTGCTCGATAACGCTGCAAAAAAGCTCAAACTCAAGGGAGCCGATATGATCATCGCCAACCAGGTTGGCAATGGCCTCGCCTTCGGGACCGAGGGCAATGAGGTATGGATGGTGACCGATGATGAAGTGGAACATGTGCCCTATATGCTTAAAAGCGAATTAGCTGATGTGATTTTGGATAAGACGCTCGAATTTCCGCTTGCGTGCGACGGGGTTAACCAGTAACATATACCGCGCTGTCCGACGAATAGCCGGAAGCACAACGGGTTGTGGCGCAGTTTGGTAGCGCACTTGACTGGGGGTCAAGGGGTCGCAGGTTCGAATCCTGTCAACCCGACCAGGACTTTACTGACTGGGAGGATGAAAGCTCGCTTTCGTCCTCCCAGTTCCATGTAAAGGCCGCCGTCGGAGACGCAGTAACCCGACCAGGACTTTACTGACTGGGAGGATGAAAGCTCGCTTTCGTCCTCCCAGTTCCATGTAAAGGCCGCCGTCGGAAACGGTGCAATCAATTAGGTTTTATTCCTTCCGTCACCTCGATTACCTGGTTGTGAGGTACGGATCCTGCATTAATTCGAAGCTTGGTATTTAAATTATTTTTGGTAGAGCATTTCGCGAGTTCTCTGGCCATAGCTATGTGCTATCTCTGGTCTAGCACTTCGGTATTCCGTCAAGTTTGCTCCATAACTGGGCAATACTATGTCGTTTACGGAAAATTTAACTCGAATGGAGTGCTCTATGCTGCCCAGAGACGTGCGCAAGGAAAACAAGAAGGCAATGATCACCACGATGATCAAGATGTACTGCGATGACAAAGCCGGTACGGATGAAGCGGCTTTGGTCGATGGTCCGAAACTCACGGACTACTGCTGCGCCCGCATCGATGAATGCCCCCGCGATGTCAATCATGATCAATCCTGCCGTGCTTGCGACACTCCTTGCATCAACGCGGAAATGCGGTCGCAGTTGGGGACTGTCATGCGCTATGTGGCGCCTTTGATGCCCGATAGGCAGCCCGCGCTGTACGAAGAGCACGTTCGCGGCAAAGAAGAGGCCGAAGCATGGGAAGCGGCACACGCCTCGTAGTTTGCGCCTATGTTGGGCGAGGATTTGCTAGGGAAGGAAAGGAACGGGAATCAGGGGTGCCAGCGTATCGTGGGATCGCACCTGTTCCAAGAACCACTTTTCTTCTGTGGTAAGAAGACTGGTCTCATTGGTCAAAATGCTGAGAGGTCGCGTCAGCTGGCAGTTGCTCAGCCGAAGCATCGACAGGCGCTTTTGCCGGCATTCTTCCTGAACGGTCAAGGCGGAGATGATGGTTACGCCCAGACCGGACAGCACGGCTTCTTTGATTGCCTGGATGCTGTTCAATTCCATGACGATGTGCAGCTTGTCGGGGTCGAATCCGCTCTTCTCGAGTGCCACCTCGGCTGTTTTGCGCGTTCCGGATCCTTTTTCCCGTGTGATGAACTTCTCTGAAACGAGCTCTTCGAAGGTCACGTCGGTTCGTTTACTCCAGGGGTGATCTATTGGAACGACGATTACCAGTTCGTCGCTCCAGAACTGCTCTATCTTCAGGTTCTTGTCAGGCGAAACCGGTCCCTCGACCAGACCGATGTTCAAGACCTTGTCTTGTACGGATTGGGCGACGGTTACCGTGTTGGCCACCAGCACGTTGAACCTCGGTGAAGAATCATCGGAATGCGTTAGCCCCATAATGTGGGGAAGAAGATACTCTCCAATGGTGAGTGTCGCCCCAATATGGATGCAGCTGTTTTGGTGGGCCGAGAAATCCCCAATGGTCTCTTTCGTCTGGTTAATGGTCTGAATTACCAGGACGATTTTCTCGTAGAGCATGTTGCCAGGCTCGGTAAGCGTGACACCGCGATTGGTGCGGTCGAATAATTGAGCACCATATTCGCGTTCGAGATTCTGAATCTGAATGCTCACGCTGGGCTGGCTGATATTCAGCTTTTTGGATGCTTGGGTTATGTTGCCCGTTTCGGCAACTTCCTTGAATACGATGAATTGCTCTAAAGAACTCATGGAAATCAGACCCTTCTTTCATGGTCAGATCAACAGCGGATTGCATTCGAGCTAAATCATTGCGTACAGCGACAGCGTGTTTGACGAAAGTACTGCAACTCTCCCTGTGCTGCAGTACGGGGGCTGAAAGCCGTATCGCTGAAAACCATTGCTATAAAAATATTCCATAGCTGCCATGATGTAAAGCTATCATTCATTTATCAAGTCATTCGATTTAGCTATCATGCGATTGATTATTACCATTTTACAACCCTGCTGGCGTGCATTAGCTTTGGAGACATCAGTTCATGGTGCTGGATAGGTTAGAGAGGTCTGTCCAGCCGTCTCATGACTTAGGAAGAGGGGGCTCCAATGGTTGCTGCTGCACCTGTTTCTATCTTCATCATCGTCGCTTTGGTTTGTTTCCTGCTGTTGAGTGCGCGCGCATTCTGGAAATTCTCCCGCTTGTCGACGCATTCTCGTTTCGATTTGTACCCTGTGCCCAAAGAGGGCGGTGACAAGGCCAAATACGGCGGTTCGTATTTCGAGCAGCCCGAATGGTGGACCAAGGAACGTCACACGAGCCTGGGGTCTGAAACAGTCGACATCATGAAGGAAATGCTCTTCATCAGGAAGCTCTTCATCAATCAGCGTTCTCTGTGGTGGGGATCTTTCTTGTTCCATGGCGGTATCTATGTGATGTTCGCCTGGTCTATTCTTTTGATACCTGCGGCATTTTGGCAGCCTCCGGTATTCTTGGCTATCGTCAACGTTGTCGGCGTCATCGGGTTCGCCTGTGCTACGTTCGGTGCCGTTTTCCTTCTTATCCGTCGAATTGTCGATGAATCCTCGCGTGTGTTTACCACGCCGGTTGATTACTTCAACCTTATTTTGATTCTGCTTGTATTGGTCACGGGCATCGTTTCGTGGACCACCGTCGCGTCGCCGGTCCAGATCGCCCATGATGTTTTGACGTTCGATGTCGCTCAGCTTCCGACTTTGGTTGCCGTCCATTTCGTGCTGTTGGGTGCCATGCTCATCTACATTCCCCTGAGCAAGATGGGGCATTATGCCGGCAAGTATTTCTGCTTCCATAGGGTTTTGTGGGACAACGATCCCAATACCCCTGGCAGCAAGGTGGAGCAAAAGGTTCGCGAATCTGCAGCCAATCCCCCCACGACTCACTGGGATGCTCCTCATACCAAGCCTGAATCGACCTCTGGACAGGAGGGCTAAACATGGCCATTGACAAAAAGCACCTGCGTCCGCGCGATATCGCCGACGACGTAGCCGTTCTTTCTCCGGTCAGCGATCTTTCTCCGTTGCCCGCTCCGTATGACGCCAACGAGCTCGAGCCCGACTTCAAAGAACCGAAACCTGAATGGGCTGAAGAGCACTGCGCCTCGCTCGACGGTTATATCGCTTTTGACAAGCTCAAGCGTCCTGAAACCAAGGAAGAAGAGGATGAGTTCGTCCGCAAGTTCCTGGTTGGACTCGAAAAGCTGTTCCAAGATGCCAACAAGAATGCGCTTCAGCCGCTTGCGCTGAACATCGAGTATTGTGAGAAGTGCAATACGTGTTCTGAAGCATGTCACATCTTCCAGGACAGCAACGGCGACGAAATCTATCGCCCCAGCTATCGTGTAGACGTGCTTCGTCGCATGTACAAGAAATATTTCACTCCCAGCGGCAAGTTGCTCGGCGGATTCGTCGGCGCCGATGTCGAGGTCAACTGGGAAAGCATCGTCCGTTTGGGCGAGATGGCCTATCGTTGCAACTTGTGCCGTCGCTGCGCCCAGGCTTGCCCCATGGGGCTCGACAACGGTCTCGCTGCACGCGAGATCCGCAAGTTGTTCAGCCAGGAGCTCGAAATCGCGCCTTCTCCTGTTCATGAAAAAGGGACCGAGCTTCAACTCAAGGTCGGCTCCACCACGGGCCTTACGCGTCCCGCGCTTCTCGACACCATTGAGTTTATCGAAGAGGACATCGAAGAGCGTACCGGTCGCAAGGTCAAATTCCCCATCGATAAAGAAGGCGCCGATGTGCTGCTGATGCACAACGCCGGTGAATTCATCGCATGGCCCGATAACCCTGCTGCATTCGCCATTCTTCTTGATGAGGCCGGCGTCAACTGGACGTTGAGTTCCGAGATGATGGGTTATGACAGCGTCAACTACGGCGTTTGGTATGACGACATCCAAATGAAGAAGATCGCCCTCAAGCAGTTCGAGGTCGCCAAGAAGCTCGGTGTGCGCCGCATCGTTGTGGGGGAGTGCGGCCATGCTCACAAGGCCATCGGCATCAGCGCCGATCGCTTGGAGACAAGCGACGACAAGGTCCCCGTCGAGAGCTTCCTGCCTTTGATGGCTGAACTTGTGCGCACTGGAAAGCTCAAGTTCGATCCTTCAAAGAACGATTTCCCCGTAACGTTGCATGACCCTTGCAATATCGTCAGGCAAATGGGCATCGTCCAGCCTCAGCGTGAAATTCTCAAAGCCATCGCGCCCCAGTTCCGTGAGATGACCCCTCATGGCGTCGACAATTATTGCTGCGGTGGCGGCGGTGGTTTGGCCATCATGAACTCGTATAACTTCGATGACTTCCGCAACAAGGTGAGCGCTCGCAAGAAGTTCGAGCAGATCATCAACGCTTTCGGCGATGAATTCGAGAACCCGGATGTCGTGAAATACGTTTGCGCCCCCTGCTCTAATTGCAAGGGCACCATTCGCGATATCCTCAAGTACTACAAAGCCACGGCCAAGTACAACGTGCAATACGGCGGCATCGTGGAAATCATGGTCAACGGCCTGGTCAGCATGGACAAGCCGTATTTCGAGTTCCTGGGCGAATAACCGCGCATCGATCCAGCTCCTTTCTTGTTTTTGAAAGGAGCTGGCATACTACGCAGTTCACTGCAGGAGTGACGGAGATGCGAGGTTCCAATGACGCACAGCATAATCGTCGGTTTCAATATCAAGAACGCCCCCATCGAGATGCTCGAAAAACTGAGCATTCATCACTCCATTGTCAGGGAGCTCGATGCCGAACTCAAAGATTCCTCGGGCATTGATTCCGCCGTCATTCTCAGTACGTGCAATCGGTTGGAAATCTATGCTACTTGCGATCGGGCCGATGTAGGCATCGGTTGCATTCGCGATTATCTTGTTTCTCGCTATGAAGCTGGAAATTCTTGCCAATGCGATGCCTTAGATGAGTTCCTCTATTCCTACTCTGACGACGTTGCCGTTCGACATTTGTTCGAAGTGGTCTGCGGGCTCGATTCGCTCATCATGGGAGAAGCCGAGATTCTCGGTCAGGTGACACGCGCCTACAAGGCGGCATGCGCAGCCAAATCCGTCGACAAACTTATGAATGTATGGTTCCAGCGTGCGCTTCATTTGGGAAAACGCGCCCGTACCGAGACTTCTCTCGGCAATCATCCTATTTCCGTCGGGCGCATAGCGGTAGATATGGTGGTCGAAGAATTCGGTGACGTCCGCGACAAACAAGTGCTTATCTTGGGTGCCGGCGAAACCTGCGAATTGGCTATGAAGTACCTCATCGACCATGACTTCTCTGTCGTCATGGTCACCAACCGCTCTCATAAGAAAGCGTGCTCTCTCGCAGAGGAATACGGATTCGAAGCTCATCCCATTGCTTCTTTGGAAGCTTGTTTGGCAAAGGCGGATGTCGTTTTCTCTGCTACTTCTGCCAAGCATTTCATGATCGATCGATCCATGGTCGAAACCGCCTTGAAGGCGCGCCCGGAGCGTCCTTTGCTCTTTGTGGACATGGCCGTGCCCCGCGACATAGATCCTTCTGCAGCTGATTTTGACGGCGTTAGCATCCATAACATCAACGAGCTGCGTGATGTCGCCGATCGCAACAGGATCGAGCGTGCCATGGCAGCCAAGCTCGTGCGTCAGATGATCGAAGAGGAGGTCGTCGAATTCAATCGATGGGTCAGCTCGCTTGAGCTCGTTCCCGTCATTACCGCTTTTCGACGTTATGCCGACGACATCAAACAAGATCGGCTGGATGCCGCTCTCGAAAAGCTTCCCAACCTTACGCCTTCCCAAGTGCACACCGTGAATGTTCTTGCCACGACCATCGTCAACCAGTTCGTCCGCAACCCCATCGAATCGCTCAATGCCAATGCCGGGTCCGAAAAGACCCTCGAATATGCGTGCATGCTCCAAGAGCTCTTCGGACTTGACGCGGATATGCCCGCATCCACCGATGCCGAAGTATCTTCCTCGGTCGAAATCGGGGTCGCGCATGAAAAAGATTAGGGTCGGTACACGAAAAAGCGAGTTGGCTCTCAAACAGGCTCGTCAGGTGCAGAATCATCTGCGCATCTGCCATCCTGAATCTTGCGTTGAGCTTGTATTGATGGACACGGCAGGCGATATCGACTTGGATGCACCGCTCCCTTCTGTTGCTGATAAAGGTTTTTTCACTACCGAAATCGAGAAAGCGTTGTTTGATGAAGACATCGACATCGCCGTTCATAGCCTCAAGGACCTTCCGACATCTCTGTCATCTGGTTTGATGATCGGTGCGTATTGCGAACGAGTGGACGCGCATGATGTCTTTTTAAGCAAAGATGGCACAACCTTTGCCAATCTTCCTTCTGGGTCGCGTGTGGGTACCTCGAGCCTTCGCAGAATCGCCCAGCTCAAATGCGCTCGTCCGGACATCCAATGCGTTGATCTTCGCGGCAACCTGAACACACGTTGGCGCAAGCTCCAAGAAGATGAGAACATGGATGGAATGATATTGGCTGCGGCCGGAGTCATGCGCATGGGGTGGATCGATCGCATAACCGAAATTCTCTCATATGACAGTTTTCTTCCTGCGCCTGGTCAAGGAATAATCGCCGTTGAATGCGCAAGCGGGCGCCAAGACGTTCTCGATGCGATCGCCCCTATCAACCATTTGGCAAGCGAGCTTTCTGCTCGAGCGGAACGAACCTTTCTCTCCCAGCTCGATGGCGGCTGTCAAACACCGATAGGCGCCATCGCCACGGTTACCGATTCGATTGCTTTGCAATGCGCCGTTTTCAACTTGGACGGTTCCCAGTCCGTTCTGATCGAATTGTCAGGGGGTTCTGCTGACGGCGTTGGCCGCGAAGCCGCACGACTGGCCCTTTCCCAGGGGGCTCATGAGATTCTCGCTCAAACCCGGATTCGTTGAAAGAGGGTGTTGTGATGAACCAGGCAGGAAAAGTGGTTCTTGTAGGTGCTGGTCCAGGCGATCCAGGGCTTCTGACCTTGAAGGGGAAAGAGGCCATCGAACAGGCCGATGTGCTGGTATACGATCGGCTTGTTTCACAGCAGCTTCTGTCCTACGCAAGGGCTTCTTGCGAATTGATATATGTCGGGAAAACTCCTGACCGTCATACGCTTCCTCAAGACCAGATCAATGAACTGCTGGTGCGCAAAGCCAAAGAAGGCGGTCTTGTCGTTCGGCTCAAGGGGGGCGATCCCTTTGTCTTCGGGCGTGGGGGAGAAGAAGCGGCGATTCTGCGGGAGCACGGTATTCGTTTTGAGATCGTCCCTGGAGTTACTTCAGCTATCGCGGGTCCCGCATATGCGGGAATACCCGTTACGCATCGGGGTGTCGCTTCCTCGTTTTCCGTCATCACCGGACATGAGGATCCCGAGAAGTTCCAATCATCTTTGGATTGGGATGTTTTGGCCAAGATGAAGGGCACCTTGATTTTCCTCATGGGCATGAAGAACCTTCCATTGATCGTCGATAATCTGATGACCAACGGTATGGCGGCTAAAAAGCCCGTTGCTATTGTGCAGCGCGGTACCTGGCCCGATCAAAGGGTTCTCTGCTCCACGCTTGATTCCGTTGTGAAAGAAGTCGAAGCTCAGGGCTTCAGCAACCCTTCCATCATCGTGGTGGGCGATGTGGTTGTTCTGCAGCACGCCTTGAACTGGCTTGATGAGCGCCCTCTTGCAGGAAAGAACGTAGTCGTCACGCGCGCTCGCAGTCAGGCTTCCGACCTCACGCGAGTTTTGCAAGAGCTCGGTGCCGCAGTCGAGGAATACCCGATGATCCGCATTCTTGCGCCCGAGGACGAAGAATCACTCGAGTCGGCCCTAAGTCGGCTTGAGTCATTCGATACGGTGATATTCAGCAGCGCCAACGGAGTCGAGGCGGTATTCGATTCACTTGATTCGGCGGGTAAAGACTCCAGCGCAGCTCAACTCAGCGGGAAGACGGTTGCCGTTGGTCCCTCTACCGAGTCTGCTCTCGAATTGCACGGAGTTCGTAATGTGGTTGTGCCTGATCGATTCGATTCAGATGGCGTCTTGTCTTTCCTTGCTGATGATATCAAGCCTGGTCAGCGCGTTTTGCTATTGCAGGCACAGCAATCTCGTCCAGCGCTCAGAGAAGGTCTTCGCGACCTGGGTGCAGATGTCGAGTTCGTTGCGGCCTATCGCAGCGTTCCCGTGGAGGAGGGGCGTGATCGCCTTGCGGCATCGCTTCAGGAAGGCGTCATCCATGCAATGACGTTCACCAGTTCTTCCACGGTTCGCAACATGGTTGATTTTCTCGATGGCGATATTTCCTTGCTCGAAGACGTTGCTTTGTACTCCATTGGCCCTGTCACCTCCCAGACTATGGAGGAGTTCGGGCTCCCCTTGGCGGGACAGGCTGAAGCAGCGACAATAGATGAGCTTGCCAATGCCATTTCCAAAGACCAAGGAGGTCTATTGTGAATCTGACGATACGTTATCGACGCTTGAGGTCGAGTGAAGCTTTGCGCACGATGGTCCGTGAAAATCGACTGGATGTCGATGATCTCATCTATCCGTTGTTCGTTTGCGAAGGAACGGGGGTAAAAGACCCCATAGATTCAATGCCCGGTGTATTCCGCCATTCGATCGATGCATTGGTGCCCGTGTTGGATGAGGCAGTCGATTTGGGCGTTCTTGCCATCATCTTGTTCGGTATTCCCGATTCCAAAGATGCAGTGGGTTCGGGGGCCTATGCGGAAGACGGCATAGTCCAACGCGCAATGAAGTTTATCAAGAGCCGATACCCCGATCTCATTGTCATCGGTGATGTGTGCTTGTGCGAATACACCGACCATGGTCATTGCGGTCTGGTTGAAAACGGCGTGATTCTGAATGACGACAGCGTTGACTTGCTGGCTAAGACGGCTGTTTCACAGGCCCGCGCTGGTGCCGATATCGTTGCGCCGTCCGATATGATGGATGGCAGGGTGGCAGCCATCCGCCAAGCGCTCGATCAAGCTGGATTCAAGAATATTCCGATCATGTCGTATTCAGCCAAGTATGCTTCCGGTTTCTATGGTCCCTTCAGGGATGCGGCCGGTTCGGCTCCTTCGCACGGAGATCGCAAGACCTATCAGATGGACCCTGCCAATGGCGACGAAGCGTTGCGCGAGGTCCAAGCCGATGTCGAGGAAGGGGCGGATCTTCTCATCGTCAAACCTGCCATGGCGTTCGGCGACATCATCTGGCGCACGCGCGAAGCGGCCAATCTGCCGATTGTCGCCTACAACGTGAGTGGAGAGTATTCGATGGTCAAGGCCGCTGCACTCAATGGTTGGATCGATGAGAAGAAGATCGTTTTGGAGATGTTAACTGGCATGAAACGCGCCGGCGCAGACATGGTCATTACCTATCATGCCTTGGATGCGGCTCGATGGATTCGCGAGGTTCAATAGCCATGATTCATCCCGCTGCATGATTTGTTTTCTGATTCTATTCAATGAGGTTGCATGCAGCCTTTAAGTCTTGTTTCAGGCTTGATGTTTGGCGATAGGAATTATCTATCATTGACAGTAGAGCATGTATCACTTTCAAGTATTCATCAGGCATTTTAGGTAGCCATAGTTTCCGATGATGCCCTGATTAACTTAATGTATTTTCCACGGAAGGAGGTTGGTGGTCAAATAGTCTTGGGTTGTGAAAACGCGCTAGTCCAGACGTACTGGAGCGCAATTCAGAGGAGGAGGTGAACGTTATGTTCATAGTTTCTATCGATGAAGACACCTGCACCGGGTGCGACTCATGTGCTGAGGGCTGTCCTGCCCATATCTTGGGATTCAACGGCGAGCACGCTTTTGTGGCGGGTGACGAGGCCGACTGCCTCGGATGCGAATCCTGCGTCGACGTGTGTCCGAGCGGCGCAATCACAGTCACTGAGATGTAAACCGGAGGAGAGTTTCAATCACTGCAGAAGGAGGGATCATGACAGAACTGAGAAAGACCCCCCAGTTGGACGAGTTGGAGGAGGGCCCGTGGCCGAGCTTCGTTAAGGAGATCAAGCGCGAGGCTGCCAAAAACGAGATGAGCAATGACTTGCTCGGCGTCCTCGAGCGTTCTTACGAGGACAAGAAAGGCCACTGGAAGCATGGCGGCATCGTGGGTGTCAAAGGCTACGGCGGAGGCGTCATCGGACGTTACGTCGACCTGCCTGAAGAGTTCCCCGCTGTTTCCGAGTTCCATACGATGCGTGTGAATCAGCCCAGCGGCTGGTTCTACACCACAGAAGAGCTTCGCAATATTTGCGACATCTGGGAGCGTCACGGATCGGGCCTGACCAACATGCACGGATCGACGGGCGATATCGTGCTTCTGGGCACCAAGACCGAAGAACTGCAGCCCACGTTCGATGAGCTGAGCGACAATGGTCTGGACCTGGGCGGTTCCGGATCCGACCTGCGTTCGCCGAGCTGCTGCGTAGGCCCCGGCCGTTGCGAGTTCGCTTGCTATGACACGCTCGACATGTGCTACGACGTCACCAACACCTACCAAGATGAGCTGCATCGCCCGATGTGGCCCTACAAATCCAAGATCAAGATGTCCGGTTGCGCCAACGACTGCGTTGCAGCCGCTGCCCGCGCCGACATTTCGGTCATCGGCACTTGGCGCGACGGTATTACCGTCGATCAGGATGAAGTGAAGAAGTACGCAGCCGATGGGTTGAACATCCAGCGTGCCGTGGTGGACAAGTGCCCCACGAACTGCATGGCTTACAACGAGGAGACCGGCGAACTGTCGATCAACAACAAGGAATGCACGCGCTGCATGCATTGCATCAACCTCATGGGCAAAGCCTGCCATCAGGGCAAGGAAAAAGGTGCCACCATTTTGATCGGCGCCAAATCCACCATCGTAAAATCCGCCTTCATGTCTTGGGTCTTCGTGCCCTTCATGAAGATGGAGGCTCCCTACACCGAGTTCAAAGATCTCGTTGATCGCATTTGGGACTGGTGGGACGAAAACGGCAAGACCCGCGAGCGTATCGGCGAGACGATCTACCGACTGGGCATGGGCGAGTTCCTGCGCGGCGTGGATCTGCCTCCCGTTCCCCAGATGGTCTACCGTCCTCGCGCCAACCCCTATGTGTTCTGGCAGGAAGACGAGCTCAAGGAAGAAGACGCCTGAAGCGACGTCGGAGAGAGAAAGGATAGGTGATCGCAAGTGGCTATGATAGATAATGGTCCCCCGGACTTCCGGCAGTATCTGCCGCCGATCGTCAAGGAGAACTATGGCAAGTGGCAGTACCACGAGTATCCTCGTCCCGGCGTGCTCAAGCATGTCGGTCCTGCCGGTGATCTGTACAGCGTCCGCGTCGGCCAGCCTCGTCTGCTGAGCGTCGACTCGATCCGCGATCTTTGTGCAATTGCCGACAAGTACTGCGACGGCTACCTCAGGTTCACCAGCCGCAACAACATCGAATATCTCGTTTCCGACGAGGCCAACGTCGATCCTTTGATCGAAGAGGTCCAGGCTCTGGGTTATCCGGTGGGCGGCACGCATAACGCGCTCAGCAATATCGTCCATACCCAGGGATGGGTGCACTGCCATACGCCTGCCAGCGACGCTTCCGGCATCGTGAAGGCCATCATGGACGATCTGTACGAGTACTTCGTCACCGATGCGCTGCCCAACAAGCTGCACATCGCCATGGCTTGCTGCCTCAACATGTGCGGCGCCGCTCACTGCAGCGATATCGCTGTCGTGGCTATTCACCGCACGGTGCCCCGAATCGATCATGAGACGGTTCGCAAGAGCACCGAGATTCCCAGCCTGGTGGCTTGCTGCCCGACTGGCGCTATCCGCCCTGACCCCAAGAACAAATCGGTCAAGGTTGTTGAGGATCGCTGCATGTACTGCGGCAACTGCTACACCATGTCGCCTGGCATGCACATCATGGATGCCGAAAACGACGGTTTGGCCATCTTGGTCGGCGGCAAAGTCGCCAACGCCAGGACCGACCCGAGCTTCTCGCGCATGGTCATTCCGTTCTTGCCGAACAACCCGCCTCGCTGGCCCGAAGTTACCGACGCGGTGCATCACATCGTCGACGTGTGGGCCAAGAACGCTCATAAGGGTGAGCGCTTGGGTGAGTGGATTGAGCGGATCGGCTGGGAGCGCTTCTTCGATATTTCGGAGATCCCGTTCTCTGACAAGCTGATCGACGACTACATCTTCTCGCGTGAGACGTTCAGGACGTCAGCGGCATTCAAGTACTAGCAAGGACCCCATGCCGCCGTTCGCCAATTGGGCGGCGGCATGGTGCGAGTAACGATAGCTAAGGGAAGGAGCGTCAAATGCGCTCCATGGGTCTATCGCTACTCGCGCGAACGAATCGCAAAGGAGCCCGTGTACTGAGGGCATCCTGTCGTTATTCGCTACAAGGAGGGAATAAATGACAAGCAACAACACAAAAACAAACGGCGGTGGCTTGCAGAGCCTCTATATGAAGGAAGACTGGTGGGCCGTATGGATCGGCCTTGGAACCACCATCCTCGCCCTGATTATCTGGGCTTTTGGCGGCTCTCTGAGTGCCATCACCGTTTCATTCAAGGCGTATGACAACTTCGCCGACATGCCGGCTATGGTGGCTCCGTTGCTGCCCAAGCTGCTCATTTTGTACCTGATCATCGGTGCCGTGCTTTCCGTGGCCGTCGGTATCATGAAGAAGCCCGTAGGGAAGTTCATAGCCGGTTACTCGCTTTTGTTCCTGCTGGCTATCATCGTGCAGATTCTCGGTTCGTGGAGCGTTGCCAAGACGCTCAACCTCGAGGCTCCCGTCATGGCTCTTATCGTGGGTATGATCATCGGCAACTTCGTGAAGATCCCCGAGTGGTTCGAAGCGGGCATGCGCACTGAGTTCTACGTCAAAACCGGTATCGTGTTCTTGGGCGCTTCACTGCCCTTCACGCTGATTCTGCAATCTGGCCCGGTCGCTTTGATCCAGGCCACCGCAGTTGCCGTGAGCACGTTCCTGGTTATCTACTTCGTGGCAACCAAGGCCATGCATCTCGAAAAGCCCTTCGCGGCCACGCTGGGTGCCGGCGGATCGATTTGCGGCGTTTCCGCATCCATCGCCATCGGCAGTTCCGTAAATGCCAAGAAGGACCATGTGTCCGTCGCTATCTCGATGGTCGTTATCTGGGCTACCGTCATGGTGTTCTTGCTTCCGATTATCTGCCGCGCACTCGGCCTTTCCGATGGCGCTGCTGGTGCCTGGATCGGCACTTCTGAGTTCGCTGATGCCGCCGGTATCGCTGCCGCCGCTCAGTTCGGCGACGGCGCCACCACCACCTTCACGTTGATGAAGGTCGTCGGTCGCGACATCTTCGTAGGCGTGTGGGCCTTCATCCTGGCCATCATCTCCGTTACCGTCTGGGAGGCCAAGAAGAACGCTGACGGCACCAAGCAGAAGCCCAAGGGCAGCGTCATTTGGGAGCGTTTCCCCAAGTTCGTCATCGGCTTCTTCATCGCTTCCATCATCGTCACCGTTGTCGAACTTATCGACCCCAGCACCACTGCGAGCATCAAAACGAACGTGCTGGCACCCATCACGAATCTCCGTGGTTGGATGTTCGTCCTCTGCTTCCTCTGCATCGGCTTGACCACGCGCTTCAAGGAGCTCGCTGCCACCGGTTGGAAGCCCTTCGTCGCCTTCACTTGCGGCGTCGGCGTCAACGTTTTGCTCGGCTTCCTGTTCTCCACGGTCATCATGAATGACTACTGGACCGCAGTCGGAAACGGCGTGCTCGGAGCGTAATCGTATGACAGACAGCAAACCCGTAAAAGAGACCTGCATCCAGAACGCCTGCTTCTTCCTCCCGTTCTTCGAACGGGGGGAGTGGCGTTGCTCCCGAGGCAAATCACCTTGGCAAACCATCAAGAAAATGGAGGCCACGCCTGAGAACGTTGAGGCTTTGGCTTCTTACACCGGTGATTGCATATCCCAGTGCGCCAAGACCATGGAAGCGCTCCAACGTATCCATGATGATTGGGATATCACGGTTAAAAAAGATGGTATATGGATGGAAACGGAAACCATGATCTATGAGGATATCTTGCCAAAGCTCGAAGAAGCAGGCATCTCCGAGAATGATTATGAGCTTTTCAGCGAATATACTCGCAAATGGGGGATGATTTAGATTCCTTCGTTTTCTGGGTTTCGTCCGAGGCGCCTGGCAGTTGTCATGCCAGGCGCCTCGGTGCTTCATCGGGCAATCCGGTAGGGAGAAATCATCATGGCCATGTTCAGCAAACAAGATATCGCACGCATCGTTTCTGTTGACGATCGAGGCGAGCTCCTTGCATTGTTCGACCAAGATCCCGATAGGGTAAGGCGCTATTTGGTCAGGCTTGCCTATGACCCCGATGCGCCCATCCATCGCAATGCCATAGATTGCCTGCGTTTCTTGGCCAGGGAAAGAGCCGATGACATGCGTGATTTCTTCTTCGAAACCATCAGACGACAGTTGTGGTCGATGAACGAAGAAGGAGGAAACAACGCCTGGTCTGCCCCTGAAATCTGCGGAGCGGTTATTGCGGGGGCGCCGAATCTGTACGGCAAGTACTTCTCATTCGCGTATTGTGCGGCAATTGACGAATTGACGTTTCAACCGAGTCTTGTGCGAGCTTACGACATGGTGGCTTCAAACGGCGTCTCGGAGGCAGCCGAGTTCAAGGAATCCATCGATTCCCTCCGTAAAAAGCTTGAAAACGGCGACCAACCTCACGCTGAATAGGCTTGCAGTACTTCGCTCAATAGGGCTTCAGCATCAGCGGCATTGCCGTCTTGCAGCAAATTCAGGACACGCCCGTCAGTAGCTTCTTCCCAGAAGGCCATGCGTTTCGTTTCGGGCACGTGCGCCTTCACGTTGTTGCGGCAGTTCTGGAGCAGCGCAACATAGTCGCCGTAGACGTCATCGTAGCGGTCTTCGAGCTCGGCCCGGATGCGTCGCGCCAACAATGGGCTTCCGCCTTGGGTGGACACCGAAATGCACAAATCGCCGCGTCGCATGACCGAGGGAAGGTAGAAGCTGCACAGTTCTGGTCGGTCGGCAACGTTGACCATCAGGCGCAAGCTCGTGGCGTCTTCGAAAACACGCGTATTGACCGGCTCATCGTCGGTAGCGGCGAATACGATATCAGCACGTTCGAGGTCGGTTGCTTCGTAGCATTTCTGTTTCCAGCTGCAGCGGGATTCGTCTACGAGCTCTTGAATGCCTTCTGTGATCTCGGGTGAAATCACCTCGACGATCGCATCGCATTCGAGCAAACCAAGTACTTTGCGCTCGGCTACTGCACCGCCGCCGATGACGACGGCCCTCTTTCCTTCCAGCAGCAAAACAACGGGGTAGACGTTAGCCATGCGGCCTCGCAATCATCAAATCGAAAGTTCGTTGTATGCCTGCGATTGTAACATCTGAAAGCTTGCCGGAAGTGCAGATAGGACACTCCTGGACGCACCTGTTTTCGATTGAGCTTTTTTGCTCTATAAACACGGCAATCATCAGGCATTTCACCTGTCATAAACTTTTGTAATCGAGCAATGAATTGATTGTATTTTACAAGGTTATTTGCGCATGATTAAATCATCATCGGAGGGTTTTATACAAGGCGGTTTGACATAATTCAAGTCGGATAGGGGTATCACCATGGATAAAGGTCCCGCAGATCCCAAGATCAAAGAAGAAGTCCTTGCTTATCTCGACACGGTCGAGAAAGCCAAGAGCAAGGAAATAGCTCAGCAGATCGGTGAAAAGAAGTCTGCTGTCGACCTTGCAGTCAAAGAACTTGCCTTTGAGGATAAGGTGGAGTACCTCTACATCACCACTACCTTCATCGCCCTGAAGGGCAAAGTTGCCGAGCCTGAATAGGCACTGTATTCTGCGTGTTCCCTAGGACACGTATAGACCCAATAGTAAAGAGATAAGCCCGGTTTTGCCGGATATGGGGGCTATTGTGGCGTTTCACATTAAAAATGATGATAAGGGAGAGATGATCGTCCGCGAATGGCGGAAGGTTCTCGATTCTCCCACTGACTTCGATGGCATGGATGGCGATTTCGAGTCGCGTCGTTATAGCAATCCCGTTGCTTATCATGTCGATAAAACGGCCCATGAAGTGGTCGAATACCTGTTTTCTGAGGACAATGAGCCGACCATCCCAGAGTCTGTGGATGATCTTTGCCGGCTGAAGGCGCTCCAAGATCCCGTTCCTTCCTCCGCTCTCTCTCCCTTTTCGGAGCTCAGGACGATCGTATTCTCCCGGATCGGGAGCGCCGATGCCGATAGCGGCACGATGACAAAAGTGGATAAGCGCATCGATGCTTGCTTGCTCCATGCAATGGACTATTACTGCCAATGCCGCGAACAGATCATGCAGCTGCGTGTCGATGAGATCAAACGTCGCGAGAAGACTTTAGAGCGCCAGATGGACTCATACCTAGCGAATTCGAGAAAGGGCTAGCATGAAGATAGCCGTTCCTTTGGTGCTGGTGGCGGTGATTGCCGGCATCGCATGGGTTTGCACTTCGAGCCTTCAGATGTATGCATTCTTCGGCATCGTGCTTCCTTATGCCGCATTTATCCTATTCGTGGTCGGCTTTTCTTTTCGCATCATCCGATGGGGCAGGTCGGCCGTGCCGTTCTGCATTCCCACCACGTGCGGTCAGCAAAAGAGCCTTCCGTGGATCAAGCAGGCGAAAACGGACAATCCTTCATCGTATGCCGGCGTTATCGGACGCATGCTCTTGGAGATTTTCCTGTTCCGTTCTTTGTTCCGTAACAGCAAGGTTGAAAAGCGCGATGACGGCATGACCATCGGCTCGGCCAAGTGGCTGTGGTTGTTCGGTTTGATGTTTCATTGGTCAATGCTGGTTATCGTCATCCGTCATTTCAGATTGTTCCTCGATCCTGTTCCTCAGTTCATCCAGGCTATCGAGAGTGTCGATGGCATGTTTCAAATCGGACTGCCGATCCTGTATTTGACAGATGTGTTCATCTTGGCGGGCTTGACGTTCCTGTTCCTCAGGCGCGTAGTCATTCCCCGGATTCGATTCATTTCGCTTTCCGTGGACTTCTTTCCGCTGTTCTTGCTGCTGGGTATTGCCATCACCGGCGTGTTGATGCGCTATGTGTTCCGTGTTGATGTGGCGGGCATCAAGGAGATCACCATGGGCTTGGTTACGCTCCATCCTGTTGCAAGCGCAAGCATCGAACCCATCTTCTATGTGCATCTGGGGCTTGTGTGCACCTTGCTCATCTATTTCCCGTGGAGCAAGCTCATGCATTCTGGCGGCGTATTCCTCAGCCCGACGCGTAACCTTGCCAATGACAGCCGTATGCGCCGTCATATCAACCCGTGGAATTACAAGGTAAAGGTTCATACCTACGCCGAATACGAAGAGGAGTTCGGGGAGAAAATGAAAAAAGTCGGACTGCCTCTGGATTCGGAGGAGTAACGCTCATGGCTAAGACACCGGATCAAAAAGAGATTCTCGATTTCGATTTGTCCATGCCCAAAACGGGCTGGATGGATCAACCTACCCAGTTCAAAGAGGGTATGTATTGCTATGGCGCCAAAGCCAAGAACATCGAGGCTGTCGGTATGCCCAATCCGCACGATTGGTCTCCGGCTGAAGAGGATTGGGGCCTTCCGGAAAATTGGAAGGAAATAATCCTCAACGGCATGCAGGACCTCATGAAGAAGTATCGGTCCTTCCAGCTGTATATGGACGTGTGCGTCCGCTGTGGCGCCTGTGCCGACAAGTGCCATTTCTATATGGGCTCAGGCGATCCCAAGAACATGCCCGTCGTTCGTGCTGAATTGCTGCGTTCGGTCTACCGACGTTATTTCACCACTTCGGGCAAGATGTTCGGAAGCCTGGTAGGTGCGCGCGACTTGACCGTCGATGTGCTCAAAGAGTGGTGGTATTACTTCTATCAATGCACTGAGTGCCGTCGTTGTTCCGCATTCTGCCCTTATGGCATCGACCAAGCAGAGATCACCATCATGGGACGCGAACTGCTCAACCTGGTTGGCCTGAATACCGACTGGATCGCTGGGCCGGTAGCCAATTGCTTCCAGAAAGGCAATCATGTCGGCTTGGAACCCCAGACCATCATCGGCAACGTCGAATTCATGATGGAGGACCTCGAGGATATTACCGGCAAGCATATCGAGCCCTCGTTCAATCGCAAGGGTGCTGAAATATTGCTGGTGGTACCTTCGGGTGACTTGTACGCCGAGCCGGGCACGTTCACATTCATGGGCTATATCATGCTGCTTGAACAGTTGGGCATCGACTACACCCTGAGCACCTATGCATCCGAGGGCGGCAATTTCGGATTCTTCACCACCAACGAGATGGCGAAGCGCCTCAATGCCAAGATGTATGCAGAAGCGGAGCGCTTGGGTGTCAAATGGATTCTCGGCGGCGAATGCGGCCATATGTGGCGCGTGGTAAACCAGTACATGGACACTTGGAATGGACCTGCAGATTTCTTGGAGCAACCGGTTTCGCCCATCACGGGAACCAAGTTCGAGAATGCTTCCCACACCAAGATGGTCCATATCGCGGAATTCACGGCTGACCTGTTGTATCACGACAAGCTCAAACTCGATAAAAGCCGCAACGATCATCTGGTTGTCACGTTCCATGACTCTTGCAATCCCGCTCGTGGCATGGGCATCCTCGATGAACCCCGCTACATCATCAACAAGGTGTGCAACCACTTCTACGAGATGCCCGAGGAAACCATTCGCGAAAAAACCCTCTGTTGCGGAAGCGGCGCTGGGCTCAATGCGGGCGAGAACATGGAACTGCGCATGCGTGGCGGATTCCCACGTGCGGAAGCCGTCCGATCAGTGCGCGATCGCTATGGCGTCAACACGCTGGCCAACATTTGTGCCATCGACCGCGTTGCGTTCCCGCCTTTGATGGATTATTGGGTCCCCGGAACGCGCGTCACCGGCGTTCATGAATTGGTAGGCAATGCCTTGATCATGGATGGTGAAAAGGAACGAACCACCGACCTTCGTTTGGAAGAGCTGCCTGCCGCTAAAAAGAAGCGCGAAGCCGCTGAAGCCGCTGCAAAAGCCGAGGCTGCCGCTGCTGCTCAAGCTGCTGAGGGCAAGGAGGGCAACTGATGAGTGCAAAAGCGAAGATCGCCTTATTCGTCGTCGTATTCTGTGCCATCATGCTGGTGCCTTTCCTGGCCAATGCCGGCTCGGACGGCTCGCATGAATCGCCCAGCTTGGATACGCCAACCATCAACGCCATGTCCGATAAGAAGTGCATTGAAGACACGGAATATATGAAGAGTTCGCATATGCAGCTGCTCGACCAATGGCGCAATGAGGTTGTGCGCGATGGCGCCACCACTTATACCAGCAGCTCGGGGCAGGTTTACGAAATGAGCCTTGATGACACCTGCTTGAGCTGCCACTCGAACCCTGAAGAGTTCTGCAACAGTTGTCACTCTTATTCCGCAGTCAGTTTGTATTGCTGGGAATGCCACAGTCCGTCCGATCAAACGCTTCAGGCAGAAGGGTAGGCCAACATGACGATCGCGAGACGCGACTTCCTCAAGGTCGGCGCTGCCGCATGCGTTGCGGGTCTGATTCCTTTGACTGGCTGTTCTACAGAGCAGACCACCAATGGTGAAATCACTTCCGGCCTCGATGCGGACGGCAAAGAGAAGCAATGGGGGCTGGTGATCAACGTCACCAAGCTCAATAGCCTTGGGGTGATGGACAAGATTGCCACCGCTTGCCATACCGCCCACAACGTGCCGAACACCGGTGATACCAAGACCGAAATCAAGTGGATTTGGAGCGTGAGCTTCGAGGAGGCTTTTTCGGACATCGACAGCGAGTACACCAGCGACCAGATGAAATCGATGCAGTACCCCGTGCTCTGCAACCATTGCACGGATCCTGCCTGCGTTCAGGTTTGCCCCACGCAGGCTACCTTCAAGCGTTCCGATGGCATCGTGAGCATGGACTATCATCGTTGCATCGGCTGTCGTTTCTGCATGGGCGCTTGTCCTTACGGTGCCCGTAGTTTGAACTTCAGCGATCCGCGTTTGTATCTAGACGACAGTGATATCAACCCCGATTATCCTACGCGCAGCAAAGGTGTCGTCGAAAAATGCATGTTTTGCTCCGAGCGCATCGACAAAGGGCAGCTGCCTTTATGCGTCGAGGCTTCTGAGGGTTCCATCTTATTCGGCGATTTGAAGGATTCGTCTTCAGATGTGCGCAAGGCGTTGGCCAATGCGTTCTCCATCAGGCGCCGTGTGGAAGTGGGTACCGGCCCCAACGTCTATTACATCTTCGAAGGCGGTGAGTGACATGTTGGAGAAAGCCCTGCATGGCTCCAAAGCTTATTGGATTTGGATCGTCTTCCTTTTGGTGCTTATCGCCATCGGCGCCACGGCGTATGCCAACCAGTTCATGAACGGCCTCGAAGTCACCGGCATGAGCCGTGATGTCAGCTGGGGCCTCTATATCGCCCAGTTCGCTTTCTTCGTGGGCGTTGCCGCCTCAGGCGTTATGGTTGCCATCCCTTACTATCTGCACGATTACAAGGAATTCGGCAAAATCATTATTTTCGGCGAGTTCTTGGCTGTGGCCGCAGTGCTTATGGCCATCTTATTCGTGCTGGTCGACCTTGGCCAACCCATTCGCATCATGAACGTCATTCTGTATGCAACGCCGCATGCGATGATTTTCTGGGACATGGTGGTGCTCTCTTCGTATCTCGTCGTCAACCTGCTTATCGGCTGGGCGGCCATCGGTGCGGAGCGCAAGGGCTGCCCACCGCCCAAATGGGCCAAGGTGCTCAGTTACATCGCCATCCCTTTGGCCATCAGCATCCATACTGTCACTGCATTTCTGTTCTGCGGACTGCCGGGACGTGAATATTGGTCGACCGCCATCTTGGCCGGACGATTCCTTTCTTCGGCATTCGCCGCTGGTCCTGCGTTGCTCATCGTGCTGTGTTTCATCATGCGCAAGCTCACTTCGTTCAAAGCGAGCGACAAAGCCATCGATTCGCTTTCCAAAATAGTCTGCTATGCCATGATCATCAACGTCTTCTTCTTCGTCTGCGAAGTGTTCACTGCGTTTTACAGCAACGTTCCTTCTGAGAAAGCTGCGTTCGAGTACATGTTCGTCGGACTGGATGGAGCTTCCAATCTGGTTCCGTTCATGTGGGTGGCCGTTGTCCTGGCATTTTTGGGAATCATCCTGCTTCTGGTGCCCAAGCTTCGAAAGAACCATAAGACGCTTATCGTGGCTTTGGTGTCGGTCTTCTTCGCCTGCTGGTTGGACAAAGGCTTGGGCTTGGTGCTCTCCGGTTTTGTTCCCAATTCTTTCGACCAGGTCGTTGAGTACATTCCCACCGCTAATGAAATAATGGTTATCATCGGTGTGTATGGCATCGGAATGCTTGTGTTGACTATACTGTACAAGGTAGCTATTGGGGTTCGTGAGCGTTTGGCTCAGCCCAAGGGGCCCCAAGAAGCGCCTGCCACTTTTGAAGACGAAGCTGCTGCGCGTTTGCAGGAGCCGTCTTCCGCAGAATAGCGTGTGCGTGATCGTTGTTTATTCGTCTAAACAGGCGATTGGACATAGCAAGTACCGTTTGGTTGCAATGTGAGGAGGCAAATATGTCAGAGTTGCAAGTTGGAGATCGTTCCGTGACCCTCGACGAGGACGGCTTCTTGGAAGACGCCACTCAGTGGGATAGGGACGTCGCCGAAAAGCTGGCCGAAACCGAGGATGTCGTTTTGACCCCGGAGCATTGGGAGATCATCGATTACCTGCGCAATTACTACGCAGAATTCGGTGTGGCCCCCATGGTTCGCAAGATGCTCAAGGATACCGGCAAGTCCAATGCCGAAATCTACGAGCTGTTCCCGAGCGGTCCGGGCAAGGGAGCCTGCAAGATCGCCGGTCTGCTCAAGCCGACCGGTTGCGTGTAGGCACCAAAGGTTTTCGCGTCTGGCGGACCATCGCGCTTTGCGCGATGGTCCGTTCTATCAATAGGGGAGGAACGGCGAATATGGCAGAACAGGATCTTGTGCTTCCACGCGTGATGATCGGTGCGCCACATGGCAAAAGCGGCAAAACCGTCGTTGTCATCGGTATCCTTCGCGCGCTTGAAAAACGAGGCGTGCCCGTTCAGCCGTTCAAAAAAGGACCTGACTACATCGACCCTGGTTGGCACGGAGTGGCCGCTCGTCGGCAAAGCAGAAACCTCGACTGCTTTTTCATGGATGCCGATACCATTCGCAATGTCATCCATGATGCTTCTGACGGTGCCCAAATAGGCCTGCTTGAAGGCGCTATGGGCCTGTTCGATGGAATGGATGTTGACGGAAGCAGTTCATCGGCAGAGGTTGCAAAGCAGACAGCTACTCCTGTGATTTTAGTAATCGATGTTACGCGTATGACGCGTTCGGTTGCTGCAATCGTCATGGGCTTCATCCAGTTCGATCCGTCGGTCCGCATCGAAGGAGTCATTCTCAATCGCTATCGCGGCAAACGCCATGAGAATATAATGCGGCAATCTATTGAGCGATACTGCGGAATTCCTGTTCTCGGCGCCATCCCCGAAAACCCCCAGATGAAGATTCCCGATCGCCATCTGGGCCTGGTAACGAGCGTTGAGAGCGACTATCGCGATTCTTTTGCCGATGAAATGGCTCGTATCGTAGAAGAGTACGTGGACATCGATGTGCTTATGGATATCGCCTCATCGGCAGATCCTCTGCCATACGGCGCCTCCGCCATAACCGCACGCAACTCGCTTATCGATGGAAATCCGGTCAAGATCGCCGTGGTGCGGGACCGCGCATTCAGTTTCTACTACCCAGAGAATCTGGCATCGCTTGAGCAGGCAGGTGCAGAGCTCGTCTACGTTGACAGCCTTAAAGACGCTTCTTTGCCCGATGATATTTCAGGTCTTTATATCGGTGGCGGCTTTCCTGAGGTATTTGCCGACGAGCTCCAGGCAAACGAGGGTTTTCGAGCAAGTGTTCGCAAAGCGATCGAAGCGGGCATTGCCTGCTGTGCAGAATGCGGCGGGCTCATGTATCTTGCGCGCAGCATCTGGACTGATGGATCCGTATATCAAATGGCGGGTGCGTTCGGTATGGATATTGCGATGGAAACGAAACGTCAAGGCCATGGCTATTCCATTGTCATGGCACGTGAAGACCATCCCTGGCTTCCAGCCGGCACTGTCCTCAAGGGCCATGAGCATCACCACTCCAAGGTACTCAATGCTTCCGATGATTTGCATTTCGCTTATGAAAACCAACGGGGTCGCGGCATAGCCGATTCGCTTGACGGAGTGTGCCGAGGTCGTACTGTTGCCAGCTATGCTCACGTCAATGCGATTTCTTCGCCTGAATGGGCAGAAGGCTTCGTGGCTGCTGCGTGCGATTATCGTGCTTCCCTTCGATAATGGCATTCTTCTTGTTATCCTTCGTTTTCGTGGCGGCAACCAACGGAGACGGGATGTCTGAAGAGCATGGATGGTCAAGTCAAATCACCTCATCTTTCTGCCGATGAGGAGCAAGTTATCGTTGACACGATGATCTCCTTGTATTGCAAAGGGAATCATGTCGGGGAAGAGACTCCGTGTCCTCAGTGCCGGGAGCTCATGGAGTATTGCCATGAACGCGTTGCTCATTGTCGCAAGCGCCCTGATAAACCTTTTTGCGGAGCATGCCCGACTCCCTGCTATGCGCCTCGAATGAAGCAACGTATAAGCTGCGTGATGCGCTATAGCGGGCCGAGAATGCTTTGGCACCACCCCATAATGGCCATTCGCCATCTGCTGTACGGCAGAAAATGAGATCGAATCTTGCCCTGGTCGCTAACCTGTTAGACGTTTGATGAGAAGCCACCTGCGCGGCCGTAGGCGCTGTTGGTGTAAAATCTTTTTAGACGCTCGGTGTTTTTCGCTGGTTTAGAGGCACGGCGCTTCTAGCAGGGCATGGCACGGGGAAGGAAGGCTTCGGCATGTATTACCATTACGATGCGATTCTTATAAGCCTTGCGTTCCTTTTCGTGCTGCTTTTCGATTTTCGCTCTCATTATTCCCGCCATGACGTTCAAGACCGTATGTTGCTGGCGTGCGTTGTCTCGGCGATATTCTGCTGCTTGCTTGAAATAGTGGTTGACACTCTCGTTGAATTTCCCGGCGTACCCACATTGTGCATTGTGATTGCATTCTTCTTGTATTACGCCTTCATCGCTTTGCCTTGCTTCACATGGCTTTGCTACACCGTCTCCGTTGCCGAAACCGACGAATCCCGTATTCGCAAAGATGCTTGGACTATGTCTATACCCTGCATCGCTTGGGTGTTCGTGGTCGTGTGGAATCTCTTTTCCGGCTCAATATATTCCATTTCTGCTGATGGGGCTTATGTCCATGGTCCCTTATTCGGCATTCAGATGGTTTATTTCTTCATAATCGCTTTCATCTTCTTGGTGTACGTCGTAAGGTCTCGTAAAAAATTTCCAGCAGGTCAGATGGCCATTATTTCTGGGATTTTACCCGTGGCGCTTCTTGTGGGGATGATCTTGCAAACCAGTTTGCCAGGATGGCTCACCATGTATCCGGCCTATGCCGTCGTTTTGCTTGTCGACTATTTCTTCATTGAGAACAAACGCACTGCCGACACCTTCAATCGGCTTTCTGAAAAAGTCGAAACCGACAGCATGACGGGATTGCTCAATAGAGCCGGTGTTCGCCGATCCTTGCAACGCAGGGCGGGTGAGGCATCCGAACAATCAGGAGGTTTGTTCATGATCGTCAATGTGGACGATCTCAAGCGGATCAATGACATGTGCGGTCATCCTGAAGGCGACCATGCCATAAAGTGGGTTGCGCAGGCATTGCGCGATCACTTCAGATCGAGTGATATCATCGGGCGATTGAGCGGTGATGAATTCGTTGCTTTCCTTCCCATGGTTACCAGCCGCGAAGCAATCGAGCCCAAAATCAGTTCATTCATGGAACGGGTCGGGCGCTGCACCATCGGCGATGGGTCTATCCCGTTGCAAATAAGCATCGGTGCTGTTTTCGCAACGCTTCCTGATGACATCGATTTCGATATCCTCTACAACCGGGCGGATCGTGCCCTCTACAACGTCAAGCACACGACGAAGAACGCCTATGCTTTTTACCAGGAAAGCTGAAGGCGCTCTTTGCTACCAATCGAATGCTTTCCCCAAATCGCACGCAAGGCATAGATCGGCTTTCCGGTCGAGCGGGGTGGGGGTGCGGTTGATGATTGCCAGGTGGCTGCCTCTGAAATAGCCGATCATACCAGCGGCAGGATACACGGCCAAAGAAGTTCCGCCTATCACCAGCATGGAAGCATGCTCGATCGCCTCTATCGCCGATGTTGTGACGTCGTCGTCAAGCGGTTCTTCATAAAGGACCACATCGGGTTTGATGATGCCTCCGCAACTATCGCAATGGGGTATGCCATCGCTGTCCAATAGAGGGCTTTCTTGGAGTATCGCCGATAGGCCGAATTGTTTTCTGCAATCCATGCAGGTGTTGCGATGAATGCTCCCATGCAGTTCAAACACTTTTTTCGAGCCAGCTAATTGGTGCAAACCATCGATATTCTGCGTAACAACGGCTCCCAAGATCCCCACCTGTTCCAATTCTGCCAGCTTACGATGGGTTATGTTGGGCTTTGCTGCGGGGAATACCATTTTGCTTCGATAGAAGCGATAGAAGATGTCGGTGTGCTCCATGAAAAACGAATGACTTACGATAGTCTCGGGTGACCAGGGATAGTCTTGGTTGTAGATGCCCCGTGCGCTGCGGAAATCGGGTATACCGCTTTCTGTGGAAACGCCTGCTCCGCCGAAAAACACCAGCCCGTCCTTGGGGCAAGCTTCTATCCAAGATCGAAAAGTGGCAATATCGTTTACTGCATCCATACGTCGATTATAGAACGCCAGGGTCCTCGTTGCGCTAGACTATACGTGTCTCGTCCGTTGAAAGGCGCATCTTCCATGCCTGAACTGCTTGTCAATTTTCTTTGCGTAGGTGCTGGTGGCGCTTTGGGCGCCATGGCTCGTTACCTGTTCACCTTGATTCCGTTTGCCCCTGCAAACGGTTTTCCATTTCTTACGTTGCTGATCAACTTCATAGGATGTTTGGTCATGGGAGTGCTTGCGGCTCTTGGCGCCGGGCAGTTCAATCTCAATCCGCAGGCAATGATCTTGCTTCGCGTGGGTCTGTGCGGCGGCTTCACAACGCTGTCGACCCTTGCGCTTGAAACGACGCAGCTCATGCAGGATGGTAGCTGGATGGTCGCCTTCGCGTATGTTGCCATCACCCTTGTCTCCTGCATCGCCGGTCTTATGCTGTCGCAATGGATCACGCTGCGTTTCATTGCTGCATAAAGGAGGTTCTCAATGCTTGAACAGATATCGCTGCCTACCCATAGCGCTATCCGCATCGTCGGTTCTAAAACTCTGTGGTTCGACCCCTATGATCTGCATCATGAGTATCACGACGCAGACATCGTGTTCATAACTCACGCTCATTACGATCATTTCAGCCCAGATGATATTCGACGTGTTGCCAACGCCGGCACCCGATATCTTCTGCCGGCTTCGATGAGGGAAGATGTTGGCCGGCTGCGCGTCGATTCTGAGCTCGTTGATTTCGTAGAGCCTGGTGAAAGCATTGGCATAGAGGGTGTTTCGATACAGGCGATCGCCGCTTACAACCTCGCAAAGCCGTTCCATCCGAAATCCAATGGATGGGTGGGCTATACGGTGGATCTTGATGGGACGCGCTACTATGTTTCAGGCGACACGGACAACACGCCGCAGGCACGCGATGTAGATTGCGACGTAGCGCTTTTGCCGGTAGGGGGCACCTATACCATGGATGCTGCCGAAGCGGCGGATCTGGTCAAATCCATCCGTCCGCACTATGCCGTTCCCACGCATTATGGGTCGGTTGCCGGCACCCCCGAAGACGGGGCTCTTTTTCTCGATAAGCTCGATGATTCCACCACGGGAGTTCTGCTGATGGGTCAACACCGCGCTTGAATCTCCCAATACTCAGATGTTACTGAATTACCTGTTCGTGTGAGCAAAACCGTCCACGGCCTATATCGTCCTTTGACAGCTGGAGGGACGCATCCGTTTTGCCGTCCGCCGATTATTCGGCGATTGCGAATGGCTTATTTGCACGCCTGCGCTCCCATTTAAGATATATTGACTGCGGCGTCCCGTGGGCCGCCATTTTTGTATCCCGAGCGAAGATTCTGCAAAGGAGTGGACGACGTGGAAATGATCGGCTTCTTGATCGTGTTTCCCGCGATATTGGCCCTGGTGCTGTTATGCGTCAAGAACAATGCCGCGCGCAATGTGATCGTAAGTGTCGGCGCAGCCGCAATAGCTGCGGGCACTTTGGTTTTGTGCGTGACCAATCTCGGCACATCGGGGGTGTATCTGAAGTTCTCCTCTGTTGGCGTCGATTATTTGTGCTTGGCGGTGAGCTTGGCAATCGGTGTAATCGTCATTGGCTACGGCGTTCGCTACAAGAACATCTGGGCCGTGGTCCTTGCCGCCATCCAATTGGTTGCCTCGCTGGTTTTCGAGTTCGGTTTCGCCCATACCGTGGAAGTCGAAGTCGGTTTGTACTTTGATTCGCTTTCGTTGCTCATGGCTTTCATCATCGGCATCATCGGCAGCGGTATCTGCGTATATGCGCTGGGCTATATGGAAGATTTCCAGAAGCAGCACGCTGACCAGAAGGATCGCCGGCCGTTGTTCTTCGCCATCATGTTCCTCTTCCTTTCTGCGATGTTCGCAATCGTGTTCTCCAATAACATGACGTGGATGTTCACCGCCTGGGAAGTCACCACGGTGTGCAGCTTCCTGCTCATCGGCTTTACCAAGACCGATGAGGCCATTCGCAATGCGTTCAGGCAGATCATCATGAATATCGCAGGCGGAATCGCCTTTGTGGCGGCTTTGTATGCGAGCGCCATCGTTTTGGGCACCCTCTCATTCGACGAATTCCTGGCTATGGGGCAGATGTTCCCTGCGCTTGTTGTGTTTCCGTTGGCTTGCTTGGCATTTGCCGGCATCACGAAAGCTGCGCAGATGCCGTTTCACACATGGCTGTTGGGCGCAATGGTTGCTCCTACACCCACCAGTGCGTTGCTGCATTCTTCTACCATGGTCAAGGCCGGCGTGTTCTTGTTGGTCAAGTTGAGCCCGTTGTTCGCTGTGAGCATGGCTCCTTCGCTCATGGTTATTCTGGTAGGTGGCATCACGTTCTGCTTGTGCAGCTTCATGGCAATCAGCCAATCCAACGCCAAGCGCGTGCTTGCCTATTCGACCATTGCGAATCTTGGCCTGATTGTTGCTTGCGCCGGCGTGGGAACACCTGAGGCCGTCTGGGCTGCTTGCTTCCTCATCCTGTTCCACGCCATCGCCAAGAGCCTCCTGTTCCTGTGCGTCGGCACAGCCGAGCATCATATAGGAAGCCGCAACATCGAAGACATGGACTTGCTGTTCGAGCGCATGCCCAAACTGGCGCGCTTGATGATGCTGGGAATCATGGGCATGTTCATCGCTCCGTTCGGCATGCTCATCTCCAAATGGGCAACGCTTGTCTCGTTCGCAGACACTCAGCAGGTTGCGCTTCTTATCTTGTTGGCGTTCGGCAGCGCTGCAACGTTCATGTTCTGGGCCAAATGGCTCGGCAAGCTCTCAGGCATCGCATCCAAGCAGCAAGACGTCGAGATTTCCGTCCATAAAAGCGAATGGGTGGCCACGGGTCTCATGGCAGGTCTTCTAATCGCCGCCTGCGTATTCCTGCCGCTGATCTCACAGTATTGCGTTGTTCCCTATATCCAAAGCGTGTTCGGGGCAAGCGTGTTCGCCGCAGCGCCCGTCACCTCGTCCGTCGATCTGGTGCTCAACAACAATCTGCTTCCGGTCGCCGATACGACACTGTGGCTATGCAGCCTGCTTTCCATCGTTGTGTTCGCTGTGATCATGTTCGGCCTCAAGCGATCTGGCAAAACGCGCAAGGCCCAGGTGTATCTATCTGGTGTGAGCATCGATAACGACAAGCGCGTGTTCCAGAGCGCTTTGTCCAAGCCCATCGAGGCAACCGAGCGCAATTGGTATTTGGAGGACATCTTCGGCGAGGCGAAAATCGCTCCCGTCGGTACTATTTGCTGCACGCTCATCATCGTGGTCGTATTCGCCATCGCCGCTGTTTCTGCGGCAGGCATGATGTAGGAAGGAGGCTCGCATGGAAACCGTATTCTACGTAATCATCTGGCTTTTCAAGATTATTTTCTCCACAGTCGTTTTCGCATTTCTCGGAACCGTGTTCGGCTGCCTGCTGGCCGGCATCGACCGAAAGGTGACTGCTCGCATGCAGGGCCGTGTCGGTCCGCCTCTTCTTCAGCCCTACTACGATGTGGGCAAGCTGTTGCAGAAAGAACGTGTGAGCGTCAGCGGCATCGACGGTACCTACATGACGCTTGCCTTGTTGTTCACCTTCCTTGCCGGCGGCGTTTTCTTCAGTGGCGGCAACCTGCTGATGTGCGTGTTCATCATTACCTTGGGAGCCCTGTTCTTCATTGTTGCCGCTTATTCGAGCTGTTCTCCTTTTGCCGAATTGGGCGCTCAGCGCGAAATCGTTCAGGTCATGTCTTACGAACCTATGGTTTTGCTGATGGCTGTTGCGTTTTATATGGCGACAGGTACCTTCGAGGTTTCTGGTACGTCTATTCTTTCGCATCCTGCTATTTGCAGTGCCTGGGGTGCTTTCATCGGTTTGCTGTTCGTGCTTACCATCAAACTGCGTAAGAGCCCCTTCGATCTTTCCTATTCGCACCACGCTCATCAGGAACTGGTCAAGGGCATCACCACCGAGATGAGCGGCCCTACGTTGGCCAAGGTGGAGATCATGCACTGGTGCGAGAACATCTTGTTCTTGGGTTGGGTGGCGTTGTTCTTCGTTTACGCAGATCCCATCTCAGTCGTTATCGCCATCGTGGCAATCGTTTTGATCTACCTTCTTGAGATTTGGATCGACAACAACTTCGCCCGCGTAAAATGGCAGGCGATGCTCAAGAGCGCCTGGTTGGTGGCGCTGGTGGCCGGTGGCATCAACATAGCCGTCTTGGCTTTCATGTAAGGAGACGCACATGGCTTTCATGAGCAAATCACCGTGGGTCATTCACTACGATGCTTCCAGCTGCAATGGCTGCGACATCGAGGTGCTGGCGGCCCTCTCTCCGGCATATGATGCCGAGCGATTCGGTGTCATCAATACGGGCAACCCCAAGCACGCCGATATCTTTTTGGTTACCGGCAGCGTGAATGAGCAGAACATCAGCGTTGTGAAAGAGATTTACAACCAGATGATCGAACCGAAGGTTGTGGTGGCGTGCGGTTGCTGTGCGTGCAGCGGCGGCGTGTTCCACGACTGCTATAACGTCCTGGGCGGCGTCGATGCCGCCATACCGGTAGATGTGTACGCTCCCGGGTGCGCGGTGCGTCCCGAAGCTATCATCGATGCCGTGGTTGAAGGCATTGCCGTTTTGGACCAGAAGCAAGAAGCGATGGCCTCGGGCCAGCAGATGGGAGCGTGATTGGAATGCCGCTTCAGATATCCTACCAAGACATCGCCCTCGATCGCCTTGTGCCGACGGCAACCGAAAAGCATGATCAAGGATGGCGTTGCGTTCAGATGCTGTGCTGCAATACCGAGCAAGGCATCGATTTGACGTATACCTACGAGCTTGAGGGTACTATCGAGAACTACCGCATCCGCGGCGTCCAAAAATCTACCGCCATCCCCTCGATACAGAACCTGTTTCTTTCGGTGTTCCCTTTCGAGAACGAAGCACATGATTTGTTCGGAGTTGACGTGCATGACATGGCACTCGACTTCGACGGCAATTTCTACAAGGTTGCCGAAAAAGAACCGATGACCGTCATTTCGCCCGCTCAAAAGGCTGCCCGCGAAAAGGCAGCCAAGATAGCGAAGGCGAAAGCGGCTAAAGAAGCCGGTAATGCCGATGTTGGCAAAGTTGACAATGATGCCATGGAGGCAAAACTTGCTTCCATGGATCCAGAGAAAGCCGCCAAGGTCCGTGCAGCCATGGAGGCAAAAGCCAAGCGAGACGCAGAAAAGCAGAAGGGCGGTGATGAGTAATGGGTAAGGCAACGGTCATTCCCTTCGGCCCTCAGCATCCCGTTTTACCCGAGCCGCTCCATCTCGACCTTGTTGTTGAAGATGAAACGGTCGTTGAAGCGCTCCCTCAAATCGGATTCGTGCATCGTGGGCTCGAGAAGCTCGTCGAAACGCGTGATTACAACCAGTTCATTTACATCGCGGAACGCATCTGCGGAATCTGCGCTTTCGGCCATTCCATGGGTTACGCAGAGACCATTGAGCGATTGATGGGCGTCGAGATTCCGAAGCGAGCTGAATATCTTCGCGTCATCCTGCATGAATTGTCGCGTATGCATTCTCATCTGCTGTGGATGGGGCTTGCGGCAGATGCGTTCGGATACGAGAGCCTTTTCATGCATACATGGCGCTTGCGCGAGCGCGTGCTCGACATCTTCGAGGCAACAACGGGCGGCCGCGTTATTCTTTCCGCTGTGCTGGTAGGAGGTATGGCGCGCGATTTCGATGCTGCGCAGATTCAGATGATCAAGGAAAAACTCGACAGTCTCGAATCAGAATACGATCAGATATGCAACGCCTTCCTCAAGGATTCGTCTGTAAAGAACCGCCTGGTGGGGGTTGGGTGTCTGACGCAAGAGCAAGCAGCTGCGCTGGGAACGGTGGGACCATTCGCCCGTGCCAGCAACGTCAACAATGACGTACGCTGCAACGGCAATGGTGCCTATGGTTATTTGAGCGATTTCCAACCGGTTCTCGACACTGATGGCGACTGCTATGCACGCGTGAAGGTGCGTGCGCTTGAGGTTGTCCAGTCCATTGCCATCATTCGCGAGCTCTTGGAAACCATCCCCGATGGCGATATCGTCGCTCCGGTCAAGGGTCCCATTCCAGCTGGCGAGCAGAGCTGCAATATCTTCGAACAGCCGCGCGGCGAGTGCTATTACTATGCGCTCGGCAACGGAACCAAGTATCTTGAGCGCATGCGCATGCGAACGCCTACCAGCCAAAATCTAGCCGGTATGGCTACGGCGCTGGCCGGGTGCGAGTTGGCAGACGTCAACATGATCGTCTTGACCATCGACCCCTGCATCAGCTGCACGGAAAGGTAGGAACCCATGGGAAGCTTCAAATTGGGAAAGATGACCCTGAAATCTTTGTTCGGAACGCCTGAGACCACACTCTATCCATTCCAAACAAAACCTCAACCTAAAGGTCTCAAAGGGCATGTGGTTATCGACATCGAAGATTGCATCAGCTGTGGGATTTGCTCCAAGCGCTGCCCCTCCGGTGCCATAACCGTCGACAAGGCGGCGGGCACGTGGACCATCAATCGATTCCGTTGCGTGCAATGTGGAACATGCGTACGTGAATGTCCCAAGCACTGCCTTACGATGAATCCAGATTATTGGAAGCCGGCCACCGAAAAGACGCTCGATGTTTTTTCGAAGTCAGAGGTTGCCCAAGCAGCAAAATCGGAGGCATGATCGACTGCTTGCTGGTAAACTGAGTTGCGTGCCGTCAATGGCTTTGTGCCCTTTGCCGGCAAACGAAAACGTACGTGAATGCGAATCGGGTGCGCGTTGCGCGCCCGATTCTGCGCAAAGGGATATTGAACATGCCTCAAACGCACCAGGATAATGAACCTCAAATAGGACTCGACGAGCCCATTGACAAGGTCTTCACGGTACCCAATGTCATATCATTCATTCGCTTGTGCATGGTCCCGGCTTTCTTGGTGTTGCTATTCAACGGGCAAAATCTAGCAGCAACGGTTCTTTTCGCCGTTGCTGCCAGCACTGATTGGGTTGATGGGCAAATTGCCCGACGCACCCATCAGGTATCGCGTTTGGGGCAGTTGCTCGATCCCGCCGTCGATCGCATTCTCATGATTTCAGGAGTCGCTGGGCTCTTTTTCGTCGGTCGCTTGCCACTTTGGATCATCGTTGTGGTGCTGCTGCGTGATGGCTCGCTGCTTTTGGGGGGCAGTTACATCCTCAAACGCTACAATGTGCGCGTTGCGGTGGTCTATGCTGGCAAAGTTGCCACTACCTTTCTGTTCGTTGGATTTGCGGGCTTGCTCCTTGATTGGCCGCTTTTAGCGGGTCTGGGTTGGTGCGACTGGAGCTGGTTGCCTGGATTCAACGGCCAAGCTGTCTCGTGGGGAATATGGTTCGTGTACGCAGGGCTTGGCTTGGCGGTTTACACAACATGCCACTATGTGTCAACGGCACTTCGACGGGTGGGGGAGGCCAAACGCCTCCCAGATGATCGATAGCGTCTTGCCATGGCTGGAAACACTCCAAGAAAACGTCCCACCGTCCGCAACGCCAACCGATCCCACCAATCTCCTTCTTCAGCTCCGGCAAGAAAAAGGAGTTCTGGCGCATCTGCGCGCGCGGCATCTCCCGGCTCTCAAAACATTTCAGCCGGGCTTTGGTCGGAAAGCTCTCAAAACGGTACCTCAAAGCGGTCTTCGGGCACTTCCAGCGGTTCCTCCGTTTTCGCAAAGGTTGGCGCATTCCTTCTTGCTGTCGTTCGAGCTGTTTTATCGGGTCTTGGGTTCATCGTCCGCAGTCTGGCGCACTGGTTTGCCTGGCTGTTCCGAACATCTCGAAAGGCTTTCGTTGCGGTAGTGGTGGTCTTGGTGCTTCTGGTGGGCTTCGGCGTCGATGCCGTCGTCACCGATGGCCATATCTATCAGGGCGTGACGGTGGGCGGTGTGTCGGTTGGGGGTATGACCGAGCAAGAAGCCGAGACTGCGCTGGCCGAAGCATACGGACCCCGTATGCAACAGAGCTCTGTTGCCATCTATTCTGATGACGAGGCCATGCAGAAGGGCGATGCCGGCTCAGATGGTCTGAATTCTGCTGATGAGGAAATCTCTACAGATCAGGCGAGAAGCCAAACGACATCTTGGGTAACCGATTCGGATATTCTCCAAGCTCGATTCGATGCCCAACGAGCTGCGCAAGATGCCCTTTCAGTGGGTAGGACCGATGGAGGCTTGTGGGCCCGTATCGCTGCGTATTTCTTCGGCTACGATGTCCAGCCCCATGCCCAATACAATTCTTCAGCCATAGAGAGCCTGGCTGAAGACATCGACAAGACCATCGGCGACCCGCGGCAAGACTGCGATATCTCGGTAACGGGCTCGCAAGCTTCGGTTGTGCAAGGGCACGACGGCTGGATGGTTGACCGAGATGACCTTTGCGACCAACTTGACCATGCATTTCTTGATTCAGATGCTACGGAAGGCTTTGTGGCGGAAGCGGTGTATTCTCCGATGCGCATCAATGATGATGAGGCTCAAAGCGCTTGCGACCACGTTAATGCCGTCATTGCATCCGGTGTTGAATTTTCGTACGGCCAATCAGTTTGGCAGCCGGACGGCGCCACCCTTGGCTCATGGATTGAGACGGAAGTCGTGCAAGATGATACCGGTTCTTGGCATCTGAAGCCTTACTTCGATCAAGGCTTGGCTAAAAGCAGCCTGCTTACCAACCTGAAGGCTGCTTCGACAGATGGAAACGGCATAACCGTCACGTTCGAAAATACCGACGAGGGAATGATGGTCCATACTGGAACCGAGGGGACCATACCCCAATCTGGCGAAGCCATAGATGCTCTCAATGACCGCGCTTTCGAATCGGATGAGACATCTGGAATCATCACGATAGACGTGGGTTCAGCTGAAATCCCTGAAATGCTCGATTTCCAGGAAGCCCTCGATGATGGTCTTATAACAGAAATCGCCACCTATACCACCGAGTACACATCAGGCGCAGCTGCGCGAAATCACAATATCCATCTGGCTGCCGATTTGCTCAATAACTCGATTGCCACGGCCAACGGAGGAACTTGGTCTTTCCAGGATATAGCAGGCGAGTGCAATGAAGATCAAGGCTTTCAAGCCGCGGGCACCATAGTTGATGGTGAAACCGTCGATTCGATCGGCGGCGGCATCTGCCAGATGGCCACCACCGTCTTCAACGCCGTCTATGTTGCCGGCTACCCAATTCCAGTACGCCATAATCATTCGCTCTACATTGCCAGCTATCCTGCAGGAAGGGATGCTGCCGTCAGTTGGCCGGATCTCGATCTTCAATGGGAAAACGACAGCTCATCCGATGTTTTATTGCGTACTTCCTACACCGATACTTCGGTAACCGTTACACTATATGGAATTGACCCCGAATACGTGGTGACCAGCGAAACCGGCGATTGGGAACAGGGCGAGGCCTACGATACCATCATCCAAACAGATGACACGTTGGCCAGCGGCAGTACCTATATCAAGCAGAACGGATCCGATGGCCGCAGCATCACGGTGGTTCGCACGGTCGATGACAAAAATGGCCAACGATTGCATCAAGATTCGTTCACTTCTACGTACGACCCCAAAGATGAGATTATCGTAAAAGGCAGTGCATAAATCGGAAGGAAGCCCGTGTATTTTCAGGAAGACATCGAAACCATGCCGCAAGACCAGTTGCGTACCTTGCAACTGTATCGACTGAAGAAGCTGGTTGCGCGCGTCTATGATCGCATCCCGTTTTATCGTGATTCATTCGATGCGGCTGGAGTTTCGCCTGAAGATATCACCTGTTTGGAAGATCTTGCAAAATTCCCCTTTACCATCAAGCAGGATATGCGCGACGCCTATCCCTTCGGCTTGTTTGCTCGACCGCGTGAAGACGTGGTCCGCATCCATTGCTCAAGCGGCACAACCGGGACGGCAACCGTTGTTGGCTACACGCAAAACGATTTGGATAACTGGGCTGATTGCTTCGCTCGCGCCATCCATATGGCTGGCGGCTCTGAGCACAGCATGCTGCAGGTCTGCTATGGCTATGGATTGTTTACCGGCGGCTTGGGCGCCCATGATGGCGGAGAGCGTGCTGGCTGCACGGTCCTTCCCATGTCCACCGGCAATACCGAGCGCCAGATTCGCTTGATGAAGGATTTCGGCACAGATATCCTGTGCTGCACGCCCAGCTATGCCTTGGTTATCGCAAACAAAGCCATAGAAGCTGGGTACGATCCATCAAAAGAATTTCCGATTTCCGGTGGAATCATGGGAGCAGAGCCGTTCTCCAATAACATGCGCGCTGAAATCGAGACGAAGCTCGGAATCCGCGTTTGCGACATCTATGGCCTTTCCGAGGTAATGGGGCCAGGGGTTTCTTGCGAATGCAAGGCTCAAAACGGACTCCATGTCAACGAAGACCAGTTCATCATCGAAATCATCGACCCCAATACGCTGCAGCCTGTGCCCGATGGCGAATGGGGCGAAGTAGTGTTCACCACGCTGTGCAAGGAGTGCAGCCCTTTGGTTCGCTATCGTACGCGCGATATATCCCGTATCATTCCGGGCGAATGCTCTTGCGGACGGACGTTTCGCCGCATGGATCGCATCCAGGGCCGCACTGACGACATGCTCATCATTCGCGGCGTGAATGTGTTCCCCAGCCAAATCGAAGAAGTGATCACGTCCTTCGACGAGGTTACTCCGTATTATCAAATCGTGCTAAGCACCAAAGGACCGCTCGACCATGTTCAGCTTCAGGTCGAACCCGTGCCCGAGTTCCCCTTCGATGAGATTCGCAAGCTCGAAGAGCTCAAGCATCGGTTGGCTGCCGAACTCAAGGCGAATCTCCAGGTTGCCGTTGAAATAAAAATCGTCGAACCGATGACCATCGAACGAAGCGAAGGCAAGGCAAAGAGAATCATCGACTTGAGAGAAGGGAAGACCGTATGATCGACCAATTGACCGTTTTTTTGCAGAATGAAGAAGGCCGTTTGGCCGGAATCTGCGAATGCGTGGCCGATGCCGGCATCAATATGCACGCCCTCTTCCTGGCCGATACCGCCGATTTCGGCGTCGCTCGAATTTTCTGCGATACGCCTGCTGCCGCTCGCGATGCCTTGGTGTCCGCGGGATACCGCGCTGCTTTGACTCCCGTTTTGGCTGTTCGCGTGCCCAATGTGAAGGGCGGACTCGCCAAGCTTCTGGTGTTCCTCGATTCCAAAGACGTCAACATCGAATACGGCTATTGCTTCAGCGTCAATGACAACAAGGCAGTCGATGTTCTCAAAATCAACGACGAGGGCATCGAAGACGCTCTTTCTGCTGCCGGCTTCGAACCGGTGAAACCCGAGGAGATCTACGCCCTTGACTAACATGCTCTCGCTTAATCGACCTTTCAGCAACACTGCGCGCAGCTCTCGGGCCGCACGTGCATTCTTGTGTCTGCTTTGCTCTTTGGCAGTGGCTTTTTCCTGCGCTTTCCCCGATGCATCGGCGTTTGCCGACGTGCGCAAAGCCGATATCGTCAGCGGACAGACGGTAGAGCAGCTCGGGCTGTCCGTTTCGCAGTGTCCCGATATCGATGCCGCTTATGCAATCGTCACCGATGAATCGGGGAACGTGTACTTTGAACGTGAATCGGATTCTGAGAGCAAAATCGCCTCTATAACCAAGATCATGACCGCCGTAGTTGCCCTTGACGTGGCTGAAGACAACACCACGGTCGTCGTTTCGGATACCGCTGCAGCAGTGGGGGAGTCAACCGCCTCTTTGCAGAGCGGCGACAGCATGCCTCTTTCCACGGCGCTCGAAGCGTTGCTCATCCCCTCGGGAAACGACGCCGCAGAAGCAATCGCTGAAACGGTCGGTGCGCAACTGCTCGAAGCGCAGGGCGGCGATTCCTCATCAGCCGCTGCTTGTTCGCAGGCTTTTGTGGACGCGATGAACCAGAAAGCTGAAGAATTGGGGATGACGGATACGGTGTATCGCAATCCCCACGGCCTTGATACCGACGAGTATGCGGGCGACCAGCATTCCACTGCTTCCGATATTGCCACTCTGTGCCGTTACGCCATGTCTAATGAAACGTTTCGCAGCATCGTTTCGCAAGGTAGCAAAGATATCACCGTCACCAGGCAAAACACATCAACAGTGCTTTCGCTGGAGGCCACTGATGAACTGATTGGCGTCTACGATGGCGCTTGCGGTATAAAAACGGGCTACACTTTGGATGCCGGAGCTTGCTTCGCTGGAGCTTCAAATCGAGGGGATGGTGATTTGTATGCCATCGTTCTCGGCTCTTCCGATTCACAACAACGTTTCGATGATGCCGAAACCCTGTTCGATTGGGTATATCAGCATCGAGTCCAGTATTCTCTGATCAACACGACTTCTACGACAACAGATGCGACAGGAGCCAGCGTGCCGCTCGTTGCAGAGGTTGCTCATACCGATTATGTCGATAAGACGGTGAAGGCCACGGTTGCCGATCCATCCCAGACCGTGCAGATCTTCGACTTGGATGGCAACGTCAGCCAGAGTGTCGAGTATTCGTCCTTGAGCGGCAACGTCAAAGCCGGACAGAAAGTCGGTACCATTACGTACAAGCAGCGAAACGAGGTAATCGCCACCGTTGACCTTGTGGCTGCGGAATCGGTTGACGCGCCAGGTCTCTTTGAAGGAATCGGAATCTGGTGGCAACGTTTCATCGGCGGTTTTTCCGGTGATACGGCCACGGCGAAAAGCGTTTGCTACAACCAAACGCCGCTCGTCAATGATAAGACCGCAACCACCAGCTGATGCGGTATGCTTGCAATAAGGTCGTTACACGAAATGCGACCTGGTAAGGAGTCTGAACTATGAGCGATACTTGTCCCATCTGCGGAGCAACGCTTTCAGGCGATGAGCCTGCTTGCCCCTCATGCGGATTCAAGCTCTCAGGGTCCACCGAGAGTTTTCAGCCCATCGATCTCGATCCCGCGAAAACGCCGGTGCCCGAAGAAACCCCGGCATCTCCCAGCAAAGCGACTTTGCGTATTGTGCGGGGGCCCCAAATCGAAATGGTTTTCGAGCTCGATGACAAACCTTCCGTTGTCGGTCGCAGCCCCAAATGCGAGATATTCCTCAATGACATGACTGTTTCTCGCGAACATGGAATCATCGAACCTTCTAATGGCGGTTACTCAGTCAGGGACTGCGAATCGTACAACGGAATCTGGATCAACAACGAAAATGTAAGTGAAGCCGAGCTTCATGATGGAGACATCATTCAGTTCGGAGCATTCTGCCTGCTCTATCACATCTAACCATCCGTCCAATTCGATCCCGAAGCTAGATCTTCGGGATCGTTGTGCTGAAAGGTCGCCTTGCATGGAATTGCTTTCAGGAAACGAGGCTTTGGCCCAAGGAGCTTGGGAAGCCGGTGCGCGTGCCGGCTTTGCCTATCCTGGGACCCCTTCGACTGAGACCATGGAATCCTTCGGCAGCAAATCCGATGTGTATGCTGAATGGTGCGTCAATGAGAAGGTTGCGCTTGAGGTTGCCATCGGTGCCTCGGCCGCAGGCGCTCGCACACTGGTTACCATGAAACACGTCGGTGTCAACGTAGCTGCCGATCCGCTGTTCACCGCCGCGTACACCGGCGTAGGCGGCGGGCTGGTCATGCTGGCAGCTGATGACCCCGGAATGCATTCAAGCCAAAATGAGCAGGATTCACGCTTCTATGCCCGTGCCGCCCGTGTTCCCATGCTCGAGCCTGCTGATTCTCAGGAAGCCCTTGAGTTTTCTAAACGAGCTTTTGATGTATCGGAGCAATTCGATATTCCCGTCTTGATTCGATCTACCGTTCGCATCAGCCATGCGAAGACCCCGGTTGAAACAGGGGAGCGCAAAGCACGTGATCTGGTTGCATATCAGAAAGACCCATCCAAATGGGTTATGATGCCGGCATTTGCCAAGCCACGTAGAATCGACCTCGATCGACGTATTGCAAAAATCCGTGCTTGGGTTGAAGACTGCGAATTCAACCGAATCGAGCGACGCGACGACTCTATCGGCATTGTTTGCAGTGGCGCAGCGTACCAATATGTTCGAGATGCCCTGCCTGAAGCCAGTGTGTTCAAGATCGGCTGTTCTTGGCCGCTGCCCGCCGAGTCGCTTCGGGATTTCGCCCATTTTGTTGACAAGATGTACGTTATCGACGAAGCGAGCGACTATCTTTCGTCTCAAGTTGAAGAACTCGGGATCATTCCCAGCAAATTCGAGAATCCTCTGCCATCCGCCGGCGAATTGTCGCCTGCAGCCATTCAGCTTGCATTCGGCATCGAGCAGCCTGAACATGCTGATGCTCCCGATGACCTTCCCGGAAGGCCGCCCGCGCTTTGCCCGGGCTGTCCGCACCGTGTCGTGTTCAAGGAGCTCACTCGCTTGAAAGCCATTATCACCGGCGACATCGGCTGCTACACTTTGGGCGCTTTGCCACCGCTTTCGGCAATGGATTTCACCGTTGACATGGGCGCTTCCGTTTCCATCAGTCATGGCTTCGAGGTGGTTTTAAAGGGCAGCGAGCATCCGCCGGTCGTGGGGGTTATCGGAGATTCGACCTTTGCCCATTCGGGGCTCTCTTCGCTGTTGAGCACGGCCTACAACAAGGGTGCCGGTACCATATGCATCTTGGATAATCGAACCACCGCTATGACCGGTCATCAAGGCAACCCCTTCAACGGAATCACGCTTCAAAAACGTGCAAGCCGCGAAATGGATTTGCCGAATATCATAGCTGCTTTGGGCATTGAGGATGTGCAGCTGATCGATCCTAATGATGTCGAAGCCGTCAGGTCGGCGTTGAAACAAGCGGTATCGCATGGCGATGACCTCAGCGTCATCATCTTCCAAAGTCCTTGCGTGTTGCTGCGCGACAGTTTCAGGCGACAAGCAGCGTACGCCGTTACCGATGCATGCACGGGGTGCGGTGTCTGCGCATCGATCGGTTGCCCCGCGCTTTCTCGCGATGCCGAAAACGGACGCGCCTTCATCGATGAAGGGCAATGCGTCGGCTGCGGCCATTGCGCCCAGTACTGCGGGTTCGATGCCATCGTGCAGGAAGGCGGTGCACGATGATAGAGCGCATCGATTCCACTGAAGACGCTCTCACAGTCCTATTATGCGGGGTAGGGGGGCAGGGCACCATTCTCGCTGCCGACCTGCTCGCCAAGGCCTCGATCGCCAGCAAAATGGAAGTCAAGCTCTCGGAAATCCATGGCATGGCGCAGCGTGGCGGTTCGGTGACGACCGTCGTGAGAATGGGAACAGCCGTAAACTCGATGGTGTGCGATCCGGGTACTGCGGACTGCGTTTTGGCTTTCGAAACCACCGAAGCGCTTCGAAATCTTGTGTTTCTCAAGGTCGGAGGAAGCCTTTTGGTCAACGACTCGGCCATAAAGCCCTTGCCTGTGCTCACAGGGCGTTCATCGATGCCGCTCAATGCGCGCAATCGCTTGAAGCAAGTGGGGGGAATATTGGTCCCTGCCGATGAACTTGCACGGCAAGCCGGCAATGCAAAATGCGCGAACGTTGTGCTGCTGGGGGCATTGGCTGCAAGGCTGCCGTTCGATTCCGAGGTATGGCGCAACTGCATCAAGGCCACGGTGCCGACCAAAACCATAGACAGCAATCTTGCAGCATTCGACGCTGGAATGAGCAGTGTGTTGGGAGAAGACAAATGAGCGTTTCTCAAACAAGCGTGTTTTTGCAAAGTCGACCGGGACATCTTGCGCGGTTGCTGAATGTCGTTGAAACAGCCGGTGTCAATGTCAGAGGCTTCAGCGCAAGCGATACCGGGGATTACGGCATCGTCCGTTTCGTCTTCGACGATCCCAGCCGGGCGTTATCCGCGCTTGAAAGCGCAGGCTATGCGACGACTTCGACGGATGTCCTTTGCATACGACTCAACGACGAACCGGGTGAATTGGCCCGTGTGCTCTCCATCCTTTCTGAGAGCAAGGTCAATGTGGATTACAGCTATTCGCTTATCTCCACGTATATCGCCGTTCATACCGATGACTGCCTGAAAGCCGAGCAGCTGCTTGTCGGAAAGCCTATCGAGGTATTGGGTCAAGGAGATCTTATCGATCCTTTGTGTGAGGATGGTTCTCGATGATCGATTTCAAGGATATGCCTGTGTTCGATCGAGAAATCGAGACAATGCCGCGCGAACAATTGCGCGCTCTGCAGCTCGATAAATTGAAATCGCAGGTCGAATGGGTCTACTCACGTGTTCCTTGGTACCGAGAGAAGCTAGATGCTTCCGGTGTGGCGCCGGGTGATATCAAGACGCTTGAAGACGTACGGCTGCTGCCTTTCACTGATAAGTCGGTGCTCCGCGATACCTATCCGTTCGGTTTGTTCGCCATTCCGATGGATGAAGTTGTGCGCATCCATGCTTCGTCGGGTACCACCGGCAAGCCCATCGTTGCCGGATACAATCGCCATGACCTTGATGTTTGGAGCGATTGCATAGCCCGTTTGGCCCAAATGGCCGGTGTGGTAAGTGGCGACCGCGTGCAAATGGCCTTCGGCTACGGCATGTTCACCGGTGGATTCGGATTGCATTACGGATGCGAAAAACTGGGCTGCATGGTAATTCCCGCAGGGTCGGGCAATACCGAACGCCATCTGATGATGATCGAGGATTACGGCTCCACCGTGCTCATCGCCACTCCGTCGTATGCGCTCCACATGTGCGAAGTGGGCGAAAAACAGGGTTTTGACTGGGCCCATTCCACCCTGCGCGTCGGTTTGTTCGGCGGTGAGCCGTGTCCGCCAGCGCTCAAACAAGAAATTGAAAGCCGCATGCATATCATTTGCACCGACAATTACGGCTTGACCGAAGTCATGGGTCCCGGCGTTTCAGGAGAATGTCTGGCTTCCCGTGACATGCAGCATATCGCGGAAGATCATTTTCTGTGGGAGGTCGTCGATCCGGAAACGGGCGAGCCTCTTCCCGAAGGCGAAGAGGGCGAGCTTGTACTCACGCCGCTCGACAAGCAAGCATTCCCCGTTTTGCGCTATCGCACGCATGATCTCACTCATGTGACATGCGAGCCTTGCGACTGCGGACGTACGCATGCCCGTATGCAGAAGGTGCGCAAACGCTCTGACGACATGCTCATCATTCGTGCAACGAACGTGTTCCCCTCTACCGTCGAAGATGTTTTGGCCGGCATCAAGGGCGTCAGTCCTTATTACCGTATCGAAGTCGACAATGATACCGGCATGGACCGAATGACCGTTTCCGTCGAACTTGAGCCTTCTGCTTTCAGCGACTCGTTCAGCCAGATGGAGGCATTCCGAAAACACATCACGTCCGAACTCAAGGGCACGCTTCTGGTCACTCCGGTGGTCAAGCTGGTCGAGCCGGGCGGAATCGAACGAAGCACGGGAAAGACGAAACATGTCATCGACCGACGCACCCACTGAAGTCGTAGGACGCTTTGCCCCGTCACCGAGCGGCAGGATGCACGCCGGCAATATCTTTGCGGCTTTAGTGGCTTGGCTTTTGGCCAAAAGCGCTGATGGTCGCATCGTATTGCGCATCGAAGATCTGGATTCAGATCGCTCGAAGCGCGAATACGTCGATGCCGTTATGCGCGATTTCGAATTCCTGGGACTTACCTGGGATGGTGAGCCGCTTTTTCAAAACGGTCGTGCGCATGCCTATCAAGATGCCTACGCAACCATTTGCCAAAAGTATCGCGTTTATCCCTGCTGGTGCACGCGCGCCGATATCCAGTCGGCTTCTGCTCCACACGATGGCGAAAAAGCGATCTATCCTGGAACGTGCCGTCATCTTGATGACACCGAACGTGCGCGCCTCATGTCGGTGCGCAAGCCTGCTTGGCGCATCCAGGTTCCGCCTATGGATATCTGCTTTGACGATAAGCTGCAGGGTCGCTATGCCGAGAGCCTGATGAGGGATTGCGGTGATTTCATCTTGCGGCGTTCTGACGGTGCTTTCGCTTATCAACTCGCCGTCGTCGTCGACGATGCCTGCCAAGGCGTCAATCAGGTGGTTCGTGGATGCGATTTGCTCTCAAGCACCCCCCAGCAGATCTTCTTGCAACGGGCTTTGGGTTATCCTCAGCCCGAGTATGCCCATGTGCCCCTGCTCGTTTCCGATGACTTCCGACGACTGTCAAAACGCGACCACGATGCGGGAATCGAAGAATTGAAGTCTGAATACGATAATGCCGAGGGAATCATCGGCCACATAGCCGGTGTGACCGGGTTGACGCCCACGACAGATCCGATCGGTGCCGAAGAGCTCTTGAAGCATTTCGACGTGGAGAGCCTGCGCCGCCGCTATCAGATACTTTGGCGCTGACAGCCTTCAGAGCATTCCCAAACCCAGCGCAAGGCAGTATCCCAAACCGATAGCGATATTCACATTCAAACATTGAGGCATGGCACCCAAACGGCTTGCCGCATTGAGCGGGTTGCCCCAAAGCGCTCGAAATCCCGGCATGGCAAGCAAAAAGGCGAATACGGATGCTGCTGCAGCCACGGTCTTGTTCGGAGCAGTGGCAATGGAAAACACGGCAGCTAGAATAGCCATGGCGGCCAAGAGCAGGTGGTACCAATGCCGTGCACTGCGGCGTCCCAACACAACCGGAAGCGTTTTGCGGTGCGCCTCGACATCCTTTTCAATATCGCAGGTGTTGTTGGTCATCATGATAAGCGCGATTCCAATGGCTATCGGCAAAGCGAATGCCAGCACGGGCCAATGCATGGTCGATCCGCAGAGTACGTACGAGCACGCCAGCGGGATGAGCAGACCCATCGTCGCACCGCTCATCAATTCCCCAATGGGCAGATAGGAAATCGGCGTCTTACCCGCTGAATACAGCACCAAAACGATAGCTCCGATAACGGCGATTGCAAGCGGAACCCAGCCACTGCATATTACAACCCATATGCCCAAAGCGAACGCCGCAGCCATCAGGGATATGGCAAGGATCAGCGCACTGCCGGGGTTGATGTCGTTGTACACGAGCACGGCATCGGTGGGATCAGCCTGGTTCTCAACGGTATCGGCGCCTTTCTTGTAATCGATGTAATCGTTGAGCGTATTTACACAGGATTGAAGAAGCACGCAGATAGCGAGGAGCACCAGAGCCATCGGCACATCAAGGTTCCCCGTCCATCTAAGCGCCAAAACGCTTGACAGCAAGACAGGTAAAACCGCCGCCGGCCAGGTATGGGGCGCGGCAAGCTGCAGCATGAGACGAGGCGTGAGCGCCGCATGCGTGCTGGAGGCAGGACCAGAACTATTCATGTTCTGCCACCTCATTATCTTTGCCGTTGCGGCCGAACAGATTCGAAAGCGTTTTGCCTGTAAGCGGCGTCTGGGTGGCGGCTGCCGAACGCTGGGGGAGGGTGGGTAGCTGATTGCGCATTCGATTGAAGGCTTCAGATCCTGTAACGCGGGCGATAGCCCCCATGACGTCGATGACGAACTGCTTGGTATCGTCATCGAGGCTGCCAGCTTGCTTCAGAACCTTTTTCATATTGCGCGGAAGATTGCTTTGGAACTCGGCCCATGTTTTGGCATCGGTGCTTTTGAGCATTTCATATACGGTGTCGATGAAGCGGCCCCGTTCTTCGGGCGTGAAGCTGAGGCACCAGTCATTGAGCGTCTGGTCGAAAAACCCAGCGCTGGCACTTAATTGCTCCTGCCGCAGAAAAGCATCTCCCTCTACTATCCAGGTAAGCGGGGCATGCTGCATGAAGGCAAAAGCCGTCGATTCCACGATGTCGTAATCATGTCGGCGTTCCAATATCATTCCGAATACTGAAGATTCTGGAACCGTCTTGTGCAGAATGTCTTGGAAATGATGGTCGTCGATGCGAGGGGAGGGGTCTTCGCAAAACGATGGACCATCATGGTTGTAGATGCCCACAATACGGTTGTAGGCATCCTTTTGCGCAGTCAGGGCTGCATATTCAGATAGATTCCCACCCTTAGAATGTCCGCCCAGGATGAGCGCCCCCGTGCTCGCCGACGCTATGCCGGAAAGATAACGAGCCGCTGAGCGCTGCGAAGGTACGACGGTTCGGAAGCACAGATTGAAGTCTTCCTTCCAACCGGCAAGTGTGCCGTCCGTTCCCCTGAAAGCCATATAGGCAGTTGAGTCTGGGAAGAAAAAAGTGATGGCCGAAAATTGCTTTTCGATGTTTTCCAATGTTTCATGGACAAAATATCCAACCTTGAGCGCATTGAAGCGCGGAGACTGAAGCACTGCCGCCATAAAGCGCGGAGCCCCGTCCATATCGCTCATCCAAGATCCGCGCAAGAGCTCATCGAAGGGCACGCCGCAGAGGGCCTGGCAGAGTTCAACTTGTTCGTAAGGTTCTGTAGAAGCGAGTTTTCCCAGTTCGAAATTGCAATAGCACAAGCTTGAAAGCACAAGGCTATCCACTTCGTTGAATGGGCACTGAGTGAAATCACGTCGTTCGCGTTCAAGATATTCGACAATCGTATCCAAGCAACTCCGCCCTCCATCGGTTATTTCATCCATTTTACTACCTGGTTGCCGGGCACTTGCTACAATACCGATGAACATCAAACCCCATACCCGAAGGTGAGCGGATGGATACCCGAGATAAGGCACTGCTGTGGAAGTCCAAAGTAGAAGACGAGGAGCTTTCCGATCAGCTCGCTGAGCTTCTTTCCCCTGGAAAAGAAAGCGCCTTGGATGATGCGTTTTTCCAAGACCTCGCATTCGGGACAGCCGGATTACGCGGAGTCATCGGAGCTGGGACCAACCGCATGAACATCTACACGGTGGGGAAGGCAACCCAAGGCTTGGCCGAATACCTGAATGCCACGTTCGATAACCCCAGCGTTGCCATAGCACGCGATAGTCGCCATAAGGGAAAGCTCTTCGAGCAGACGGTGGCCGGCGTGCTCGCTGCCAACGGCATCCGCTCCCATATCTATCCGCGTATCGAGCCTACGCCGGCACTCAGCTTCGCCGTTCGCGATCTTTCTTGCTCGGCAGGGATCTGCCTTACCGCAAGCCATAATCCGGCAGCATACAACGGTTACAAGGTTTATGGGCCCGACGGATGCCAGATAACAAGCGATGCGGCGGTTGCCATACAAAAGGCCATCGACGGCATCGATGAATTCTCCGACGTTTTGACAATGCCCTTTCCCCAAGCCATCGAAGAGGGATGGACGACTCTGATGGACGAAGGGACGCTCGAGCGATTCCTCGATGCCGTTCAGGACCAAGACATTTCAAGCCCTGAGGGCAAAGATGTGGATTTGAACGTCGTTTATACACCGTTGAACGGCACGGGCCTGGAATGCGTAACGCAGATACTCCATCGCATCGGCGTCGATGACATCACTTTGGTGGAAAGCCAAAAAGACCCTGACGGTTCTTTTCCAACCTGCCCGTATCCCAATCCCGAGATCAAAGAAGCGCTTCAAGAGGGGATTGCCGTTTGCCGCAGCGTTCATCCCGATGTATTGCTGGCAACAGACCCCGATGCGGATCGTGTGGGAATCGCCGTAGAGGATGGGGGAGAAATACGCTTGCTTTCAGGAAATGAAACAGGTGTTCTCTTATTGGACTACATTGGAAATATGCGCTCTGAACTGGGATTACTACCAAATAATGCAATTGCTGTGACGACGATCGTCTCAACGGTAATGGTCGATGACCTTGCCAAAACCTATGGATTTGAAATAGAAAGGGTCCTTACCGGTTTCAAATATATCGGCGAGGTGATCGGTCGTCTTGAAAAAACGCATCAAGAAAATCGCTTCATCTTCGGATTTGAAGAAAGCTACGGCTATCTGAGTGGCCCGCATGTTCGCGACAAAGATGCCGTCAATGCATCGATGCTCATCTGCGAGATGACGCGTTACTGGAAAAGCAAGGGGATGAACCTGGCTCAAGCAATCGAGAGCCTCTATGAACGCTATGGGTATTACCGCAACCGAACCATCAGCTTATCCTTCGATGGAGCCGATGGCTCGTTGAAGATGGCCCAAATCATGGCGAGGCTGCGGGAAAAGTCACCTGAATCGTTTGCAGATATGCCCGTTGAATCCTCGATTGATTACCAGACCGGCTATGCAAATCTTCCCAAAGCCAACGTCTTGGAATACCGACTGCCGAATACCTGCAAAGTGATTATCCGCCCCAGCGGAACAGAGCCGAAAATCAAAGCTTATCTATTTTCGCGTGGCAGCGATGAAGCTGCTGGCGACGAGATCCTCGACACGTTGGAAGCATCGGCCCGCAAATTGCTCGACTAAACATCAGGGGAGGTGCATTCCAGAACTCGTGTCAGTTTAGTTTAAGCTAGGTTTACATAACATATATTATCATGGTTTTTATTCCAAGAAATGGTCTTTCGTGATCATTCTGATCGATATGTTACCGACTTAAACCAATACCACAATTATAACTAGCCTCTGAACTGGTGTTTTATAGAGCAAGGCACTGAGAGCCGTTCTAAGGCCCTGTTTTGGTTTTCGATGACTACTTACTCAAGGAAAATGGCAATATTTTCTAAGTTTTCAGTTTTGGCGGTCGTTATTCAGCCGGACCTTCAAGCTCAAGAATTTCCTTGCGCATCGCATCATTCAAATCCGATGGATAGATATCATCCTGCGGCGTTTCTTTGGGAAGAACCAGATTCAAGATAACGCCGACAATGGCACTGGTGGCCATACCAGGCAGACTGTAATCACCGAGCGGAATTTTGATGCCGGCACATTCCATGCCCACACCGATTACCAGCACGGCTGATACCAACATCAAATTGCGGGCTTTGGAGAAATCAACACGACCATCGACGAGCATGCGCAAACCGTTGGAAGCGATGAGTCCGAACAAAAGAAGAGAAACGCCTCCCATAACGCAAACGGGAATCGAATCTATGAGCGCTTCGACCTTAGGGCAAAATCCGCCGATGATGAAAGCAAAGGCGCCTGCATACCAGAAGATCTGCGTCGAATACACGCGCGTAGCGCTCATGACGCCGATGTTCTCCGCATAGGTCGTTGCGGGTGTTCCTCCAAGAAAACCCGCGCACACCGTAGCCAATCCATCGCCGAGCAATGACTGTGGAAGCATCTTGTTGTAATTCTTGCCAACTACCTCTCCGACAACAAGAAGATGACCGATATGTTCGATGATCACTACGAACGACACCGGAGCGATCAGAAGTATCGCCGCAATATTGAAAGTTGGATGAACAAGATTAGGCAAACCGAACCATGCAGCATCCATAACCGGCTGGAAATCGACCAAGCCTGCAAAGCAGGCGGCGATGTAGCCGACGATGATACCCACGAGTACCGGTATGGTCGACCAAAATCCCGTGAAGCATGCGGAAAACACGATAGCTACCACCAAAGTGAGCAAAGCAACCAAAAAACCGACGAAGACGAAATCTCCCCCTGTGGAATAGCCGCCATTGAAAAATGCCATTTCGACGGCCGTTGAAGAAAGGCCGAGGCCGATGACGATGATCACGGAGGCAACTACGGGTGTCGGCAGCACTTTGTCTATCCATGCCGTGCCTATGAGCTTGACGATTCCTGCGACTGCTATATACACCAAGCCGGCGACGACGATGCCCCCCAGCGCTGCCTCTACGCCCATAGAAGCGCCCACAACGGCTATCGGAGTGATGAAGGCAAAAGACGAACCCAGATAACTCGGAATTTTCCCACGAGTGACCAGGAGATACAGTATGGTTCCGATACCAGAGCACATAATGGCCAGAGATGCCGACATGCCGGTGAGATATGGCACCAGGACCGTTGACCCGAACATAGACATGAAATGCTGCAGAGCCAAAGGCACTGCCTTAATGGGTTTTACCCTGTCGTCAACCTTGATGATAGGACGTTCTTTATGACCAAGCGATGCCATTGTCTCCCCTTGTTTCGACTCGTTTAACCGCTGTCCCCATCCATCCCCCACCGTTAAGAATTCTCAACGAAAAGGGTAAGAAAAGACCTCCCGCAGGAGGTCTTGGATATTACTTGGTTCCGCTGCTTCCGAATCCCCCGACGCCACGCTGCGTAGCATCAAGCGCTTCCACGCGAACAGGCGAAACTTCCGCGACGCGCATCAACACCAACTGGGCGATACGTTCGCCGCATTCGATGTGAATCGATTGATCGGCGTCAAGATTGATTGCTATGCATTTCAATTCACCACGATAATTGCTATCGATAAGCCCGGGAGCGTTGACCAGGGAAAGGCCTCGTTTGATTGCAGATCCGCTGCGAGGAAGAACGAACCCGGCATAGCCTTCAGGTATCGCCATGGCAAGCCCGGTTCCGATAAGCCGGCGCTCGAATGGTGCAAGATCAACCTCTTCGATAGAGCAAAGATCGATGCCGGCATCGCCAGCATAGGCAGAAACCGGAATCGACGCTGCCGCGTCGAGCTTCCGAATAGGCAATTCCACGGTGTCGTGAGTCATAGAAGCGTCACATCCCCTTCAAAGCCGTGCTGAACTCATCCAGGCTTTTGAAATCTTTATAAACGCTTGCAAACCTGATATAAGCTACCTCATCGAGATCCTTGAGTTTCTGAAGCGCCTTGTCACCCAATGCTTTTGAGGTAATCTCGCTTTGCGAGTTGTTGCGAAGATCGCTTTCGAGCTCATCGACCAAGGCATCGATTTGATCGGCGGACACCGGGCGCTTTGCGCAGGCGATCATGAGCCCCCTGAATATCTTTTGGCGGTCATAGACCTCCGAAGTGCCATCGGACTTGATAACAACAAGCGGATTATCGCCCAATCGTTCATATGTAGTGAACCGACGACCGCATTCAAGGCATTCCCTGCGTCTTCTAATAGATGTGCCATCTTCTGATGGACGAGAGTCGACAACTTTTGATTCAAGGTACCCGCAAGACGGACAGCGCATACAACTCCTAACGTCGTAGGAGTTCAGACTACCATATATGCCGTCATGCAGTGGGTGCAATGACACAAGATGCGTTTGGATGCCGGGCCCCATCCATAACGAATGGGGCCCGAAAGGGCAACGAACTCAAACAGCGAAAAAGAGCGCCGCGATGGCCATAGCGGTATATATGCCGCCAGCCAGGCCGACAAGCCATCGAGGCGTACGGCCAATGGGCTTTCCTTTCAGTGAACCGTATCGCATGTCTGCAGCGAAGTCGCTGCGATCGACGGCGCGATAAGCCTTCCTTGATACATGGACCGCACGATCGCGAATAGATCGACCATGTCCTTCCGAACGGTGCTGAGGAAACTCGATGATGCGCTCGTTTTCATTGCTGTATCGAGAACAATCGGGCTTCAAAGCATTAGTTCCGACCACTTCCCAGCGATCTTGATACTGCTTCATAACTGCCTCCTTGCTCTTGCATAGAACCAATGTTCGTGTATACTGTAAATCGAACAAAGGTTCTTGTCAATGAAATTATCAAACATTTGTTCGTGATGAAAGGATCCAGCATGGAAAAGGGAATCACAAAGCGCCAGCAAGCGGTTCTCACCTGCATAGAGGATTTCATTGCCGAGAAGGGCTACGGTCCCACTGTGCGTGAAATCTGCGCCGCACTCGACCTCTCCTCCCCTTCTACCGTGCACGTGCATTTGAAAGCGCTGGAGGATAAGGGCCTCATCAATCGAGACCCGCTCAAATCACGTTCCATAACGCTTGCGGATCAATCTATTGGAGAATCCGCTCCTGTCACGGCAGCTTATTCAAACGTTGTCGAGCTTCCTTTGGTCGGCAACGTAGCAGCCGGCGAACCTCTTCTGGCCGATGAAAACATAACCGAGCAGATCACGCTACCAGTTGAAATCGTCGGCGACTCCGCTTCGTTTTTGTTGTCGGTTCATGGCGAGTCTATGATCGAGGCCGGCATCAATGATGGCGACTACTTGGTCGTCAAAGAACAGCAAACTGCAAATAACGGAGAAATCGTAGTGGCCCTGATTGACGATGGAGCAACGGTGAAACGTTTTTACAAAGAAGCGGATCACATCAGGCTCCAGCCCGAAAATTCATCGATGGAGCCTATAATCACCAGAGATTGCAGCATCGTCGGCAAAGTCGTTGCGCTCTTCCGTCGCGTGCGTTAGCCGCAGGTATTCGCTTAGAATCATCTTCTTGGATGCGGACGGGGACTTGCTTCCCCGTCCGTCATTTTGCATCAAAAGAAAAAGGTTCTAGAATCTCTCGAAACCGCTCCCCTACCCGCACGGTGAGCAATGTTCCTGCGCTATCGTAGCGCTCATCGATGATATTGCAGCGTTCATGGACAATCGAAACGACATCGCCTCTGTTGAAGGGAATGAGCAGCTCCATCAACGTTTCGCGTGCCGCCAGAACCTGCGAGATGCGCTCTATGAGATCGTCGATTCCTTGTCCTGTCTGCGCTGAAATCAAAATAGCGTCAGGATTGCGTTTTTGAAGCGCACCCGATTCAGAAGCATCGAGCAGATCTGCTTTATTGAACACGACGATGCGATCGATGCCTTGGGCACCGATTTGTCCAAGCACGATATCGACAGCCTCCATTTGATGCGGATAATCTTGCGACGAGGCATCGGTCACTTGCAAGATAAGATCGGATTCGACGATTTCATCCAACGTCGATTTGAAAGCCTGGACCAAAGTGGTTGGCAGCTTCTGAATGAATCCAACGGTATCGGTAAGCGTCACCTTGCGCCCTTCGGGAAGAGCATACTGACGCGTTGTTGAATCAAGGGTGGCGAACAGTTTGTCGTAGCTGAGAACCCCTGCCCCGGTCAGCTTGTTGAGCAAGCTGGATTTTCCTGCATTGGTATAGCCAGCCAAAGCAATGCGCGTTACGCCGCTGTCGGCACGTGTCTTGCGTTGCACTTCACGGTTTTCGTCAAGCTCCTTGAGCTCGCGTTTGATGGAAGTGATGCGTTTGCGCACCATTCTCCTGTCAACTTCCAGCTGACTTTCGCCCTCGCCGAAACGAGAGCCGACACCGCCGCCCATCCTGTTCGAAGCAAGATGGGCCCACATACCCCGCAAGCGAGGAAGCAGGTATTCATTTTGGGCCAATCGAACTTGAAGCCGACCTTCTCGACTGGTGGCATGAAGTGCGAAGATATCGAGAATCAGCGCCGTTCTGTCGATGACTTTGACCTCTTTGCCGACAGACTTTTCAAGATTCGACTGCTGCGAGGGAGATAATTCGTCATCGAACACCACTAAATCGGCAGCAAACGACCGACATAGGCCGGCGATTTCTTCAGCTTTGCCCGATCCGACGAAAGTGCGCGGGTTGATGGTTTCCAACTTCTGAGAAGTGGAAGCGACTACCTGTGCACCAGCGGTTTGGACCAAGCGTTCGAGCTCGGCCATGGTTTCATCAAGCGACCAATCGCTTCCTGGCAATTCGACACCGACCAAAACGGCCCTTTCGGGCATCTCGGCCGTATCGTGGGGTCCGAACCTTCTAGGATTGGTCGACACGCGTACCGCTCAGCTTTCGAAGGACGCTGCAGGTGAAATGCTTCATTGAGCCATCGAAGCCTTCATGCGATCGACGGCTTCCAAAAGGCGGTCGTCGGGAGTGGTGAGGGAGATGCGGATAAACCCTTCGCCATCAGGGCCGTATCCAGATCCCGGCGTAACGATGACATGCGCTTCCTGGAGCAATTTGGTAGCGAATTCTTCACTGGTGTAACCATCAGGAACCTTAGCCCAAACGTAGATGGTGGCTTTGGGGGCGTCGCACTGGACCCCGATGGCATGGAGCGCGTCTACGATGAGGTCACGGCGCCGTTGATAGAGCGTGCACATGTCGTCGATGCACTGCTGAGACGAGGACAACGCGCAAATGGCAGCTTCTTGGATAGCGTTGAACTGTCCGGAGTCAAGATTGTTCTTCACCATTCCCAGAGCCTGGACAGCGGTTTCGTTTCCGCACGCAAAGCCGATGCGCCAACCGGTCATGTTGTAGGCTTTAGACAAGCTGAAGAACTCGATGCAGCATTCCATGGCACGCGGACGTTCGAGGATGCTCGGAGCACGATATCCGTCGAAGCCGATCTCGCAATAGGCATTGTCATGGCACAGAAGAATGTCATGTTCGATGCAGAAATCAATGGCCTTGTCGAAGTATTCGTCGGTTGCGATAGCTCCCGTGGGGTTGTTGGGATAGCCGAGGAACATGATCTC
>JAXGTO010000003.1:0-78806 GCA_040774885.1 Eggerthellaceae bacterium | reverse complement strand
CGGGCAACTCGACGCTCGTCCATCCACCGCACGTCTGCGCCGCATACAGAGACTCGATGGAAGGCGTCGCGCTCCCCAACACAAGCGCTGCGTCGGCACGGCGGGCAAGCCAGCCGGCTACATCGCGAGAAACGTACCGCGGCGCAGAATCCTGCTTGTAAGAACCCTCATGTTCTTCATCGATGACGATGAGCCCCAGATTGGAAACGGGCGTGAACAAAGCGCTGCGCGCACCCACCACCACTTGAGCCGCACCCGAAGCGATGAAGTCCCACTGGTCATAGCGCTCCCCCGCCCCCATGCGCGAATGCATGACGGCAACTCGATCACCGAAACGGCCGCGAAAACGTGCCACTGTCTGCGGCGTGAGCGATATCTCAGGCACTAGCACGATAGCCCGTTTGCCCCGCGCGACGACCTCTTCGATGGCTCCCAGATAAACTTCGGTCTTACCGCTTCCCGTGACGCCGTCCACAAGCACGGTGCTTCCACCGCCCGCCTTACAGGCAGCGGCAATTGCCTGGAGCGCATCGCGCTGCCCTTGCGTCAAGTCGGGCTTGGCGCTGGGCATGAAGGTCGAAGAGGCCTCTTGTTGGGGCACACCGCGCAGCCGTCTGCGAATATCGATGCGAATGACGCCTTTTTGAGCCAGGGATTTCAAGGGTCCGGAAATCGATCCGTATTCAGCCGTGAGTTCGGATACCTTCAGATCACCCGCTTGCAAAGCGGCAAGGATGGCCTGCTGTTTCACGGCACCCTTGCGCGCAACGAAATCTTGCGCACCATCGGCAAGCGAGACCCACCGCTCATCGACGGCTCCGACGACGGGTTGTCGCACCTGCCATCCATGCCCCTCGTTGACCATGCGAGGCACGCCTCCAGGAGGGGTGAACAGATGGACGCATGCAGAAAGAGGGGCGACATAGCGCTGCGATAGAAACGAAATGCAAGCAGCGCCATCTTGCGTGAAATATGATTTTCCCAACAACTGGACTATCGGCTTGATGCGGTCGGGATCAAGGTCGGAAGGAACTTCATCCATAAGGTCCATGACGAAACCGACGGCACAGCGATGCCCGAAGGCGACCGCCACGGGACAGCCAACTTCGATATCCTACATATCTGAAGAAACAGAGTAGGTGTATGCGCAATCAAGCGCTTGAGTGGGTATGTCTAAGACAACCGAAGCGAACCGCATGGCTCGGCTATTGGATCGTATAGATGAAATTGGGCTGGGCCGCAGAGACGTTTGCGTTTTCCTGAAGGCTGGAAATAGCTTGGTCCACCGAAATATCGGAAGGGATCCCCACCAAGAAATAATCGCCCGCGTCTATTCCATCCTGCGAAATCTGATCGATAGCAGAAAAGCCCAATGCATCGACAACGGCTTGGGCTGCTTGCTGGTCGGTATCTGCAGCGAAGCAGACCAAAACCTCGCCTTGAGCATATGAATCCGAAGATGCATCCATGGAGCCCTCGCTTTCGTCGGACGGTTCGGTACCGCCGGACTGCTGGGGCGCATCGGCGGTGGAAGAACAGCAGCACAACAACGCTATTGCTGCAGCGGCGCACAAAAAGAGCGCCGCGCAGCGGGCATGCCGAGCTATCGGGCGCATGCGGCCTTCAGCTGATCGACTCGGTTGGTCTTCTCCCATGTGAATTCAGGCAATTCACGCCCGAAGTGGCCATAGGCGGCCGTCTTCTGATAGATGGGACGGCGCAAATCGAGCGCATCGACGATAGCTGCCGGACGCAAGTCGAAAACTTTCTCGACGGCATCTTCGATTGCGGCCTCCGGCACTTTATTGGTACCGAACGTATCGATCATGACCGAAACAGGCTGCGCCATGCCGATGGCGTACGCCAGCTGGATCTCGCAGCGGTCGGCTAAACCTGCGGCAACGATGTTCTTTGCAACCCAGCGCGCGGCATAGGCGGCAGAACGGTCTACCTTGGTGCAATCTTTGCCGCTGAATGCACCACCGCCATGACGGCCCATTCCGCCGTACGTGTCGACGATGATCTTGCGCCCGGTAAGGCCCACATCGCCCATAGGACCGCCGATAACGAAGCGGCCAGTGGGATTGACGTGGATTTCAAGGTCGTCGGATACCGGAACGCCTTCTTCGCGCAATACGGGCATGACAACCTCGTCGATGATGCCTTGACGCAACGTGTCATGGTCCACGCTATCAGAGTGCTGAGTCGAAACGATCACTTTTTCAACCTGTGTGGGCTTGCCGTCGATATAGCGAACGCTCACCTGGGTCTTTCCATCGGGACGGAGGAAATCCAAAGTGCCGTCTTTGCGAACGGCGGCCAAACGTTCGGCAAGGCGATGACTCAGGTAAATGGGCATCGGCATGAGCGTTTTGGTCTCGTTGCAGGCATACCCGAACATCATGCCCTGATCGCCCGCACCGATCTTGGAATACTCATCGGTGGCTTTGCCATGCTGCTCTTCCCAACTTTCGTCAACGCCCATGGCAATGTCGGCGCTTTGCTCCTTGATGGCGTTGATGACGCCGCAGGTGTCGCAGTCGAAGCCGTACTTTGCGCGATCGTAGCCGATTTCACGCAGCACATCGCGCACGATGCTCGGTACGTCGACATACGCCTGGGTGCGAATCTCACCGGTGACGACCACCATGCCGGTGGTAGCCAGCGTCTCGCACGCACAGCGAACTTCAGCCGGGTCGGCGGGACAACCGTTGGGGGCGATGTAGCCTTGCTCTGCAAGCTCGGTTTCCTTGGCCAAGATGGCATCGAGGACCGCATCGGAAATCTGGTCGCAAACTTTGTCGGGATGCCCTTCGGTAACGCTCTCGCTGGTGAACAGCATGGATTTAGACTGATCGTCACAGGATGCTTGGGTCATGTCGAAGTGCTCCTTTTGCATGATACGAGTTATAGGTCGGCCCATCGGGCCCTTTTGCTTGGGTAGAATGATACACTTTCCCAGATACCTTGGAACTGACATTTCACGGAGGTTGTATATGACCCTCAATGCTGCATACACACGCGAATACCTGGACATCATGACCGGCTTGTCCGGCGATATCCCCGGCAGACGCAAAGCACATGCCTACATGGAACAATCGACTGCCATCGTCCACAATACGCACGTGATCTCTTCGTTCGTTCCGCGGTTGTTCGACCGCGCGACCTATGATGAATTCAAAAGCGTGTCCGAAACGACGCATTCCATTCTATGCAAGGTAATGCAGCGATACCTGGACGATGCCGAGTACCGCACGGTATTCAGCTTCGATGAACGCATGGTGGACCTCATATTGATACCGCGCGGCTACGATGCGCTTCTGCCATTCGCCCGTGTCGACGTATTCATGAATGAAGACAACCTGACCTGTGGATTCTGCGAATTCAATGCTGATGGATCGAGCGGGATGAACGAGAACCGCGAGCTGACGGCCAGCATCCATGGCACACCCACCTTTGATGAATTCAGCAACCGCCATCACGTGCAAGAGTGCGAACTGTTCTATTCATGGGTCGATGAATTCGCTTCGATCTATTCGACCTTCACCAACAAAGTGGCCTCGCCGCGTTTCGCCATCTGCGATTTCCTCAATGCCAATGCCGTCACGGCGGAATTCGAGGTGTACCGCCGCTGCTTCGAGGACCGCGGCTATCCCTGCACCATCTGCGATGTGCGCGATCTGAGATTCGACGGAAGCGTGCTTCATGATGCCGACGGAAATCGAATCGATGCCATTTGGCGGCGAAGCGTGACCAACGACATCTTGGACCATTGGGACGAATCCCAGCAACTCATCGAAGCAGTGCACGCAGGAGCCGTAGCGCTCATCGGCAGTTTTGCCGGGCACATCGTCCATGACAAACAGATATTCGACGTCTTGTTCCATCCCCAGACGCAGGCATTTCTCACGCAAAGCGAAAACGACTTCATCGCACGCCACGTTCCCCGAACGCGTTTTTTGGAAGACGGGGAAGTCGATATCAAGACCATCCGAGCCCATAAAGACGATTGGATCATCAAACCGACCGATCGCTATGGATCGGCAGACGTCTATTCCGGGAACATGTGCACGAAAGACGAATGGAACGCCTTGATCGACCGGTTTGCCAACGGTGCCGCCGGGGCTCCTTTCCTGGTGCAAACATTCCTCAAGCCTTATCGCACCCAATTGGTTCCTCCCGATTTCCATATCGATGAAGAATCCGACGAAGAAGTTTCTCGCGCCGTCGAATGCTACAACAACCTAAACGGACTCTACCTGTTCAACGGAAGCTTTACCGGCGTGTTCAGTCGCTTGGGACCTAAGCCCGTTATCAGCGAACCCAATGGCGACCTGACCAGCGCAACGCTTTGGGTGGATTGCGGGCTGCCTCAGTGACGGAATCAACGGGCACAACTTCTGCCCCCAGTACCACCGCTGTCGATCGAATCGTCGCCGTTATCGGCGGGATTCTACTTGCCGTTGCGCTGTTCGCGACGGGCCTGGCCGCATGCTGTCTGCCTGCAACCACCCAGTTGCTTTCTGAAGCTGCCAGCGCTTTCGATACCTCACCCTACACCGCCGAAGATTTGACCGACCTGGCCGTGGCCACGCGCGATTTCACTGTGGACAACCATGGGACGGACGACGCGGGAGAAGGCCTCGAAGATGCACGCAACGCACTGTCGCAAAAAATCGTGGACGCAGCGCGAAACTCGGCCGATGACTCAGAGAAATCGAAACGATGGAGAACGGTCGACAAAACAATGCTGAATTCCGATACAGCAGACCCATCATCTGTGGTGGATTACCTTTCAGGAAAAAGCGATGAATATGCCCTCGACGACGCCGCCATAAGCCATTTGGAAGACTGCAATTCGCTGATCAACACCGCCGTTGTCTGGCTCTGGGTCGGAGTTGCCGGATGCATCGGGTGCTTTGCGGCGCTTTTGATTCGAAAGCAGCGTCGTTTGCTTTCAAAACAGCTCATTTGGGCACCGATCGCCCTGGGCGCAGTTTTGCTGGCAATGGGTTTTTGGGCGATTTCAGACTTCAACGGATTCTTCAGCGCATTCCATGGGATCTTCTTCCCTCAAGGCAACTGGACATTCAGCGCCGGCAGCCTGCTGATTTGCATGTATCCAATTGCATTTTGGATGGGTATGGGATGCCTGTGGCTCTGCACCACCGCTCTTGCCTGTATCATATCCATCGTCGTCGGTCGGCATATGCGCCGCCGCGACGTTTTGGAATCCAAGCCAGAAAGAGGCTAGACATCATGTCAGAAACAGCCCAGCCGGTACGCGTCAGGTTCGCCCCTTCCCCCACCGGAAAGCTGCATATCGGCGGGGCCCGCACAGCCATCTACAATTGGGCCTTTGCCCGTTCGCAAGGCGGCACATTCATCCTGCGCATCGAAGATACCGACCCCGAGCGCTCCACCGAAGAAAACACGCAGGTCATCCTGCGCGCAATGAAATGGCTGGGCTTGGATTGGGATGAAGGCCCCGAAGTCGGTGGAACCGCCGGTCCGTACTTCCAGACTCAGCGCATGGAAACCTATGCCGATGCCCTGGAAAAGCTAAAAGCCTCAGGCAACGTGTACCCGTGTTTTTGCACCAAGGAAACACTCGATGCAAAGCGCGCAGAAGCCGAAGCAAGCGAAGGCGGATACTCCGGTTACGATCGGACGTGCCGTGCCATCGATCCCCAAGAAGCACAGCGGCGCATCGAAGCCGGCGAGCCCCACGTATGGCGTTTGAAGGTGCCCGAAGACCACGGCCCCATCGCTTTCGAAGATGCCGTATATGGCGCCGTGTCGTTTCCCGCCGACGTCATGGACGACATGATCGTCGTTCGCACCGACGGAAGTCCCACGTACAATTTCGCTGTGGTCTGCGACGATGCGAATATGGGAATCACCCACGTTATCCGCGGCGACGACCATCTTTCGAACACACCTCGACAGATTTTGATCTATGAAGCGCTTGGCCTGCCCGTCCCCACCTTCGCTCACCTTTCCATGATCTTGGGCTCAGATGGCAAAAAGCTTTCCAAACGCCATGGTGCCACCAGCGTCGAAGAATACGCTGAACGTGGGTATCTCCCCGATGCTCTGGTCAATTTTCTGGCGCTGCTGGGATGGTCGCTCGATGGCGAGACGACCATCATTCCGCGCTCGGTGCTGTCGGCGCAATTCAGCCTTGATAGGGTAACCAAGAAAGATGCCGTGTTCGACGAAACGAAACTCGACTGGATGAATGGCTGCTATATCCGCGAGATGCAGCCGACGCAATGGGTTGATGCAGCCCGCCCGTGGCTGGTGAAAGCGGGCGCGGCAGAAAGCGATATCGATGAGCGGCCCGCATGGTACGCAGCCCTCTACCCCCTTATCGCTGAGCGTATGGTGCGCTTCGACGAGATTCCCGCAAAACTCTCCTACCTGTTCTGGGGCCCTCGAACCCATCTGGACGAGAAAAGCGTGAACAAAGTACTGTTGAAAGAGGGTGCCCGCGCACAAGAGGCGCTTATGGCAGCACGCCCCATCATCGCCGATGCTTCGATTCCTTGGGAATGCGACCCACTGCAAGAACGAGTGCGTTCCTTGTGCGACTCATTGGACATGAAAGCCAAATTCGTATTCCAACCGATACGAGTGGCTGTCTGCGGGAACATGGTCTCTCCTCCCCTGTTCGAAAGCATCGAGCTCATGGAGCGCGATGATGTCGTAGCGCGCATCGATGCGACATTGGAGGAAATATTCGGTGTCTGACAAAGAAGATATCGGCGCAGTGAAGCCATCGACCATGGTCTTGGCAATCCGCGCATTCTGCCTCAATGGCAATGGCATTGCCTGCGACCGCTGCGAACGCGCCTGCCCTCGGTCCGCGATAACCGCGGCTGTCGGCGAGCCTGCCCGCATCGATCACAGTGCCTGCACCGGATGCGGAATATGCTGCGGCATCTGCGATGCCTTCACGCTGGCATCCCCTAATGCCGAACAGGTGCAATCCCGTATTCGCCGCATCGCGCTCAGCGGCCGGCACGCTGTGCTCGCCTGCCATCATCAGGTTCCCTCGAAAGATGAAACGGATGACTCATCGGTCGTCGTGCCTTGCTTGGCCGCACTGCCACCCGAAATGTGGACTTTGCTTTTGGCTCAAGATATCGAAATCGATGTTTACTGCAATCTGGAAGCATGCGATACGTGCCCCGTGGCCGGGCCCATCGCGCCGGTCCTTTTCGGCAGAGCCATTGAGCTTGCAGAATCGCAGACAAGACGACAGGTGGGTATCTCCGCAAAGCCTTGCTCTCCTCAGGCCAACACGGACAATCCGCTTGGCAGCAAAGAGCTGGGTAGGCGCGAGGCTTTCGATGGCATCGTTTCAGGAATTACCGAGATATTCGATGGATCGAGGAATCTTCGCAAGTCAACCGAATTGCAAAAGCAGCGCGAACGCCGCGAACGACGACAGACACTCCAAGAACTCGATATGTCTCAAAGCGATTTGGCTGATTCCATCAGCACCGATGGCAACAGAAGTCGCAAAACGCTGAGGCCGCGCCGACGGATGTTGCTTGAAACGCTGCAACGTCGACCTGAACTGGCATCCCGCATCGATGTATCCGTTGCCCAAGTCGATGGCTCTCGATGCCATCCCGCATTTTGCAAAGCCACATGCCAGCTAGCATGTCCGACCGGCGCTTGCCAGCTGAATGCAGCCGAGAGCCGGGCATTCATCGATGCACGCTTCTGCATCGGTTGCGGAGCCTGCATAGCCGCGTGTCCTGCACATGCCATCTCGATCGAGGAAAGCGACGCCTCCATCCTGATGGCAATCGAACAATCCGATTCTCATGAGGAGCGATGAAAATGGATCCAGAATCCAAGGAAAACATCGAGGCTGCATTCGAGCATTTCGCACACGATACGTTCGCCACTGAGGCAACCGGAATCGAGTTGATCGAAAAATCGGATGGCTTCGCCCGTGCCGGCTTCGACGTCGCCGATGTCCATCGAAATGCGATGGGCAACGTGATGGGCGGTTCGCTCTATACGCTGGCGGATTTCACCGCTTCAGCAGCCAATTTCATCAAAGGATCGCCTTCAGTGACCATCGATGGCTCGATCCGCTACCTCACGGCAGCTCGCGGATCGAAGATAACGGCCACGGCGCGCGCCGAACGCAAGGGGCGCACCATGAGCTTTTACCAGGTGTCTATCGAAGACGATTTAGGAACCGCGATAGCTACCGCCAACCTGACCTTCTATCGGATGCCGCAAACTCGCTGACTCTCAGCCAACCGCATCTTCAAGAAAAGAATGGACGACCTGCAACAGGTCGACTTCGCCCGGCGCACCGAAGTACTTGAGAGGAATCTGGAGCTTGTGCGTCTGGACCACATAGCGCGCTTTGACGCGCCGCAATTCGGCCCAAAGCTCATCGGCAGGATGATCGATGGGCTCGATATTCAATTTGCCGGACACAACCGAAATGGTCTTGATGCCGCGGCGATGCGCTATCGCTTTGATATGCGCCTTGGTGAAGAAGTTGAGCGCGGCAGCAGGAAGCTCGCCATGCGCTTTGACTGCCTCTTGCGCCAAGGTATCGAGATAGGTCTCGTCTTCGGCTGATGCAACCCGTCGATAGAGAGAAACCCGTTCATCGGCATCGCGGATGTAGTCCTCGGGCAAATACGCATGCGCCGGCACATTGACCGTGATGTCGGACAGCACGGGAGGCAGCAGATCATCGGTTTCCACCGTGCCCTCGCGCGTTGCGTTGACGGCCTGCGAGAGCATTTGGGCGAACAAGTCGAACCCGACAGCGCTCATATTGCCGCTCTGCTCGGCTCCCAACATACTGCCGGCGCCGCGGATTTCAAGATCGCGCATGGCAATGCGCATTCCACTGCCCAAATCCTGATGTTCGTCGATAGCCGTCAAACGCGCCGTGGCTTCTTCGGTGAGGCTCACATGGCCGGGGAACATGAAGTAGGCGTATGCTTGCGCAGCGCTTCGACCCACGCGCCCCTTGAGCTGGTACATCTGAGCCAAGCCCAAACGCTGGGCGTCTTCGATGATGAGCGTGTTGGTGTGCGGATTGTCGATACCGCTTTCGATGATGGTGGTGGCAACGAGCACATCGAGCTCGCCTGCACTGAAATCCTCCATCACGCGTTCAAGCTCTTCTTTGCCCATCTGTCCATGTGCAACCCCCACCCGGGCTTCGCCCGCCGCCGCATGGACGCGCTCGACGGCCTCATCGATGCTGCGCACGCGATTGCTGACATAATAGACCTGGCCGTGGCGCTCGAGCTCACGCCGGATGGCACCGCTTACCACATCGGGGTCCCATTCCCCTACCTGGACCTTCACCGGGCGCCGTTCATCGGGAGGCGTCAAAATGAGGCTCATATCGCGCACCCCGGAAAGAGACATCTGCATGGTGCGGGGAATGGGCGTTGCCGAAAGCGTGAGAACGTCGATGCTCTCACGCAAATTCTTCATCTGCTCTTTATGGCCTACGCCGAAGCGTTGTTCCTCATCGATGATGACCAAGCCCAAATCATGCGGATTCACATCACGCGACAGCAGCCGGTGAGTGCCGACCAAAACCTGCACGGAGCCATCGGCAAAGCCCTTGAGGGCTGCATCTTGCTGTGCAGGAGTGCGAAAGCGTGAAAGCACTTCCACCGTCACACCATATGGATCGAATCGGTCCTTGAAGTTCGTATAGTGCTGTTGGGCCAAGATGGTGGTGGGACAAAGCACCATAACCTGCTTTTCGTCCTGCGTCGCCTTGAATGCGGCGCGAAGGGCCACTTCGGTCTTGCCGAACCCGACATCGCCGCAGATAAGCCTGTCCATCGGACGGCCCGATTGCATATCGGCTTTCACGTCGGATATCGCCGCAAGCTGGTCAGGTGTTTCGTCATAAGGAAAATCTTCTTCCATTTGCCGCTGCCAGGGAGTGTCAGGCCCGTAGCGATAACCTTGGGTGGCAGCACGGCGCGTGTAAACATCGACCAGATCGAATGCCAGCTTCTTGGAAGCCTTGCGCGCCTTGTTGAGCGCACGGCTCCAGTCGCTGGTGTTCAAGCGCGTAAGGCGAGGGCTCGATCCCTCAGGACCCACATAACGCGTAACGCGATCAAGCTGCTCTACCGGCACGTAGAGCTTGTCATCCGAGGCGTATTCCAACAAAAGGTAATCGCGCATGACACCGCCGACGTCCTGGCGCACGATATCTCGGAAAAACGCCACGCCATGCGCCGCATGGACAACGTAGTCACCGGGCTTGAACGGAAACGTCACCTGCGTGATATCAACGTTGGTGCTGCTCCTGACCGATGAGCCCTGCGTGTCAGAAAGCGAAACGAGGGCAAGCTTGGCCTTGGGAATGATCAACCCAAGGGGAATGGAAACATCGACGACGTTGACCACAGAACGCTTCAAGCGCTCCTTGCGGTCTTCGCATACATCGAGCACTTCTGCAATAGGCAGGCCTCGATCGACGAACGACAGCTCCATATCCTTTCGAGCGCGGTAATTGGGGGCGCTGAACACAACGGTGAAATCAGCATCGACCAAGCTGCGAAGGCGTCCGAAGAGCTTTTCGGAATCGCCGGCGACATCGGTTCTCTTGACAGGCAGGTCGGCATCCACCTCGGCACCCAACCGCATGATAGAAACGTACGTGCAGCGCTGATTCGATCCGAAATCAACTTTCTGCGCCGATGCATAGAGGCCTTCGAGAGAAACACCCGACCCTTGAGCACGGCCCGCCAGATCATCATAGGCATGGATGGCATCGTCTATAAGAGATCGCGGCTCGATCAAAACGGTAAGAGCATCGGCGGAAAGGCAAGACCCGAGCGTCACCGTATCGGCATGGAGATACGGCATCAAGACATCGGTGCGCGCATCGAACACTCCGCCTTCTGCCTTCTCGAGAAGCTCCAGAAGCCCGGCAGGAGCCTGCTTGCTTCGTTCGAGAGCTCTGCGCGCACGCCGGACGCTCGAAGCCGAAACGTCGTACTCGCGAACAGGATAGATTTCGACGGAATCAAGCGAAGCGATGGTCTGACCCGTGGTGGGAACGATGCGCCGGATTTCATCGACCTCGTCGCCGAAACAATCGATTCGCACCGGATAGGACAAGTTGCCTGGATGAACGTCGACGGTTCCGCCATGGACGCAGTACGAGCCAGGTCCTTCGAGCCGATCGACAGCCGTGTATCCGCACGACTCCAGCACGTGCGGAATGCTCTCATAATCGATCAGGTCTTGACGCTGGGCCTCCCCTACGGCACGTCCCGTCGCAAAATCGAGAGGCAGGAACACGGCATCTTCAACCGGGGCCAAACATCGGAGCAACGACCGCGCACTGGCAACGACGATTCGGTCGTCACCGCGCGCCAGAGAATGCAAGGCCTGCATGCGCAAAGCGGGCTGGCGCGCATCGCAAGGACGCTCGGAAAACGGCATATCGCTTCGATCGCAGAATCTCAAGACCCGTTCGTCGCCCACATAAGCTCCCACATTGCGAGCGAAATCGGTGGCTGCGTCTTCACCCGCAACAACGACCAGCGTGGGTTGGGGCACACGAGCGAAACGCGCTGCAACCAAAAATGGGCGCGCTGAAGCGGCGACTCCAAGCGAGGCGTCGCTGGCCGCATCGAGCTTTCCCCAGAAAACCTGCATTTCAGCGCAGTGGGAAAGAGGGTATGTCAATGCATCGATGAGCATGAGCTCTTCCAATCGCATTCCTGCAACCATACGGCTGCGAAGCAAACGCTTTCAGCGACAATCCACGATGAAGGGTCGAACACTGAACTGATTGCCGTAGAATTGTACCGCACGCAAAGCAAGAAGAAAGGCCGGCCTATGCCACGAGAATCCAACGAGCACAAACGCGAACGCGCAGCCCAAATCGAGAGCCGCATGTTCGATCATTACGGCGAAGGCGCATGCTCGCTGGACTATCGCGATCCCTTCACCTTGACGGTCGCCGTGGTTCTCTCCGCGCAATGCACCGATGTCGCCGTCAACAAAGTGACACCGGCGCTCTTCGGCCGATTCGGCACTCCGCCCGCAATGGCACAGGCCAACGTGGAAGACATCGAAGCCATCATCCATCCACTTGGGTTTTTCCATACCAAAGCCAGAAATATCAAAGCGCTCGCTCAAACCGTGCTCTCGGATTTTGGCGGTGAGCTTCCGCATGATGTCGATGACTTGCAAAAGCTGCCGGGTGTGGGAAGAAAAACGGCCAATGTGGTGATGTGCGAAGCTTTCCGCGATCCGCAAGGCATTGCCGTCGACACCCACGTGTATCGCATTGCGCACAACTTGAAGCTAGCCGGACCGTCCCAAGACACTCCCGCAAAGACGGAAAAGGCCCTGTTGAAGATCTACCCTAAAAGCGATTGGCTCTACATCAACCACCAATGGGTGCATTTCGGTAGAGACTTCTGCATTGCCCGGCGCCCCCGTTGCGCCGAATGCTTCATCAACGATCTGTGTCCGAGTTATAAATCATCGCCGGATAGCTGAGTTCGCGCGGCATCGGAAGAAAGATCCTCTTCGGTTTCACGCATCGTATGATGAAACCCCGGTTCAACTTTGGCACCAGTGTCCGCCATGCGCACATCGATTCCGCGCTGGACCAATTCTGCCAGTAGGCAATCGACCAAGTTGGGAATGGCTTTATACACTGCGGGCGTAAGACCGATCGTCACCGATCCAGGTTGACGGTTTTCCACCTGCATGCCCAAACAAACGCCTTCGGCCTCGTAACCCAGCAAAGCGGCGGAATCGAATAGATCGGATAGCTTCAAATCATGAAGGCTCTGTGATCCAAAGGAACGGCGAGCCATATCGTCTGGGGAAAACCGATAGATCGTTCCCGGCTCGTCGTCTGTTCCGTCCACTGCATCGACGGTGATGATCAAATCGGAGTCGCGTACGATATTCAGCTGGTCGAGACTCATACAACCTACTTCGATGAGCTCGACATCGTCGGGAACCGTGTACGATTCCATCTGCTCGAATACCGCTGGGCCAACGCCATCGTCGAGCATGAGGGAATTGCCGACGAAAAACACCGCAACCCTCATGGCTACCACCCAGTATTGGGACGAACTGCAAGATTGTAATATGTGGCGGCAGCAATCATGGCTGCGCCTACGACGATGCCCACGACTGCCCAAATGCGTTCGCGGCGCAGGTATTTTTCGCGCGGAACCTCTTTGTCCTCGATGTAGCGATGAGCGGCCCATGGTTGGCCCAGCCGCGCAAAAACCAGGGTAACCGCAGTAAGACAGACACCCACGACGACGGCCATGATGATCGCAACGGGCGTTGCCTGTTGATAAGCGATATAGAAGCAATTGTCCGCAAGCAACCACAGCGGGTAGAAAAAGATGGCAGCCCATATCCCATGCGCCGGCCCCCAAACGGGCGGCAGAAACAGGGCGCCGATGTTCAGCGGAGCCAATCCGCGCATGAACTCCTTTTCATGGGCGATCTGTTCTTCACTCAGATTCATCCATCATCCTTTCAGGTGCCAGGGCAACGCAGCGAAACTCGTTCCGATATCGAGAGGGCCCGCCGAAGCGGACCCTCCGATTGAAGCGTTCAACATCTGGAATGCAGATGTCAGTGGTCCATGTCGTCCTCGCCCACGATGGTATGGCGCTCGGGGCTGTAGACCAAACCGCCATGTTCGCGATGAATGAACATCAGTTTCGTAGGTGCAAAGCCCTCGATGTTGGCCAAGTAGATATGGATGAAGCAGAAGCAGATGAACACGAACATCATGAAGTAATGGATGATGCGCATGCTCATGATGCCACCGAACGCAGCCGTGCCGGCAGCGAAGATGGGCCACCCGGAAGTGGGAACCCACAGGGCGAAACCGGTATAGGCCATGAACAGAATCAGGAACGGAATGAGCACGTAGCTGATCTTCTGCGGCACACCGAGCTTGGCGGACAGCGGATGATCCTTCTTGAAGAAGAGATAGTACTTGATCCAAGCACCCAGCTGATGGCGGTTGTCTGCCTGCGGCAACCACGTCTTGATATCGGTGACCTGCTCACGCGTGCCGCCCGTAGGCGAGCTCTTGACGAAGAAAGCCATGATTACACGAACGATGACGTTGATGGTGATAACGAAACCGCAGAACACATGGACGCCGCGAGCGATTCCCATGAAGCTTCCCCAGTACGGATAATGGATGCAGACTCCGGTAAGGATAAGAAGCGCCATGCACACGAGATTGATCCAGTGGGTGATTACGAAAGGCAGCGGATGGGCTTCCTTGTAATGTGCCAAATGCGCCATGTTACTTCACCCCCCAAGGGCTGGTGACGGTCTTGAACGTTTTACCGGTCGCAGGCTCGGTGATGTGCACGGCGCAGGCGGTGCAGGGATCGAAGCTGTGAACGGTGCGCAGGGCATTGATGGGCTTTTCCACATCGCCCACGGGTACGCCGATGAGCGCCTGTTCCAGGGGGCCGGGCTCGCCCTTCGCATTGTGCGGAGCGATGTTCCAGGTGGTCGGAATGATGATCTGGTAATCGTTGATCTTGCCGTTGTTCACCTTTTCGGTGTGATAGAGGGCGCCGCGCGGTGCTTCCCAGAAGCCCGTGCCCTCACCGGTGATCTGCTTGGCAGGACGGAAGTACTCGGAATCACCGCTCTTGAGAGCTGCGATGAGCTCTTTGACCCAGTCCTTCATGAGGCCTGCGATGTAGAGCGTCTCGATCTGACGCGCACCGGTGCGACCCAGCGTGGACTGAAGCACATCGATTTGCCCGGGAACGCCCAGCTTTTCGAGCATGGTGTCGACGTTTTCCTTGATGAAGGGAACGCCGCGCTTGTAAGCCACCAGGATGCGGCTGAAGCTGCCCGCTTCCATCGTCTTGCCATTGTAGCTGGGAGCCTTGCTCCAGGTATAACGATCATTGACATCGTACTGGGTGAACTTGGGCTTGGTCTCGCCCTGACGCGGATTGAGATCGGCATCGCCTTCGTACCATGAATGGCCGACCCATTCGCTGATGGCATCTTCATCGACGTTGGAGACGTTGAGATCCTCGTCGAGCACGCCTGCGGGCATGTAACGTTTGTTCATCTCGAAGCTCTCGTCTTCGAAAACGCCCCATGCAGCATAGCGGCCGCATCCCTTGCCGAACGACAACGCCTCGGTGTAATACGGCACCAAAGCCAACGTGTCGGGGATCATTGTGGCTTCAACCCAGTTGTAGATTTCGTCGACCATAGCCTTGAGATCGTCGAGCTTCTCTTCGGTGGGCACGAATGCGGTGCCGCCGGGAACGATGGTCATGACGTGGGGCATCTTGCCGCCGAGCAAAGCGCAGACCTCGGATGCCTTGGCCTGCATGCCAAGAGCCTCCAGATAATGCGCGGTGCAAATCAAATCGAGCTCGGGAGGAAGCTTGTAACCTTCCCCGCCTTCCGAATCAAACCAGTTGCCACTGAAAATGGACAGCTGCTTGTTCTCGGCGAATGTGGTCAGGCGCTCCTGAAGAGCCTTGAAATCGGTGTTGGTGGATGTTCCGGCAGATTTTGCCAGGTCCCACGCATCGGCCGGATCGGCCGAAAGGGCATTGAGCGGATTGACGTAGTCGAGCGCCGCCAAATTGTAGAACCAAAGGATATGGCTGTGCAGGAACTGGGCACCCTCGATGAGATTGCGGATGATGCGCGCATTGTTGGGGATGGTGATGTTGTATGCCTTCTCGGCCGCAATGGACGAGGCATGCGCATGAGACACAGGGCATACGCCGCAAATGCGCTGCACGATATGTGCGGCATCTTCAGGAGTGCGGTCGCGTACGACGAGCTCCATGCCGCGGAAGCATCCGCCAGAAACCCATGCGTCGGTGACGACACCGCCTTCGACCTCCATCTCAACGCGCAGATGGCCTTCGATGCGGGTAATCGGATCGATGATCGAACGAGTCATTATGCCTGACCTCCCTTCGAATCGTCATGGTATCCGTACTTTTTCTCGGCTTCCAGCATGTCTGCTTGATCATACTCGCCGATGGATTGGTCGGGATGCTTGGCATCCCACTTGCGCACCTTCTCGAAATCGGCGCCCTTGGGCACACGACCTGCAGCCTTCATGCCGAAGCCGTGGATCACCAAGCAGCCGGCCAAGATGCCGGTGATGGTAAGGGCGATGGTTTCGGGCTGAACCACCCAGTCACCGATGCGCAAATCGCGCTGGCGCTGGCGGAACGGCGTGTTGACCTCGACCCAGTTGTCGCCGGGATCGGCGGGATTGGCCTCGCAGCAACCGATGCAGGGAGCGCCGGCTGCGACGCACCATGAACGACGGTTGTTCCAGCGAACCACACCGCAATTGGCCTTGGTCTGAGGGCCGCGGCAACCGAGCGCGTACAGGCAATAGCCCTTCTTTTCCTCGTCCGTGCCGAATTCGTAAACGAATTCGCCGTTCTCGAAATGACCGCGACGCTCGCAATTGTCGTGGATGGTCTCATCGAAGATGAGCGAAGGCTTGTTGTCGGAATCGAGCTCGGGAAGCGCCTTCATCAAAACGACGTCGACCAGAACGGCGACGAGCCATTCGGGATTCGCGGGGCACCCGGGGATGTTGACGACCGGGGTCTTGATTCCGGCCTTCTCGAGGTACTTTTGCACGCCCATGGCACCGGAAGAATTAGGGTTGGCCCCCATCCATCCGCCATTGACGGCGCACGATCCGAGTGCGACGACGGCATTGGCGCTTTCAGCCGCGGATACCAGATGCTCGGTGCCGGGTTTGTCGGCAACACGCAGAGCCTGGCCATTCCAGCCTTCAAGCACAGCACCTTCGTATACCAGCAGATAGTTGCCGGCCTCGATAGTCTGCTCTTTGGCTTTCTCCATCGACCAACCGGCTGCTGCGGAAAGGGTCTCGGAATAATTGAGCGAGATCATTTCCAAAACGATGGTGGCGGGATCGGGTTCTTCGCTCTGAGCGAAAGACTCGGTGCAACCGGTGCAAGATGCTCCTTCTATCCAGATAACCGGATAAAGGTTGCCCTCCTTTGCGCCAATCACGGATTCTTCGAGCGCCTGCGCGACTTGCGGCACGGTCAGCTGTGACAATCCTGCTGCCGCTGCCACGGTGCCGCAGAGTTTCACAAAGCTTCGACGCGAAACGCCGCGCGCTTCGAGCATCGAGGCGAACTCCGACGCGGTGGCCTCCTTTTCCATGTGCACACCTCCTTGGGTGTTCTCGACTGCACTTCCAAATGGTATTTTCCACTAAATCCAGCACACTCTACCGACGGTCGCGTAGAGTTGACCGCTCATCCCCGTGAATGGTCACAAAATGTTACTGGAGTTGGAAGAAATATTACAAAACTATGCAAAATACTGCATCCAACACCACAAATCCCACTAAATGTGGGATTTGCGACCCGCGGAAAAACCACCGCAGAAAACTATAGGCGATATCGCTTGAAATGCGATACCTATTTGAGGGTAATCCTAATAATTCTCTGCACGGAGTTCGAAATGATCGCGCGGATGAGCGCAAACCGGGCAGACCTCGGGGGCTTCTTTGCCGATATGGATATGACCGCAGTTGTTGCACTTCCAGGCATAGACTTCGCCGCGCTTGAACACTTCACCGGCGTTGATGCGCTCGATGAGCTTGCGGTAACGAGCTTCATGCTCCTTTTCCACGCCGGCAACTCCGTCGAACAAGTCAGCCAAATCGGCGAATCCCTCTTTACGGGCGGTCTCGGCGAATTCCGCATACATCTCGGTATGCTCATAGTGCTCGCCGTCGGCGGCATCGTTGAGGTTTGCCATGGTGTCGGGCACGCCACCATCGTGGAGCGCCTTGAACCAAAGTTTGGCATGCTCTTTTTCGTTCTTGGAAGTCTCAAGGAAAATGTTCTGAATCTGGACGTAACCGTCCTTCTTCGCCTGGCTTGCGTAGTATTCGTACTTCGTGTGAGCCTGCGATTCTCCGGCAAACGCCGTCTGCAGGTTCTTTTCGGTCTGAGATCCCTTCAAATCCATGCTAACTCCTCTTCTCGAAATGGATTCCGCTTGAACCGCTTCATTATAGCCCGACAAAGCAGAAGGGGCGAGAGCAGCAAAAACCGCCAATCAACACCGACAATGCAAACATCGTTTTTCCATGCACGCCCCTATCGACTATCATGGAGCGCTGATGGAAACGAACGCAAGGAGCGCTATGGAAACCGAAACGAGCATTGCCTACTTGGGGCCGGCCGGCACCTACACCGACGAAGCGGCCCACCGATTCGCCGAGCGCATGGGAGCCCAATCGGTTGACTATCAAGCCTGCCCTTCGCTCAACGAGGTATATCGATCCGTCGAACGCGGCAAAACCGAATTCGGCGTCATGCCCATCGAGAACGCCCTGGAAGGCGCCGTAACCGCCACACTCGATTCCTTCGCCTTCAACAACGACGTCGAGATCGTCGGAGAAACCGTGCTCTCCATCCATCATTGCCTGGTGATGCATCCCGATGCCGACCAAACCGATATCGAATCCATCGCCAGCCATCCGCAGGGGTTGGCGCAGTGCCGCCGCTACCTTGCCGCTCACTTCCCCGCCACCAAAACGGTTGCCGTCGCTTCAACCGCCGAAGGAGCCCGCTTAGCGAGCCTCGATACCACCGTGGCCGGAATCTCAAGCCGATTTGCCGCAGATATCTTCGGTTGCCAGATCATAGAGTCGGGCATCGAGGATCATCTAGGCAACCAAACGCAATTCGTGTTGGCGGCGAGAGCAGGACACGCTCCCGTCTTCAAACAAGAGTCTCTGAAGACCTCGCTTGCGCTCTTCCTTGATTCCGACCGTCCCGGCGCCTTGCTGATGATCTTGTCGGAATTCGCCTATGCAGGCCTCAATTTGACCAAAATCCAGTCTCGTCCCACCAAGCGCGCCTTGGGCGACTACATGTTTTTCATGGATGTGGAAGGCAGTCCGCGCGATCCGGACATGCAGACCGCGCTCAACTGCCTGAGGCTCAAATTGCGCGACGTGAAGGTTCTGGGGAGCTATCCCCTCGTTTGATCAAGCGCGATAGCATCCCTGGGCGTCGCAGGAAAAAAAGCCCTCCCCTTCCAATTCTTCCACGAGTTCGGAAACAAGACGAACATCGGGTGCATTGCGACCCGAATCGGTTTCAAGCGCCTCCAATCCAGAACGCAGCTGATCGAAGGTCGAACCCGGTTCGTCCAATACCAGCCGTACCAATTCGGCGCGTTTTTGGCGTCGACTGCCCTCGAATGCCGACTGGCGCGTATGTCCGGCCGACTTCCTGGAAGGATTGGGAAACGCCTTTTTAAGGAAAGCCCCATAATCGAGCAGGTCGTAATACCAAGTGCGAACATCCCGATCAGGGCAAGTTTGCTCGATAAGCGGAATGATCTCGCGATCGGCTACGGGCGACTTGCGCTGGCTGAAAAAGCTATGCAGAAACACCGACCTCACATTGGTCTCGAGGTACACGCCGGGCAAGTCGCCGGCAAACGCCCTGACACCCGCCGCCGTAGCCGAACCGATCCCCGGCAATTCAATCAAAAGTTCGTATTGCAGAGGCAGCTCGCCGCCGTGATCGGAAGAACAGATGTCGGCACAACGCTTCAAGGCTAAAGCACGACGGTTGTACCCGAGCCCCTGCCAGGCCTCCAACACATCAGAAGAAGCGGCCGAAGCGAGCGAATCGATGGTGGGAAACAGTGACATCCACCGCGGCCAATAATCCAATACCCGTTTCACTTGGGTCTGCTGAAGCATCACTTCTGAAACGAGGACCGCATAGGGATCATCGAGATAGCGCCAAGGGAGCACGCGGCGATTCTCCCGCCCCAAATGATGGACGGAAGAAATGAAAACCTCCTTTTCGGAAGCTTTCAAAACGAAAGGTTGCATTGATGCAGAAGCTTGAGAGCCAAGCTGCTTCATTCTTTTTCGGGGCAAGCGCAGGCCGAACCGCTCAATAGCTCTTCAACCGATTGGCTGACGATGGTCTCTGCATCATCAGATGCGCTGTCGACCTTGGCGATGCCGGCGTCTCCCTTGAAAGCATCCTCGAGCGTAATAGAGGAAAACAGGTTGTTAAGGGCTTTGTCAGCGGCGATCCACACCTTGTTGAACGTGCAAGTATCGCTTTTCGAGCAGGAGTCAGGATCGACGGAGCAAGGCGAAATGGCGACAGGGCCCTGCAAAACGCGCAGCACATCGAGAACGGTGACCTTGGAAGGGTCGATGGCCAGCGCCAACCCGCCACGGGCGCCGCGAACGGTCTTGAGATATCCGGCGGTGGCCAGATCGTGCTGGATGGTGCGTGCGAAGGCATACGGGATGTCTTCTTCTTCTGACACCTCTGCTATGGAAACGTAAGAATCGCGATGCCGGTAAGCAGCCCTCAGGATACAGCAAGCATAATCGCAGCGTCGAGTGAGTTCCATGATCAGGATTCCCCTTCTGTAGAGCCCTCGAAATCATCGAGATCCTGGCGAAGGCTCTCAACCGCCGCCTCTTCGATTTCATGATATTGAGGGCTATCAAGCGGCTGGTAAGCCGCAATCTTGTCGAACAGGTTGTCCCGCGTCACGGGAACATAGGCACGTTTGGTCAAACTCTCCTTGTAAGCTTGCTCAACGGCCTCGCGGGCGGCAAGGTAAATATCGTAGCGCGACATGTTGGCGCTCATCCTTACGATCTCGGTACGATCGAGCAAACGCAAACTGGGATATGCCTCGGCGGCATCTTTCCACACTTCGCCCCGCTCGACTTCATCGGGAACGTCGATAACGAACTCGCACGTCGGATCGAGCAGCTCATAAAAGAATTCTTCAAGGTCCACATCGTCGGAACAAGAAGCCACCACCGTGACGTCCGGATTGTCGACGGCCCCTCGAATAAGCGCAATAGCCTCACGGGCACCGCGGGAAAGCTGAGAAAACGAATACGCATCGCCCTCGTCGCCTGCCAAAGGCGAGCCCCACAAATCAATGTCTTCAAGCATCAGCACGCCGGGAGCAGTGAACCCATCCCGATTGAGCTGCAAGCGGCTTTTGAAATCAGGGGATGCCATGACGCAGAGAACGGGAAATCCTTGCGGATTCTCATCCATGCACATCCGCACCGTTGGAAGATTCAATTCTCCCACAACGCCGGCCATGAAACGATCCGCGTCTTCGCGAGCAAACGAACGGAAGATGAGCGTTTCATTGGAAAGCGGGCGGTCGATGCCGTGACGCTCCTTGAGCATGGAGAGAAATTCGCCGAAACGCGGGTCGTCGGAAAGGCCGAGACCGCGCTGATGCATCTGCGCAATGGCACGATCGTATCCCACAAGGTCTTTGAAACTGAAACGCTGCTGCGGCTCGGCTTCAGCCGTGTCCGTGCTCTTCTGGGAAGAAGACTCGCTCGAGCGCGCAGGAACGGGCAGCGCGTGCCCCGCCGATCCAAGCGTGAGCGCACGCAGGGGATTTTGCGGCGCGGACATGAACGACCCCGCACCGCCGAAGTCCTCGGAGACCATCTCGGCCATTTCTCGAACTTCATCGCGATCGAAGCCGAATTCCTCGAGCTTGTCCAATGCAAGCCGCTGCAAACGCTCGGCGCATGCGGAAACCTCATCAGCGGTAAGGGAAGGTTCGAGTTTTTCGAAGATGTACTCGGCCAGGGCACGCTCCTTGCTTTCGCAAGCAACCTCCCAGGCACGGCGCAACGCCTCAGAGGCGATGGCATCGGGGGCGGCAGAGCCCTTCTGAGCTTTTTCGTAGGCGACGAGATACAGATGGGCGGCTAAATCGGCTTCACCGCGCGCTTTGGCGCCGTCGGCCAAACGAAGGTACTCGGCCGCGGAACGATCGGTTTCGTTGTTGGGACCGTTTTGGTCCTTGTTGCCTTCGAACATCGGAGCACCTCCCGCCTGTCATTGATACTAGCTTTGATACCTTTATTACCACATTCTACGATACCGTGCATCCCCTGTGTTGCACGTTGGTAAAAAACATCCATCGGGCGCACTGCCCAAACCGCCGAACATGCAGATGCTCACCACTCCAGAATGTTCCAACCGCGCTTATCTGCAATACGGGCGAGAGGTTTGTCAGGCGTTACCGCAAAAGCCTCATCCGCAGCCTCCAAAAGGTAGCGATCGGAATGGTGGTCGCCATAAGCCCAGGAAAGATTCCACTGACCGGCACCGAAATGCTCATCTGCGAACAGTCGGACGGATGCAGGCTTTTCCTCCCCTTCGACCGGCAAGCCATCGACTTCCCGGGTATAGCAGCCATGAGAATCCACTTTCATCTTGGTGCAGATGGAGTATTGGAATGGATGATCGTCTTGGGCGCGCACAACAATGGGATCGAATGTCGCCGAAACGACCATGACCACATGCCCGGCATCAACATGCTTGCGAATGCTCTCGTCTGCCTTATCGCGCCATCGAGAAGCGATGACATCGTCGTAGAACTCCATCAGATAAGAATCGACCTTTTCTTTAGGCCATCCTTCGAATGCAGAAAAGACGAGGGAGCGAACCCAGCTCTCGTTTTGGGGAAGGCGCAACTTATAGGCAAGCGCCCAGAATCCGATGCGAAGCGAAACAGAGGGACGCAACATGCGATGGCGGATGAGATGCCCGACTAAAAGCACGGGAGAATTGCCCGCTATGCAGGTTCCGTCAAAATCGTAAACGGCGATTTGGGCCGGTTTGTTCAGTGCAGATTGAGACACGAGACGTGTTCTTCCATTCAGTTATCCAAAACGTCGGGAACGTCGTCCTCGGCGAATTGAGAATTATACAACTGCGCGTAGAAGCCGCCAAGCGACAAAAGCTCTTGATGGGTTCCCTGTTCCACGATATCCCCTTGGTTGATTACCAAAATAAGGTCAGCCGAGCGAATCGTAGAAAGACGATGGGCGATGACGAACGAAGTGCGGCCGTGCATGAGATTGTCCATAGCCTGCTGGATTCGTTCCTCGGTACGCGTATCCACGCTGGAGGTTGCTTCATCCAAGATAAGCATCTTTCGGTCAGCCAAAATGGCCCGGGCGATGGTGAGCAGCTGACGTTGGCCTTGGCTGATATTGCTGGCGTCTTCATTGATTTCCATGTCGTAGCCACCCGGCTGCGTGCAAATGAAATGATGGGCGAAGGCTGCCTTGGCTGCCATCTCGACTTCCTCATCGGTAGCGGATAGGTCGCCGTAGCGTATGTTCTCGCGGATGGTCCCCTTGAACAGCCAGGTGTCTTGGAGAACCATGGCTATCATGGAGCGCAGATCATCGCGCGAAAGGCTTCGGATGTCGTTTCCGTCGATGCTGATGCAGCCGGAATCGACATCGTAGAACCGCATGAGCAATTTGACCATGGTGGTCTTGCCCGCCCCTGTGGGACCGACCAAGGCAACCGTCTGCCCTTCGGCAACCTGGGCGCTGAAATCATGGATGATCGTTTTTTCGGGGTCGTAGCCGAAACGCACATGGTCAAAAGACACATTGCCATGCAAAGTGCCCACATCCACCTGCGACACCGTTTCAACGATCTCTTCTTCGTCCAAGAACTCGAACACGCGCTCAGCTGCGGCCGCCATCTGCTGAAAGACGTTCGAAACCTGGGACAACTGCTGGATGGGCTGGGTGAAGTTCTTCACGTACTGGATGAACGCTTGGATGTCGCCGGGCGCGATAACGCCCTGAGCAGCCAAAAGGGTGCCCACCACGGCCACGGCCACATAAGCCAAATTGGAAACAAGGTTCATCAACGGCATCATCAAACCGCTGATGAACTGCGATTTCCATGCGCTTTCATACAAGGCGTCATTCGTCTCGCCAAAACGGCGAACGACTTCGTCTTGCCGGTTGAACGCAACAACCTCGCCATGCCCGCTGAACGTCTCTTCAACCTGGCCGTTGATTGCCCCCAAAGAGGCCTGCTGGGCCTTGAAATACTTCTGAGAATGCTTGACCACGCGGCTCAGCAAAAACGCGCTGACAGGAAGGACGACGAGGGTGATGAGCGTGAGCAACCAGTTGATGGAAAGCATCATGACGAGCACGCCGATTATAGTAGCTGAGCTGGTGATCAGCTGGGTGACGCCTTGGTTGAGGTTCTGACCCAGCGTATCGATGTCATTGGTTATCCGCGAAAGGGTGTCGCCTGTGCTCGTTTTTTCAAAATAGCCCATGGGCATGCGGTCGATTTTGCGGGAAATGTCACCGCGCAGCCGATAGCAGGTCCGCTGCGAAACACCGGCCATGAGCCAACCCTGCACAAACGAGCAGATGGCACTTGAAAGGTAGAGGGCAAGCGATACGGCCAAGATGTTGGCGATGGCATTGAAGTCCATGCCGCCGGTTCCGGCTATTTTTGCCGTGACCCCGTTGTACAGCTCGGTCGTTGCCATACCGAGCACTTTGGGTCCGATGACGTTGAAGATCGTCGACCCGATGGCAAAAATGAAAATGACGGCGAGCTGCCATTTGAAGCGGCCCATGAAACGCGCAAGGCGCTTGATGGTTCCCTTGAAGTCCTTGGCCTTTTCGCCCGGCATCATCCGCGCCGCAGGACCATGTTGGCGAAGAGGGCGGCGCGGCATCGGTTCCCGGGTTTCTTCGCTCATGCCGCGCCACCTCCCTGCAATTCTTCAGGAGAAAGTTGGGATGCGGCGATCTCGAGATAAGCAGGGCAATCGCGCAGAAGCTCATCGTGCGTTCCCTGTCCCACAACGCGACCCTCATCGAGAACGACGATGTTGTCGGCGTGCCGGATGGTAGACACCCGTTGCGCCACGATGATGACGGTAATGGCACCGAGCTGGTCTGAGAGTGCTTTGCGCAATGCGGCATCGGTGGCATAGTCCAGCGCGCTGAAGCTGTCGTCGAACAAGAAGGCCCGCGCTCCCCCAGCCAATGCTCGCGCGATGGCAAGACGCTGACGCTGCCCACCTGAAACATTGGTACCGCCCTGGGCGATAGCCGCGTTCATACCGTCTTTCTGCGCAGTGACGAAGTCCGAAGCTTGCGCCACGTCGACGGCGGTAAGCGCTTCATCCTCTGAAATATCGCCTTTGAAACGAACGGTGTCATCTATGGTGCCGCTGAATAGAAAGGCTTTCTGCGGAACATATCCGATGGCACCGCGAAGCTCATGCTGGGGAATCTGGCGAATATCTTGACCATCGACGCTGATCGATCCTTCGGTTACATCATGGAATCGCTCGATCAACTTGAGAACCGTCGACTTGCCGCTGCCGGTGGAACCGATGATGGCCGTGGTCTTTCCCGCTTCTGCCACGAAACCGACATCATGCAGCACGGGCTCGGTGGAACCGGGATAGCGAAAATCCACGGAATCGAATCGCACGGAAACGGCATCGTTGCCCGGAATGTGGCGAACATCGTCTCCTTGGGCGTCGTGGATGCTCAAAGGAGTATCCAAAACCTCATTGATGCGCTGGGCGGCAACGTCAGCACGAGGAAGCATGATGGATATCATAGACAGCATCAAAAAGCCCATGATGATGACCATGGCGTAGTTCATCAACGAGATGATGCTGCCAACCTGCAAGGTGCCCGCATCGATAAACGGACTTGCCACCCAAACGATGGCGATGCTGGTAACGTTCATGACCAGCATCATGAGCGGCTGCATGAAAGTCATGGTGCGATTGGTGAACAATTGCGTCTTCATCAATTCGCGACTCGCATCGTCGAAGCGAGCTTCTTCGGTTGCTTGCCGATTGAAGGCGCGAATGACGGGAAGGCCGGTCAGCACCTCACGCGATACGAGATTCACCCGATCGATAAGGCGTTGCATGATGCGGAATTTCGGCATGGCGAACACCATGAGGAATCCGACGATGCACAGCACCGCCACCACCGCTATGCCTATGACCCAGCTCATCGAAGCCGCCGTGATCATGACCATGATGATGCCGCCGATAGCCAAGATGGGGGCATAGAGCACCATGCGCAAGAGCATGACGCAAACGTTTTGTATCTGGGTGATGTCGTTTGTACCGCGCGTGATGAGAGATGCCGCAGAGAAACTTTGGATTTCAGCGTCGCTGAACGAAACAACTTTTCTGAACAGCCGCGCACGCAAGTCACGCCCGACTTTCGCGCCCGTTCGGCTGGCCAGATACCCGATAAGCGTCGACACGACCGCCGCCACCAAGGTTATGCCGAGCATGAGCGTTCCAACGCGCAACAAATACGAGACTTGCAACGTAGTGACGTCAACTCCCGCTGCTTGATATGCGCAAAGCGCTCCTGCGATGGCCTGTTGCGATACAAGGGAATCATCCATCCCATCCAAGCTGGACATGATCTGCTGACGGGAAACGTCAGCCTGATCGGCGTCCAATCCAGGGAGCTCGGCGATAGATTGGGAGAGGTCTTCCTGACCCGACTGCGAAGCAAGAGAATAAACCGCCAGGGGCTTTTCAAGCGTTGAATCGAGTTGCTTGCGATCGCTTTTACCGGATTCCGTCAAATGGAAGATGCCATCATCGCCCTGCGAATAGGAAGTTTGCATGATGGAAGGATTTCCAGCCAAGGCATCGAGCTGAGCATAGGTCTGGGAATCAAGAGATTCGGGCGCACAGTCCTCGATGCCCGATTGCTGAAGACCGATACTCACGATGTTGCCGGTGAGCGTGGGAAGCGACAAGTCGCAAACGGCCTGAACCATCAAAAGGCAGATAATCAGGAGCGCTGCTCCTTTGGCCTTCTTGAGATACTTGAAGATGCGCATTCGTCCACCTAGTGAATGAAACTGATTCTCAACGCTTGAAAGGGTACCGCTAACAAGGAAAACAAAGATTAACGATTCGGAAACAGGGTTGGACTACATAAAAAACGGGGGTCCGAGGACCCCCGCAAGCTGGGCAAATGGCGGGATGTATGGGACTTGAACCCACGACCTCCGACGTGACAGGCCGGCGCTCTAACCAACTGAGCTAACACCCCATGTGCCGTGCAGCGGACGTTATTGTACCGATAACCCCCGTGACGCGCAAGAACTATTTTCAAACCTTTTAGCCAATCTCCAATAGGCCTTCGGTTCGAGGGCCATGCTTCCAAAAGAGCTTGCCAACGACAGCGGCGCCTGACAAGGCCTTGAGCCTGCAGCAAACGACCAAGCACCACCTGCTGCAACGCTGCATCCAAAGCAGGGCGAAGAAGCTTCCCGCACGGCAGAAATCCGTATCATTCAAACGTATTGTGCGATATAGTGGCACTAGCAGTTGAACTGCTGCTTCGAGCGAACGAAAAGAGGAAGCACGATGGAAAACGTATTCGCAAAAAACGGTTCGCACAATGATTTCACTTGGGACAAATTGGGAGACATTCACGAGGGTCGCGGCGAACTGGGCGAAGATATGCCAGTCCTTGTCTACCGTTTGTTGGAGTACTCGATGAACGATGTGCTCTGCCATGAATTCTCCCCTGAGGTTTCCAACGACATGTTCCGCAAGGCGGGTTATCTGGCCGGCCATGAATTCGCCGCAAACGCCCTTGATTTGACGGCTGATTTCGACGACTTCATCGCCGAACTGCAAAAGAGCCTGCGTGAGCTGCGCATAGGCATCCTGCGCATTGAGTCGTTCGACGGTGAAAGCGGTGCCTTCACCCTGACGGTTGGCGAAGACCTCGATTGCTCCGGGCTCCCTCCCACAAATGAAGTGGTTTGCAACTACGATGAGGGCTTTCTTTCCGGCATTTTGGAAACCTATACAGGACATCCGTACCATGTACGCGAAGTCGATTGCTGGGCTTCGGGAGATCGCGTCTGCCGTTTCAAGGGCAACGTCATCGCCGAACCGGAATTGACGCTTTCCTAACACCGTGATCGCATGGTAAAGGCCTCTGCCACATCTTCCGATAGCTCCAAGAATACCGGGGCTCTTTCGGCTCCCGAGACGGCCCAGGTCCTTTTCGAGTACGTGCGCAGCATCCTCTACGACCCTGCACATGCCGAATTGTCCATCGACTGCATCGACCCCGACTTCAAAGAACTGGCCTCGGGGTTGGAATATCTATGCCAATGCGCCGACGAACAAAGGCGTTTCGGAGATCATCTTGCCAAAGGCGAATACTCCGTGGCGCCACCGAGCATCGAAAACGGCTTGGCCGCGCCTCTCAAGCAAGTGCAAGGCGCTCTCAACCACCTTGCATGGCAGGCTCAAGAAGTTTCAAAAGGCGATTACCGTCAGCACGTGGACTTCATGGGCGATCTGGGCGATGCCTTCAACACCATGACCGCGCAGTTGGAAGAGCGCCAAGCCGCCCTTATCAGAGAACGCAATTCGCTGCGAAGCGCCAACAAAGAGCTTTCTGCGATGAACGACCTTATGGTGGAATTGGCCTTGGCATCCAAACGCTCGCTGCTGTTCATCGATGATGACACCGATCAGGTTGTCTATCAAACGGATTCCTTCAAGCAAATGGCACTGCGCTTGCCGCTGACCACCAAAGACATTCTCGAGAATCTGCGCGCGCTGCCCGACGACACCAGAAGCCAGGTGGTCACCTGGACCAAGGATATTTCCGTGCGCGACCCGCATGACGAAGACCATGCCGTCATGCGCTTTCGCATCATATCGCGCGGCATGATCTATATGGATCGACCCGTAACGGCCCATATGATAGATGACCAGACAGACCAGATGCTCTCGAAAGAGAAGATGGCCGACCTGGCCTTCCACGATCCGCTCACCGGACTGTACAATCGTCGATACGGAATGGACCGGGCATCGAGCTTGGTGGATGGCAAAACAGCATTCGTCCTCGGTTTCATCGACTTGGACAATTTGAAATACTGCAATGACAACTTCGGGCACGAAGAAGGCGACCGCTACATAACATCGGTGGCGGCCCGCCTTGAAACGGTGGCGAAGGATTCCCTGGTCTGCCGCATCGGCGGCGATGAGTTCATGGTGATCTGGCCAGACCATGACGTCAATGAACTCACCGAGCTTTTGTCAGCCGAACGCTCGAAGGTACTCGAGGATGAACTCCCGCAAGGATATAGGTATCGGCATTCATTCAGCTATGGCTGCATTGCAGTGCCGGCGCAACCCGATCAACCGTTGAGCGAATATCTGGCTAAAGCAGACTACGCGATGTACCAATTCAAGTACGCGCATAAGAAAAGCCTGTTCATCGGCTGATAGGCATCTAGGCGCCGCTCCCCTTGCCTATTGAGGGACGCACAGGCGATTGCGCGATTCGCGTCAAAGAGATCACACGGAAACCCTCTTTTTGAGCAGCGGACCAAGCATCCATCAACACATCAGGACGCAAACTCCCGGTAGGTTTTTGCTCAAGCGTGAGGGTAAGACCGCCATCGTCGAACATGATGGGGCCTATTAAAAACTCCCCTACATCGAGCGTGCGCTCTTTCTTTTTGCGCACAACCGTTACCTGCTGGGGAAGAAACTCCGCATCAGGACTTCCATCGATAGAAATGCGATAGGTGGAATACGGAAACGCTGCGGAAGCAGCAGGATCCTTGCGGCCGATGAAACAGCATTGCGTAACCATCAAATCGGGGACGCATCCGGCAATCAAAGCCTCGAGAGCGGTATCGGGTTCTATATAACGGGTGAGCAGCACATCGCAGCACTCGCAGGTGCTTCCCGTTCCCACGGGCAACGCCGATCCGAAAGAAATGCGCATGTGCGGAGAAAATCCGTTGGAGACGGCGAAGGGAAGCCGCGCCCTGCGCACGGTGCGTTCGAGCGAACGGGCCACTTCAAGATGGGAAAGCAAGGCTGCACGTCCCGTTTTATTGAATCCGATACGCATTCTGAACAAAGGATCATCAGCCATGACGGGCCTCCTGCAAAGCAAGGTCGGTATTCAACCCCGGGCATACTCCGCAAGCTGTGCACGTGCCGAACGTGCAGTCAGGGGTAGATTGCCCCTTTTGAGCACGGCGCCTTTCGGCCCGAAGAAACGAAAAGCTGACGCCGCACGAAAGATGTTGCCAAGGAAGGACATCGTCCAAATCCCAAGATTTCTGTGCCACCGCATCGACATCGATACCGCATTGTTCGGCGGCAGTTCGCCAAGCATCCTCATCGAAGTATTCGGTCCAAGCGTCAAAACGCGCGCCATGGCGAAAGGCGCTTTCCACCAAATCGCAGCATTCGCGTCCACCGCGGCTCATCACCGCTTCGACGAAGCTTGAAGAAGGATCGTGCCAATGGACATCGACCGCCTTGTATTTCACCGAATTGCGAAGCAACGAAATACGTCGCAGCGCTTCTTCGGGGGCAATTTGCCCATCCCACTGAAACGGGGTCTGGCTTTTCGGAACGAACAACGCACAGGAGACGCCCATGCGCACCTGCCCACGCTGATCGGGCGGCACGGCCTTTTTAGCAGCATCATAGGCTCGTTGCGCCAAGCTTGCGATTCCCTTGATGTCTTCATCGGTCTCGGTAGGCAATCCGATCATGAAATAGAGTTTGCATCGGCGCCATCCAGCCGAAAACGCCGCATCGATGGCTCCGAACAGATCATCTTCGGTGACATTCTTGTTGATGACATCGCGCAAACGCTGCGTGCCGGCTTCAGGGGCGAATGTGAGCCCTCCCCGCTTGGCGCCGGCCACAAGCTCCGCCATATCAACGCCAAAAGCATCCAAGCGTTGCGAAGGAAGCGAAATACGCACTCCCGTTCCCGAAAGTTCATGGTCGAGACGCGTGAGGATTTCCCTGATCTGAGAGTGGTCGGTTGACGAAAGAGAGGTGAGACTCACCTCTTCGTAACCGGTTTGAGCCAAACCGGTGAGCACCGAATCCACGATATTGTCAGCGCTGCGTTCGCGCACAGGACGATACATCATACCCGCTTGGCAGAATCGACAGCCGCGCGAGCAACCGCGCAGCACCTCGACATTGAGCCGATCATGGATGATGTCGCAAAAAGGAACGACGCACGGCTCCCAGGCTGGAGACTGCGCGAACGATTCCCATACGCGCTTTTCAACAACGGAAGGAACGCCGTCTTCGAGAGGAGCCACGGTCGAACGCGCAGCACCGGCCTCTTCGGCAGAAATCCCCCGGTAGAGACCGGGAACATACTGTCCGTCGATGCCCGCAAGCGATAAAAGGATGTCGTGGCGCGACGCACCGCGGGCTCGGCCCTCGCGAATAGCATGGAGCACCTCTACGGTAGCCTCCTCCCCTTCGCCCAGGGTAATGCAATCGAAGAATGCGGAATACGGCTCGGCGTTGTATGCGCACGGACCCCCGCCGATGACGAAAGGGTCTTTTTGCCCGCGATCGGCGCTGCGCAGAGGGATGCCGGCCGCATCGAGGGCAACCAACACGTTGGTTGCGGCCAATTCGTGAGGCAAAGTGATGCCCACCACGTCGAATTCGCCAAGCGGAGCACAGCTTTCCAAAGAGAACAGGGGGATGTCCTTTTCAGCCATCAGATCCAAGAAGTCGGGCGCCGGAAGAAAGCAACGTTCAGCCCACAGGTCGTCTTGAGCATTGACGGCGTTCACCAATATTCGAACTGCCTGGTTGGGCTGCCCGAGTTCATAGGTATCCGGATAGACCATGGCAAACGTCGTGCACCCCTCGATGCGCTCGCGCGTTGCATGGAGCGCTCCGAATTCATGGTCGATATAGCGTGAAGGACGTTCGGTTTTGCGCAACAAGGGCTCGAGCCGAGGCCACAGATCGGTGAATGCCAACGGAATCGACCTCGCAGACTATCGTTTTGAGCGAGCAGAAGCAACGGCGGAACCGATGCCTTCCGCTACTGCTTTGCCAACCTCTTGCGTTGAAACGCCGGCTTGCTTGGCCGTGGTGGATACGGCGGAAACCGCGCGGGGAACGCCTTCTTTTATATGCGCCGCTGCCGTCTGGGGATCGATGCGCACACCGCCGACGATCGAACGAGCCGCAGCTCCGATTGCGGAAGCAGCGTTATCCTGCTTACCCGCAGCAACGGCAGCCTTGACCACCTTGTCGCGGGCCTTCCCCACCGTGTCGGCAAAAGCCATCATCGAACCGCCGCCCTCGAAATACTGTATAGCGGCGTGCCCCATGGCTTCGGTGCCCGCATAACCGATGGAGGCCTTGATCGCCCAGCCGACGGCAGGAACCAATCCCACCAATTGACGGGCAACGCTGCGGCAAGCGAAGCCGCCGCCCACCACGCAGGCAAGCTCCTTGACGCGCTCCATGCCCAACGGTTGACCATAGGCCGCAGCAATCTGCAGAAGCATCTTCGCCTGATTGAGGGTCATGATGGGCATATCGGCACCGGGGATGAACATGACCAGCCCCACAGCGCCATTTTGCAAAGACGTGGCACTGACCGCTTCAAGCGAAAGGGGCTTGCGGGCAAAGGGGAACGCAAGCGCAAACGCAAGCCGTTTTTCCCGGAAAGCAGCAACGACCCATTGGCCCATGCGCAACAACAGCGACGCGCAGAGCTCATCGCTCAGCGGATAGGGCTCCGTGGCGGAATCGGCATCGGAAGCAAGAGAAGTGCCGTCGATGACGATTTCGGGAGAAATGAGGTCATCGGCAAGAAGGGGCGCGCCCGCATTGGAAGAAATCTGCATGACCAAATCGGGCATGGTGGTAATGACCATGACGGGAACGCCGGCATCGCGCAACTGCTGGGAAAGAGACCCCGTCTCATCGCTCAAGCCTGCGGCGATAACGGCAAGATCGGCCGTCTCGTCGGGACGAGCCAAGGGGCTGGGATAATAAACGATGCTCACACGCACCTGCTCAGCCGAAGTGGCGAACGCCTGGCGAACGCATCCCTGCAAATCTCCGGGAGCGGTATCGTCCATGTAAACGGCTACGCTGATAGGAAGCTTGCGCGCAGCATCGATGTCGCCGGCAGCCTCGAGAACCGCCTTCACGTCAATGGGAAGTTTCATCGGTATTCGTCCCCTTTCATCTAACGGCCATTATGAGCCCATACCGAACCGATCAGGCCCAGCAATATGAAATTGACAACCATGAATGAAGAACCATAGCTGAAAAATGGCAGGGGAATGCCTGTAATGGGCATGAGTCCGCACGTCATCCCGATGTTTTCCAGAATCTGGAACAGCCACATGCCCGCGATGCACATGACCAGGATGGTACCGAACAAGTCGTTGGCGTGATATGCGATGCGATAGCAGATGAACATGAGCAGCGCGTACAAGCCCAGCAAAAGAAGGCTGCCGACAAATCCGAACTCTTCTGCCAATACGCAGAAGATGAAGTCGGTGGGAGCTTCAGGCAGATACCCCAAAGTCGATTGCGTTGCGTTCATATAGCCTTTGCCGAACAGCCCGCCGCTACCGATGGCTATCTTGGCCTGCTGAAGGTTGTAGCCATCCCCTGTAGGATCGTAGCTCTCATCGAGAAACACCAGCAAGCGCGCCCGCTGATAGTCTTTGAGCAACACATCGCTTCCAGCTATCGAATCCGCTATGGGGTCGATGATGAACACGGCGGCCACAAGCAAAACCAAGATTCCGACGGTAACAAGAATGTATCGAGGTCGTGCACCACCGACGATCAGGGCAACGCCGGCAATGAACAGATACACCAAACCGGTTCCCATGTCGGGTTGCGTCATGATGCAAATGAACGGCACCGCCAAAATGAACAGCACCTTGAGATATTCCTTGAGGTTGTCGAGTTTGCCACCGTAGCGCGCAACCAAGCTGGCAGCCAAAAGGATAACCGTAACCTTGGCGAACTCACCCGGCTGGAAGCTGATCCCCGCTATGTTGACCCATGATTGCGCACCTTTTGCGCTCACACCGATAAAGGGAACGTGCGGAAGCAAGATAAGCACCACGTTGATGATGAGGAAAAAGGTGACGTAATGAGAAAGACGATGGTAATCGTAACGGAACAGCAGCATCATCAGAATGAATCCGATGGCAACGCCGCCCAACTGCCTGGTGAAATTGTAGTCATCGTTGCCGTGAGTAGCACTGAACACAACGATGAGCCCATAGACGACCAGCGCCATGGCAACACAGAAAAACGCGGGGTTGATGTATTTCAAGCGACGCGGGCGCGTGGCTCTAGCCACCTGACGATCAGGCGTCTTGACAGAATCAATCTGTTTCATTCGCTGCTGTACCATGCGCTCACCTCCTTGCGATGCCCTACATTCCAATACGTGCAAAAATCAGTCAGAGCGCGAATTGCTCCCGGTAGACGTACGCTCCACGACTGTATACTGAGACGCCACTTCGCCCATCGAGTCTCCCAACGTGCCATTGTCGTAGGCAAGCAGGGCTTTCATGACCTGAGCCACTACCGGAGCTGCACCGGCAGCTCCGCCGTAACCTTGTTCGATCATGCAAGAGCATACGTACTTGGGCGTGTCTGCAGGATAATAGCATGCGAACCACGCATAATCGTCTTTTCCCTCGACCTCGGCGGTACCGGTTTTGCAAGCGAACGTGGAGCCGAAATCGGCGAAAGCATTCGAGATGTCGGAGCTGTTGTCCGCAACCTCCAAAAGGCCCTCTTTGACCAACGCAAGGTTATCTGAATTCATTTCGGGCGTATACGAAACCTTCGGCTCGTAAGAGAGCACCGTTTCGCCCAATGAGTTATGGACTTCCTTGAGAAGATGGGGCTGATAGATGGTCCCGGTGGCAATGCCCATATAGCCGCAAGCGATCTGCAGAGGGGTGACCAAAACATAGCCCTGGCCGATGATCATGTTGGACATGTCGCCCGCTTTCCATTGGGCTTCTTCAGGCACATCCTTGTAATATTCGGCCTTCCACTCGGGCGTAGGCACGCGGCCGGCAGCTTCACCGGCCAAATCGATGCCGGTAACACGGCCGAAGCCAAATCGCTCAATATAATCTTGCAATGCGTCCTGGCCGATGGTATCGCTTGCATAATAGAAGGCTTTGGCGATCTCGTAGAACACCGTGTCGCACGAATGCGCGATGCCGCCGACGATATTGAGGGTTCCATGTCCACCTTCCAACCAGCACTTCTGCGGATTGGATTCGCCCCACCCATACCACGTTCCCGTGCAGGTGTACAGCGTATCGGCAGTGGCGATTCCATTGTCGAGAGCAGCCATGGCAGAAAACGCCTTGTAGGTGGAAGCAGCAGGGTACGTGCCCGAAACAACGCGGTCCATCAACGGATAATACGAATTCTCGCTGTTGAACGAGTCCCACATCTCCTGCGATATTCCGCCGATGAAGCTCTCGGGTGAATACGTGGGAAAATTGGAAAGCGCGACGATTCCGCCGTCAGACACATCGAGGATAACCAAACCGCCCGCAGTTCCCGTTCCGGCCCCCAATTTACCATCAGGCGCGATAGCGTTTCTCATTGCGGTGTCGGCAGCATACTGAACAGGCCCTTTGATGGTCAGATAGATGTCATTGCCTTTGGAAGGGTCGGTCTCACGCACCACTTGCTGGACGTTGCCGTCGGCATCGGTCACCAGCACGCGTTGCCCGTGGTCGCCTGCCAGCAAATCTTCGTAGGTGGCTTCAACCCCGCTTTTGCCGACGATATCGCCGCTCTCCAACACCTTGCCCGAAGTTTCAGCCGAAAGCTCGCTGTCACTGACAGTGCCGGTGTATCCCAGAGCATGGGCAGCCAGAGCGCCATACGGGTACGACCTCGACGTACGGTCTTCGGTGGTTACCCCCGGATAAGCATCCGTATGCTCGGAAATGTAGGCGATGGAGCGAAGAGCAGCATCGCTTTCAACGACACGACGGCTCTGTGCGCCGCTGCTGGTATCGAGGATGCGCTGCCGAACAACTTCATAGGGAATTCCCAGAAGCGCGGAAAGGCGCATGAGGACATCGTGGTCTTCGGCAACCGACGACTCGGCCAGCACGGTGAACGAAGAACGATTGCGCACCAAAGCAATGCCTTTTTGATCGTAGATGATGCCACGCGGTGCGGGAGTCAATACGGTGGTATAGAGGTTTTCACGGGCTTTGCGGCTGTAATCGGAGCTCTGAAGCACCTGCATGCTCCACAGCTTGACACCCAATGATCCGAAAATGACCGCAGCCAGCACGGTCATCGCAGTAAAACGATCATGCAGACGCTCGACATCCCCCGAGCCGGCCATCCTGGACTGAGGCACCACAGCCGCATCATCATGCTTGATGCCGAACGGACCTTTCTTCTCGGTCTTTTCCGGCCCCGAAGATCCGACTCCAACCGTGCGAATGGGGTCGATGCTCTTCTTGGCCTTGGTATGGGTCGCCGTATGACGGTGTCTGACAACGTAGAGGACAACGGCCAAAGCGATGATGCCGACAAGCGTTGCAAGGGCTATGAGAACGGACTGGATCATGTAAAAGGCGCCTTAGACCTACCGGAAGGTGAGCTTCGGAGCTGCGTGACCCATGGGTTTGTCGGTCCTGCCGAAGAAATGAACCATGAGCAAATACACTATCAGCCCGACCACGCAATCATAGAGAGCGCAGGGAAGCGCACGGTAAACAAGAGCGCCAACCGGGTCGACCTGCAAACCGCATGCAAGCATGAACAACGCGTAGACGAGTTCGGAAATCAAGGCGCAAATCATCAATATCCCCAAGGGGATGAACACCGTGTCATTGTCGAACGTGGTGAATGCCCATGAAGCGAGCGCCGTTACCACCAGCAAAATAAAGGGAAGGGCGCCAATGGGACCATATCCCAAAAAATCAGCCAGAAGGCCCAAGGCAAATGCCGTGATATAAACGGCATTGCCGGGCATGATCATGGCGATGACGAGCACATAGACGATGATGAAATTCGGCATTGCCGAGAAAATGGCAATATTGGGAGCAACGATGATTTGCAATAAAACAGCTGCGATGGCGCCGATGATTATCACGATGGTGGTTCTTTGCATCATGCACCCCCTGAGGTAGAAGAAGTTCCACTGGAATCGGAAGACGAAGAACCCGTGATGACCATGACCTCGTCGAGCGCATCGACAGTGGCATTGGGCATGACGACGATCTTGCGCGATGCCTCACCGTTGCTTTGATCGATCTTCACGACCGTGCCAACCATGATGCCTTCGCTGAAGCCGCCACCCAGCCCCGACGTCACCAGCACATCGCCGACATTCACCTCGGCAGAGTCATCGATATCCTCGAGATAGAGAAGCCCTTCCAGTGAACCGCGCACGATGCCCTCGGAACGAGACGATTGGATAACGCAGGCCACGCCGGATTGCGGATCGGTGAGCAAACGAACTTCGGAGGTGGAAGTGCCGGCCGAAACCACTTGACCGATCAAGCCCGTCGATCCCATGACGCCCAAACCAGACCGGACGCCGTCGTCAGTGCCCAAATCGATGGTGACGGTCTGATTCCACGAATCCGAAGACCGGCTCATCACATGGCCGCTCACGCCGTCGAGCGAATAGGAGTCCTTGAGATTGAGCAGCCCCTGGAGACGCTGCGCTTCTTGACGGTACTCCTCCAATTGAGAAATGGTGTTGCGCAGTTCTTCATTCTGATCGCGCAAACCCGAAAGAGTGGAGGCATCGGCAGTCAAGTCGCCCACTGCGGTCGAAGCGGCATTTTCAGCGCCGGATATCGTTCCGCTCAAAACCTTGGCAGGAGTGAACACGCCGGAGATATTGGCCTGCATCGTATGAAGCATGCCCCCCGACCCCTCGTTGACATACACGGCGATAAGAACCAACGAGGCAACGATGAGGGCAGCGAACAGTATCTTCGAACGCGCCGCGGGAGCGTCTTCTTTGAAGCTGATGGCCATAACGGAAAAACGGCCTACTTGGACCGCATGAGCGTTTGTTTGAGGGCCGTAGGTGTTTCAAGTACTTTGAGGCACCCGGTAACCACATTGGTAAGAGCGGTCTCGCTGACCCAAACAGGAATCTCAAGCTGCTGCGTAAGATAGGAATCGAGTCCCGAAAGCAAGCCACCGCCGCCCGTGAGCAAGATTCCGTTTTGAATGATGTCGCTGGCCAAGTCCGGATTGGTCTTTTTGAACGTCTCCTTGATATGCAAGACCATCTCGTCGATTGGAGCCTGCAAGGCAGCGCGAACATCTTCCGACTGAATGGTGACTTCTTTAGGCTGTTCGGTGAGCACGTCTTGGCCGGAAATGATCATGTCACGCTCGCGACCATCATCGAACGGCAAGATGGAGCCGATCTTGATTTTGATGACCTCGGCCGTACGCTCGCCGATTTTGATTCCCAGCAGATCGCGCAAATACATGGCAATGGATTCATCCATGCGATTGCCGGCCAAACGAAGGCTGGAGCTGGTGACGATACCGCCCAATGAGATGACGGCCACTTCTGTGGTGCCACCGCCGATATCGACCACCATCGAGCCAGTCGGCTCGGTGACGGGAAGATCAGCGCCCATGGCAGCAGCCATGGGTTCCTCGATAAGGTAGGCCTGGCGCGCACCTGCCTGGATGGTAGCTTCGAATACAGCGCGCTTTTCGACGGAAGTGGCGCCGCAGGGAATGCAAACGACGATGCGGGGCTTGGGCTGCCAGGGATACTTGCGCTGTGCAGCCTTGTTGATGAACGCCGAAAGCATGGCTTCGGTAACATCATAATCCGCGATGACGCCATCATGAAGCGGATGCTCGGCAGAAAATGCATCCGGGGTATGGTTGATCATGTTCTTGGCCTCATGGCCCACTGCCAACACCCGATGCGTGCTCTTTTCGATAGCGACAACGGAGGGCTCGTTGATCACGATGCCCTGTCCGGTTATGGCAACCAGCGTGTTAGCCGTGCCAAGGTCAATTGCCATGTCGTACGACGAAGCGCCACTGCCGCCGAACTTATCTAAAAACGACATATAGGTTTTCCCCTAGATCTCGAATGAATGCGAATATCGATTCTAGCATAGGGGCAGACGGCGAGGGCAAAATACACACCCCCGCCATTGCAGCGGCCTCAGTGCACGCTGCAAGAAAGACAAGGGTCGTAAGCCCTGATGAGCTTTTCGATTTCGAAACGGATGATATCTTCATCGGTGCCGCTTTCGGCAAGCGATTCCGCCAACAATCTGATGTCGTTTTCCATGTTGGCCAGATTCTGGGCCGTGGGGGTGACGATGGAAGCATGGAGAACGCGGCCTTCTTCGTCGAACTCGAGCTCATGGAACAAGGTGCCGCGCGGCGCTTCGGTTGCCCCGATGGCGTAACCCGCCTTGGGCTCGAACGGCTCGGGCAGCGTGGTGCCCTCCCCTTTCGCAAGCTGACGGCACAGCCCAGCGCAGCGCTGAAGCGCATCGACGAGCTCGACGGCTTGGGCGATATTGTTCATCATAGGATTGCGCTCGGGCGGACGAAGCCCCGCTTTGGCGGCGCACACCTTGGCTCTCTGGCTCAAGGTATCCCACGAAGCGTTGATGCGCGACAGGGCGCATGCCATATATGGCTTCTGGGTCGCAGTACGTCGAGCGAAAAACGCCGCTGAATGATCGACGCGATATTCTTGAATATGGTCGAAAACGTCTTGAACGTCGAAGACTTCCCCCGTACCGGCGAAAGTGAGATGCTCCCCGCCAGAAATCGCATAGAACCCCGGCGTGCTCAAAGCGAGCATATCGCCCTCGGTCTGGATGTCGCAAATCCTGAAGCCGCGGAACAGGTCGACCGTTTGCTCTGCAAAGGGAATGGCTTGTTCCATGCGGTCTGCAAAGGCAAGGTATTCTTCGGGCGAAATCTCATGGGTGAAGCCGCCCACGACGGCGGTAATGGGGTGAATGGAACGGCCGCCTACGGCAGTGCACAATTCGTTTCCCAGGCTTTTGAGCCCCAGGGCCTTTTCAAACAGCTCGGGGTCGCTTTGCGCCAAAGGGAACACACTGGGCTCGCCGATGAAGTCAGGCGTGGCGAACACGAACAGATGGGCTCCGTGATTTTGAAGGTACGAACCGTATATCAGCAGGTCGCGCACCATATCGGTACGCTGGCTCACCGATATGCCGAAAGCTGCTTCGATAGCCCGCAAGTCGGTGATCACGTGGCTGGCGCTGCAGATGCCGCAGATGCGGCTTGCAATATAGCTGATCTCGGAATAGCTGCGCCCTTTGACCATGCTTTCAAATAGACGGGCCGGTTCGACGATGTTCATCTGAACGTCGGTGACCTTGCCCTCCTCGATGACCACATGCACGTTTCCATGGCCCTCGATGCGGGCGATATGGTTTACGTTGATGGCGGCCTTGCCCATGGTTAGGCTCCTTTACGAGCGATCGGAAACGGCGTCTTGAAGACGACCGCTGGTTTCATTGAACAGTTCAAGGCGCTCATCGAATTCATCGACCGAGCAGCCATAGCGGGCAACGGCCTCACGCGCGCTTTCCAAGTTTGCGTCAGGGGAAAGCCCCGCGCAGCCGTTGCAGGGGCGCCCCAGATTGACGCAACGCGCACCGCACGATTCGCGCGTAACCAAGCCGAGGCATATCTGTCCCTTAGAGTAAAAACAAGTGGTTTCATTGCGCTTGCAGGCACCGCACATAGTGCGATTCACCGCTGCACGGTTGCTGCCGTACAATGCAGCCTCGAGCACATGGGCGAAGTCGTCGAAATCTATGGGGCAGCACCGAACGTTGAAATCGACGTCGATGACACTGGGAACGGAAACCGGGCTCATAAGAGAGCCGCACGCTTCGGGTATCGCATCGCCATATACAGCCGCAGGGCGATCGTCATAGCCGCCGGCAGCGATGCCGGGAATGCCTGCGGTATTGGCACAAGCGCCGATGGCGATGACGGCTGAAGCCTTCTGTCGAAGCGCCTTGACGGTTTCGAGGCTTTCCTGAGTAGTCACGGCACCTTCGATGATGGCCACATCGAAATCCTGCGGCATGGGTTCGCTGGAAGCAAGCTGCCAATACTGCAGGTTTATCTGGCCGAGGATGTCGGTCAGGTGGCTTTCGTGGTTGGTAATCTGAAGCTGGCAGCCAAAACAGCTGGCAAGACCCGCAACCACCACACGAGGTATGGGGGTGCAGGTGCGCTCAACGGAATTGCTGGCCGCGTTGTTGCAGTAATTCCTCATATCACATCGACCCCTGAATGTTTTTAGCCTGCCAGTAATTGAACACGGGACCATCGCTGCAAACGTATTGATGGCCGATCTGGCAATGCCCGCATTTGCCCATGCCGCATTTCATATTGCGCTCGAACGACATGAAAATATGGTCGTAGCTGATGCCCTTCTTGCGCATCTCATCGATGACGAAGCGGTACATCACCGGAGGCCCGCAGATGGCTCCATAGGTATTGGAAGCATCGAGGTCCATCTGGGAAAGAGGCACCGTCACCAGACCGGTCGCTCCATCCCAAGTTTCGTCGGGGTGGTCGACGGTAAGATGCAAATCGAAATCGAGGCGGTGGCGCCACATCTCGAATTGATCGCGGAACATAACTTCGGAAGGAGTGCGCGATCCATAGATGATGGTAACTTGGCCGAAGTCGGAACGATTGTCGTGAATGTCGTTGATCAGGCTGCGAAGCGGGGCGATGCCCAATCCGCCTGCCACGCACAAGACGTCATGGCCCCTCATAGTGTCAATGGGAAAGCCATGGCCGAACGGCCCGCGAATACCCACGATGTCGCCGCATTGCATTTCATGCAAAACTTCCGTGAATGCACCCGTGCGGCGGACGCACAACTCGAAGAATCCCTCTTTCGAAGGAGAGCTGGTGATGGAGATGGGAGCCTCGCCAACACCGAAGATGCTTACTTCGACGAACTGGCCGGGCTGATGGCAGAACGCACGACGAATGCGCTCATCGGTAAAACGGAACTCGAAGAGCCGCTCATACTCGGTCAACTGCTTGATGGAAGTGATGCGCGCCGGCCAAGGACGATACGGGTTTCCGGCAAAAAGCTCCTCGCCCGTAGGCTGGGCTTTATAGGCGTCGAGATGCTTCACGCGAACAGAAGCGGGCGCAATCTCAGTTTGCATCGTCGGCCCCTTTCTCTTCGAAGAAATGGAGCACTTCGATGGGATTGATGCGGGCCTTGCATGCCTTCACGCAGCGTCCGCAACCAACGCACAGCATTTGGCCATGGTTGGCCAAAAAACCGTTGAGCTTGTGGTACATGCGATGACGTACCCGATTGCGTCCGCTGTCGCGGAAGTTATGGCCGCCGGCAACGCGGGCGAATTCAGGGTTGGTGCAAGCATCCCACACGCGAAGGCGCGACCCGTTGACGCCATCGGGGTCGAGGTCGTCGACGAGATCGAAGCAAAAGCAGCTGGGGCAAACGGCACTGCATGCGGTGCACGCGAGGCAACGGCCGCCAAGCTCATCCCAAAAGGGATCGCTGTGGAACGCGTCCATCAACATGGCCACTTCTTGAATCTTGGGGATATCGGGATTGAAGCTTTCCTGACGCTTCCTGGTTACCTGGCGGAAAGCGAAGCGCTCCTCATCGGTTGCTTCGCGCAATTCGCAATTCGACTCAAGTACGTTGGCAGCCTCGACACCCGAAATGCTCACCAGGTACTTGCCGCCGATATCTTGGAGGAACAAGTCGTATCCGGTGCGGACCTCATCCGACCCCCACAGATTGCAAAAACAGGTTTCGCTGGGCATGCAGCTGATCCCCACGATGAGAGTGGCATTGCGACGAGCGACGTAATACGGGTCGGGCCGTTCGCAATCCTTGAAAATCAAATCAAGGCGGTTGAATGCCGTGATGTCGCAGGTATGCACCCCGAAAAGCACCTGGGGTTCGATGGTCTCGGTGTAATCGAGCACCTCGTTGGTCTGGGCATCGAAACGAAACAGCGTTTCGCTGGGCGGCAGGAAGTACTTCTTGGGCGACGACAACGTGGTGTCGTAGTCGAGAACCATTTCATCGGGCGATTCGATGGTATCGAAAATGTAGCCCTGGTCATGTGCGACCGGGGCTACAACGGTATACGATTCCATGAATGCCCGAACCAGCTTGTCCACTTCTGTCGCATCGATAACGCGATACAGCATGCGGCTGCTCCTTCCGGGTCCGTCAATGGCGCACTATGCGCCAAAGGCGCTTATGCAAAGAAAATGCCGATCTCCCGCTCGGCGGATTCCGGCGAATCGGAACCATGGATGACATTTTCATCCATAACCAACCCGAAATCACCGCGAATTGTGCCAGGGGCAGCGTCAGCGGGATTAGTGGCACCCATGAGGCTGCGGCACTTGGCCACGGCGCCTTCGCCGGAAACGACCATCTTGACCACGGGACCGCTGGTGATGTAGCTGATGAGGCCGTCATAGAAGGGCTTGCCTTCATGCTCGGCGTAATTCGCAGCAGCCTGCTGGGCGCTGACCATGCCCATTTCCATACGCTCGATGCTCAGCCCGGCACGCTCGAAACGATTGACGATCTCTCCGACATGGCCGTTGCGCACGCCGTCGGGCTTGATCATGGAATAGGTTTTCTCGATTGACATGTGGTTCCTTTCGTCTGTTGCAGCCGGCGGCATCGGGCCGTCGGCTGAATTGCCGATATGCGGTTTGCAGAAATCAGATCAATTCTGGCTGGCGAAATAAAGATCGATATTGGCGACCTTCCAGCCGATGCCGCTGCGGGCCATGGTGACCTTGTATTGGACGGATCCGCCCTCGGGCGTGGAAGCGGTGACATAGACAGAAGAGGAGTTCATGGAACGATCGACTCCGTCTATCTGAACGTTGGAATCCTCGACCACGGGCGAAAGCATGGTATCGATCTGAGAGGAATCGAGATCGCTGGCGAACAACGTGGTGGAAGCAGTCGTCTTATCGGAGAAAAGCTGCTTTGCAACGGCCTCTTGCGTGGGATAACCATAGCCCTGGCTGTAGGCGAACATACCGGCGATGGCGGCGGCGATGATGACTACGATGAGGAAGATGATGATCTTGAGCCCCACGTTGCGACGCTTGCGATCCTGTTTGGCCACGCCGCGACTCCACTGTTCGAGCTCTTCATCGGAAGCGTTGAAAAAGCGATCGTCGCCGCTTTCATATTGATCCTGCACGCCATAGCTTTCGGCATAGTTCTGCGGATCTTGGGCAGCCGTCTGATAATCGGTTTCATGGTAAACGGGAGCACCGTCAGCGGGAACATCGAGACCGGACATATCGGCGGCATCGGTTGCGGGCGCAGAAGGAGCCACGGGGGAAACGGGGTCCATGACCGCCGTGCCCTGGGCGATGGCGGCCACGGCGTTCTGATAGTCGACGCTCGCCGCATCGTTGAGGTAGTACGTCTTATCGGAGAGAGACTTCTCGAACGCATCGACAGCCTGCTGCATCTGGTTGTTGGCCGTGTAGGACTGGCCGAGATTGGCGTAAAGCTTGTTTTTGGTCTCGGATGTCATGTGGAACTGCAGGGCGCTTTCGTATGAAGCCACCGCATCGGCGGGACGATTGAGCGCCATGAAGCAGATTCCAAGGTTGAGCAAAGATTGAGCAGGATTCGGATTGGTCTCGTCGAGTGCAGCGGAACGAAACGCGCTTCCCGCTTCGGCTGATTTTCCCAACTTGAGCAGCGCCTTGCCCATTCCTTGATATGCCTTGTAAGGCGTGCCGTACTTGGAGTCGGAAACGGCAATCTCGTAGTGCTGAACGGCATCTTCATAGTCATGCAATGCGGCATACGACGTACCCAGATTGCAATTGACGGCACCGGCCGCATCATAGGCGGTATCGGCCGTTGACTGCGTATAGGCGTGAATGGCCTCTTCGAAGTCATGAAGCTTCATCAGGCAGTTGCCGATTTGATGGTACAGAAGACCCATCTCACCCGGCTCGAGATCCACGTGCGTGTCTTGGAGGCACTGGGTGAACTCATTGAGCGCGGTCTCGTAATCTCGGCTTCGAAATGCCGTCTTGGCTTGCTGGAAAAGTCCGTTGTTCATGCTGTTCCTTCGTCTGGCTAGTGTTGCCCGATGCGCAGTCTATTCTGCGCCTTCGATTTTCACGCTTTCAATGACATCGCCGACACGGAGGCTGTCAACGACGTCTTTGCCCTCGATGGTCTGGCCGAATACCGTATAGCCGGAATCGAGCGAGTGCTGGGGGCCGAGGCACAAGTAGAATTGCGAACCCGCGGAATTCGGATCTTGGCTGCGGGCCATGGCCAATGCCCCATCTTCATGGGAATTGTTGGGGTTGGTGGCAAACTCGCCTTTGATGGTGTAGCCCGGACCGCCCGTGCCCAAACCGGCGAACGGATTTCCTTCAGCCTCGCGCACCTGATCGCTATCGAGATCGCGGGTATTGGGGCAACCGCCCTGGATGACGAAACCCGGAACATAGCGATGGAACTTGAGATTGTCATAAAAGCCCTTTTGGGCGAGTTCGACGAAATTTCCCACATGGATGGGGGCGTCAGCCCCGGCGAGCTTGCACTTGATGGTGCCCTTAGACGTGGTGATGACCGCAACCTCGTTGCCGTTGGGCTGGTATTCGGGCGTGTAGAGAGCCATATGTCACTCCTCGATTCATCGAACGGTATCGGCACCCGCGCACCTGCCTGGGCAGGGCAACGGGCCCGTCGGTCGTCTGTGGTGCCCTCGACAGGATTCGAACCTGCGACTTTCTGCTCCGGAGGCAGACGCTCTATCCCCTGAGCTACGAGGGCGCAAACGAATATGATTATAAGCTATTATGTGAAAACGCCCTGAAAGCACCACGAAACCACAAAGGATTTATGCATGCCATTCGACGTCCGCATCGATTCACTCGCAAACGGCGCGGCCGGTATCGGCCGGCTCCCCAACGGGAAGGCCGTGTTCGTCGAAGGCACTGCTCCGGGCGATTTGGTACGCGTGGATATCATCTCCGACAAGGGAAGCTTTGCGCGAGCGGAGCTCGCTGAGATCATCGAAGCGTCCGAATCGCGTGTTCCCGAAACATGCGCTTGTGCGGGAATATGCGGTGGATGCCCTTGGCAGCAGGTGGCCTACCCTGTCCAAATGCGGGCCAAGAAAGCGAACATCGAATCGAGCCTGAAGCGCATTGCCAAGCTCGATGAGAATAGGATTGCGCAGATCGTGGACGATTGCGTACCCTGCAAACGCGAATGGGGCTACCGCAACAAACTCGAGCTGGCTGCGGATCGCGATGCTGCAGGACGTTTGACCCTTGGATTCCACAAGCATGCATCCGACCAACTGGTGACACCTGCCGCATGCCCGCTGGCCCATAAAGCCCTCGCCCATGCGCCGGCTGCCCTGCAGGGAGCGCTTCGCTATGTGGAAGGCACCGGCGACCTCGGAATCTATCGCGTCGGCGTACGCCACAGCCTGCGCACCAAGAGCACGGAAGTAGCCCTCTGGACGCCGCCGGGAGCATTTCCCCGAGCTGCGGCGGCCAAAACGCTCGCGGCCGCCCTAAAGTCAGTCAAACCCACCAGCGTGGTGCGCGTGATGGCAGACCCGGGAAAACAGCGCGCGGTCAAAGGGGTTGAGGTGCTATCGGGCCAAGGATCATGGCATGAGCAACTTTGCGGAATCGATTACCGCGTGAGCGCACCGAGTTTTTTCCAAGTGAACACCGCACAGGCAGAGACTCTGGTGGAAACCGCTTTGTCCGGTTTGGAGCTTGACGAAGGAAGCCGCGTTGCCGACCTTTATTGCGGAGTGGGCACCTTCACCCTTCCGCTGGCGCAAACCGCTTTGGAAGTGTTCGCCGTGGAAAGCGCGGCATCGAGCGTTCGCGACCTCAGACGCAATGCAGACGATGCGGGGGCCTACATAGACGTCATCGGCGGCGACAGCGCACGCGAGCTCCCCGAGCTCGGCAAACTCGATGCCTTGGTGGTGGACCCACCGCGTGCTGGGCTGGCCGAAGGCGTGCCTGACGATATCGCCGCAGCCTCTCCCGCACGTTTGGCCTACGTAAGTTGCGACAACGCCACCTGGGCACGCGATGTGGCACGGCTTGAATCGGTCGGTTACCGCCTGAGCCGCGCGACGCCCGTCGATTTATTCCCCCAGACTCCGCACGTTGAAGTAGTGAGCATATTCGCTCGAGCCTAGCAGCCCATGCGCATTTGCCCTATATTGTTCTAAGGCGTGCATCGACACGCCTTGCTTATGTGAAAGGAACCCTTTTGGCACAGGACAAAAACCTGCCCTCCCGCACCATGGCGCTCATCGCCGCAAAAGCGGCAGACGACAAAAAAGCCACCGATATCATGGTGCAAGAAGTACGCGAGCTCATCGGCGTGACCGATTACTTCATCATCGCCACAGCATCCAACAACCGCCAAGTCGAAGCCATCATCGATGAAATCGAAGATGCCGAGCGCGAAGAAGCCGGCGTCAAACCGCTTCATCGCGAGGGCACCGCTGACGGCAGCTGGGCTCTTTTGGATTACGGCGATTTCATCGTCCATGTATTCCAGCCTGAAGCCCGTGAATACTACCGCCTCGAAGCGCTGTGGAACGACGCCCCTATCGTCGATTTGAAAGAGGCGGGCATCACGGATGCCGTCTATTCGGATCGCATCGCCAAGCTGATGTCCAAAGAGCCGCGAGAAACCGCCTTGAAGACGGACGGTGACTGACGGCATGATCGGATTCAACGTTCCTCCCTGCATCGACACCGCCTTCGACTACATGCGTCGTTGCGTCGACGATCGAAAGATATGCGGCGATGGTTCGTTCACCAAAAAATGCGACGCTTGGATGGAAGATCGCTTCAGCTGTCAAAAGGTGCTTTTGACCACCAGCGGCACCAGTGCGCTGGAGATGGCCGCGCGTCTGTGCCGTTTGGAGCCTGGCGATGAGGTGATTCTTCCCAGCTACACGTTTTCATCCACTGCGGATGCCTTTGCCATGGTAGGCGCCAAATTGGTGTTCTGCGATATACGTCCCGATACCATGAACATCGATGAGGGCAAGATCGAAGCGGCCATCACCGACCGCACGCGTGTCATCTGCGCCGTGCATTATGCGGGCGTTTCCTGCGATATGGACGCGATCATGTCCATCGCACGCAAACATGACCTGTTGGTGGTCGAAGATGCCGCGCAAGGCGTCATGAGCACCTACAAGGGCCGCGCGTTGGGAACCATCGGCGATTTCGGCTGCTACAGCTTCCATGAAACCAAGAACTATTCCATGGGCGAAGGCGGAGCGCTGCTCATCCGCGACGAAAAGGACAACGATGCCGCCGAGATACTGAGGGAAAAAGGCACCGACCGTGCAAAGTTCTTCCGAGGCCAGGTGGACAAATACACGTGGGTCGATTATGGCAGCAGCTATCTGCCCAGCGACCTGAATGCCGCCTATCTGTGGGCCCAGTTGGAAGTGGCGGACGCCATCAATGAGGATCGGCTGGCCACTTGGAACGAGTACAACGAGAATTTCGCAAACTTGAAGAAATGCGGCTTCCTGGAATTGCCCACCGTTCCCCAAGACTGCGTGCACAACGCCCACATGTTCTACGTGAAGTGCGCCGACTTGGATGAGCGAAGCGCATTCATCGCGTATCTGAAAAAGAAGGGCGTGCAAGCGGTCTTCCACTACATCCCCCTGCATTCCGCACCGGCTGGTTTGAAATTCGGCCGCTTCTCGGGTGAGGACGAATACACCACCAAGGAAAGCGAACGCTTGGTGCGCCTTCCCCTGTATTTCAACATGGATCCCAGCGATCGCATGCGGGTGATGGATGTCGTTCAACACTACTATGGGATCGCCGACTGATGAGCACAAACGAGACAGTGCTGATATCCTGCGTCATCCCCTGCTACCATTCCGCCGAGACCATCGGCGGCGTGGTCGACGAGCTCAGCGAGACGCTCCGCTCCATGGGCGCCGGATTCGAACACGAGATCATCTTGGTCAACGACGGATCGCCCGATCAAGGAGCCACGGCGCGCACGATATGCGAAATCGCCCGCAACGATTCCTCTGTGGTCGCCATCGACTTGGAACGCAACTTCGGACAGCACAGCGCCCTCATGGCCGGTCTGCACCAGGCGCGCGGGCAAATCGTGGTGTGCCTCGACGATGACGGGCAGACGCCGGCCGACGAGACCCCGAAGCTGATAGAAAAGGTGCTCGAGGGCTTCGACATCGTCTATGCATCGTATGGCCACTCCAAGCAACATGCCGCTTGGCGCAATTGGGGAAGCCGCTTCAATGCCTGGTGCAACCATCGGTTCATGGGCATACCGCGCGACTTGGAAGAGACGAGCTTCTTCGCCTGCAAGCGCTTCGTGGTCGATGCCGCCCTCTCCTACGATAACCCCTACCCCTTCGTGCAAGGGCTGTTGTTCCGCTCCGTTCAAACCTATTGCAACGTTCCCGTGAATCATCGCAGCCGCGAAGTGGGCGAATCGGGATATACCATGAGAAAGCTCTTGAGTCTGTGGGCAAGCGGCGTCACCGCATTTTCGGTACTCCCCTTGCGCGCAGCTTCCGTCCTCGGATTCATCTTCGCCGTCATAGGGTTCATCATGGCCATCGTCATCGTGATCCAGAAACTCGCCGTTCCCGGCATCGATGACGGATGGAGTTCGCTTATGGCCGGGATGGTGGTCATCGGCGGCCTCATCATGATGATGCTCGGCTTGCTGGGCGAATACGTGGGCCGCATCTACATGGGCCTCAACCGGAGCCCGCAATACGTGGTGCGCGACTCGGTCGACCGACGCGATCGCACGGCGGATTAGATTCAGATGGCCGCACGCCCCAACCGAGGATCGGCTCTGCTGGGCCTGCATGTGCTTTTGGGCATATACGCCTTGAGCGACGTATTCAGCAAGTATGCGGCCGGAACCTCCATCGACGACCCGTTGTTCTACGTTTTCTACGGCTTGGTGCTGGTATTTCTGGCCATCTATGCACTGGGCTGGCAGCAGATCATCAAGCGCATGCCTCTTTCAAGCGCATTCGCCAATCGCGCCGTGACCATCATATGGGGCATCTTTTGGGGTGCTGTGTTGTTCGACGAGCAGATCACATTCGGCAAGATAGCGGGGGCCGCCGTGATAATGGCGGGCATCGTTTTGTTCGCGCGCGCCGATGCCGATACGGCCGATGCGCCCAAAGCCGGGGATGCCTCATGACCGAAACCGAATTGATGTATTCCGGCATCATGCTGATAAGCGTCTTCGTGGGCTCCGTGAGCCAGGTGATGCTGAAAAAAGCAGCGCAACGGACGTGGGCCTCTCCAATACGTGAGTATTTGAACCCACTGGTGATTTGCGCTTACATCCTGTTCGTTGGTTGCACCCTTGTCACCGTCTTGGCCTATCGCGGAATCCCCCTTTCCTGGGGTCCCGTGCTGGAAGCCACCAGCTATATATACGTGACGGCCTTCGGCGTATGGATCTTCCACGAAAAGCTCAACCGCCGCAAACTCGTCGCTCTCGCGCTGATTCTAGCGGGCATATTCATCTACGCGTTTTTCGGATAGGAGGGCTTCTATGCGGAAGTTGGCCATCATCGGAGCCTCGGAGTTGCAAAACCCGCTCATCCTCAAGGCACGCGAAATGGGTCTCGAGACGCATGTATTCGCTTGGAAAGCAGACGATGTCGGCGAAACAACAGCCGACGTATTCCACCCCATCAGCATCATCGAGCGCGATGCCATCCTTGAAGCATGCCGCAAAGAAGGAATCGATGGCATCTGCACCATCGCAAGCGACTTGGCCAACATCGCGGTCGGCTACGTTTCCCACGCAATGGGGCTGCCGGGAAACAGCCCGGCCTGCGTGGAAGCATCTACCGACAAACGAGCGATGCGCGCATGCTTCGAATCCCATGGATGTCCGAGCCCGAAGAGCCGGCCGTATCGCAGAGGCGATGCCATCGACCTTGCGGACTACCGCTTCCCCATAATCGTGAAACCCATAGATCGCAGTGGCAGCCGCGGCGTCACCGAACTGGAAAGCGCACAGGGCATAGATGATGCGCTTGCAGCAGCTTGGGATGCGGGCTTCGACAAGACGGCGCTTGTAGAGGAATTTGCCGAGGGACGTGAATTCAGCGTCGAAGGTTTTTCTTGGCAAGGGCGTCACACTATCCTGGCCATCACCGAAAAGTTCACCACCGGGTCGCCTCATTTCATCGAGCGCGGACATTTGCAACCCGCACGGCTCTCCGCTGCAGAACAGGAACTGGTGGAGGCGACGGCCGTGCAAGCTTTAGACGCATTGGACGTGACGATGGGAGCCAGCCATACCGAGCTCAAGCTCGATGATGACGGCACGATCAATCTCATCGAAGTGGGAAGCCGCATGGGCGGCGATTGCATTGGCAGCGATCTGGTGCCGTTGACCTGCGGAATAGATTATGTGGGAGCAGTGGTGGATGCTGCTTTGGGAGATTCCCCCGATTTGAGCGCACGCCTTTCTCCAACCTTCGCACATGCCGCCGTGAAGTACCTGTTCGACCAAGCCGACGCTGAGTGCTTGCAAGCTCTTGAACAAAACCATCCGGGAATCGCGATTCGCACGGCAGGTTCGCCGGCTCCTGAGCAAATGGCCGTCGATTCTTCCACGCGAGGCGGTTTCGCCGTGCTGGGCTTCGATTCGGACCCCGATACTGTGAACGCAGGCCTCTGGTAGCATGGACGCTATGCAAAAAGCCGTGAAGAACTCAGAACCGACCCGTAAGAACCACCGTTGGGTGGTACCGCTGCTCGCATTCCTCATACCGTTATCGACCATAATCATCCTGTACGCCCATGATGGCGTATACCCGTTCGGCAACTCGAGCATCCTGTATTCCGATATGGCCAATATCTACGGAGACTATCTGGCGCATCTCAAGGAAATGATATATGGCGACCAGGGCGTGCTGTGGAGCTGGAATATCGGAATGGGGTACAACATGTACTCCTATTTCATCGACAACATGTCATCGCCTTTGAACCTGTTGCTTTTGCTTGTGCCGGAAGGATCGTTCACCGAAGGATTGTTCGCCGTGCTCGTTCTGCGCGTCGGGCTGATGGGCCTTGCCGCATGGTTCTTCCTACGCAAGAAAGTGGCCAGTCGTCCGTTCTTGCTGGTTCTCTCTTGCACATGGGGCCTTTCCGGATACTTGGTGGCCTACTTCCAACACGTGATGTGGATGGATTCGCTCATCTTGCTTCCGTTGGCGGTTTTGGCTGTCGAGCATCTCTGCGCCGGTCGCAAGGTGCTGGATTGGCCATCGCTGGGCATTGTCACGTTGTCATTCTGGTGCAGCTATTATTTGGGATACATGACGGCGCTCTTCCTTGCACTCTATACGATCTGGTTTACCGTCGCTCTTCTGGGCGAGGGTCCGAAACGGGTTTTGCTCAACTTGCTCAAACTCGCGTTGGTAGGTGTTCTCACCTTCGCCATGCTCGGATTTGCCCTGCTTCCCAGCATCATGTCCAACCTTGATTCTGGATCATTGGTAAGCGAAAGCCTGGCTCCCTATTATGGCTTCGCCGACATCACCTATTCGTTGTTCATCGGCAACCTCGATTCATATGCACCGGGCGGACGGGTACCGCTGTACTGCGGACTGTTCGTCGTCTATGCGCTGTTCTTGTACTTCATGAATCAAGATATCCCGCGCAAAGAAAAGCTATGGACTGCTGGCATGTTAGTCGTCTGCTATCTGTCATTGGCTTGCGCGCCGATTTATTATGCGTGGCATATGTTCGATCAGCCTGATTGGTTCGAGGGCCGATTCACCTTCTGCTTTGCATTCTTCTTCATTATCATCGCCGTGCGTTTGCTGCCCCACCTTTCAGCTGTGAAACAGCGGCATATCTGGATCGCCTGCGCGGCACTTTTGTCGCTTCTGGCTTTCGATACCGCTGCAATCAGCCTATGCGACGGGTCCGGAGCAACGTACCTCTTGACCAACGGAGCGCACAACGCATCGATGAGCACGGGGATGATCATCCTCAATGCGGGCGTGATCATAGCAGAAGCCATTGGTTTTTCAGCATGGCGCGCAGGCCGAATCGCAACATGCAAGACGGCGGAAAGAATCCTCGCCGGTCTCTGCATCCTGGAACTCGCTATCGGCGCCTGGGCCACCAACCGAATAGCAGTCGGTTCTCTGGAGCCGCTGCATGAACGATCCGAATACACCGAAACCCGCAGCCAAACCGAAAGCGTCCTCGATTCGGTAGAATCCCAAGACGATGATTTCTTCCGCGTTGAAAAAACGTATCACTCATCCGACAACGACGCACTGTCAGATGATTATCGTGGCGTGACCCTGTTCGGCTCGGGATACAATCCCCGCCTTACGGGCACCTTGCACAGCCTGGGACTGCGCAGCCTCTACAAGCACACACGTTATGAGGGATCGACGCCGGTGGTCGACTCGCTCTTGGGAATCTCCTATGTGCTGGAGCAAGACGACGGCGAAACGGGAGATGCCTACATTCAACGCTATTACACCAAGACCTGCGACGAAGACGGCGTCAGTGCATACCGCAACGACCTCTCACTGCCGCTTGCTTGCGTCGTAAGCAACAACCTGGCCACAATGGACGATTCGTTTGCGTCAGACCCCTTCGACTTGCAGAATCGCATAGTGAAAGCAGCCTTCAATACCTCCGAGAACTGCTTCGTTCGCATCGACGATGTGTCCATCGAATCGTATGGCTGCACCTGGTCCGACAACGGCGACGGAACATTGGCGCTGTCACGCGACTCCGATGCGCAGGATGCCTATCTCGATATCTCCGTGGCATCGCAAGACGAAGAGACCCTGTTCGGCTATGCAGCTCCCACCACCGTCGACCAAGCTCTCGAGTTTTCCACTTACGATGCCGAATCGGCGAGCTATGTTTCCCAGACACCTGATTACCAAGGAATGCAGCCCGAACGGTCCTATCAGCTGTATCGCAATCCCGAAACCGGGCAATCCACCCTTCGGGTGACGCTTCACGCGGATTCTTCCACTCTTACTTCGCCCGTAGTCTACCGATTCGATGAATCCGCCTATCAAAGTGCTTTCGAAGCTCAGAAGCAAAACGATCAGGGCACATCCATCGAAGCCGAGGGAAACAAGCTGACCGTTCACACCTCAGCCGCCTCCGGCCAGACGCTCCTCTACACGTCGATCCCCTATGACACAGGATGGACGGCAACCGTAAATGGACAATCCGCGACCGTGGAACCGCTGCTGGGGGGATTGTGCAGCGTCGAAGTGCCGGAGGGAACCGACGAAGTGGTATTCGAATACCGGCCGACCGGCTTCGACGAAGGATGTCTGTTGAGCTGCGCCGGGTTGGCCGTCGTTGCAGCTTGGGCCGTTATCGACGGCACGCGGGCAATCCGTAGGCGTCGTGAGCCGAGCGGACGCCACGCACGATAGCGCGCTGCATCGCCTCTGCCGCAACGATGCCGACGGTATCGACGGCACGAGAAAGTTCGAATGAACCGCTGCTCATGCAGAATACCGTGTCGCCATCGCTGGGAGTGTGCACTGGGTCGATGGCACGGGCATAACCGTCATGGGCCATCTGGGCTACCTTGGTGGCCTGGGACTTATCGAGCGCAGCATCGGTGAGGATGCAGCCTATGGTCGTATTGGCGGTCGTGGTTCGTTCAGGTGCGGGCTGTGAAGACAGGAAAGCCTCCAAACCATCGATTGCGCCCAAAGGCTCGCCGTTGCCACCGCGCGGACCGGCGATGACCTTTCCATCTTGATATACGCTGCCCGCCGCATTGACGGCAACGATGGCGGCAACAAAAACGGGGCCCATGCCCATGGCGCATATTCCCAAACCGCTTTTCATGGCACGATCGAATCCGAGGATCTTGCCCACCGTAGCACCCGTTCCGGCACCGACGCATCCTTCTTCAACCGGGTCCCCCGCCAAGGCAGAAGCAACGGCGGCTGCGCCCATGTCCGCATCGGGGCGCACGTGAGGGTCGCCCACATTGAGGTCGAACAAGCACGCCGAAGGAACGATGGGCACGTGGGCGCCGAATATCGGCAAACCGATATGGGCCTGCTCCAACGCGCGCATCACGCCATCGGCGGCGGCAAGGCCGAACGCGGAGCCCCCCGCAAGCATGACGGCGTAAGCCTGCTGGACCATGTTTTCAGGGCGAAGCAAATCAGTTTCACGCGTGGCAGGACCACCGCCGCGAACATCCACTCCGCAGGAAGCGCCATCTGGAGCAATGATGACCGTAACACCTGTTCCGGCATCGATGTTCTGAGCATTTCCCACTTTGAAAGCGGAAAGGCGATCCAAGGAGATTTCGTCGATCATAGGTCCATGTCCTTCACCCGGCCGTACTTCTGCATCAAGGAATTCCAGATATCGTCGGTTCCAGGGAACAGCAGACGATCCGATTCGACCAAATGGGACAGCGTCACCTTGAAGGCCCGGAAATAGAGCTCTTCGAGCGGCACCTCGCCCACCATGTGCCGCAAACGCTTGAGAGCCTTGAGATCGCCGTATTTGCGATTGGGCTCAACCATATCGGCAACGTAGATGATGCAATCGAGCGGCGTCATGTCAATTGCGCCTGACGTATGACGCGCAATGGCTTGAAACACATCCTGACCGAACTCGGGATACAGGCGGGAAAGCGCCGCAGCTGCCGTGGGACCATGAAGCAGCCACGGCATCTTGCCGATGACCAATTCGTCGGCATCCAAATCGAATTCTGCGGCACGATGGCGAACTTCATCGAACGTGAGGCCCTTATCCCAATCATGGAGGATGCCGGCCATGCGCGCCTTATCTTGATCGTACCCATAAAGGCGCGCTATCTTCTTGGCGCTTTTGGCAACGCCCAAGCTGTGCTGAAAACGATACTCCCCCACCCGCGGCTCCAAAAGCGCCTTCATGTGACGGTAGTTTGCCTTGCAAAACGGCTTGTCGGCAACGGGAAGCGGCGCAAGCGACGACTCGTCGAGCGCTGCGGCCACCGGACCGTCAATATGGCCCTTGGCGGCTTGGATAGCAGGATGTACGGAAGCTTCGCTCATGAGCGCTCCTTGCGATAGAGCTGTTTTTCCTCGATGAAATCGCAAACAGAAAGAGGGCAGAGATATCGGATGGAGCGATCCATCGCCACCCATTGGCGCAACATGCTGCTGGAAATGGAAAGCGCCGTCATCTCGAGGTAATCGACGTCGAAATCAGTATGGGCTGCCATGGTCTGCTTGAATTCATCATCCAATTCGAAACCGGGCCGGGTGACGGCGATGAGGCGGGCAAGACCGGCGATGGCTGCAGAATCGCGCCATTTGACGATGCTTTTGACGGCATCGGCACCCGTGATGAAATGCAGGCGAACATTGTCCGGGTAATGCTCGCGCAATGCGCGCAAGGTGTCGACGGTGTAGGTGTCGCCCCCGCGCTCTATCTCGATTGGGCTCACATCGAAAAAAGGATTGCCGGCGCAAGCCAATCGGCACATGGCCAAACGCTGGGAAGAAGGCGTGACATCTTGCTGGCGCTTGAACACGGGATTGCCCGTGGGAACGAATACGACGGCATCGAGGCCGAATCGATCGCGGGCCTGTTCGGCGCAGGCAAGATGACCCATATGAATGGGATCGAACGTGCCCCCCATGACCCCAAGATGATAGATGCAATGCGGGTCATCGAACCCCAACCTGTCAAAACGCGGGCACACGACGCTCATGAGCGCACCTGCCCCGATCCTCGCACCAAGTATTTGGTGGTGGTGAGCGCATCAAGGGCGAACGGCCCGCGCACATGAAGCTTTTGGGTCGAGATACCGATTTCGGCACCCAAACCGAACTGGCCGCCATCGGTGAATCGCGTGGAGGCGTTGACATAGACGGCGGCCGCATCGACGCGCGAAAGGAACTCTTCGGCAGCGGCATCATCTTGCGTGACGATGCATTCGGAATGCCCCGTTCCATAGCGGGCGATATGGGAGACCGCCTCATCCAACCCCGAAACCACATGCACGCTCATCTCGAGCGCAAGATACTCGCGACCCCAATCCTCTTCGATCGCCGGCACGACGTCGACGCCGCACGCCTTCCCTGCCTCGACCACGGCTTCGTCACCATGCACGACAACATCTGCTCGATGCAAGGCGGGAAGCAATTCGGCAAGGAACGACTGGGCGATAGAAGCATCAACCAGCAAACTCTCTGCAGCATTGCAAACGCCGGGCCGCTGGCATTTCGCATTGAGGATGATGGAAAGCGCCATGGCGAAATCGGCAGGATCATGGACGTAGATATGGCAATTTCCCACTCCGGTCTCGATGACGGGCACCGTGGCATCCTGCACGCAATGCTTGATGAGCCCAGCCCCGCCGCGCGGAATAAGAACATCGATGATACCGCGTAGATGAAGCAATTCATCTGCAGCAGACCGATCGCGCGTTGCAACGATGCAGACGCAGTGCTCGGGCAAGCCCACCGTACCGCAGGCTCGATCGAGCACATGGGCGATGACGGTATTCGATTCGAACGCAAGGCTGCCGCCCCGCAGCACCACGGCGTTGCCCGACTTGATGCAGATACCCGCCGCATCGCTGGTGACGTTGGGGCGGGCTTCGTACACCATGGCCACAACGCCCAACGCAACGCTGACCTTCTGCACCTTCAGCCCATTGGGAAAAGTACGGTCGTCGAGTACGCGGCCCAACGGATCGGGGAGCTCGGCCAAGTCCTCAAGGCCGTGCGCCATGCCTTCGATACGATCCGAGTCGAGCATGAGCCGATCGAGCAGCGAAGCGGACGTTCCGGCTTTGCGCGCCGCATCCATATCGCGTTTATTTGCGGCGCAGATGGTATCCGTTTGCTCGCGCAAGGCAGCCGCCATGGCATGCAGGGCATCGTTGCGCTGATCGAGCGAAGCGCCGCCCAACCGATGCGAAGCCTGCTGGGCCGCTAAGGCCAAATCACGCACCTCGCTCATTCGAACACCACCAATTCGTCTCGATGGATGATAGGACGTTCGGCCAAAGGCGCGAGCAGGCTGTTTTCCGCCATCTGGGATTGGGTCTTGCCTTTGGCGAGTTCCAATGCGTCTTTGCCGGCAGATACTTTTCCGCGCGCGATGATGCGGCCTCCGGGTTCGAGGATATCGACGATGTCTCCCGATTGGAAAGAACCGGAAGCCTTCGTGATTCCCACGCTCAAAAGCGAGCTTCCTTTTTCGATCAAAGCGCGCTGTGCACCGGCATCCACCATTATCCAGCCCTTGGCATGATCGCCCAAGGCAATCCAAAGTTTGTATGGAGTGATCTCGTGCGGTTTGACGGCAGCCGCAAATCGTGTGCCGATATGCTCGCCTGCCAAAAGACGCTCCAGAACATCAGGTTCGCGGCCATTGCAGATGGTAAGCGGAATGCCGGCGGCCATCAGAACACGTGCCGCTTTGACTTTGGTGGTCATACCGCCGCTGCCAACCACGCTGCCCACGCCCTCGGCGCTATCGAGGATTTGGGGCGTGATGCGCTCAACGGTGGGAATGAGCACCGCATTGGAATTGGTACGGGGGTTGGCATCATAGAGGCCATCGATATCGCTGAAGATGACGCAGGCATCCGCCTTCACCAAGCAGGAAACCAACGCCGCAAGGGTGTCGTTGTCACCAAAGCGGATCTGCTCGGTTGAAACGGTATCGTTTTCATTGACGACGGGAACCACGCCCAAATCGAGCATGCGCAAAAGGGTGTCGCGCGCATGCAGGTACGCTTGGCGGTTGGCCGTATCGTGGCGCGTGAGCAACACGCTGCCGCTGACGATGCCAAATGACCCGAGAGCCTCGGAATAAGCGGCGGAAAGAGCACTCTGCCCCACCGCAGCCGCAGCCTGCTGGCTGGGGATGTCGGTGGGCCGGGCATCAAGGCCCATCGCCTCGACGCCGGCGGTGATCGCCGCACTGGTGACCACGATGACGCGGCGCCCGCTTTCACGCACTGCGGCGATCTGACGTGCGAAATCCGCCAGATACACGCGGTCGATGGCACCTACGCCCTCAGTGGAGTCGATGAGGGTGCTGGTGCCTATCTTGACCACCAATATGTCGGGCTGCCGAGACACTACAGATCGAGTCCCTGGTAGATATCGTCGTTTCCGACGCTGCTCTCGAATTCGAACGCACGGCCCACGATGCGGATCTCGTCGCCATCGCGCGCGCCGGCTGCTTCAAGCGCCGATTCGACGCCCAAGCGCTTCAAGCGATGCTGCAGGAAGGCGAGCGCCTCCTCGTTTTCCCAGTCGGTCTGGACCACCATGCGTTCGACTTGACGCCCCGTTACGCGAAAGATTCCATCGGAAAGCTTGACCACTTTGAAACGCTTGTCGCGCTCTTGGCGTTTATGTTCCCAGATGTGATCGTATTGCACGTCGGCTTCGTCGATGCAACGCTTCTCTTCGCGCAGCGAGTGGACCTTGGTGCCGATGGCGGCCTTGAGTGCTTCGATGCCTTCGCCGGTTACGGCGCTGGTGCGATAGAGCTTGGGGTCGACGGGACTGTCGGCGAACTCATCGCCGCCGGCAGCCGCGATGGAATCTGCGCGCACCTGCCGGGCCAAACGCCCAACCGCCTCTTCAGTGCCAGGAGCATCAACCTTGTTCGCCACCACGATGCGCGGACGGCTGGCAAGCTCTTCGGCATACAACTCGATTTCGCGGTTGATGATGCGGTAGTCTTCCACCGGGTCGCGACCTTCGTATCCGCCGGTCAGATCGACCACATGCACAATGAGCGCAGTACGCTCGATATGGCGGAGAAATTCGTGTCCAAGCCCCTTGCCTTCGCTTGCGCCTTCGATGAGACCGGGCACATCGGCGATGACGAAATCGTAGTCATCGCTGCGCACCACGCCCAAATTGGGAACGAGCGTGGTGAAGGGATAGTCGGCACTCTTGGGGCGCGCAGCGCTCATGCGCGCGATAAGGCTGCTTTTGCCCGCAGAAGGAACACCGACCAATGCAGCGTCGGCCATCAGTTTCATCTCGAGCTCGATCCAGCACTCCTGCGCCGGTTCGCCTAATTCGGCGAATGCCGGGGCACGACGGGTCGGTGTGACGAAATGGATATTGCCGCGGCCGCCGACGCCGCCCTGGCACACCACCACCGATTCGCCGTCATGGGTGAGGTCTGCGATCATTTCGCCGGTGCTGCCGGTTTCTTCGGAGTATTCGCGCACAACGGTCCCCACCGGGACCTTCAAAACGAGGTCATCGCCATTGGCACCATGCATCTTGGAACCCTTGCCATGCGTGCCGCGTTCGGCTTTGAAATGATGCTTATAACGGTAATCGATGAGCGAGGAAACCCCCACATCGGCCTTGACGACCACGTTTCCTCCGTGACCGCCGTCACCGCCATCGGGACCGCCTTTGGGCACATGGGCTTCACGACGGAAGCTCATGCAGCCCGCTCCCCCGTCGCCCGCTTTAAGATGTATGCGTACTTTGTCTGTGAACATGTTGATTCGATTCTATAGTAAAAGCCCCCTGGAGACAGGGGGCTTTCGCAATTACGTGGTTGCAGGGCTAGATGAACTATGCCACCGGGTGCACGTGCACCTTGCGGCGGTTGCCCTTGGTGTATTCCACCACACCGTCGCACAAAGCGAAAAGGGTGTCATCCTTGCCGCGGCCGACGTTCTCGCCGGGATGGAAATGGGTTCCGCGCTGACGGACCAGAATGTTGCCTGCGGTCACGGTTTCACCGGCGAAACGCTTGCAGCCGAGTCGCTGCGCGTGGGAATCGCGGCCGTTACGAGTAGATCCAAGGCCTTTTTTGTGTGCCATGTTACTTCACTCCCTGATGTTATTCAGCGCTGTCAGCGGGCTTTGCAGCCGGCTTCTTGGCAGCAGGTTTCTTGGCAGCCGCGGGCTTTGCAGCCGTTTTGGCAGCGGGCTTGGCGGCCGGCTTCTTGGCGGCAGGCTTGGCAGCAGCCTTGGCGGCGGGCTTGGCAGCGGCCTTCTTGGGTGCGGGGGCAGCCTTGTCGGTACCCACGGATTCGATCCTCACGCGAGTGAGGTTCTGACGATGGCCACGCAGCTTCTTGTAGTTCTTACGCTTCTTGAACTTGAAGATGAGCTGTTTTTCACCCTTGAACTGCTCAACGACGACGGCCTCGACCTTGGTCTTGGCAGCCTTGGCCGGATCGGCCTCGACTTTGTCACCATCGACTACGCAGATGGCATCAAGGGCGACCTTCTTGCCGGCCTCGACGTCGAGCTTCTCGATGTTGATGAAGTCTCCAGGGGCGACCTTGTACTGTTTGCCGCCGGTTTTCACGATTGCGTACATGTGATTTCTCCTTGAAATGTGTCAAAACGCAAGCCGATATAGTATCAGCGAGATGGGACCAAGTCAACGCGCGATCACGAGGTTTTTCTTTACGACCGCAGTTTATCCACTTAATGCGCCTGAGCCCAATTATCGCCGTGCTGAACATCCACTTCCAACGGAACAGCCAAATCCGCCGCGTGCTCCATGGCATCGCGAAGCAGAGCGGATACGCCATCCACCTGATCTGCCGGCACGGAAAGGTCGAGTTCGTCGTGGACCTGAAGCATAAGAGAAGCCTCGGGGTACTCCTTCGAAAAGCGGCGTCGCACCTCGATCATAGCCAGCTTGATTATATCAGCGGCACTTCCCTGCATGGGGTGGTTCATAGCCGTTCTTTCACCGAAACCGCGCTGATTGGCGTTGGAAGCGCGCAACTCGGGAATATGGCGCTTGCGCCCGAACATGGTGGTTGCATAGCCATTGGCCTTGGCTTCCTCAACGGTACAATCAAGATACGTGCGAACCTGCGGATAAGCCTCGAAGTACCGGTCGATCATCTCTTGCGCTTCGGCATATCCGATATGGAGGCTCTGCCCCAAACCGAAGGCCTGCTGACCGTACACGATGCCGAAATTGACCGCCTTTGCGCGGCTGCGCAATTCGGGAGTGACCTCTTCAACGGGAATGCCGAACACGCGGGCGGCCGTTGCCGCATGGAAATCAGCACCGCTCTTGAAAGCGGCGATGAGGTTCTCGTCGCCGGAAAGATGTGCCAAAAGCCGCAGCTCGATTTGAGAATAGTCGGCGGAGACGAACACCTCGTCGGCAGAAAGAGGAATGAAGCATTCGCGAATATGGCGGCCGAAATCGGTGCGCACGGGGATGTTCTGAAGGTTGGGCTCGCTGGAAGACAGGCGACCCGTGGTGGTGACGGTCTGGTTGAAACTGGTATGCAGACGGCCGTCATCGGCGCGCATCTTGGGCAAAGCATCGATATACGTCGACTTGATCTTGGCGAGCTCGCGGTATTTCAGGATGAGCCCGGGCAGTTCATGTTCATCGGCCAGCTCTTTGAGCACCTTGGCATCGGTGGAATAACCCCGCTGCGTCTTTTTGCGCGGCTTGAGGCCGATAACCTCGAACAGGATATGGCCTACCTGCTTGGGAGAATCGATATTGAACTCCTCGCCCGCCGACTGGTAGATCTGCGCAACCAAACCATCCAAATCGGCCTGAGTGGAAGAACCGAGCTCGGCTAAGCGACTCGCATCCAAAGCGGCACCCGTGCGCTCCATGGCAACAAGTACCGAGACGAGCGGTGCGTCAATTCGATCGTAAACCTGAGCGCTTCCGTCTTTTTCCAGGGCCTGGCGCAAAGGAGCTGCGAGAGCGAATAGCGCTGCAGCTTCAATCCGCAGTGCATCGGTTTCGTCTTTGGACTTAGGCAAAACCCCACCCAGATAATCTTGGGCCAAATCGGATGCCGTATAGGCCGACTGCGAGGAATTAAGAAGATAGGCGGCCAATCCCGCATCGAAGAAGTCAGCGGAATCGATCTGAGGGTCATCGAGCAGCGCAGGTGACGAAGTGTCGCGCGGCACCACCGCTTGCAGCACGTGCTTGGCATCCAGAACGACGATGGGCGCTTCCCGTAAAAGGCGTACCAGCAGGTCTTTTGCCTCGCCTCCCTGCACTGACAACGTGCCCGCTTCGCAGCCCACGGCCACATGCAGACCATCGCCGAACAGCGATGCCTGCGCCGATTCGAACACCGCAACGCCAACTCGTTGACCGGCGGATACGGCGTTCCACAACGCATTGGCGCCGCCGTCGATAGGGTCGATGGCAATACGTGCCGGCTCGCTCACCGGCTCGGACCCGATAAGTTGGAGCACCTTTCCCAAGTGCGCATGGAAATGGAGCTTATCGAATGATTGGACCACGGCGTCTTCTTGGAAGGCAGGGAAACTGGCTGCCTCCAAATCGAGGGGAAAGTCGAGGTCGCGCACGATGGTGGCAACATCGCGGCTGACGAAAGCCGCTTCTTTGTTGTCGCGGATGTTCTCGAGTTGCTTGCCCTTCAATTGATCGAGGTTTTCATAGATTCCCTCGATGGAATGAAAACGCGCAAGCAGCTTGGCGGCTGTCTTGGCCCCGATGCCGGGAACGCCGGGAATATTGTCGGACGAATCGCCCATGAGCCCCAAGAAGTCGGGGAACTGCGCGGGAGTGACGCCATAGCGCTCCTCCACTTCGGCGGGCCCGTAGATGGCGATGTCGCTGATGCCCTTCTTCGTGGTGACGATGCTTGTTTTGTCGCTGGCCAGCTGATAGGCATCCTTGTCGCCTGTAACCAGCAACGTGCGATAGCCCGCCGCATCATCGCGCGCGGACACCGTGCCCAGAATATCGTCGCCTTCCCATCCTTTTATCTTGACCACGGGGATGGCCATCGACTTCAAAAGGTCCTCGATAAGGGGGAATTGCTCTTTGAGCTCGACATCCATGGGCGGACGCTGGGCTTTGTACTGCTCGAGCGCTTCCATGCGCTGCTTGGGACGACCCGCATCGAACGCGCAAATGACCGCATCGGGATCGAGCACTTCGACCATCTTCAAGAACATGCTCATGAATCCGAACACGGCGTTGGTGGGTGTGCCGTCCGGCGCGTTCATAGTGGGCGGAACCGCGTGATAGGCGCGGTGCATGAGCGAATTGCCGTCGATGACGGCGATGGTCTTGGACATGGATGCTGCTTTCTCTTCGACTGGATGCAGTATAGCAGCGCGAAGGCTTCAGCCGATCATGTCCAGGAAGTACCCATGCACCCGACAATCTTCATCAAGTTCGGGGTGAAAAGCGACACCCAGTTGATTGCGCCAGCGCACCGCTGCGATATCGCGTTCTGCGCAGGCCAACACGGAAACGCCAGACTCGACGAAAGCGATCTTCGGAGCACGGATGAACGTCAGAGGGATGGATGCTCCACCGTCCCAGGACGATTCCGTCCGAAAGCTGGCCAACTGCCGCCCATAGGCGTTGCGCTCGACCACTGCAGGAAGAGTACCGAAACACGGGTCTCCCCCTTCCACCTTATCGGCCAGCAGGATCAATCCAGCGCATGTACCCATGACGGGAACTCCCGAAACGATGGCGTCGCGCAGAGGTTCGAACATCTCCAGTCTCTGCAACAAAGCGGACTGTACGGTGCTCTCGCCACCAGGAAGAACCAGCCCGTCGAATCCATCGAGGCAATCATCGCGGCAGCGCAGCTCCCGACAGCGCGCTCCCAACCGCTCAAGATGTCGCTCATGCTCGATGAACGCGCCTTGCACGGCGAGCACGCCTATCAAAGGCATTCGATGCTCGGCCATCGATCAGCGCCCGCGTTCAGCCATGAGCACGTCGATTTCCTGCTCGTTGATTCCCACCATTGCCTCCCCCAGATCGCTGCTGAGTTCAGCCAAAGCATGCGGGTCGTCGAAGCCAGTGGTGGCAGCAACTATGGCAGCGGCCCTGCGAGCTGGATCGCCCGACTTGAAGATGCCCGACCCCACGAACACCCCTTCGGCGCCCAGCTGCATCATCAACGCCGCATCAGCGGGCGTGGCGATGCCACCAGCGGCAAAGTTCACAACGGGGAGACGCTTGTCATCGTGGACGCTGCGCAAAAGATCGATGGGCACTTCCAAGCGCTTCGCCTCTTCGAACAGCTCTTCTTCGCGCAGAGCCGCCACCTCGGCGATGGCTCGATTCATGGCGCGCATATGCCGAACGGCTTGAACCACATCGCCCGTTCCCGGTTCGCCCTTGGTACGGATCATCGATGCACCTTCGGCGATGCGACGCAATGCTTCGCCCAGATTGCGTGCGCCGCACACGAACGGCACGTCGAACGAGGTTTTATCGATGTGATACGTGTCGTCTGCGGGACTGAGCACCTCGCTTTCATCGATGTAGTCGATGTCGATGGCCTGCAATATCTGCGCTTCGGCAAAATGCCCGATACGGCACTTGGCCATGACGGGAATGCTCACCGCATCCTGGATACCTCGGATCATCGCCGGGTCGCTCATCCGCGACACACCGCCCGCTGCACGGATATCGGCTGGGATGCGCTCAAGCGCCATGACGGCGCAGGCACCCGCCTTCTGCGCAATGCGCGCCTGGTCGGGTGTGGTGACATCCATGATGACACCGCCTTTGAGCATTTGCGCCAGCTGCTTGTTGAGCTCGTATCGATTCTGCTCCATGGTCGCATTCCCCTTTTGCTTGCGTTTCCCATCGGTTCGAATAAAAAGCATACGGTTATCTGACTTTATTGATAGAATCAATTCATATCTATTTGTTATGGCCAGTTAGGAGCGACATGCTCACCTACTCGTTGAAAGAAGAAACGGGAACGAGCCTATACGACAAGCTGTATCGATGCATACGCGATGACATAGCGTCAGGACGAATCCGCGCAGGTGAAAAGCTGCCTTCGAAACGCGCCTTCGCCGAGCATCTGGGCGTGAGCGTCATCACCATCGAAGGCGCTTATGACCAGTTGAAAGCCGAGGGATATATCCAGTCACAGCCCAAGCGCGGATATTTTGCCTGCACGCTGGGAACGACCCATCCTCAGCCCGATCGGCATTTGCCGCTCGAAACCAGATCCGTTGCCGCACCCGAATACGATCTGTGCGGCACTTCCTGGCGCACAGAGACGATTCCCTTGCGATCATGGGAACGCCACTTGCATGCCGCAATACAAGATGCACCTGCTTGCCTGACGGCAGCGGCAGACGCAGCAGGATCGCTTCGTTTGCGCAGGGCGATTGCCGGCCACCTGCGCCGGTTCAGAGGGCTCGATGCCGACCCCGCCTGCATCGTGGTAGGCGCGGGTGCGCAAAACCTCTACGGACTGGCAACGCAACTTTTGGACGTGCCCGAAACGGTGGCCGTGGAAGACCCGGGATATCCGGCCATGCGACATTGCTTCGCCGTCCACGGCTGCATGCCAATGCCCCTGAACTGCGACGAAGCTGGAATGCGCATCGACGCTCTGGAGGCAAGCAAATCGCGCATAGCGCACGTCATGCCCTCGCATCAGTTTCCCACTGGCAGGGTCATGCCCGTATCCCGCCGCTATGCATTGCTGTCTTGGGCAAACGAAAAGGACAGCCGATGGGTGATTGAGGACGATTACGATTGCGAATTTCGCATGACGGGACGGCCCATCCCCGCACTCAAGAGCATCGATTCCATGGGGAAAGTCATCTACCTCAATACGTTTTCCCGCACTTTGGCGCCAACGATTCGCATGGCCTATGCCGTGCTGCCAACGGCTTTGGCCGAACGCTTTAGAAGCCAAGATTGGCGCTGTTCAAATGTGCCCGGCATCGACCAAACCGCGTTGGCGCTGTACATGGAAGACGGAGGTTTCGAGCGGCACATCAACCGCATGAAAACACGCTATCGAAGTGTGAGGGATGCAATGCTCGAAGAAATAGGACGCGGTGCACATGACGGCAGGCTGAAGGCCAAAGGGTGCGATTCCGGCCTCCACTTTTTGCTGGAGGTGGTTGATGCCGACGAATCAGTTCTGGTGCAGCGCGCAAAACAAGCAAGGGTGAAGGTCCGCGGTCTGGCATCCTTTCGCGAACTGCCCGAGCCGGCCTCCCCCGCCACCTTGGTGATCAGCTATGCCGGATTGACCGAAGAAAACGCGCGCAATGCCATGAAGGCGCTCCTTGCCAGCATGGAGCAGAGCTGAAGCAAGCCTCTATCAAGATTGCCAGAGGTAGCCGACGCCGCGGACGGTTTCCAAGTGCTGGGCGAGCTCAGGGCCCAATTTAGCGCGAACGCGCCGCACGTGGACATCGACCGTACGGCTGCCACCGTAATAATCGAATCCCCAAACTCGACGCAGCAGGGCATCGCGCGAATACGTGCGTCCAGGATGCGTCACCAAGAATGCCAGAAGGGCATATTCCAAATACGTAAGGTCCAGCGGATCATCACCAACCTTGACCTGGTACGTGGCAAGGTTGATGGTCATGTTCTCAACTTGAATGAAATCATCGGCGCTACCCTCGTTGCCGGGCCAAAGCAGTTGGTGGATGCGGGCGGCGCATTCTTCAGCACCGGCGCCGTGAACCACGAAATCGCTTTTGATCTGAACGGGAAGCCGGAATTCGCCCAGCAAAGCCTCATCGACGATTACCAGCATGGCGCCCACACCGTCTTCGACCAGCAGTTTTTCGGCCGCGCCCACTTCTTTGAGCGCATCGTTGCGCGCTTCGTATATCACCAGGTCGCAGTTGGGCTTTTGAGAAAGCAACTTCTTGATCTGCAAGCTGGAGCCTGCTGCAACGTCCACGTCCATCCCGGCGAGTACCTGCTGGAACTTGTGCGCGTTGTCCAGGCTGTCAGCTATGAACACCACCTGTTTGCTCAACATGACGGAAGCTCCGTTCCACAAGCGCGTCTGCAAACCTCAGCAACATGAGCATCGACATCGCCATGTTCTACCCGATCGCGCCCTGGACCATCTTCGCGCCGCAGCATCACAGCACCTCCAGGTATCTATCGAGTTCCCATTGCGAAACCGCACCTTGATATTGATTCCATTCGAGCCGTTTCTGATCGACCAGATAGGAATGGATATCGCTGCCGAGAACCTCTCGCATCAACTCGCTTCCGGCAAACAGCTCAACAGCCTCGCCCAAACTTTCCGGCAGCGTCTGAACACCGCGCGCCCGCACCTCCTGGCGCGACAGCGAGCTCAAATCGATACCCTCAACAGGTTCGCAAAGCTCCAATTCGTCTTCAATTCCTCTCAGTCCCGCAGCCAGCATGGCCGCAAAGGCGAGATAGGGATTGCAAGCCGGATCGGGGCTGCGCAACTCGACGCGGCAAGCCGTTTCCTTGTCGGGCTTGTAGCCGGGAATACGAACCAGCGTCGACCTGTTCTTATGTCCCCAAGAAAGATACGTGGGAGCTTCCCCGCCCGAAACCAAGCGCTTGTAGGAATTGACGTACTGGTTGGTCAGCAGGCTGAATTCGGGCGCATATGCCAACAGTCCCGCGATATAGTGCTTGGCGGTGGCGGAAAGGTTGTACCCCAGAGGGTCTTCGGGGTCGAAGAAAACGTTGTTGCCATCGAAATCGAACAGGCTCTGGTGAACATGCATGCCGCTGCCTGGAATGTCTTGCAACGGTTTGGGCATGAAACTGGCATACACACCGTGCTTCATAGCGATTTCTTTGACCACCAATTTGTAAGTCATGACGGCATCGGCCATGGACAGCGCATCCGAGAAGCGCAAGTCGATCTCGTGCTGACTGGGCCCATTTTCATGATGGCTGTATTCCACCGGAATACCCATCTTCTCGAGCGTGAGCACTGTGTCGCGGCGCAGGTCGCTGGCGTAATCAAGCGAAGTGAGATCGAAATACCCGCCGTGGTCGAGCACTTCGGTGCCAGCGGCGTCTTTGAAATAGAAGAACTCGACTTCAGGGCCCATGTTTGGAACGAACCCCTTGTCGGCAGCCTTGGCCATCATCCGCTTGAGGATATGGCGCGGGTCCCCTTCGAAGGGAGCGCCATCAGGGGTTTTCACCGTGCAGAACATACGCGCAACGGCATTGGCATCAGGTCTCCACGGAAGGATTTGGAAGGTAGAAGCTTCAGGACAAGCGAGCATATCGCTTTCCTCGGTTCCGCAAAAGCCCTCGACGCAGCTGCCATCGAACCCCATGCCCTCGTCGAAAGCGTTGTCAAGTTCGCTGGGGATAACCGCAAAACTCTTCATGGAGCCCATGACGTCGGTGAACCAAAAACGAACGAAGTGGACATCGCGGCTCTTGATGGTCTTGAGAACGAAATCCTGATCAGGACTGGTTGCCATAGCTTCTTCCTTTGCAAAACGAAACGGGGCGCGCATCGCGCACCCCGCAAGTTTAGCATGACGATGTTGCCACTCGGTTACAGCAAACCTAGCTGACCGGCACCACGGTTCCGCTGTACGTCGACTCGATGAAGCTCTTGGCCGTATCGCTTTGCAAAGCTTCGACCAGAGCCTTTATCTTGTCGCTATCCTGATCGCCATTGCGCACGGCGATGATGTTTGCGTAAGTCTGCGCGGCCTGGGAAAAAGAACTCTCGGAAGCCAGCGCGCTGGACGTATCCAGACCACCCGAAAGCGCATAATTGCCATTGATTACGGCGAAGTCGCAATCCTGCAGCTGGCGCGGAAGAGAAGCCGCCTCCGTTTCAACCAGTTGGATGTTATGGGGGTTTTCGGCGATGTCATTTGCCGTCGCGGAAAGGCCCGTGCCATCCTTGAGCTTGATGATGCCTTGGTCTTGCAACAGCAAGAGCGCACGGCCTTCGTTGGTGGCGTCGCTGGGAACGGCGATCTTCGCTCCATCGGGAACGTTGGAAAGATCGGAGCTCTTACCTGCGTAAATAGCCATCGGCTCAAAGTGTATGGCGCCGGCACTCACCAGGTCGGTGCCGTTTTCGGCATTGTAATCTTGAAGATACGGAAGATGCTGGAAGTAGTTGGCATCGAGTTCACCCTGAGAAAGCGCCGTATTGGGCTGAACGTAGTCGCTGAATTCCTTGACCACCAAGGTATAGCCTTTGTCGGCCAGTTCGTCTTTGACGGCGTTGAGGATCTCGGCATGGGGCGAGGGGGATGCGCCCACGGTGATGGTCTTGCTGTCCGAGCTCGAAGAGCTGGTTGAGCCCGTAGCGCCGCAGCCTGCCAAGGCGAAGGCGAGCGCTCCGGCAAAGCAAGCTGCTGCAGCAGCCTTTATGATGTTTCGTTTTTTCATGATGTCCCTTTCATAGAGCCCACCCGAAAGCAGGCCATTTCAAATTGATGATTATCGATTGCGCTTGTCCACTTTGCGAGCGGCAAAATCCCCGGCGCTCTGGACGATTTGCACAAGCACGACGAGGATGATGATGGTGGCGATCATCACATCGTTTTGATAGCGTTGGTAGCCGTAACGGATGGCGATATCGCCCAAACCGCCGGCACCGACCGTGCCCGCCATCGCAGAATAGCCGAACAACGTGATAAACGTGATGGACACCCCGCGCACCAACGACGGCATGGCTTCGCGCAGCAAAACCTTGTACACGATTTGCCAGGTAGAGGCCCCGAAGCTTTGAGCCGCTTCGATCAACCCTCCGTCAACCTCGGCCAAGCTCTGTTCCACCATGCGGCCCACGAACGGCGCTGCGGAAATAACCAACGGAACGATGGCGCCCGGCACGCCCAAACTGGTGCCGACCACCCAGCGGGTGAATGGGATGAGGGCAACCAGCAAGATGATGAACGGAATGGAGCGGCCGATGTTGACCACCCAGCCCAATATCGTGTTCAGCACGCGATGGGGACGCAGCCCGCCCGGCGCGGTGATGGTTACCAGCACGCCGATGGGAATGCCCAGCACATAGGCGAAAAACGTCGACACCGTGGTCATGACGATGGTGTCCCACGTTCCCTGCGCAAGCAGGGCACCGTACGTATCGAAAAACGTCTGAAGCCACTCCATCAGCCCCTCACCTGCCCTTCCATGCCCAAAAGAGCTCGGGTCATGTCGGCCTGGGGATTGGCGAACACCGCAGCGGTGTCGCCCTGCTCCACCACTTGCCCGCCGTCGATGACGGCGATCTTGTTGCAGATTTGATCGGCAACGGCCAGCGAATGGGTGATCAGCACGATGGTGACGCCCAACGACTTGTTGATATCGCGCAGCAAATCGAGGATCTGATGCGTGGTCATGGTGTCGAGTGCGCTGGTGGCTTCGTCGCATAGCATGATCTTGGGGCTGTTCGCCAAGGCACGCGCTATGGCCACACGCTGCTGTTGACCGCCGGAAAGTTGGCTGGGATAGCTGTCGGCCTTGTCGGCCAAGCCCACCAGCTCAAGCAGTTCGGCGGCGCGGCGGCGCGCCTGCGCCTTGTCGGTTTTCAACAGTTCGAGCGGAAAGGTGACGTTGTCGCGCACCGTGCGCTGCTGGAACAAACTGAAATTCTGGAAGATCATGCCGATGCCCTGGCGCAACGCAAGAAGCTCGCGTCCCGCCAACGCAGTGACATCGCGTCCATCGATGATGAGCTCACCCGACGTCGGGCGCTCCAACAGGTTGATGCAACGCACGAGCGTCGATTTGCCCGCGCCCGATTCGCCGATGATGCCGAAGATATCGCCATCATCGATGGTGAGGCTGACATCATGCAAGGCATGATGCGCCGCATCGCCGACGCCGAATGTTTTCGACAGATGTTTGATTTGTATCATGGAGAACTCTACCTCGTACAGATGGACAAAACAGGATGCGGCGCAAGGCCGCCCGAAAGCTATGCCCGGGCCAAGGCGCGCACGCCGACAGACCCAGGCTTGGGCATGCACATCATGTTCTGTACGGATTCGATAATCATAGAGGCAGATTTTAGCCCAACGGACGCATACTGACAAGGAGAAATCCGCAAGCGTCGCAGCAGCCTGACGAGCGCGCCCTAGTTTCCAGCAGCTTGGGAAAGCCGATTGATCTTGGCATCCAGGATGCGCCGCACCGATTCGTCGATGCGCGATTCATCGATGCGACCTGCATCGATAGCCTGCAGCACGCCTTGATAGGCCGAAGGCAAATCGGGCGTTGTCAAAAGAACATCGATTCCGGCTTCGATGGCCAGCACCGCTGCTTCAGCGGAGCCATACACGCCGTCGACCGCGCCCATGCCCATGGAATCGGTGATGATGATGCCCTTATAGGCCATCTGCTGGCGCAGCAAGCCGCTTACCAAGGTAGGCGAAAGGCTTGCGGGCAATCCGTCGTCCGACACCTGAGGACAATTGATATGACCCACCATAACGAATGGCGCATCGGCATCTATAGCCGCTTGGAAGGGAATCAGATCGACAGACTGCAGTTGCTCGAGCGTCTTGTTGCAGACCACCTCGCCCTCGTGGCTGTCCCCATCGACAGCACCATGGCCGGGAAAATGCTTGGGGCCGCACAGCAAACCGCCTTGTTCAAGTCCCACCATCTCGGCGCACACCATTTGGGAAACCATCCGCGGGTCGCTTCCGAATGAACGATATTGCATGATGCTGTTGTACGAAGCGTCATATACATCGGCATCGGGGGCGAAATCAACATTGAAGCCCAAGGGCACCAGATACGATGCAAGATAATCGCCCACTTGTTGGGCTGCGGAAGGGTCGTCTGTTGCACCTATGTCGCACATATCCCCCACGTCTGACACGCCGAACGCATCATTGTCTGCAACCCGCAGAACGGTTCCGCCTTCTTCATCAACGCCCAGAAACGGCGGCAAGCCGCATAGTTGCTGGGAATAATTGCCATAACCGGATAAAAGAGCCCTGGTCTGATCGGGATCGATGATGTTTTTGGCAAACAGCAAAATTCCACCTACGGGGATCTGTTGCATGCCGGCGAAGGTGGCATCACCTGCCTGGATCACGGTGTCCACGTCGGTCACGAGCGATTCGGGGCGAACGAAGAACATCTGGGCGACCTTCTGCTGAAGCGTCAGGGAATCAAGTGCTGACTGCACGAGATCCTTTGTCGGAGCAGAGGCCGAAGCTGGCGAGGCAGCAGAATCCACCGCCTCGGATGCGCCGTCGGACTGACCGGCAGTGCCTGCTTGCCCGGAATCGTCGGCGGCCTGCTGGCCGCCTTCGGCGCATCCCAGCGCCAGAGCGGCCGTACCCGCAACCGTGCAGGCCATGGCAAGACGCAGCATGGCCCTGCGCGAAATATCGGCGTCATGCATGATGAGCCCCTGTCCCCTTCCCGCAAAATCACACAATGCGATAATAGCAGCAAGTGGACAGGGACGTTGCGCAACCTTTTATCTGGTCGGGTTAAACGGACACGCCCAACTCGGTTTCGACCAAATCGAATGCGGCGTCGATGGCCTTATCCATGTCGTAGTACTTGTATCCGCCCAGCCTGCCAGCGAACACGATGCTGCCTTCTGCAGCCGCCAAATCGACGTACTTGCCGTATAACTCGGTGTTGCGGGCATCGTTGATCGGATAGTACGGCTCATCGCCCGGCTTCCAATCGGAAGGATATTCTCGCGTGATAACCGTCTTGGGCTGCGTGCCGTATTCGAAATGCTTGTGCTCGATGATGCGTGTGAAAGGCACGGTACGCTCGGTATAGTTGACCACGGCGTTGCCCTGCCAGTTGGCGCAATCGAGCGTTTCGCTCTCAAAACGCAGGCTGCGGTATTCCAAGGTGCCCAGCTTGTAATCGTAGAACTCATCGATGGGCCCACAGTACAGCGTGCGATCGGCCACATCGGGGTTCTCTGCGATGAAATCAGTATATTCGCAGTTCAGCTTAATGGGAGTATCGCCGAACATGGCTTCGACCATCTTGGTGTAGCCGCCCATGGGGATGCCCTGCCAGCGGTCGTTGAAGTAATTGTTGTCGTAGATGAAACGGCACGGCAGGCGCTTGATGATGCTGGCGGGAAGATCCGTGCAGTCGCGACCCCATTGCTTTTCGGTATAGCCCTTGATGAGCTTTTCATATACATCGCGCCCCACCAGACTGAGGGCCTGTTCTTCCAGGTTGGCCGGTTCGCCGATATTCTCAGCTGCGATCTGCTCGTCGATCTTGGCGCGAGCTTCATCAGGCGTGCGAATGCCCCACATCTTCGAAAAGGTGTTCATGTTGAACGGCAGGTTGTACAGCTCGTCTTCGTATACGGCAACAGGAGAATTGACATAGTTGTTGAATTCGGCGAATCGATTGACATAGTCCCAAACACGTCGGATCGACGTATGGAAGATATGGGCCCCGTACTGATGCACGTTGATGCCCTCGACCTCTTTGCAGAACACGTTGCCTGCTATATGCGGGCGACGATCGATGACCAGGCAGGTCTTCCCCGCTTTGCGGGCAAAATCGGCGAATACGGCAGCCGAGATGCCGGCGCCGACGATCAGATAGTCATAACGCTTGCTCATGCTGTTCCTTTCGGATCTTCTTCAGAAGGCGTCTGCGCATCGGAATCGGCAACGGCCGCGGAGCCATCATCGTTTTCGATATAGACGCCTTCTTGACTGAATATGGTGCTGAACGTCTTGAAGAACACCTTGACGTCCAAAGAGAAGCTGATGTGGTGCACATAGTATACGTCGAGAGCCAGACGATCATGCCATTGCGAGGCATTGCGCCCCCCATAGGTGGCAGCGTAGCCTGTGATGCCTGGCTTCACCAGGAGTTTCTCTCGCTCATTGCCGGTGTAGAGCTCCGTTTCGCGCTCCAAGTCAGGACGCGGCCCCACCAAACTCATCGTGCCACCCAGCACATTGAGGAACTGGGGGAACTCGTCGATGCTGGTTTTGCGCATGAACGAACCGACGCGCGTCATACGAGGGTCGTCGGCACCATTGTAGGTGCTTCCATCAGCCATAACCAAATCGGGAGCATTAACCTTCATGCTTCTGAACTTGTACATGGTGAATTCGCGGCCGTCTTTTCCGATGCGCGGGGCATTGTAGAAGATGGGACCATGATCTTCAACCCAGATAGCACACCCGAATACAACGATGAAGACCGCCAGAAACGGCAAGGCTATGATGCCGAAAAGAATGTCGAGGACGCGTTTGAAGAAATGAACGTACATATTCGGCGCCCTATTTCCCCAGCACCTGGCGAATGCTTGCAAGATACGACTGGCAGATGAAATCGACATCGTCATCGCTGAGCAGCGTATGGAGCGGCAACGTGATCTCGTTTTCGAACTGGGAAAGCGCGTGAGGGAAATCCGCGGGATCGAACCCGAGGTTTCGATACGCCGTCAACAATGGCAACGGCTTGTAATGCACATTGGTGGCAATGCCTTGTTCTGCCATCAACTCGATGATGCGATTGCACTGGGCACGCGAGGCTCCACGCACCTGGGTGATCATCAGGTGCCCCGAGGACATCCCCTCGCCATCGAAATGGCGCATCATGCTCACAGGGGCTTCGGGGCTTCCGCCATCATGGGCGCCAGCGTCGATCAAACCCGCTTTGTACCGCGCGATAAGCGCCATTCGGCGTTTCAGCAGCTGCGGATAGCGTTCCAATTGCGCCAAACCGATGGCAGCTTGGATGTCGGTCATGTTGCACTTGTAGCCGGGAAACGCAATGTCGTATTCCCATGCGCCGGCCTTGGTCTTGGCAAGGGCGTCTTTGTTCTGGCCATGAAGCGACCAGAGCATGGCCTGGCGATAGATCTCATCATCATCGAGCAGACCGGCACGCCATGCCAGACCGCCGCCTTCGGCCGTGGTGAGATTTTTGACCGCATGGAAGCTGAAGGTGCTGAAGTCGGCCACGCTTCCGCTGGGCCGCTTGCGGCTGCTGGCCCCCAACGAATGGGCGGCATCGGCCACTACGATGCAACGGTCGAATGCAGACTGCACATCGTTGGAAGGATGCCACTTGCCTGCGCAGGAATCGAGCACGGAGAACAACTTGTCGTAATCGACCATGCGTCCGCCCAGATCAACGGGGATGATGGCCTTGGTTTTGTCGGTGATCAACATGGGCAGAGCGTCGAAATCCATTTCGAACGTACCCGGGGCAACATCGCACAACACAGGAGTAGCGCCTACATGCACGATGGGAGAAGCCGAAGCCGTGTAGGTGTAGGCGCTGGTGATGACCTCGTCGCCAGGACCGATGCCCAGAATGCGCAAAGCGGTTTCAAGCGCTGTGGTCGCGGCAGAAAAGCAGGCGAAACCGGCAGAACCGGTGAATGCACGCAGTTCACCTTCGAAGCGCTTGGTCTTGGGGCCGGTGGTAATCCATCCGCTGCGCAGCGCATCGCATACCTCGTCTATTTCCGCCTGCGTGATATCAGGAGGAGAAAACGGGATGGTCCGCTGCGGATTGGAAATATCGGAGGCTGAGGTCATGGAGTCACTGCTTTCGGCTTCGGTTGCGAAACTGCGATGCAAAGCGCGCATCAAATGGTCGTTTGCACCAAGTGTACGATTTTCTGATAGGAATGCGATTGATCGAACTCATTTTCCGCAATGGCCCGGGCACGAGTTCCCATGATTTTGCGCTGGCTGGAATCAGTCACCAGCCGCTCGATTGCCGACGCAAGCGCATCAGCGTCTTCGGCAGGCACGTTGACGCCGAAACCATCCGTTTCGACCTTATGGCGGAATTCAGGGGAACTGCCGGTATTGATAAGAGGATGGGCGCTGGCAAGATAATCGCCGATCTTGGTAACGATGGATTGCGCAGCGGTGGAAACGAGCGAGTTGACGGTGATGTCACCCGCAACCAGATATGCAGCCATATGTTCATAGTCTTGATAACCCAAGAAATCGACGGGCGCATCTTCCTTGCGGGCAAGCGCTTCAAGGTCAGCGCGATCGGGACCATCGCCGAGTATCTTGACGCGCAGCTGCGGCAGGCGTCCTTTAAGTTTCGTCGCTGCGGCGATAAGCGTGCGAAGGTCATAGCTGGCACCCAATGTGCCCGCGTACATGACCCACACTTGACCGGCAGGTTTGCCTATCGAAGAGGTGCACCGCTTCGCTCCCCCATCGAACTCGGAAAGATCGTTTCCCACGTAAACGGTAATTTGGGGAGCGGGCGTGTCGCGATCCGCATCTGGCCGGGCAGCATACTCATCGGAAGTTCCAACCACGGCATCGGCCAAGCGATATACCTTGCGGGCATCACGCGCAAACGGGTAGAAGGCGATATCGCTGACGACGGGGATGTCTACGGCCATGCGCATGGCTTCGGGCCACAAGTCATTCACGTCGACGATGAAGGGGATTCCTTGGTCGTTAGCGCATTCGGCACACGCAAGCGCCACATCGTTGGGAGGGATTTCCGCGTATACCAAGTCATAGCGGTTGGCACCGAAGTGCTCACGCAGGTTTTTGGCAGCTACCTTATGGCTGTGAATGCGGGAAAGATCGAGGTTCTTCTTGTAGCCGGGCTCATTGATGAACACGATGCGGTACGGCAAGTCCGAATAGCAGGCCTTCGCTGTATCGCGCTGCGCCTTTTCCCAATGCTGAAACGCACTGGTTATCAGGTCGACTTGAAACCCCGCTGCACAGAGCATTTCGGCTATCTTGCGAAAGCGCGTGTAGCCCCGCGTCTCGTCACCCAACTTGACGCCCATGGTGACCACGGCGATGCGGCGACGTTGCCCGGGGGTATGGCGCAGATTGTCATTTGAATTCGGCATGGGCGATAGTATACCAGCGCAATGGCGCGCCCCGACCGAGGCGCGCCATGACCGTGCGAATTACAAAGTACGATAGCTAAAATCAGAGGATATGATATTCCGTCGGCGCATTGGCATAGGTAACCAGATACCAATTTCGGGAAGGATAGAACCTGTTCATATCCGGATCGCAGATGAGCGTTTGACCGTTCATGTAGACCTCGCACCAACCATGTGCTGCCTCAGGAGCCCCATACCCTGGCACCCACCCACTTATCGCGTTGGCGCTGTACCCCAAACTTCTTGCCAAACAGCAGAACAAAGCAGCGAAACGGTAGCAATTCCCGCCGTTGTTGTCGATCATCTGAGCGGCATATGCCGGAGCCCAATCCCCCGTGGGATAAAGATCCATTTGAATGTAATTGTAAGTCGATACCTTGTCGAAAGCCCGACGCAAGGCATCTCCAGAGGTGCCGATGCCATAAAGCACAGAAGCGACCTTGGCATTAACCGAACTGTCAGTGGAGCACGTTGCGCAAAAATCCGTGCACTTGCCATCGTTGTCGGCATGGTACACGCGCCCGGAAACGATTCGGTCGGTAAATGAATTGCGAAGCACGTAGCCCTTCGAGTAGGTGCCGTAATATTTCGATCCCGACACTTCGAAGAAGCCGGTCTGCGCGCCGGAGTACGGGCCGGTGAGCGTCGTCAGCCAGTAGCGCTGCAGGTTGCCGGTGTACTTCGCGGTCACCAGCCAGCCGGTGCCGGAGGCCAGCTTCCCGTCGTTGTCGGCCAGAAGCACCGCGGAGTAGGCGGAGCACTGCATGTTGCCGCGCAGGACGTAGCCGGCGCCCCAGGTGCCGTAGTAGCGCGAGCCGGACACGGTGAAGAACCCGCGGGCGGCGGCGTGGGTGGAGGAGTCGATCCAGTAGCGCTGCCAGCCCCCGTCGTAGGCGGGCGTGACGACCCAGCCGGGGTTCTCGAGCCTGCCGTCGTTGTTTGCCAAATAGGTGTAGCCGGCGCCGGAGCGGTACTTGCCGCGCGCCACCCAGCCCTTGCCGTAGATCCCGTAGGCCCACGCCGACCCCGTCTTGAGGAGGCCCGTGGCGGCGCCGGAGTACGGGCCGTCGAGCGTCTGCAGCCAGTAGCGCTGGAGGTTGCCGCCGTCGTAGGCGCCCGTCACCAGCCAGCCGGTGCCGGAGGCGAGCTTCCCGTCGTTGTCTGCCAGCAGCACCGCGGAGTAGGCGGAGCACTGCATGGTGCCGCGCAGGACGTAGCCCGCGCCCCAGGTGCCGTAGTAGCGCGAGCCGGACACGGTGAAGAACCCGCGGGCGGCGGCGTGGGTGGACGAGTCGAT
>JAXGTO010000002.1:0-113458 GCA_040774885.1 Eggerthellaceae bacterium | reverse complement strand
GCCAGCTTCAACGGCCTGGCAGCTTTGCTGGCCATGCTCAACAGCTGCGCCAGCGGCGTTTCGGTGGTAAACATAGACAACGGGTTCGGCGCGGGGTTCCAAGCCGGTCTCATCAACCATCTGGGCTCGAGGGCCCGCAACCGATCGGACGCGTGAGAACGCTCGGACGACAAGGAGCATGCACTCATGGACAACCTGCATTTCGACTTCACCCGCTGTGCCACGCGCGCGGCCATCTGGGATGGCCTGTGCGCCCATATGAGCGGATCGGCCCAGGCTCAGATCGAGCTCGACGCGGACAATCTGACTATTCCCGACGAACACCATCATGACCTGGCAGCCATCGATGCCACTATCGAGCGGCTCAACGTTGAGCCGGAGGTGCGCACCGACCTTCATGCCATCTATCGTATCTTGGCCGAAGCCGAGGCTTCGGCCCATGGGTGCTCGGTGGATGAAACGCACTTCCATGAGGTGGGAGAGGCTTCGGCTATTCGCAACACAGCCAAGATATGCCTGGCCATCGACTATCTCCACCCCGCACGAATCACTGCCACGCCCATTCAGACGGGCAGCGGAACGGTGCAGTGCGCCCATGGCATCATGAAAATTCCCGCGCCCGCCACGGCGGCGACCATTGCGCGCGGCATTCCCGTCTGCGACGAAAAGCTCGAAGGCGAACTCTGCACCCCCACCAGCGCGGCCATCATCTATCACTTCGTGGACTCATACAGCACGGAATAAGCGCTTCAGCCGGCGATCTCATCGGGGCACGCTGGCCCTCGGGTTTATCGGGCAATGCGGTAGCGGCGCCAAACTATCAGCGTCTTCATCAGACGCCCGCGCCGCCATTACCCATGAAATCAATGTCCATATCTACCGCCGCATCGATGCCGGCCACGGTCCCGCTGTTGCTGTACTGCCAGATGGTGAAGTCGAAACGCCCGCTGGGGGTTTTCTCGCCGTATTCCGCGTACCAGAACGGGTAGGAAGAAAGCGCGCTCACGTCCAGCTTGGCCACATCTTGCGCGTTGCCGTAGATCATCGTGCGATACCCCGCTTGCTCGATGCGCTCGCAGAACGCTTGCGCATTGGCGGTCAACTGGGATTTCGACAGTCCGCTGGCGCGGCCCTGCGTGCCCACCACTTCTTCATCGAACACGATGGGGTAGTCCAGTGAGGTCGTGCCCAACTGGGCTAAGACAAAATCAGCTTCTTCCCGCGCTTCGTCTTCGTTGACGGCTTGGCTGAAGAAATAAACACCGCATTCCAGTCCTGCCGCTTGTGCGCCGGCAAGGTTGTTTTCGAATTGCGCGTCGGTTGAAAGGCCGCCCTCGGTGGTACCTCGGTTTCCAACGCGGATGATGGCGAAATCGATGCCATCGGCAGCCACGGCGTTCCAATCGATGGTCCCTTGGTGCTCGGATACATCGATGCCCAATTTGGATACCACGGAGCCGTTCACGCTGTACGTCAGCCTTCCGTCGGTGCGCACGAGCCCGTTGAAGTCATAGGGGCTCACATAGGAATCGGCGCCGGGGATGCCGGAACTCGAAACTTCCGAACTGCTGGATTTGCCGCAACTGGGAAGCAGACACAATGAAACAGCCAACAATGCGGCACAAGCGGTACAGCCAATCGCGCGCAACAGGGTACGCGATGCGGGAAGGGGAAAATGGGACATGGGTCTGCGTCAGCCCAGGAGTTTGACGGCGGTGCCGTAGCACAGCATCTCGATGGTGCCCTCGGTGACGCTGCTGCTGGTGAAGCGAGATGCCACCACGGCATCGGCGCCCAGCTGCTGAGCCGCTTGAATCATGCGGTCTTCGGCCACCTGCCGCGCTTCGTTGGTCATATCGGTGAAGGTCTTGATCTCGCCGCCCACCATGCTCTTGAATCCAGCCATCATGTCGCGACCGAGATTTTTGGAGGTGACGATGTTGCCGCGAACCAGTCCGAGAACCTGCACGTTTTGGCCGGGAATGACATCAGCGGTGCTCACGATCATAAGGGGTCCTTTCGGTGGGAAAAACGATACATCGACTATACCGTAATCGGAGGAACAGCTGATGGAGGTCGTGTGCCGATGGCGTGTACTTGGAATAATATCGCTCAGCGCGCTTGGGCCAGCGCATCTTCTATCAAAGAACGGACATCGTCGATGCCGGTGCCCTTGAGCGATGATGCGGCCACCACGCAGGCATCGCCCACTTGCGCCAGCTGGCGGCAGAGCGCGGCAATCTGCTTTTGCTGTTGCGATTTGCCGAGTTTGTCGGCTTTGGTGAACACAACCATGAACGGAAGGTTGTGCGCGGCTAAAAACTCGATCATCTGGATGTCGAGGTCGCTGGCATCGTGGCGGATGTCGATGAGCGCCACCACCAAAGCGAAGCGGCGGTCTTGCGCGAAATACCCCTCGATGAGCTCGCTCCAGCGGCCCTTTTCGCTCTTGGCCACCTTGGCGTATCCGTAGCCGGGCAGATCGACGAAATCGTAATCTTCCACGCGGAAGAAGTTGATGGTGGAGGTCTTGCCGGGAGTCGCCGACACCTTCACCAAATTCTTGCGGCCGAACACCTTGTTCATCAACGAAGATTTGCCCACGTTGGACCGTCCGACGAACGAGACTTCCAGCCGCTTGGAAGGCGGCAGTTGCTCGATGGTGCCGTAGGATGCCGTATAGGCGGCGGTTTGATAATTCATGTCCGTCCTTGCGCGCGTGTTTGGGGCTTGGTCCCATGGTACTTGAAAACATACGGGCGCCGGCGCCGATTCGCCGAATCTGCTTGACTTGGAGTGGGCTCCAATGCTTACACTGGTGGCGACGAGCAAGGAGGCAGCCATGAAAATCGCCGAGGTATCCCAGAAGTTCGACATCTCCGCCGACACATTGCGCTACTACGAGCGCGTGGGGCTCATTCCGCCGGTCCATCGTACCGAAAGCGGCATCCGCGACTACGATGATTCGGATTTGGGCTGGGTCGAGTTCATCAAGTGCTTCCGCAGCGCCGGCGTTCAAGTGGAAGCGCTCATCGAATACGTCGCGCTGTACCGCCAGGGCGAGGGTACCGAAGAGGCGCGTCGTTCCATCTTGGTTGAACAGCGCGAGCACTTGGTCGAGCGCATGGAGCAGGAAAAAGCAACGCTCAAGCGCCTCGACTACAAGATAGCCAATTACGATAAGCTCCTTGACGTGGAAGAACTGGGCAATGGCGGAGCGAAAGGCTGCTGCAGCGACTGACGGCATTAGCGGATATACTGTTTCAAGGGAATCATTTGCCGGGGAAAGTTGGGACGATGGACAAAACTGCACGTGGATACTCCATCTTCATAAACTGGTTCAATGGAATCTGCGCTGTGGCGTTCGGCGGGTTGATGATGGGTGCCGATTTCTTTTTCCCAGGCAATACCGATTCGCTTATGCCCCTGTGGATGTTCGACCGTTTTCCGTTGCATGACATCTTCTTCACCAGCCTGTTCTGGCCGGGGCTTGCACTGTTTTTGGTGAACGGCGTTCCCAATTTGATTGCCGCTGCTTGCTTGGTGCGGCATCGTCGCTTGATGTGGGCGCGTTGGTCCACGGCGGCAGGTGCGCTTCTCATCGTCTGGACGTTGGTCGAGATGATGTTCATACCCAATGCAGCATCTGTGCTCTATCTGTGTTTGGGCATCGGTCAAGTCGCAGCCGGTGCTCATTTGCTGTACCGCAGAGCTTGGGAGCGCAGATAGCCTCTCGCACCTAGCCCAGCAGGACTACCATTACGGCCGATGCCGCCCCTACGGCTAATAGGGGCGCCGCTCCGTCGATGAACGAGGGCAGTGGAGCCAGATGGTAGTAGAGCACGTAGCACACCAGTGTAGCGATGAATAAGATCGTCACAACCACGCCAAGCGCGATGGCGGTGCCGCTGCTGATGGATCCAGCCGCGAGCAAGGTGTTTATGACGGCCGCTTCGAGCGCGGCCCACCCTACCAGCAGCATCAGCTCGGTGGTGATAGGGCGATCGAATACCCCTTTGGTGAATGCCGCTAAGGCGATGTAGCCGACGACGGCCGCAACGGCGATGACCCATCCGGGAATCGGGGTTCGGCCGGCAGCAACGGGGAACCCGGGCAGCGTCGTCAAGATCAGCGCCACTGCAGCGATTCCGCAGGCTGCCGCACCGACGATGCACGCCACGCCCACGGCGTACAGCGCGCCTTCCACCTTGCCGGCATCAGGTCGGAAGAAGATGGTCCACCAAGCAAGGTAGAGCGCTGCGCAGCCCACCAACAGGCCGTGCCCCAGCCGTATGTGCGCTATCAGCAAGTCGGTGTCCATAACGCGCTTCCTTTCGGGCTGCAGCCTTGAAGGCTCACAGCAGTTCGATCAATTTATCCACGGCGGCATCGGTGGTTGCCCAGCTGGTGGCTCTGCGAATCGCCGTATGCGTATCGTAGCGCACTGCCGTGGGGGTGCCGTGTTGCTCAGAGCATTGGCAGATGGGGTTTTAGGGCGCGGCGCCAAACTTCCGTCAACCGCTCAAGGCTCCAGGCTGCATTGGCGGGGCTGGTCGACGGCATCACCTCGGCGGCGATGCCCGTGCTTTGCTGCAGGTGCGCGCGGTACAGCCGTCCCGCCGTGGCGCCGTTGCACAGCACCGCTTCGATGGGAGCCGCTGCCATCACGTGCTGCACGTCGGCCGCGACGACGTTGCGGATGCTGGCATCGCTCGACCCGCGGATGTCGCAGCTCTCTATGACATCCCAGAGTGCGATTCCCGCATCCAAGAGCAGCTGCTTCTTCGCGGCGATCGATTCATCGATCGGTTCGTCGGGCGGCACCGCCGCACCCGTGCATGCCGCGGCCACCTTCCAGAAGCGGTTGCGCGGGTTCCCGTAATAAAAGGCGTTTTGCCTGCTGAGGACCGATGGAAACGAGCCCAGCACCAGCACGCGGCTGCGCTCGTCGAACACGGGGTCGAATCCGCGGGGTATGTGGGTGTATTCCGACATGGCAAAAGTATAGCCCCCGACGCAACAGCGGCGGGGGCTCGACGACGCGAAAGGAATGTTCGATCAGGCGCCTTCGATTAAATCGATTTCCGCATGCGTGTTCAGCCACCACAGCGCATCGTCTATGACCAGGTCCTTGTCGTATTCGTTGAATATCTCATGGCACAGCCCGGCGTAGATGCGCAGGCTCTTGTCTTCAGTGCCTATCTGGTCGAAGAATTCCAAGCTGTCCTTGGGGGAAACCAACCCATCGGCCCCGCCATGCAAGATCAGGCACGGGTCGGTGAACACGGCAGCGTTTTCCTTGAGCCAAAGATGCCCTTCATGGCAGGCGCGGAACAGCGCCACGCTCATCTTCATGATGACCAGTGGGTCGGCCACGTAGGCGGCGCCTACGGCGGGGTCGCTGCAAACGCCATCTCCCAATTCATTGGGCAGGTAGTCGTCGTCAGCGGCATCGCTTGCGGCCACATCGGCAGCCAAGTGCGCATTGTCACGGGTCCAAGCGCCGGAAAGCACATAGCCTTGCAGCTTGCCGGGAAACGCGGTTCCGTAACAGGCAGCGCCATAGCCGCCCATGCTGTGTCCCAGCATGTACACGGGCACGCCGGGATTTTCCGCCAATGCACGCTCAACCGTCAGATCGGTGTCCTTGATGATCTCGGTGCGGTCCTTGTAATACACTTGCTTGCCGCCGCTGCGTCCGTGTCCGCGGTGGTCGAAGCGGTATACCGAAAATCCTTGGGCGTTCAGCCGCGCGGTCAGATAGTCGTAGCGTCCCTGGTGCTCGCAGAGCCCGTGGACGATGACCACCACAGCGGTCGGGTCGGCCACCTTGTCGGATTTTCCGAACAACTCGATGCCGTCATACGCCTTCAACGTGTATTCCTCTGCCATGAAGCGCTCCTTTCAGCATTCGAAAAAGCTTGGTGAAAAGATTGTATACCCAAGGCTTATCCTCGCGTACAATGGTTGGCCGAATCGACGATGGAAAGGACGGGGAGTGGCGGACGTGGAATTGAAACTGGTCAAGCCTGAGGATGTGTCTCTCGAAGAGATCCGTTCTTTCAGAGACGAGTGCCTGGATGCGGGCGAAGACGAGATTCACGGAGGATCGTTGATCGAGATGATGACGGCTGCCGATTGGGTCGAACACGTGCGCGGCAATCGCCGAGCGGAAACCTGCCAGGTAGATTGGGTTGTGGAAGACGTGTTCTTCGGCGTTCGCCGCACCGATGGACGCATCGTGGGCGTCACTTCGGTGCGTCACAGCCTGGACAATCCCATTCTGTCCGAATACGGCGGCAACATCGGCTACGAGGTTCGTCCCAGCGAGCGACGGTGCGGCTATGCGCGCCAGATGCTCCAGCTGGCTTTGGATGTTGCCCGCGAACGGGGAAAAGATCGGGTCATGTTGGGATGCGCCGAAACCAACGCAGGGTCCATCGCCACCATCGAAGGTGCGGGCGGCGTTCGCGAGATGCGCCCCGCCTTCAAAAACGGCAAACCCATGCGCGTGTATTGGATCGAGCTTTAGGGGAATCGAGCGCTATACTTCCCTAAGTCGTCCCCTTGCGAAGAGAGCGTTTTCCTGCATGTTCCGTTATGCTTTTCCCATCGAAGCCGCAGCCGCTTGCTTTCCCTTGCTGGCGCTGCTGCTTTCCGTCCCCTATATGATCCGTCAGTACCGCAAGTTCGGCATGGTGCCGTTTTGGAAGACGTTCGTGGTCTTCCTGTTCGTGTTTTATTGCCTGTGCGCCTACTACCTGGTGATACTTCCCTTGCCGGAGGACCACACCGCCGTGGTTGCCTACGCCGCTACGCCCCAGTTGGTTCCCTTCGCCTTCGTCGGCCGTATTATGGAGACCACGGCGCTCAGTGCCGATCCTTCCACATGGGTCGCCTTCCTCAAGAATCCGGAGGTATACGAGGCGCTGTTCAATCTGGCGCTCACCATGCCGCTGGGAATTTTCTTGCGTTATTTCTTTCACCGCAAGTGGTGGCAGGTGGTGCTTATCGGTTTCGGTGTCACGCTGTTTTTCGAAACATCCCAGATCACGGGCTTGTGGGGGCTCTACGAACACCCTTACCGCCTATTCGATGTCGATGACCTCATGGTGAATACGCTCGGGGCCTTGGTGGGTTTTTGGGTGGCGGGTCCGCTGTGCCGGCGTTTGCCGGATATCGATGCCATGAACGCGCGCACCGTCATGGAGGCGCGCCACTTCACCACCTTCACGCGGCGTCTGTCGGCGTTTGCCATCGATATCGCGTTGACGTGCGCCGGTTGCGTTGCGGCGGCGGTTGCCTGTGCCTTTTTGGGTTTGGACGAAACGGCGTTCGCTGTCTTGTGCGCGGCGATCGAAGGCGTGTTCTTCATGCTGGTGCCCGCCGTGGCGAAAAGCCAGACGCTGGGTCAGAAGGCGCTTCAATTGCAGGTGGTGCGGCCCGATGGCACGCGCGCTCCGTGGTATGCCTGCGTTTTGCGGTATGCCCTGCTGTTCTGGGTGTTTTTGATGGCGCCCGTGTGGGTGGTTCTGTTCTTCCCGGAAGGCGCGCCGGATTCGCTGCTTTCCGCCATCGATGCCATCTTCTTGCTCACCTATGCGTTCTGGGCCGTATCGTTGCTGGTTCGCGCCGTGCGATCCGCTCGCCGCAAGCCCTTCGTCATGCTCAATGGCATCATTTCGGGCACGCGCGTCATGTCGCTCGAGCAAGCTGATGAAGTGCAGGCCGCATCAAAGCGCATCGGCATCTCCGACGGGCACGTTGCCGCCCCGAGCACCCTGAGCGGTGCCGTTGGCGAAGAAGACCTGGATTCGGAGGGGAATAGCCCAGAAGCATTGCCCGCGCATGAAGGCGAAGCGGGGGATTTCACCCGACGCATTCAGAGGGGAAAGCACGCAGCTCCCTTGCGTTGAGACTTCGTGACCTTCTGCGTGGCCGGCCCATGCTTTGCTAGAATGGCGGGTACTTGTTACATCGGTTGGCGCCTTGAAGGCGCAGACAGGGATGAATCCATGACCCAGCATGTTACCGAAAAGGATGTGCGCGACATTGCCACGTACACCCGTATCGGACTATCCGATAATGAATTGCCGCAGATGACGGCTGACCTCAATGCCATCATCGACAGCCTGAGCCCCATCACCGAGTACGATTTGGAAGGCGTCGAGCCCACGTTCCATCCTATCGGCAGCCTGTCCAATGTGATGCGCGAAGACGAAGAGGTGCCCGGATTCACGCAGCAAGAGGCGTTGTCGAACGCCCCCAAGCAGCAAGACGGAAGCTTCCTCATTCCCAGCATTTTGGGAGGGGGCGACCAATGAGCGATTTCAGCTGCATGGATGCTTCGGCTATCCGCGCCGGGTTGCAGGCCAAGGAATTCTCGGCTGCCGAGATTGCCCGCAACGCACTTGATCGCGTGGCGGCCGTCGATCCGACCATTCACGCGTTTCTCGAGACCACGCCCGCTCTTGCATTGACGCAGGCCAACAAGGTGGATGCCGCCGTGGCAGACGGATCTTTCGATGATCTGGGTCCGCTGGCCGGCGTGCCCATCGCCTTCAAAGACAACATGAACCAGCTGGGCACGCATACCACCTGTTCGTCCAAGATGCTTGAAAACTATGTTGCGCCGTATACGGCCACGTGCGTTTCCCGCGCCATCGATGCCGGCGCTCTGCCGCTGGGCAAGTTGAACATGGACGAGTTCGCCTTCGGCAGTTCCACCGAGACCAGCGCTTTCGGCGTCACCCGCAACCCATGGGACACCGATCGCGTTCCCGGTGGCAGCAGCGGCGGCAGCGCCGCCGCGGTGGCGGCGGGCATGGCTTGCGTCACGTTGGGCAGCGATACCGGCGGGTCGATCCGCCAGCCCGGCAGCTTCTGCGGAGCGGTAGCCGTCAAGCCGACCTATGGCGTGGTCAGCCGCTACGGCGTGGTCGCCTTCGGCAGCAGCCTCGACCAAGTGGGTCCGTTCTCGCGCACCGTGCGCGATGCGGCGCTGACCCTCAATGCCATCGCCGGGCACGATGCGCTCGATTGCACCAGCCAGCAGGTCGATGTCGATTTCACTGCCGAGCTCGATCGCGGCGTGAAGGGCATGCGCATCGGCGTGGTGCCCGCCTTCATGGAAGCCGAAGGCCTTGACGCCGAAGTGCGCGACAAGGTGGCCGAAGCCGCCGCCAAACTCGAAGAACTCGGCGCGCAGCTGGTGGAAGTCGAACTCCCCAACGCGCAGGCCGCCATGAGCGCCTATTACGTGCTGGGTCCGTGCGAGGCGTTCAGCAATCTGGCCCGTTTCGACAGCGTGCGCTATGGGTATTGCGAAGCCGGCCACAAAGATCTGGGCGGCCAGTACGAAGCCAGCCGCGAAGCCGGATTCGGCCTCGAAGCACGTCGCCGCATCATGCTGGGAAGCTACCTGCTTTCCGCCGGCGTCTACGAGAAGTACTACTATCCCGCCCAGCAGATCCGCACGCTCATCACGCAGGATTACCGCAGCGCCTACGAAAGCTGCGATTGCATCCTGGCGCCGGTCAGCCCGCGCACCGCATTCAAGTTCGGCGAGATTTCCGACCCGACCAGCATGTACCTTTCCGACATGTTCACCATTTCGATCAATATCGCCGGCAACGGCGGCATGAACATGCCCGTGGGGCTGGGCTCGCAGAGCAACATGCCCGTGGGGGTGCAGTTGATTTCCCCGTGGTTCCAGGACCAGAACATGTTGCGCGTGGCGGCTGCGCTCGAAAGCGTTTACGGCTCGGCTCCCATCGCGCCGGAGTTCGCGGGCGGAAAGGCGGGCGAATAACATGAAGAAGATGGAAGAAGTCCTTCAAGACTGGGAAGCCGTCATCGGCTTGGAAGTGCATACCGAGCTCACCACGCTCGAAACCAAGATGTTCTGCGGCTGCAAGCTGGAATTCGGCGCCGAACCCAATACGCACACCGGCCCGGGGTGCGTGGGCCTTCCCGGCGCGCTGCCCGTTCCCAACAAAGCCGCCATCCAGAGCATCGTGTTGGCCGGTTTGGCCACCAACTGCGATATCGAAAAGCACACCATGTTCTATCGCAAAGGCTATATGTATCCCGACATGGCCAAGAATTTCCAAACCACGCAGGGTCCCAAGGCCTTCTGCATGCGCGGCCATCTCGATTTGGACGTGGACGGCGCCGGCGCCCGCGAACGGGTCGACCTGGGTTCCGATGCGCAGGACGGCTATACGGCGCATATCGGCATCACGCGCATCCATATGGAAGAAGATGCCGGCAAGATGATCCATATCGGCGGCGAGGAAGGCCGCATCGCCGGAGCCACGCACAGCCTGGTCGATTACAACCGCGCCGGCACGCCGCTGATGGAATTGGTGACCGAGCCCGATATCCGCACGCCGGAAGAGGCGCGGATGTTCATGCAGAAGCTCCGCCAGATCTATCTGGCTCTGGGCATTTCCGACTGCAGCATGGAAGAGGGCAGCCTGCGCGCCGACGGCAATATCAGCCTGCGCCGCCGCGGCGCCACAGAACTGGGAACCAAGACCGAGCTCAAGAACATCAACAGCTTCAAGAACCTGCATGACGGCCTGGCTTACGAGATATGCCGCCAAGCCGAAGTTCTTGAAGAGGGCGGCATCATCTATCAGGAAACGCGCCATTGGGATCCGTCTGCCAAGCGCACCATCGTCATGCGCGTCAAAGAAACCGCCGACGACTACCGCATGTTCCCCGACCCCGACCTGGCTCCCTACGATTTGTCCGATGAATTCATCGAAGGAGTGCGTGCCAAGCTCCCCGAACTCCCCGATGCCAAAGCGGCCCGCTTCGAAGCCGACTATGGCTTGACGCCCTACGATACGCGACATCTGGTGGAGCATCGCGCCACAGCCAATTTCTTCGAGCAGTGCATGCGGTCGGCTTCCGCGGATCTGGCCAAACCGTTGGCCAATCTGGTCATCAACGACGTGGCCGGCTATCTAAACGCCAACGAGGGCATCGACCTGGACGACACGCCGCTCACACCCGAGCGCGCGGTGGCGCTGGTCGGCCTGTTGGCCGATGATTCCATCAGTTCCAAGCAGGGCAGGGAAGTGTTCGCCGCCATCATGGACGAAGACAAGGATCCTGCGGCCATCGTGGAAGAGCACGGCATGAAGCAGGTGAGCGACACCGGAGAGCTCGAAGCGGTGATCGACGCCGTCTTGGCCGCCAACCCCGACAAGGTCGAACAGTACAAGGGCGGCAAGACCGGCCTCATCGGCTTTTTCGTGGGGCAATGCATGAAGGAAACGAAGGGCCAGGGCAATCCCAAGCTCATCAACCAGCTCTTGGCGCAAAAGCTCGGCTAGCCGTTTGGACGGGGGCGCTTTTCGCGCTCCCGCCTTGAAATGGTGGGGCGGTCCGAATCGGATTGCAGCCAGAGGTGCGATTCCGTTCTCTCCCTCATGCGGGTTCGCCCTCCTTGTTTTGGTTGATTCTCAATCGACATAGGGATTTTTGGTTGATTCTCAATCGACATAGGGATGAATCTGCTGCCAACTGATTTCCGTGCCGCCGCTCGTCGCTCGTATCGTGACCGGTTGTGCTTAAACGCCTCAACATCGATATGTGCCTCTGCATCATTGGGCGGGCGGTTTCGATCGCACCGTTCGTCCCGGCCGGTTGCGCTAGCTCCGATTCGCCTCGTTCGTTTCAGCCGGTTGCGCTAGCTCCAATTCGCCTCGTTCGTTTCAGCCGGTTGCGCTAGCTCCAATTCGCCCCATTCGCCCTGGCCAGTCGCGCTAGATCCGATTCGCCCCATTTGCCATTGAAACGCCTGTTTCTGCATCGAATTCGGGATATTGTGGCTCCAAATGAGTGGGTATTTTTTTCTGATAGCGTATGACCTGGGGTGATGCATGTTGCGTTGGCCTCGTCAGTATCTAATGCTGTCCGAATCACTTCACTATCGCGAATTCGCTGCATGATAGGCCGAAATCGTGACGAATGTCGGGTTTGCTGGTTGCAAATGTCGGCATAGTTCCTAGATATCCGTATGTCCGATTTTGAATATCTCGCGTCGTAGATAGACTCGTGCTTGGGTTGGGCCTAGAGCCGATTTCGGAATTCTCTTTCCGGTCTTTTTCGCCGCAAGAAGAGCGATCTTTTCCATATCCGTTGCATTCATGATTTGCTGGTTTGAAACCGGAATAACTTCCATGCCCGTAAGCCCAAGCTCTCCTTGGCGTTTTGCATCACGGCTGATTCGCTCGGATCCGGTATGCCAACGGTTACTGTCGTATTCCAGCGAAAAGTTGAATTCCGGCCAAGTCAAATCACATGACCGGTAATTTCTATCTGGTTTCCAGACTGCGCGGGTGGGCATCCTCACTCTCGAATTGAGTTGTGGACGGGCGATTCCGTAGCCTCCGAGCAGATAGGGCAATGTCAAGAATAGAGCGAGAGCCGTTTCTCTGGGTGAAGCGGACCCCTCCATAAGATAGGCACAGGCGCGAAGCGCCTTTGTGCGGCCATGCGAGCCGCGAGTGGAATCGACGAAAGCACGCAGTTTCGTTGCAGTCGTTAGCGGTTGCCGTTTTTCGAATCCCTCTTCGGTTTGCGGTCGCAGTCGGTATCCACCCGCAAATTCCATACCCAGCGCAATAAGCTGCGGAAGTGAAAAGATGTTTCCCATCTGAACAAACGTGAATTCCGGCGACGAAACGAGATAACCGTCCTGAGCAATTAACGAGCCGTTAGGAATTGGCAGCGACCATAGGTGCGTTATTGCGCATGCGGTATCCCTGCGAGATGAAGCATCGTTAACGATAATGTTGAACGGGCGGTTGATGCCATTCGGCCAAGCAGCCGTTATGCCGGCAAGCGCTCTTGTGCTGGGAGGGTCTCCCCATGCAGCCTTTGAGGGGCGCATTCGTTGACCCTCGAGCGTCTTTGCTGTAGGCGAGCGCCAGAATTCGACGGCGGATATATGGCTGAGTGCAATCATGCGATGATGGTACGGCGTAGGGCATTCACTCGTTTTGCAATTGTCTTGCATTACGTTTTCGGGATTCTTGCCGTAATCTTGCAGCGTCCGTTCACGGCTTGCTCATTTTGCAATGGAGGTTGTGAACGATGGTGCTGCGGACGATGTCGGCAGGGTAACGCTGCAGGAAATTCGATTGGAGTGATGAGATGCCGGTATCGGGCTGCAGCTCGGTGCCGATAGGCATCTGATTTCCTCGATGAAGATTGGCCGTTGGATGCCGTGAAGACTGGTTTGGTTGGAGAGGCTTATCCGTTGTCGTTTGGCACTCTCGACCGATTCCTTCCCAGGTCTGACCCTTTTGCCTTGAATCCAGCTCAACGATCTCAAATCCGAGCCATTTGTCATTTAAACGGCGGTTTTCGCATCGAATCTGGGATAATGTGGCTCGGAACAAGAAAGCTGTCTTTCTGGTCGCTGCGTGAACTGGGACGATGCTCGCGGTGTCGATGCTTCCGGCTTCGAAAGTCGGTCAAATCGCCACACTATCCCGAATTCGCTGCGTTAAAGGCCGAAATCGTGACGAACGCCAATCTTGTTGTTGCGCGAGGGTTGCAGAGCTCCATCTGTTTCCCCAGATAAACATACGAATTGCATAATTGGTAAAAATTTTCCTTGACTCGGGAATATTCCGCGCGTATTTTAAGAACTTGCGACTTTTCGCAGTTTTCCGGATTTTCTTGAAGGAGGAAATGCCCCGTGGCGAAAGCAAAAAACACTGCTCCCACCAGCCTTTACAGGAGTCGAAAGAGCTTTGCCAAGATCCCGGCCGTCATCGACGTCCCCAATCTGATCGCAATTCAAACCGATAGTTTCAAATGGTTTGAGGGCGAGGGTCTTGACCAAGCTTTCGAAGACATCAGCCCCATCGAAAGCAACACCAAGGACATGCGCGTCGAAATCGGCAAGCATGAATTCGGCGAGCCGAAATACGGCGTCGACGAATGCAAGCGCAGGGATGTGAGCTACCAAGCCCCCCTGTTCGCCGAGGTGCGTTTCACCAACCTTGAAACGGGCGAGATCAAAGAACAAGACGTCTTCATGGGCGACTTCCCCTTGATGACTCCGCGCGGCACCTTCATCATCAACGGCACCGAGCGCGTCGTGGTGTCTCAGTTGGTGCGCAGCCCGGGCGTCTACTTCGCCACCGAGCGCGACAAGACCTCCGACAAGACCATCTACAACTGCAAGGTCATCCCTAGCCGCGGTGCTTGGCTGGAATTCGAGACCGACAAGCGCGACATCCTCTCTGTGCGCATCGACCGCAAGCGCAAGCAGCCCGCCACTCTGCTGGTGCGCGCTTTGGGCTTGGCCGAGACCCGCGAAGAGATCATCGAGCTGCTGGGCGATTCCGAAATGGTCATCCGCACGCTCGATCGTGACCCCGCCACCACCAAGGAAGAAAGCCTCATCGAGCTGTACAAGCGCTTCCGTCCCGGCGAGCCGCCCACCATCGACAGCGCACGCACGCTGCTCGATGGCCTCTTCTTCAACCCCCAGCGCTACAACCTGGCCAAGGTCGGGCGCTACAAGATCAACAAGAAGCTCGGATTCGATCCGGAAAACGAATCCTCCATTCTTACCACCGATGACATCTTGGCGGCCATGCGCTACATCGTGCAGCTGCATGATGGCGCCGAGGGTTACACCACCGATGACATCGACCATTTCGGCAACCGCCGCATCCGCACGGTCGGCGAGCTCATCCAAAACCAGTTCCGCATCGGCCTTTCGCGTATGGAGCGCGTGGTGCGCGAGCGCATGAGCATGCAGGAACCCGACGAGATCACGCCGCAGAGCCTCATCAACATCCGCCCCATCGTGGCCTCCATCAAGGAATTCTTCGGTTCATCCCAGCTCTCGCAGTTCATGGACCAGTCGAACCTGGCCGCCGGCATCACCCACAAGCGCCGCTTGAGCGCCCTGGGCCCGGGCGGTCTTTCGCGTGAGCGCGCCGGCTTCGAAGTGCGCGACGTCCATACCAGCCATTATGGCCGCATGTGCCCCATTGAGACCCCTGAAGGTCCCAACATCGGCCTCATCGGCTCGTTGGCCACGTACGCGCGCATCAACCCCTACGGATTCATCGAGACGCCGTATCGCCGCGTCATCGACGGCAAGGTGACCGACGACGTCGATTACCTCACGGCCGACGAAGAAGAAACGCATACCATCGCCCAGGCGAACGAGACGTTCAACCCCGATACGCGCGAGTTCGCCGTCAAAAACGAAGACGGAACCTGGACGCCCAAGGCGCGCGCCTTGTGCCGCACCCGCGACAGCAAGGGCGTGTTCGGCGAAGCAGCCGACTGCCTGGTGGAACAAGTGGACTACATGGACGTTTCACCGCGTCAGATGACGTCGGTGGCTACGAGCCTCATCCCGTTCCTCGAGCACGACGACGCCAACCGCGCCCTCATGGGTTCCAACATGCAGCGCCAGGCCGTGCCGTTGCTGCGTCCGCATGCTCCGCTGGTAGGAACCGGCATCGAGCATCGACTCGCGGTCGACTCGGGCGAGATCTTGGTTGCCCAGAACCCCGGCGTGGTCGACTATGTCGACGGCGAGGTCATCAACGTGCTCACCGATGACGGCGACTACGACGAGTACCTCATTCCCAAATTCCAGCGTTCCAACCAGAGCGGTTGCATCAACCACAAGCCGTTGGTTCGCAAGGGCGACCATGTTGCTGCCGGCGACGTGCTGGCCGATGGTCCTTCGTGCGATACCGCCGAGCTTTCGCTGGGCCAGAACCTCATGGTGGCCTACATGCCGTGGGAAGGTTACAACTACGAGGACGCCATCATCCTTTCGGAGCGCGTGGTTTCAGAAGACCTGCTGACCAGCATCCATATCTCCGAATACGAACTCGATGCCCGCGACACCAAGCTGGGCCCCGAGGAAATTACCCGCGAGATCCCCAATATCTCCGATGATATGATCGGCGACTTGGACGCCGACGGCGTCATCCGCGTGGGCGCCGAGGTGTTCCCCGGCGACGTGCTGGTGGGCAAGGTCACGCCCAAGGGCGAAACCGAGCTCACGGCTGAAGAGCGCCTGCTGCGCGCCATCTTCGGCGAAAAGGCCCGCGAAGTGCGCGACACCAGCTTGAAGGTGCCCCACGGTTCCGGCGGCCGCGTCATCGGCATCACGCGCCAGTCGCGTCTGAATGGCGACGACCTGGCTCCCGGCGTCAACGAACTCGTCCGTGTGTTCGTGGCGCAGAAGCGCAAGATCCAGCAGGGCGACAAGCTCTCCGGACGCCACGGCAACAAGGGCGTCATCAGCCGCATCCTGCCGATCGAGGACATGCCGTATCTGGCCGATGGCACTCCCATCGACATCATCTTGAACCCTCTGGGCGTGCCTTCGCGTATGAACGTGGGCCAGCTGCTCGAATGCCACTTGGGCTGGGCGGCCAAATGGGGTTGGTCGGAAGATCCCGACTCCACCGAGCCCGTCGAGGGCCCGCAGTACGTGAGCACCCCCGTGTTCGACGGTGCCACCGAGCAGGAAATCTCCGATGCCATCGAGGGCGCCAATCGCAACCTCATCAACATCAACCATGCCAAGTTCGGCGAAAACGCGCGCGATGAATTCGTGCCGCAGCTTTCCCGTACGGGCAAGACCTGGCTGCGCGATGGCCGCACGGGCGAGCGTTTCCGCGAGCCCATCACCGTGGGCCAAAGCTACATCCTCAAGTTGGGCCACTTGGTCGACGACAAGATCCACGCCCGCTCGACTGGTCCTTACAGCTTGATCACTCAGCAGCCCCTGGGCGGCAAAGCCCAGTTCGGCGGCCAGCGTTTCGGCGAAATGGAAGTGTGGGCCCTCTACGCTTACGGCGCGTCCAACGTGTTGCAGGAAATCCTCACGGTGAAGTCCGACGACACCGCCGGTCGCGTGAAGAGCTACGAGGCCATCGTCAAGGGCGAGAACATCCCCGCCGCCGAGGTGCCCGAGAGCTTCAAGGTGCTGGTGAAGGAAATGAAGTCCCTGTGCCTCAACGTCGAGTTGGAAGGCCACGACAAGCGCATGATCGACGTCACCGTCGAGCATGACGAAGACGATAACGACAACGACGCCACCCTGATGGACGCCATGGCCGCGGAAGCAGCCAAGACCGATGAAGCTGAAGGCGACGCCCTCAACGACATCGCAGCCGAGCTCGGCGACCTGCTGGGTGCAGATGATGGAAACAGTGATGACGACAACGAGCTTATCGGGAAGGGAGAGGAGCAATAATGACTGAATTCGACGTAAACAACTTCGATGCGTTGCGTATCTCCCTTGCCAGTGCCGAGGATATCCGCGGCTGGTCGCGTGGCGAGGTCAAGAAGCCCGAGACCATCAACTACCGTACCCTCAAACCCGAAAAAGATGGTCTGTTCTGCGAAAAGATCTTCGGTCCCACCAAGGACTGGGAATGCGCCTGCGGTAAATACAAGCGCATCCGCTTCAAGGGCATCGTGTGCGAGCGCTGCGGCGTGGAAGTCACGCGCAGCAAGGTTCGCCGTGAGCGCATGGGCCATATCGAGCTCGCCGCTCCGGTCAGCCATATCTGGTATTTCAAGGGCAGCCCCAGCCGCTTGGGCTATCTGCTGGACATTCCGCCCAAAGATCTTGAAAAGGTGCTCTACTTCGCCAGCAGCATCGTCACCAGCGTTGACTCCGAAGCTCGTGAAGAAGACGTTGACGAGTTGCGCGAAGAGCTGACGGCCGACTTGGAGGAATTGGACGCCGAACGCGATCGCTTGGTGGCCGCCACTCGTCGTCTTTCCACGGACTACAAGCCCGAAGAAGACGAATTCGTCGATGACATCGAAGATGACGAGCGCATGTCTCCCGAAGAAGTTGAAGACGAGCTTGCCGACCTCTATGAGGAATTCAATGAGCGCAAGGCTCTGCGCAGCGAAGCGCTGGATGCCTTTCTGAAGATCGAGCCCAAGCAGCTCGTCCCCGATGAGGCGCTGTATCGCGAGATGCGCCTCAACTACAGCGACTACTTCAAGGGCGGCATGGGTGCCGAATCCGTGCGCGACCTGCTCGATGATATGGATCTCGAAGCTACGGCCGAAGAACTGCGCGAGGTGATTTCCACCGGCAAGGGGCAGAAGCGCGCCAAGGCCATCAAGCGCCTGAAGGTGGTCGACGCGTTCCTCAACTCCGACAACAAGCCTTCCGATATGATCTTGGATGTCGTTCCGGTCATCCCGCCCGACTTGCGCCCCATGGTGCAGCTCGACGGCGGCCGTTTCGCCACCAGTGACTTGAACGACCTGTACCGTCGCGTCATCAACCGCAACAACCGCTTGAAGCGCCTGCTCGATCTGGGTGCTCCCGAGATCATCGTCAACAACGAGAAGCGCATGCTGCAGGAAGCCGTCGACAGCCTGTTCGACAACGGCCGCCGCGGCCGTCCCGTCACGGGCCCGGGCAACCGCCCCCTGAAGTCGCTTTCCGACATGCTCAAGGGCAAGCAGGGTCGTTTCCGCCAGAACCTGCTGGGCAAGCGCGTCGACTATTCCGGCCGTTCGGTCATCGTCGTGGGTCCGCAGCTCAAGCTGCATCAGTGCGGCCTGCCTTCGCCCATGGCGCTGGAGCTGTTCAAGCCCTTCGTCATGAAGCGCCTGGTCGAACTCGAATATGCCGCCAACATCAAGGCCGCCAAGCGCGCCGTCGACCGTGGCGCCAGTTACGTGTGGGACGTGCTCGAAGAAGTCATTCACGAGCATCCCGTGCTGCTTAACCGCGCACCAACCCTGCATCGCCTGGGCATTCAGGCGTTCGAACCGGTGCTGGTCGAGGGCAAGGCCATCAAGCTGCATCCGCTGGTGTGCACCGCCTTCAACGCCGACTTCGACGGCGACCAGATGGCCGTCCATGTGCCCTTGGGCAACGAAGCCCAGGCCGAAGCGCGCGTGCTCATGCTTTCCGCCAACAACATCAAGAGCCCGGCCCACGGCCGCCCGCTCACCGTCCCCACGCAGGACATGATCATCGGCCTGTACTACCTCACCGCCGCACGCGACGGTTTCGAGGGCGAAGGCCGCACGTTCATCGATTTCGATGACGCGCTCAACGCCTATGACGCCCGCGCAGAAGTGGACCTTCAGGCCAAGATCAACGTGCGCCTTACCCGCGACACGCAGGTGGCCACGGCTTTCGGCGTGTTCGAAGAGCACAAGAAGGGCGAGCGCATCGGCACCACCATCGGCCGCATCACGTTCAACCGCGTGCTGCCTGACGACTATCCGTTCCTCAACTACGAGATGAACAAGTCGGAGATCAGCCGTTTGGTGGAAGACTGCTGCAACCATTACACCACGTCCGAGATGGAGCCCATCCTGGACGGGCTCAAGGCCGCTGGCTTCCATTACGCCACGCGCGCCGGCGTCACCGTTTCGGTGTATGACGCCACCGTGCCCGCCAACAAGCAGGAAATCCTCGATGCGGCCGACAAAAAGGTCGATTCCATCGACGAGGATTACGAGATGGGCCTGATGAGCGACGAAGAGCGTCATAAGCAGGTCGTCGACATCTGGAACGAAGCCAACGAAGAGGTCGGCAATGCCATGGCCGACAACTTCGACCGGTTCAACCCCATCTACATGATGGCGTTCTCCGGTGCTCGAGGCAACATCAAGCAGATTCGCCAGCTGGCCGGCATGCGTGGTTTGATGTCCGACCCGAAAGGCGAGATCATCGACCGCCCGATCAAGGCCAACTTCCGCGAGGGCCTGCCCGTTCTGGAGTACTTCATTTCCACGCACGGCGCCCGCAAGGGTCTGGCCGACACCGCTCTGCGTACCGCCGACTCCGGGTACCTCACCCGCCGTCTGGTCGACGTGGCGCAAGACGTCATCATCCGCGAAATCGATTGCGGCACCGATGAGGGCATCGAGTACTCCATCCTCAACGGCAAAGGCGAGCCCGATGCCAACTTGGTCGGCCGCTGCCTGATCGACCCCGTAGTCGACCCCAAGACCGGCGAAGTGCTGGCCGAGGGCGACACGTTCATCCAGTCCGTCGAACAGCTTCAGAGCTTCCTCGACGCCGGTGTGAACACGGTCAAGCATCGCACCATCATGACCTGCCACGCCGAGCATGGCGTTTGCCAGAAGTGCTATGGCTGGGATTTGGCTACCAGCCGCCCGGTCAACATCGGCACGGCGGTGGGCATCATCGCCGCTCAGTCGATCGGCGAGCCCGGCACCCAGTTGACCATGCGTACGTTCCATACCGGCGGCGTCGCCGGCGAGGACATCACCCACGGTCTTCCGCGTGTCACCGAGCTTTTCGAAGCCCGCAAGCCCAAGGGCCAGGCGGTGCTGGCCGAAATCGCCGGTACGCTGCAGGTTTCCGGCGACAAGAACTCCAAGGTCCTCACCGTGCATGACCAAGAGGGCAATATCCGCGAGTACACCGTTTCCGCTCGCGCCCAGCTGATGCCGGGCGTCGCGGATGGCGACGAGGTCGAGGTGGGCCAGCAGCTCACCAAGGGTTCTGTCAACCCGCACGACTTGCTGCGTCTGACCGACCCCAATACCACGCTGCGCTACATCGTCAGCCAGGTGCAAGACGTTTACGTCAGCCAGGGCGTCGATATCAACGACAAGCATATTGAGGTCATCGCCCGTCAGATGCTTCGCAAACTCGCCGTGCTCGATTCCGGTGATTCCGACTTCTTGCCGGGCCGCCAGATCAATCGCTACGAGTTCGAAGATGTGGCCAACGAGCTGATAGCCGAAGGCAAAGAACCTCCCGTGGGCCAGCCGTTGCTGCTGGGCATCACCAAAGCCTCTTTGGCTACCGACTCGTGGCTTTCCGCTGCATCGTTCCAAGAGACCACCAAGGTTCTCACCGATGCCGCCATCGAGGGCAAAACCGACCATTTGGCCGGCCTCAAGGAAAACGTCATCATCGGCAAGCCGATTCCGGCCGGCACCGGTCTGCGCCGTTACCGCGACGTGCGCCTTACCTACAAGGGCCAGCCGGTTGCTTCCGGTGCGGGCGATTCGCTGCCCGATTACGCTCCCGACGAACTGCGCAACATCGAGGAACTCATGCCGCAGCCCCAGGACTGGTCGCTTGATGGCGATGGCTACCTGGGCATGGGCGGGAACTACGGCAGCTACTTCGGCAACATGGGTGGCGGTCGCGCCCAGACTCTCACCGACGAGGAAGCCCGCCTGTACATCTACGATGACCTGGGCGTATCGCAGCGTTGGGCAAACAAGTTCAGCGAAGCCGGCATCGAGACCGTTGCCGATCTGCTGGGCCATACCGAAGAAGACCTCATGCGCATCGAGGGCATCGGCGGCAAGGCCATCGAGGAACTGAAGGCCGGACTCGAAGAGCGCGATTTGATGCGCGTCATCGAAGATGACCTCAATGCCACCAACGATGACATGAGCCAGCTGCTCGATATGGTCTTCAGCCCCGATGACACCATTCTCATCGGCGGCGACGAGCCCGCTACCTTCAATACCGAAGGCGAGGACATGCTGGGCGAGGCGCTTCCGCCCCGTTCGTACCAGCGCAACCTTGAAGAGCTCGATGCTTTATTGGGTGGCAAATCCGACCTTGGGTTCGGCATCACCACCAAAGAGGATGAAGAATCCTCCAATGCCGAGCAAAGCCAGGGCGAAGGATCCGAAGAATAACAGTCGATAAAGGAGGCGCTTTCATGCGCCTCCTTCGTCTTCGGGGAGAAACGATGAGCGATAAGACCTTCATCCCCCAGGGGGAAGAACAACCCGCATCTCAAATCGGAGCTACGTTGGAAGCTTTGGCGGCAACGATTCACGACCGTCGAACAGCCACCGACGAAAGCTACACCCATCGACTGCTCTCCGGCAGCGTCGATGAGCCGGTCAAAAAGGTGATGGAAGAGGCAGGAGAGGTTGCCCTGGCCGCTAAAGACGTCGATCACGGAAACAACGATGCGGACCGCGACCATCTGCGCTATGAGGCCGCCGACGTGGTGTACCACCTTTTGGTGGTGCTTGAGCGCTTCGACATTTCCTTGGATGAATTTGCGGCAGAGCTCAATGCGCGCATGCGTGATGACGAACGTCCCAGCGGCGCCGTCATGCTCCATGCCGACCATATCAAAAGGGGTAAATAGCCATGGCGAAACTCTTTGGAACAGACGGTGCCCGTGGGGTTGCCAATACCGCGCTCACCTGCGAAGTCGCCTATCATCTCGGCCAGGCGGCAGTCCATTTCATGGGCAAGACCATCGTGGTGGGCAAAGATACCCGTCTTTCGGGCGATATGCTGGAAGCCGCGCTTGAAGCAGGCATCATGAGCGCGGGTGGAACGGCTCTCGGTTTGGGCATCATCCCCACGCCGGCGGTTGCGCTGCTCACGCGCGAGCTGCATGCCGATGGGGGAGCAGTCATTTCCGCATCCCACAATCCGCCCGAATACAACGGTATCAAGTTCTTCGATGCCCAAGGATTCAAACTTCCCGTAGCCCTCGAAGAGGAAATCGAGAGTTTCGTTGCGGCAGGCGGCCTCCATGGAGATCAGAAGCCCGCCGGCGATGAGGTGGGAACGGTCATTCCGGTGGAAGAAGGAGTCGAGCTTTACATCGATCATGCGGTGCGCTGCATCACGGACCAGGGAATCGATTTTTCCAAGTGGAAGATCGCGCTGGATACCGGACACGGGGCTTCGAGCCTGACCACGGCCAAGGCGCTGCGTCGCTTGGGAGCTGAAGTCGTTGCCATCAATGAGGATTTCGACGGTACCGACATCAACGTCGAGTGCGGTTCGACCCATTTGGGCCCGCTCAAGCAGCTGGTGGCCGAAACGGGCGCCCAGCTGGGCATTGCGCATGACGGCGATGCCGATCGCGTTTTGTTCGTGGCTGCCGATGGCTCCGAAATAGACGGCGATATGGTCGAAGCGGTGTGCGCTCTCGACATGAAACAACGCGGCGAACTTGTCGGCGACACCGTGGTGTCGACCATCATGTGCAATCTCGGCCTGGTGCATGCCATGCGCGACCATGGCATCGAAGTGCTGCAGACTCCCGTGGGCGATCGCCATGTGCTCGAGGCCATGCGCGAAGGCGGTTTCATGATCGGTGGAGAGCAAAGCGGGCACACCATCTTCTTGAAACATAATTCCACTGGTGACGGCTTGGTAACCGCCTGCCAATTCTTGGCAGCATGCGAAAGGAAGGGATGCTGCGCCAGTGAAGCGGCGCAGGTGATGACCCGCTTCCCGCAGGAACTCATCAACGTCCGCGTCAAGGACAAGGATGCATGGGGCTCCAATCCCGAGATTACCCATGCCATCGAAGCCGCTACCGCCGAGCTGGGCGATTCCGGCCGGGTATTGGTGCGGACCAGCGGGACCGAGCCGCTTGTCCGCGTCATGGTCGAAGCGGCCGATGATGCCGATGCCCTTAGGCATTGCAAAAACATCGCAGAAGTGGTCGAACGAGAGCTGGCCTGATCGGTTCTGCTTGATGGTGCTTATGCGGCCCCGATGCTCTTGGAGCGTCGGGGCCTTTTCACTGTGACGGCTGGGAAATATGCTCGCTTGGGCAGGGGCGCTATGCGATAATGGCACAAAGATATGCGTTTGCAGCACAGTGGGCCAGGTTCCGTACGGAGGCGAAGGGCATGGCGGATCGGGAATCGGAAGAATCCTGTATCGATTCGAAGCGCTTGAAGCGGCTCGAATACGCCAATCGATGCCTGTCCGAGCTGATGCGCAACGATGATCTTGAAGACGCCATCGAAGACGTGCTCACCTCTCTTTTGAACTACTATGCTGCATCTCGCGTGTATTCTTTTTGCATCGAAGGCGAATTATGCCGCAATGATTACGAAAAATGCGCTGCCGGCGTCACGCCGCAAATCGCAAAACTCCAGCGCCAACCCCTTGCGCTTCTCTCAGCTTGGCTCGACGCATTCACCACGCGTGGGTTCGTTTTCATTCCGAAGGTATCGGATCTGCCGTCCGATCGTGCCACCGAACGGCATATGCTGGAAGAACAGGATATCGACAGCTTGCTGGTAGCGCCGGCGTTCGATGGCGGCGACCTGGTGGGGTTTTTCGGCGTGGACAATCCGATGGCGAATGCGGACGACCACGAAACGTTGCTGACCGTCGGTTCGGTGGTTTTCGTCAAGCTGGCCGTCGCGCGTGCACGGCGCCAGGCCGCACAGCAAAATGAACGGCGTGAACACAACCGCATGCTCATGGCCCAGCAAGCGCTTGCGGCTTCCAAGTTGAACCTCACGCGCAATACCATCACCGATCAGACCAGCGTCGATCCGCAGCTTTTGGCCATCATGCTCTCGGAGCATACGATGGACGAGCATCTTCGCGATGTACTTGGAATGTACGTTCACGATGATGCTTTCATCGAGCAGACCAAGCTGTTCAACCGCAAGGCCATGCTCCATGCATACGAAACCGAGGGAACCTCCGTATTCTCGTTCCGCGGTCGCGGCGCCCCACAAATGGAGCGTTTTCGGTGGGTCGAGGTCACCATTCGGCTCAATACCGACCCGATCACCGGCGATGTGGAAGGTTGGTGCTTCGGCAACGATATCAGCGAACGCATGTTGCTCGAAGAAGTGGTGAGCCATGTGGTGCAAACCGCCTTCAAGAGCATTGTCATCATCGATATCAAACATCGTTCTTGCACGTATTTCGACCCATCGGAAACCACGGGATTGTTGCCTGATATCACCCATGCCAGCAGCTGGGACGACCATATCCACGTCATGGAGCGGTCAGGGGTTCATCCCGAAGACAGAGATGAGCTCCGGCGCAGCGTCAAGCTCGAATCCATCTGTGCGGTTTTGGATGATCAGGGCTTCTGCAAGATTCCGTGGCGTCGCATCACCGATTCTGGTGAGATTCGCTTCAACAAGAGCACGTTTCGCTATCTCGACGATTCCCATGACCTTATTTTCGGTGCGCGTACCGACGACACTACGGCAGTGCGTGCTGCTGAGAGCCATAATCGCGAATTGGAATCCGCGCTCGATGCCGCGCGCCGTTCCGATCAGGTTAAAAACCAATTCCTTTCGCAGATGAGCCATGATTTGCGCACGCCGCTCAACGCCATCATCAATCTTTCGGCCTTGGCATACGATAGCAATGAGATGGATGAGACGACGCGATCGTATCTCAAGGGAATCGAGGAATCGGGAGCGTATCTGCAGAGTCTGGTCAACGACACCCTGGATATGTCTCTCATCCAAAAAGAGGGTTTGGTCATTCGTCCCGTGTCCATCGATTTGGTGGCCTTGTTTTCGAATTCCCAGGAAATCATGGCGCAAGCAGCCTTGGAGCGATCCATCGACCTGACGTATCGCACTGCGGAGGCTTCGCCCGTCGCGGTCCTTGCCGACCCGACGCGTTTGCGGCAGATCATGTTGAATCTTGTATCCAACGCCATAAAGTACACCCCCGTCGGCGGTACAGTCGATGTCGCCCTCGAAGCGCAAGACAAAGGCGCTTGCATAGATGCGATTTTGACCGTGCGCGATACGGGCATCGGCATGGAGCCGGAATTCGCCAAACGCGCTTTCATGCCATTTCTACGTGAAAGCCGCAGTGAAATCGAGGGAGTGGATGGTGCGGGCATCGGTTTGGCCATCACCGAGCATTTGGTGTCCCGCATGGATGGCACCATAGACCTTCAGACGGCAGTGGGGAAGGGCTCGACTTTCGCGGTCACCATCCCCTTGGCCAAAGCAGAGCAGTTGGAAATCCCTTCCGATGGCCAAAACGTGCATCTTGAGGGAGTGCGAGTTCTGGTGGTGGAAGACAACAATATCAACGTGGTGGTATGCACCACTTTGCTTGAGCGGGTCGGCTGCACGGTGACGGCCGCGGAAAACGGCCGGTGCGCCCTCGATATGATCGAGGCAGCCCATAAGGTGGAATTCGATGCCATCCTGGTCGACCTCAAGATGCCGGTCATGGGCGGGCTCGAATTTGCACAGAGGTTGCGTGCATCGGGCATCGCCGGCGCCGATTCGGTGCCGTTGGTGGCCATAACGGCCAATACGTTCGACGAAGACGTCCAGCAGGCTCTCGATGCCGGCATGGATGCTTATTGCGCCAAACCCATCAAAGCCGAAGTGCTCTATGGCGCGCTCGATGGTCTGGTGTCCCGTGCTGGTGAAAGCGCCCGCTAGCCCAGTACCAAGGCGGCGCAGGCGCTCAGCGCCACGCCGATGACGCTCGAGGTCACGACGCTGAACAGCACCGCTTTTTCAAAGTCCCTGTTTCCCATGATGACATCGCTTCCCTGCTGTCGATTGGTTGCTGTCCCAACGCTACCTCTGCCACGTTGCAGGTTGGTTTCACGGACGATTCCATTTTGTGAATCGTCCGTTTTCGGAGGGGTGCTGCGTCGGGCGTATCCTGCATGTGCGCGCTGTGGAGAGTTCTTTGCATGCACGATGATGCGCTATTCTGCGTATCGATAACCGATTGCGTTGGAAGGTTTTGTTCCCATGCTCGCCATTTCGCGTCGCCGATTCTGTTCTTTTTCAGCCCTTGCGGCTGCTTCTTTCGGCGTTTCCGGCCTTGTGGGGTGCGCGCCGCCTGGCCAAACCGATCAGGATGCGACGGATTCCAATACGGTGGTGGTGGCGTTCGACCCTTCCAGCGAGCCATCGCATGGTTTCGACCCGTTGTTCGGCTGGGGCTGCGGGCGCGACACGCACAACCCCCTCATCCAGTCTACCCTGGTTACCGTAGATGCCGATTTGAACATCGTGGCCGATGCGGCAACTTCTTACGAATATGACGAAGAGGAACTCACCTGGACGTTCGAGGTGCGCGACGATATCCTGTTTTCCAACGGTCAGCCGTTGACCGCCGACGATGTGGCTTTCACGCTCAACACGTTGCGCGACAACGACACCGACACCATCGATCTTTCCGCCATAGACTACGTTGACACCGATGGGACCCAGAAGGTCATCATCCATCTGCTGCGGGCCAGCAACACGCTGCTCTATTCGCTGGCAGTGGTAGGCATCGTTCCCAGCGACAGCTACGAGGAATTATCGTATGGTACCAAGCCGGTAGGATCCGGTCCGTATCAACTCGATTCATGGGAGCGCGGGCAGCGTGTGGTGCTCAAGGCGAATACTCGCTATTACGGTTCTGCCCCCAACATCGATACGGTCGAGATCAAATTTCTCGATGAAGACGCCTCCTGCGGTGCCTGCTACAACGGCGAAGTCGATATCGCCTGGACTTCGGCGCGGCTTTCCAGCCAATCCATTGACGCGTATTCGCTTCTCGATTGCAAGACCGTCGATTCATGGGGTGTGTCGTTCCCCTTGATGGAAACAGCCGTGACCGCCGATGTGGCGGTGCGCCGTGCTCTCAACATGGCCATCGATCGCAAGAAGCTCATCAGCGGATCGCTTGCAGGGTATGCCGATGAGGCGTACACCGTGGGCGCCGGGCTTCCTTGGGCTTCTACCGATGCCAAAATAACCACTGATGTGGAAGGAGCCAAGAACCTGATGCTGCAAGCGGGTTGGACGCTCGCTTCGGACGGCATCTTTTCAAAGGGGGCATCCCGCGCTGCGTTCGATATCTGCTATGACACGAAGAGCAAATTGAGCAAAGAGGTGGTAAGCGCTTTAGCAGATCAGCTGAAGGCGGCCGGCTTCGAAATCGACCCGCGCCCTATGGCTGTGGAAGATATCGAAGAAGCCTCTTTTTCCGATGCGGCTTTGCTCCGGTTGGGGTCGGTATCCCCTGACGAATTGATCGAGATCTACCATACTGACGGCCGGTTCAACTATTCAGGCTATTCCAATCAGACCGTCGACGCCCATTTGATGGCCGCATCCGAAGCAGCCACCCTTGATGATGCCCTGCCCGAATGGAAGGCCGCTCAGTGGGATGGGTCTTCCGGCCCCGCTCCCCAAGGGGATGCGGTTTGGGCTTGGCTTGCCAACGTGGACCATCTGTACTTCAAACTTTCCGATCTCGAGGTGGGGCGTCAGAAAGTGCATCCTCATGGATCCGGTTGGCCCTTGCTCGATACGGTGTCCCAGTGGAGCTGGCGTTCCGAGAAGCGATGAATATGAGTAAACAAGAATAGACTCTTCCTGCATCAATTATTCTTGACTATATTCCTTTCCATGCATAATATAGAGGGCTGTAAATTGCAGTCCAGGGGGACTGCCATCAACAAGGAAGGGATTCTATGAAGAAGTTTTCCAAGACCCTGCTGGTCGCGGTTGTCTCCGTGGCTCTGGTGGGCGCATTCGCATTGGCCGGATGCTCCTCCAGTGATTCTTCGAGCAGCACCTCCAGCTCGTCGTCGACCCAGTCATCCACTGACACCAGCGCACAGCCCGTCGAGCTCCAGATCTTCGCTGCCAACAGCCTGTCCAAGGCCATGGACGAAGTCGAACAGCTCTACACCGAAAGCCATCCCAACGTGACGTTTGCCGACACGCAGTATAAGAGCTCCGGCGAGCTCAACGAACTGCTGGCTGGCGGCGCTTCTGCCGACATTCTGATTTCTGCGTCCAAAGCCAAGATGGACGAAGCGGAGCAGGCCGGTTACACCGACGCTTCCACGCGTTTTGACATGTTCAAGAACGACCTGGTGATGGTTACCAGCGAGAACAACACCGATATCACCGAGTGCACGCTCGACGACATCGCCGCCGGCAAGTACAAGGTTGCCGTGGGCGACGAATCCGTGCCCGCCGGCAACTACGCTTGCCAGAGCCTGTCCACCGTGGGCTGCTACACCGAGCCCGATGGCACTACCGGCAAGGACGCCACCGGCAAGGGCGGCGAGTTCTCCGGCGCATTGGCCGGCGATGGCATGGTCCAGCTGCAGACCTCTGTGGGCAACGTGTGCAAGCTCGCTCAGAGCGGCGACGTTGACATCGCCTTCGTGTACACCTCCGACGTGTACCGTTTCGGCGGCGTCAAGGTAGTGGGAACCGTCCCCGCCAGCACGCATAAGAACATCATCTACCCCGCCGCCGTCACCAGCATGGCCGGTGACAACAGCCAGGAAGCCCAGGATTTCCTGAATTGGGCCGTCTCTGATGAAGAAGCGCTCAAGGTGTGGCAGAAGTGGGGCTTCGAGCTGGCTGCTTAAAGCAGTGCAGATTCGAGTCAACGCATGATGCAAGGTACAAGGGGCCGGGTTTCCGGCCCCTTGTTTTTCAGGTAAGGATATCAACGGAATGGGAATACGTTTTTGTCGCTTGTGCGCGGCCGTCGTCATTTCAATGGCCTGCATGGTCCCCGTCGCCTGGGCGGATGACGCATTGGGCGATGTCGACCAACCCGCCGCTTCTTCCGCGCAAACGGGATCAGGCGCCTCATCGACCTCCACTTCAAGCGTCGATACGAGCGACGTCCAGTTGTCTGCCGACAACGACGCGGCTCTTATCGACGGATGTTCGTTTGCGGTCGATTCTTTTTCTCGCGCGCAAGTTGGGTCCGACCGCGAAATAGACGGTGTCTATCAGGGGTATTGCTACTATATCGGTTCGAGCGCCGGCAATCTTTCCCTTTTGGCCACCGATTCCGATGTCGTGGTGTATGTGCCCGCCGATTCGGCGGCTGCCGTGGGATTCGACCCTTCCGATGCTGCTGCCTGCGATGACCTCAAGCGCTATCTGGTAGCGCTTGACAATCTCAACGCAAGCGGCGGAACCGTCATCGGCGATGGCGTTACCTGGCACTTCACCACCAACACTGAAATACAGGTGGGCAGTGCCATCTACCGGTTCGACCAGGAACTCAAATCGGGATCGTATTACGCCTGCGTTATCGGCGCAGACGGAAGCGATGTCACCTCGAGCGATTTGGACGATCCCCTCAAGCTCACCCATGCCTGCTTCGGCCATATGGTGTCTTCCGATGACGTTGCCTTGGCCGAGCAGCCTTCATGGTTCGAGCAGCTGCAGAATTTTCTGGGAAGCATCGACTATTCGCCTTTGTGGGTGACGCTCAAGACCACCGGCACGGCCATCGTCTTCATCTTCATCTTGGGTCTGGCAGCAGCGTATTTCAGCTTGCGAATCGGCCCGCGCGCTCAGGACATCGCCGATAGCATCTTCACCATTCCCATGGTGCTGCCGCCTACTGTCTGCGGTTTCCTGCTGCTGCTTGCCCTGGGCAAGAACACAGTGGTGGGGCAGTGGTTCATCGATATCGGGTTCCCGCTCATCTTCAGTTGGCCGGCAACGGTCATTGCCGCTGTTGTGGTGGCATTTCCGCTGATGTACCGCAGCGCCCGCGGCGCTTTCGAGAATCTCGATCCCAACATGATGGATGCCGCGCGCACATTGGGGTGGAGTAATCCGAAGATCTTCTTCAAGCTCATGCTGCCCTTGTCATGGAGCTCCATCGCGGCCGGTACCGTGCTCGCTTTCGCCCGTGCTCTCGGCGAATTCGGCGCCACGTTGTTCTTGGCTGGCAATTATCTGGGCGTTACGCGCACCATCCCCATCGCCATCTACTTCGAGTGGATGAACGGCAACACCGACGTGGCCATCTTCTGGACCATCGTCATCATCATCTTCAGCTTCATCGTCATCTTGTTCATCAATCTGTGGAGCCGTCGCACCACCAAGTATCGAAGGGGGGCGATTGAGGAATGAGCTTGGATATCGACATCAAAAAGGCTTTCGGCTCTTTCCAGCTGGATGTCGCGTTTTCGGCAGGTGACGAGACTTTCGGCTTTCTGGGAGCGTCAGGTTGCGGGAAGAGCCTCACGCTTCGCTGCATCGCCGGCATCGAGACGCCTGACGAGGGGCATATCGTTGTCAACGGCACCACGTTTTTCGATTCCGATCGAAACATCAACCTCACACCCCAGCAGCGCAAGACCGCCTTGCTGTTCCAGAGCTATATGCTGTTTCCCAATTTGACGGTTGCCGACAATATAGCCGCCGGCATCGGCAAAGACGTCGATCGCGCGCAACGAGATAGGCTGGTGGCCGAAGAAATGCGGCGCTTCAGCCTCTCCGGATTCGAGAAACGCTATCCGGCGCAGCTTTCAGGGGGTCAGCAGCAACGCGTTGCTTTGGCACGCATGCTGGCGGCGCACCCTGGCATTCTGATGCTCGATGAACCGTTTTCTGCCCTCGACTCGCATCTCAAGGGCGTGCTCGAGCAGAATCTGGTGGGATTGTTCGAAGCGTTCACCGGCACCATCTTGTATGTGAGCCACGATATCGACGAGGCCATCCGTTTTTGCGATCGCATCGCCGTGGTGGAACACGGCTCCATCATGGAGATCGACTCATGCGATCAGCTGGTCAACAGCCCCCAAAGCGCCGCCGCCATCAAGCTGTCCGGTTGCAAGAACGCCACCGAAGCCCAATTCGTCGACCAGCATCATGTGCGATGCCCCAAGTGGGGCATCACCATCGAAAGCGCCGCTGTTGTGCCGCAGGACGTTTCGACTTTGGGTGTGCGCGCCTTTTTCCTGGAACGAGCCGACGAGCCGGGAGAGAACGTGCATCGTATGCGCGTGGACCGTGTGAGCGATTCGCGCTTCGAGCGCACCGTCCTCTTGGCTCCGCTTGACGGACAAGCAGACGAAGAGCCTGTCGATTCCGTCAATCATGATATGGATTATCTGCATCGTCACCTGTTCTGGCGCTTGGACAAGCTGCGGGGCGATCGGATGCCCGAGGAAGGCGAAGAGGTTTTGGTGCGCATTCCGTCCGATAAGCTGTATCTGGTGTGCCGCTGAACGTATCGTCGCGCAGCATCGGATATACTGGGTTCTCGAAAAGAAGAGAGGGAAACCCGTTGATAGATTCCTATGGCCGCACCATCGATTATCTGCGCATCAGTTTGACCGACCGTTGCAATCTGCGTTGCATCTATTGCATGCCGGCCGAAGGCGTGCAGTCGCTTTCCCATAACCAGATACTGACCTTCGATGAGATCGTGCGCATCGTGCGCCAGGCAGCCGACTTGGGGATAAAGCACTTGCGCCTCACCGGCGGCGAGCCGCTTGTGCGCAAGGGCGTGGTCGATCTGGTTGCCGAGCTCTCTGCCATTCCCGGCATCGAGAGCATCGCCATGACCACCAACGGCATCCTGTTGCCGCGTTTCGCCCGGCCCCTGAAAGAAGCGGGGCTCTCGCGCGTCAACATATCGCTGGACACGTTGGACTCGACTGCTTATCGCCAGATCACCCGCGGCGGCGATATCGTCGATGCCCTGGCGGGAATCGATGAAGCGCTCGATGTGGGATTCGACCCGGTCAAGATCAACGCTGTGGCCGTGCGCAGCCTCCATCAGGACTTCTATGAGTTCGCCCGCATGAGCGTCGATCGGCCGTTGCACGTGCGCTTCATCGAATACATGCCGGTGGGCGATTCGAGCGGCGTAGAAGGGTGCGGTTGGGGCCCCGACGACGTCATCAGTTGCGAGGACATTCGCGCGGCCATCGATGAAGGGGCCCGAGCAGCGGGAATGCCTGCCTTGCAGCCCGCCGACGGCGATGCCCCCGGCGGATGGGGCCCGGCGCGCTATTGGGAGTTTCCTGATGCACGCGGCACGGTCGGCTTCATTTCTCCGCTTTCGAATCATTTTTGCAGTTCGTGCAATCGGTTGCGCCTGACGGCTGAGGGCATGCTGAGGCCCTGTCTGTTCAGCGATGAAGAATATGACGTGAAGCCCGCTGCGGAAGCAGCCGATGACCAAGCGGTGCGCGCGGTGCTCTTGCGTGCCCTGGGAGCCAAACCTTCCGAGCATCATGAAGGAACCCATGCCAACGCCACCTCTGTTAATATGAACACCATCGGAGGCTGACGGAAGGGAGGAAGGCAGGATGGATATTCCCATTGCATGGTTCTGGGCCATTCTGGCCGTTGCCCTGTGTATCGGCGAGATGATCAACCTTTCGTTTTTCATGCTGCCATTCGCCATCGGGTGCGTGGCCGCGGCCATTGCAAGCTTGTTCGGCGTCGAGCTGGCGTGGCAGATAGCCATCGTGGCCGTGGTGGGCGTGGCGTGCTTGCTCATCATGAGGCCTTTTGCCAAACGGGTCACCCGCCCGGAACCTCAGAAAAGCGGTATCAATCGCCTTATCGGCAAGGAGGCCGTCATAACGGCGGCCATCGAGCCGGGGGCAAGCGGCAAGGCCCGTGTGGGAACGGAAGATTGGCTGGCCAAGGCCGCCGATCCGAAAACAGCCATGGCGCAGGGATCGACCGCCGTCGTGGAGTCGGTGGACGGTGTGCACGTGGTAGTCGTGCCGCGTCCGCAATCGAAGGAGCAGTGATATGTTCATCATCATCGCCATTGTCCTGGTCATACTGATCGCTGCATATGCGGCGCTCGGTGTGCGCATCATCCGCCCGTACCAGAAGGGCGTGGTCGAGCGCTTGGGCAAATACCAACGCACGTTGGAGCCGGGATTGACCATCGTGGTCCCGTTCATCGACAAGGTGACCAAGGTCGACATGCGTGAAAACGTCGTCGACGTGCCGCCGCAGGAAGTCATCACCAAGGACAACGTGGCCGTCACCGTGGATGCCGTGGTCTATTACGAAGCCACCGATCCGGTGAAGCTCATCTACAACGTGACCAACTTCTACATGGCTGCCACCAAGCTGGCGCAAACGAATCTTCGCAACGTGGTGGGCGAGATGCAGTTGGACGAATCGCTCATCAGCCGCGACAAGATCAATTTGACGCTGCGCGACATCTTGGACGAAGCCACCGACAAATGGGGCGTGCGCATCATCCGCGTCGAGCTGCAGCGCATCGAACCGCCTGCGGACGTCACGCAGGCCATGCATCGGCAAATGAAAGCGGAGCGCGAACGCCGCGCCATGGTCACCGAAGCGGAAGGCGAGCGTGAAAGCGCCATCGCCCGCGCCGAGGGCTTGAAGCAGGCCACCATCAAAGAAGCCGAAGGTCGCGCGAGCGCCATCAAAGAAGTGGCCGCCGCCGAAAAGGAGCAGAAGGTACTGGTTGCCCAAGGTGAGGCCAAGGCCATCGAGGCCGTGTTCGGGGCTATCCATGAAGGCGAACCCACCGAAGATCTGCTGGCCGTGCGCTATATCGACAGCCTGAAGCAGGTGGCCGATGGCAATGCCACCAAGATATTCATGCCACTCGAATTGACCGGCTTGGCCAATGCCGCCGGCGGTATCGCAGAGCTGTTCAAGAGCGGCACCGAGGATGCGGCGAAAAAGCCCGCGAAAGCCGTTTCTTCCGCCGCAAAGAACATGGGCGCTGCCATCGGTGCAGCACCGGCCGACGCAGCACCTTCGGATGCCGCCGACGTCAAGAAATAGCGCCGCACGATGAAATGCAACTGCTGCGGAAAACCTGTGCCCGAGGATATGTCGGTATGCCCGCGCTGCGGTGGGATGGTCATTCCAGATGACGTTCCCAGCGTTATCGAGATGCAGCAGCGCTTCGATGCCGTGCAGCGTCGCGATGTGCTGTCTCAAGGCAATCCCTCGAGCGGCCAACCCGAATCGCTCATAACCGAAGACGCTTCGCGAAGCGCCAAGCGCCAGCAGCGCCAAGAGGCCAAGCTGGCTCAACGGCTTCAGCATCGCATCGAGGCTCAGCAGCGTGCCCAGCAGGCTGCCGCCCCCGCCTCTTCTCAAACCATGTCGGCGGGCGATGCTGCGCAGCCTTCTGCCCCCAGATATTCCCGGCCCATGCCGCCAACCAGTACCAGTACCGTTCAACCCTCCGCTCCCACCGGCACCGGCGTGCAACGCCCCGCTCAACCGGTCCAGGGGCAGAAGAAGGCAGGTTGCTCGCTGGGAACGTGGATTCTCATCATCTTCATCATTTGGATAGTCATGTCTATGATTGGACGCTGAAATGTCAGACGAGAGTGCTTTGACCCATATCGATTCAAAAGGCGACGTGCGCATGGTCGACGTGGGAGCCAAGCCCGATACCCAACGTGTGGCGGTTGCCGAAGGTTTCATCGCCATGCACCCCGAAACGCTCGAGCTCATCACAACGGGCACTGCCGCCAAAGGAGACGTGCTCGCGTGCGCTCGCGTTGCGGGCGTCATGGCCGCCAAGCAGACCAGCACCCTCATTCCCATGTGCCATCCGCTGATGATCACCAAAGCCAAGGTGGAATGCGACCCGGTGGATGCGGGCGAGCGCGATGATGGTCGCGTGGGAATCCATGTAACCACTACCTGCGCCGTAACCGGAAAGACCGGTATCGAGATGGAAGCTCTCACTGCTGCCAGCGTCGCCTGTCTTACCGTGTATGACATGTGCAAAGCGGTCGACCGCGGCATGGAGATCATGGATGTGCGATTGCTCAAGAAAGACGGCGGCAAGACCGGCCTTTGGCAGCGCGCCTGATATCAGTCGATATCCTGCATTGCGACGGCGTCGTTCCACCAGGAGCGGCGCCGTTTTGCCGCCACGGTGCGCACGTCGGCGACGTCTTCGACCAGTCGGGCAGCGCGCGCGGGACGCACCACCAGCGCATCCTTGCCTTCACGATCCAAATGCTTGATGCGGTATTCGAGCACCGAAGCGGTTGATCTATCCGGCGCCTGCCAGAGCGCGGCCAGTTCCACAGGCCTGCGCGCACGTGTGTATTTGGCGCCCTTGCCGCCCTGTCCCAGATGCTCTTTCATGCGGCGCACCACATCGGTGGTGATGCCGGTGTAAAGCGATCCGTCTTCGCAGCGCACGATGTATATGAAATAGCAGGACATGGTTTAATGGTAGCAGGCCGCCGGCTGGCCAAGTCTGTGATTTGCAGGGGCTGTGCGTACCTGCAGCCCAAGCGAGGGGAAGCGGGGTCCGTGTGGTACAATATCGCGCTGTTGCAACGTAAGAAGGGAAGTAGCATGTCCGGACATTCCAAGTGGGCGACCACCAAGCACCGCAAAGCCGCGCAGGATGCCAAGCGCTCCGCGCTGTTCAGCAAATTGAGCCGCAACATCACCGTTGCCGCCAAAGAGGGTGGTGACCCCAACCCCGAAAACAATGCCAGCTTGGCTGCCGCAATCGACAAGGCCAAAGGCTACTCGCTTCCCAAAGACAAGATCAAAGTTGCCATCGACAAGGCCTTCGGCAGCGGAAAAGATGCTGCCAATTACGAAACGGTCGTTTACGAAGGCTACGGTCCCTGCGGCGTGGCGGTGTATTGCGAGGCCCTCACCGACAATCGCAACCGCACTGCCGCCGATGTGCGCAGTGCCTTCACCCACGCGGGCGGCAATTTGGGAACCAGCGGTTCGGTGGCGTTCCAGTTCGAACGCAAGGGCCAGATCCTCGTCCCCAAAGAAGTCGAGGGCGACAAGAAAGAACCCGTCAAGGCCAATGGCGCTGCGGGCGATGAAGAAGAGTTCATGTTGGCCGTGGCAGAAGCCGGTGGCGATGACTATGAAGACGCCGACGAAGAGTGGATCGTCTACACCAACCCTTCCGATTTGATGTCGGTCAAGAAGGGCCTCGAAGACGCCGGTGTGGTCGTGAAGGGTGCCGAGTTCATCATGGAGCCCACCACTCCCACTTCGCTTTCAGTGGGAGATGCCAAGAAGGTCATGCGTTTGGTCGACAAGCTCGAAGAGCTCGAGGACCTGCAAAACGTCTACCATGCCATGGAGATGACCGACGAAATCGCTGCGGCGCTCGACGAAGAGTAATCGCTTCATTTCACATTGTTCTTGATGAAAGGGAAGGGCCCCGGATGTTTATCCGGGGCCCTTCCTTCGTCTGGATATCCAGGAGGAATCAGTACTCTTTGAACTGGTCTTTCGCGGTGAGGCAAATGGGGCAGGCGGTGAAGTTCTCGCCCTTGTGGATATAGCCGCATACGGGGCACAGGTAGTACTTGTCATCGCTGGGCGTGTCGATGGTATTGTAGGCATCCATATAGCGCTGCGCATGGAAAGCCTCGGCCAACTTGGCGCGGGTGAACACCTGCAGCGACTCGTTGTCACCCTCGGTGGCGGCCACTTTGATGAAGTTGGGATACATATCGGAAGTCTCGTAGATTTCGCCCTGGGCGCCGTGAATCAGATTCATGTCGCTTTCGTATTCGCCAGCGGCAACGGCTTCGGGTTGCGTGTAATCGGGTTCGACCTTCTTGATCTGGGCGACTTCCAGATTGATGTGGATCTTCTCGGCATCGCTGGTGCAGTTGAACAGACGGGAGATCTGGCTATAGCCTTCTTTGTCGGCGATCTTGGCCCAAGCGGCGTATTTGGTGGTGGCGTTGGTCTCGCCCTGCACGGCGCTCTTGAGGTTCTCAAGCGTGGTGCCCACGGTGGTCAGGCTGTCGGGCTCGATGCTGAAGTTGTGTCCGGTGGTGCTGTCGAAGGTTTTCGTGGGCTGCAACATGTCGGCAGATGCCGTCGTGGCCGATGCGTCGGTGGTGCTCGTGGTCGTCGAAGCGTTGCTGGAGCCTGAACTGCATGCGGCCAGCACGCCGCCAGCGGCCAAGGTGGCGGCGCCGATTCCGGCACCCTTCATGAAGTTGCGTCGCGTCAATTCGGACATAGTTCTCCCTCTCTCTCAAAAAACGAATTGGTTGGTCTAGCGATTTTGCAGGTACTGCGTAATGGTCTGTGCGTCAGAATCGCTGATGGAGCTTGACTTGTCCTTCATGCGATTCACTACGTCAGCCCATTGGTCGCCTGAGTAATTCGCATTGTCGACGGTGGAAGTCGAGTGGCAGCTTCCGCACTTGCTCTGATAGAGCGACTGCGGATCGCTCGACCCGCTGCAACCGACCAAAGCCGCAGCGCTGATGGCCAGAACAGCCGCACCTCCGACGATGGCGATGCGCATTCCCCTGCTCTTCGTTCTGGTTGACTCCATGTCTTCTCCCTCCTCATAGGTGACAATGTTGATAGCATATCCCAAATGAAAATGAATATCAATAGCGATTGTTCAGGATTGATGGTATAACGCGCATTTCGTCCTGCTGACAGGTCTGCCCCGTGCTATGATGGCACCAGCTCAAGCATGAAACCTACCAGTTAAATGACCACCATGCTTCAAGGAGCAGCTTCATTTGAGCGGCAACGCGCATATCGTCGATTTCGATCAGGCCCGCAGGGCCTCTGGTCGGGTGCGTCCCACGGTTTCGGCCGCTCGTCGCGCTGAAACCCCCAAGCAGCATCGTCGCCAACCCCAAGGGTCGCGTAGCGCAGAGCGCATCCGCTCGGCCGAATTCTATTCCGCCGCTCCCCGCATGAGGTCGCCCTACCAACCTGTCCAATCCGCTGATCAGGCTGAACGCCCGCACGTTCGACAGCATGCGCTGCGTACCGACGGCTTCGGCAACATCATCGAATACGAACGTCCGACTGCAGCGGCAACGCGGGCCAAGCGCTCCGAACCGCGCGCATCGGCTCGTCCTTCATCGCGCTCGGCATCCGTTGGATCGACCCGACGTGAACGCAATGAGGATGATGGCGAATCTGAAGTCGACGGCGCGCGGAGGGAAACCGTGCGTTCCAAGCTGGAAAAGGAACGTCACGACAAGCGCAAGCGCAAAGCCGATCGGGCTTTCGACAAAACCGTCCGCCAAGAAGATGCAAGCGGCGGTTCGCAATCATCTCGCGCTGCCGTCTATCAGACGCGCATGGGGTCGTCTCACAAGCGCGCAGCCCGCATGCAGCAAAGCAAGCCCGCCGTCGCCTACCGCGTCGGCTGGACCCTGCGCGGGCTGGGGCAGAAATGGCGGGCATCCACGACGGCTATCGTCGCCACCTGCGTGGTGCTCTGCATTGCGCTGTGCGTTGCATTCGTGTATCCCTCGGCCCAGCAGTACTACACCACCGTCCGCGATCAGGCGAAACTCGAAGCCCAATACACGGCGCTCACCGAACACAACGATACGCTGCAAGCCCAAGTGGATAGCTTGGGAACCGCCGATGGCATGGAAGCTCAGGCACGCAGTGAATTCGGATGGGTGAAGTCGGGCGAAAACGCCGTGGTGGTCACTGGACTCGACACGCAAAGCGATGGCTTCAGCGTCGTTTCAACCGATGACATCCAAGCGCCGGACACCTGGTATTCGGGTGTTCTTGACGTGTTGTTCCGATACAATCAGGGCTGAAAACCAACCAAGACGAATCGAATCGGTCAGGAGAGGTTATGCCGGGGAAGCGTTATGCCGCCATCGACATCGGAACGGTCACCTGTCGATTGCTGGTGGCCGAAGTGGCCGACGGCCATTTGAGGGAACTCGACCGCGAATGCGCTATTACCGATTTGGGCCAGGATGTCGATGCCACGGGCGTATTGCGCAAAGATGCCATGGAACGGGTTGATGCTCAAATCGCTTCTTATCGTTCGATCATCGATGGCTACGGGCAACCCGGCCAGCCGGTTGAAGTGCTGGCGATGGCCACTTCGGCCAGCCGCGACGCGCGCAATGCCGATGAATTCGAAGCGCTTTTGGCTCGACGCGGCGTGGATCTTCAAGTTATTCCCGGCAGCACCGAAGCGGCGCTGTCATTTGCCGGGGCAACCGTCGATCATCAGGGGCAACAGGTGCTGGTGGTCGATATAGGCGGTGGCTCAACGGAGCTGATCGCCGGTGTCGGCGGAGGTCATCCTGTTCGTCTGCATTCGTTCAATATCGGGTGTCGCCGCATCACGGAGCGCTTCATCGCCTCCGATCCGCCTGCTGCCGAGGAACTGGATGCGGCACGTGCGTGGTTCCAGCCGCAGTTCGCCGCCTTCTTCGACGGTTTGCTGGAAGACGGTTTCGACATCGATCGTCTGATAGCCGTTGCCGGCACGGCCACCAGTGTGGTTTCGGTCGACCAAGCCATGGACCCTTATGATTCTTCTCGCGTTCACGGTGCTTGCGTGAGCGCCGATACGCTCGATGCCGTTTGCGCGCGCCTGGCGGCGCTGCCGTTGGCCGAGCGCAAGCAAGTGGTCGGTTTGCAACCGGGCCGCGCTCCCGTCATCGTCGCGGGTATGGCCATACTGCGCTGCATCATGGACCTTGCGCGGGTTGATGCTTTCACCGTTTCGGAAAGCGATATCCTCCAAGGTATGATCATGCACGCTGCCGGTGGGCAGCCTTGTATGGCGAACGGGTGATGCTGCCGCAGACGATGCGGCTGGTCGGGTCTCTTTTGCTATCATGGCAGTGTTGAATACGGCAGGGGAGCGTGGCGGAACTGGCAGACGCAGCGGACTTAAAATCCGCCTCCTTCGGGAATGTGGGTTCGAGTCCCACCGCTCCTACCAAACAGCAAAGAGGACAGAGAGCCGATTATCGTGACCGAGACCGAGCATAACGAGCACATCGAGAACATCCGCGAGATCATGGACGCCGAAGAAGTGACTCCCGCTTCGTTCGAGGAATATCTTTCCCTGTATGCCGACAAGGTGGGCGACCTCGTCAACAGTTACATTCCCCATGGCACCCATCCCGATATGGACAAATATCTCTACGATCCCCTGTATGCCTACAGTCGCAATGGCGGCAAGCGCCATCGCCCCCTCATCTGCTTTGCGGCCTGCATGGCCGTGGGCGGCGACATCGTAAAGGCCACCAGCGCAGCGGCGGCTGTGGAGCATTTCCACACCGCAGCGCTTATCCATGACGACATCGCCGACGAAGCCGAGCTGCGTCGCGGCGAGCCCTGCATGCACCTTACCGAAGGCCTGGGCCTTGCCATCAATGCGGGTGACCTGGCCTTGTCGATGGTCAACGGCACCGTCATGAAGGACGAAAGCCTCGATGATGCCACCAAGGTGCGTGTGGTGACCGAGCTCATCGACATGACGCGTCGCACCATCGAGGGCCAAGCACTCGATATCGGATGGGCGCGTGACGGCCGCTACAACATCACTCCCGAAGACTACCTGGTAATGGCCACTCACAAGACTGCGCATTATTCCGGCGCCGTGCCCCTTGCCATCGGCGCCATCATCGGCGGCGGCACCGAGGCCGAAATCGAAGCGCTGCGCAACTACGGCTTGGACACGGGCCTTGCCTTCCAGATCCAAGACGATCTGCTCAACCTCATCGGTTCGGAGGAGTCCACCAAGAAGGATTTCCGCACCGACATCACCGAAGGCAAGCGCACGTTGGTGGTGGTGCATGCCCTGCAGAATTCGCCTGACAAAGACCGGCTCATCGAAATCCTCTCTTCCAAGGAAAAAGATCCGGCCGTCTTGGCTGAAGCGGTGGATATCATGGAGCGCAGCGGCAGCATCGAGTACGCGCGCAACTATGCCGAAAACCTTACCAGCATCGCCAAGAACCGTCTGGTAGACATGGTGTCTCCCAGTACGGCACGCAATCTTTTGGTGAGCATGGCCGATTGGTTCGTCAACCGCCTGAAATAGGTGCATAACGGTTTTGTGAACCGGTGACGGCAGCCGCAGCCCTGCGATACAATGCCCGTATGCAAATGATTCAGAAACATGACACCGGCGCTGCCGTTGAAGACGTCCAACAGAAGTTGGCTGCCTTGGGATTCCTCGATGACTCCCAAGTCACTTCCACGTTCGACGATGCCACCGAGCATGCGCTCGCGGCTTTCTGCGCCGACAGGGGCCTTCCCGAAAGCTCCCAGGTAACCGAACGCGAATGGTCGGCCTTGCTGGATGCCAGCTTCAAGATGGGCGGGCGCACGTTGTACCTTCGCATGCCCTATTTCCATGGCAATGACGTTTTGGAGCTTCAGACCGCCTTGGGCGCGTTGGGCTTTTCTTGCGGAACCGATGACAGCATCTTCGGCGCCTATACCGAATCGGCGCTGCGCAAATTCCAGATGAACATGGGCCTGCCTGCCGACGGAATCGCCGGGGCGCTCACGTTCGGGGAAATCAACAACCTGCATCATTCCTGGGTGGGCAAGCCAGGGCCTGCTTCTTCGGCCTATTTGGGATTCGCCCGCGCTGCCGATGTGCTCGAAGACAACGCCTTGTGCCTTTTCGGCACCTCTGCGTTCACCCGTTCGGTGGCCGCTCGCATGTCCAACTTGGCTTTGGCCACCAATCCCGCTTCGCGCATCGTGAGTGCCGACTCTTTATTGGTCAAGCCCGATGAAGACATGCTCTTGGTCCATATCGTTTTGGCCGGAGACGAACCCGCTCCCGGCGTTCCTCAAGTGGCGTTTGAAGAAGAAGAGACGCTGCATTTGCGCTTGCGCAGCGCGCTCAGTGCCGTGCAAGGCGGCGTTCCGCGCATCGCCGTCGCGCTGCCCGGGGAACAATGGCAGGATGCCAAAGAAGGCCGCAGCGCCCAGCATTTCGCCATTACCTTGCTCGACGCTTTGTGCGCCGCATTATCGGAGAACTGATATCGTCCTTTCCAGAAAGGGAATCCATGAGTGCATCCGCCATCGTTCTAGCAGCCGGAGCAGGTACCCGTATGAAATCCAAGCATCCCAAAGTGGCGCATCGCCTCTTGGGAAAGCCGCTGGTAAATTGGGTGATCGATACTGCCCGTGAAGCCGGGGTCGATCGCACCATCGTGGTGGTGGGGCACTTGCGCCAGCAGGTGGAAACGCTCATCGGCGAGTGCGAAACCGTCGTTCAGCCCGACCGCAAGGGCACGGCAGATGCCGTGGCGGTGTGCGCTGACGCCTGTGCGGGGATGACCGGATCTTTGCTGGTGCTTTCCGGCGACTGTCCGTTGATCACCGCTGATACGCTTTCCCGTTTGACCGAGGCGCGTGAGGATGCCGATGCCGCCGTTGCCGTGCTCACCATGCAGATGACCGACCCGTTCGGCTATGGACGCATCATTCGTTCTGCCGATGGCCAGGTGGAACGTATCGTGGAACAGAAGGATTGCACGCTCGACCAGACGCGCATCACCGAATGCAATTCAGGTTTCTACTGCTTCGACGCCGCCGCGCTCTTCGATGCGTTGACGCGCGTTTCGAACCATAACGCCCAAGGCGAATACTATCTTACCGATGTGCTCGAAATCTGCCGTTCCGATGGTCGCGCCGTCATCGGCGTGCCGGCGGGCGACCCCACCGAATGCTTGGGCATCAATTCGCGTCAGCAGTTGGCGGAAGCCACCCGCACCATGCAGATCCGCATCAACGATCGCCATATGGCCGCTGGCGTCACCATGCTCGATCCGCGCACGGTGTGGATCGGCCCCGATGTGGAAATCGCCCAAGATGTCGAGATCTTGCCGGATACCATGCTGATGGGTTCCACCAGCATCGGCGAAGACAGCATCATCGGCCCCAACACACGGCTCACCGACACGGTCGTCGGACGGTCGTGCGTGGTAGACGAAACCGTGGCCGTCGAAGCACGCATCGACGATGAGGCCACGTGCGGGCCGCGCGCCTACCTGCGTCCTTTGGCCCATCTGTGCCGCGGGGCGAAGGCCGGCACCCACGTTGAGATCAAGAAGTCGACCATCGGCGCGGGCAGCAAGGTGCCGCATCTGTCCTATATCGGAGATACCACCATGGGGACGGGCGTAAACATCGGTGCCGGCTCCATCACCTGCAATTACGATGGCTCTAAGAAGTGGCCCACCGTCATCGGCAACGATGTGTTCGTGGGCAGCGACACCATGATGGTGGCTCCGGTCACCATCGGCGATGATGCCCTCGTGGGTGCGGGTAGCGTCATCACCGAGGACGTTTCGGCCGGCGCTTTGGCGCTGGGCCGCGCGCGTCAGATCGAGAAGCCCGGGTATCACGCGCAGAAGAAGTAACGGCTCCGGGCTCGAGTGCGCCATCGACGCGCTACAATGGCTCTTCGAAAGCAGTGGACGAAAGAAAGGCAGTGAAGATGACGACCGAGATGAAGAAGTCCCTGGCGGTGTTCTCCGGATCGAGCAATCCGGAATTGGCCAACCAGATCGCCGATGAACTGGGGGTGTCTCTCGGAAACGTCAAGCTCGAGCAGTTCGCCAATGGCGAAATCTACGCTCGCTATCTTGAAAGCGTGCGCGGCGCCGATGTGTTCATCATCCAGTCGGTGGCAGGGTCAAACGTCAATGACGCGCTCATGGAATTGCTCATCATGACGGATGCGGCCAAGCGCGCTTCCGCCCGCACCGTTACCGCCGTGGTAACCCACTATGGTTATTCGCGCCAAGACCGCAAGGCAGCGGCGCGCGAGCCCATCACCGCCAAACTGGTGGCCGATCTCATGACCGTTTCGGGTGTCGACCGCACCATCACCATCGACTTGCACCAAGGGCAGATCCAAGGATTCTTCGACAGTCCCGTCAATCACCTTACGGCCCTCAACATCTTGGCCGATTACTTCCTTGCCAAGAATTTCGATCCGGCCACGCTGTGCGTTGTCAGTCCCGACCTGGGTCGCGCCAAGGCCGCCAAGAAGCTCTCCGATATCATGAGTGCCGATCTGGCCATCATGCACAAGGGGCGCCCCAAGCACAATCAGGCCGAGATCACGGCTCTTATCGGTGATGTGCATGGCAAGATCTGCATCTTGAACGATGACATGATCGACACGGCCGGCAGCGTTGTGGCCGCCGTCAACACGCTCAAGGCCAACGGTGCCGAAAAGGTGTACGTGTGCGCCACTCATCCCGTGTTCAGCGGTCCGGCCTATGATCGTCTCGAGAATGCCGATATCGAAGAAGTCGTGGTGTGCAACACCATTCCCGTTCCGCTTGACAAGCAGACCGGCAAGATCAAAGTCATCTCGGTGGCTCCGCTGTTCGCCCGCGCCATTCAAAACGTGTACAGCAACGGTAGCGTTTCGGATCTGTTCGACCCCGACTTCGCTCTGTAGACGAAGCATTGGACGAACGGGCATAACGCAAGGCCCTGCCACCCGCGCCGGTTTCGGACGCTTGGAGTGTTGGGGCCGCTGCAAACCTTCTTCAGAGGTGGATTGATGTATTTGATCGTCGGCCTGGGAAATCCAGGCGAAGAATACGAGCATACGCGGCATAACGCCGGGTTCGATACGCTTGACTTGATCGCCGATGCTTGCGGCGCGCGCTACTGGAAAACGGAGTGCGGCGCGCTTACGGCCAAAGGGGTGGTTGCCGGTGAAGATGCGGTGCTGGCCAAACCCCAGAGCTTCATGAACACGAGCGGCGGCCCGGTCAAACAACTTTGCAATGCCTATGGCATCGAGCCCGGTCAGCTGATCGTCATCCATGACGAACTCGATATCGACCCCGGACCCATCCGCGTGAAGTTCGGCGGCGGGCATGCCGGCCACAATGGCCTGCGATCCATCTGCGATAAACTGGGCACGCGCGATTGGGCCCGCATCCGCATCGGAATCGGCCGCCCGCCGGGGCGCATGAATGTTGCCGATTACGTGCTTTCCCGTCCGCGAAAGCAGGAGGCCGATGACTTTGCAGCGGCCTGTGATGCCGGTGCGCAAGCGGTGCCTTTCCTCATCGAGCACGGGTTGGAGCAAACCCAGCAGCGTTTCAACTGATCGGTCGGCTCCACAGCGCGAAGCAGGGCCCTGTCTATGAGAAACGATGTTTTGGCACGGGTTCTTCCGCTTCCATCCTATTTCTGGCAAGACCCTTCGTCGGCGCATGTGCGCCCACTTGCTTATGGCATAATGGCAAGTGAGAAAACACACGCAGGTAAGTTGGTGCATTATCCATGGCAACCCGTTTCAACATCCTTGCGGCCGATGCCCAAGCTGTAGCCGTGCTTCAGCGCGAGTTGGATATCCCGCATTTCATGGCCGCCGTGCTGGTGGCGCGTGGACACGACGATCCCTCTCGGGCACGTGCGTTCCTGCATCCCAGCATCGAGCGCGATTGGCTCGACCCCTATCAGGTGGCAGGACTGTCCGATGCCGTCGATGCGCTTGAGCGCGCCGTGCGCGATGATCTCCGTATCACGGTGTTCGGCGATTTCGACTTGGACGGCATATCCTCGACCACGGTGCTTACCCGCGCGTTGCGGGCGCTGGGCGCCAAGGCCGAGCCGTTCATCCCGCGTCGCACTGACGAAGGCTACGGCATCACCGAAGCGGCCATCCCGCGTGTGATGGAAACCGAGCCCGAAGTGCTGGTGACCGTCGACTGCGGCATCGCATGCAAAAACGAAGTCAAGACATTGCAGCACCATGGGGTCGAAGTCGTCATCACCGACCATCACGAGCCGGCCGATCTGGTGCCTGAATCCGTGCCGGTATGCGACCCCAAGCTCGATAGCAAATCTCCCAGTTCCATCCTTGCGGGCGTGGGCGTGGCATGCAAGGTGGTTCAGGCGTTGGGCGCTCGATTCGGCAAGCCGCACCTGTGGCGCGAGTACACCGACTTGGCCACGCTGGGCACCGTGGCCGACCTCATGCCCATGCGGGCGGGCAATCGCGCGCTGGTGGCAGATGGCGTGGCGCGCATGAACGAGAGCCCGCGTCCCTGTCTGGCAGCCCTGCTGCAACAGGCCGGAGCAGCCGACAAACCCGTCGAGGCCTCATCGCTGAGCTTTTCCCTCATTCCTCGCCTGAATGCAGCGGGACGCATGGGCGATGCGCAATTGGCGCTCGATCTGCTGATGTGCGACGACTATGACGAAGCCTGTCGCCTGGCCGCCCGTTTGGAAGAAGTCAATTGCCAACGGCGCGCCATCGAGGCCGAACTCGCTGAGATCGCCAGCTTGCAGGCCGAAGAAGCCTATCACGGCCAGCGCGCATTGGTGGTGTCGGGCGAAGGGTGGCACGAAGGCGTCAAAGGCATCGTGGCCAGCCGACTGGTGCGCACGTACGGCGTTCCTGCGCTTTTGTTCACTATCGACGAGAACGGCGAGGCGCGTGGCAGCGGACGCAGCGTTGGCAACGTGAATCTTTTCCGGGCCGTTGAAAGCTGCGCTGATCTGCTGACCCGCTTCGGCGGACACGAGGCCGCCGTAGGCGTCACCTTGCCTGCTGACCGTCTGCCCGAATTCACCGAGCGTCTGTGCTCTTACATGGACGGTTTGCCGGAAGAGTGTTTCCATCCGCGTGTTGAAATCGATGCCTGCGTTCGTTTGGAAGAGCTCACGATGTCCAACGTCGAGGCGTTGCAGCAGATGGCACCCTTCGGCCAGGAGAATCGTCCTCCGCGCTTCTTGGCGCGCAATGTCATCTTGGGTCGCTGCCGGGCCGTGGGGGCAGATAAAAACCACCTCTCCTGCCAGCTGACCGATGGCCGCGCCCAGGTTGCGGGCATCATGTTCCATTGTTCCGACATTGCATCGCTCATGCAATGCGATAGCGTGGTCGATGCTGCATTCGAAGTGCAGATAGATGAATATCGCGGACGTCGTTCGGTCAAGGCCATGCTCAGCCAGCTTGCTCCCGCCACGCCTTGCGCCGCTTTGGAGGCGTGCTTGCAGCCGGACAACGTGAACTTCGTTTCCGATCTGTATGCGGCCAGCGACGCCGAGTTGTGCGCCGACTGCTCTGAGTGCGCTTCCGATATCGCGCGCGACGAACGTGAGTGCGAGAAAAACCGCGCGTGCTGGGAAAAACGCGCTGCAGAAGACCCTGCTGGATTGCAGGATGCCGTCATTGCCGCATGCATCGGCGAAGAGGGGACCCTGTTCGATTCCCAGCGCCGTGTTCTCGATGCACTCGGTTCCGATCGTTCGGTGTTGGCGGTCATGGCCACGGGACGGGGCAAGTCGCTCACTTTCCAAGTGCATGCGGCGTGCCGTGCCCTCGCGGGTGGCGGCGTCAGCCTGTTCGTCTATCCGCTGCGCGCCCTCATCGCCGATCAAGCCTATCATCTGGACCGCGCCCTTTCGCCATTCGGCGTCGTGAGCGAAGTGCTCACGGGCGAATCGACCCCTGACCAGCGACGCAGTGTTTTCGCGCGCATCGCCGAAGGTGGGGTCGACATCGTGCTCACCACGCCTGAGTTCCTGAGCTTCCATGCCGATGAATTCGCCCAATCGGGCAACATCGATTTCATGGTGGTGGATGAGGCCCACCATATCGGGCTGGCCAAGGCCGGCAACCGCACGGCGTATGCGCGCATTTCCCAAGCGGTGGAGCGGCTGGCTCCCCGGAAGGTCCTCGCCCTTACCGCCACGGCTTCTGCAGAAGTGGCCGATGACGTCTGCGAGGCTCTCGGAATCGTCGAGCGCATCTGCGACGATACCTCTCGTCCCAATTTGAGCATCGACGACCAACGCAATTCGCGCCGCCGTGAAACCTATCTCGCCAATTTGGTTGCGACGGGTGAAAAAACCGTCATCTACGTGAACTCCCGTCAGCAATCGGTGTCTTTGGCGCGTGCTCTTCGCAAACAGGTGCCCCAAATGGCTTCGATGGTGGGCTTTTACAATGCGGGGCTGGCCCGTGTGGAGCGCACGCGCATCGAAGAACTGTTCCGTGCAGACGATCTGCGCGTGCTGGTTGCCACGTCCGCCTTCGGCGAGGGGGTGGACATCCCCAACATCCGCCATGTGGTCCTCTATCATTTGCCATTCAACGAGGTTGAGTTCAACCAGATGAGCGGCCGCGTGGGAAGGGATGGTTTGCCCGCGCAGGTGCATCTGCTGTTCGGGGCCGACGATGCCCGCATCAACGAGGGCATTTTGCAAGACGCCACTCCCAGCCATGATGCGATGGCCCAGGTATACCGCCGCCTACGTGATTTGCAGCGCAGCGGATCCAATGAGCCTCTGTGCATTTCCAACGCCGATTTGGCCCGGTCGTGTTCCGAGGCTGAGCCCAAACATCCGATCAAGCCCGCCAGCGCCGCATGCGCGGTGTCGGTGTTCCGTGAGTTGGGGCTCATCGAGACGCGTTCGAATGCTCCAGGTGAAGACGGTGCTGCGCGCACCATCCACGTCAACGACGATCCTCCCAAAGTCGAACTTACCGACAGCGTGCGCTATCGCGAAGGACAAGACGAGATCGAGATATTCCGCGCATTCAGGCAATGGGTCCTTTCCGGCGATGCCGAGGAATTGCGCCGCCGTGTTTCCCGGCCCATCCTTCCCACCGACGAATGCCCGCCGGCGCAAGGAGAGGGGGATCGATGAGCGACAAGACCGACGAAAGCACGGCGCGGCCCGCAACGGCCGATGATGAGATGCTGGGTCAGGCTGCCGAGACGATCGGTGGATCGAGCCGTTTCAGCGATGGATCCGATGAGCTCATCGGCCGGCCGCATGCTGCCGAGATGAGCTTTACCACGCCCGCTGCCACGGCTGACCCCGGCAAGGTGGTGGCACGTGCCACGCCCGAAGAGCGGTTCGCCGAACTGCAAAGGGTCACATCCGCCTATCTCAGCGATGAAGACGAGGACATGATCGAGCGGGCGTTCTTGTTCGCCCGCGATGCCCATGAAGGCCAATGCCGCAAAAGCGGGGAGCCGTTCATCGCCCATCCGGTTGAGGTCGCGCTCATCCTGGCGGATTTGAAGATGGATGCCGAAACGCTTACCGCCGCCCTGTTGCACGATACGGTTGAAGATTCGAGCGTCACGCTCGATCAGGTGCGCGAAACGTTCAACGACAGCGTCGCCCAACTGGTCGACGGCGTCACCAAAATCACGCGCATCGAGGTGGAGAGCCTTTCCGACGAACAGGCGCAGACCATTCGCAAGATGTTCGTCGCTATGAGCAAGGACATCCGCGTCATCGTGATCAAGCTTGCCGACCGCCTGCACAACATGCGCACGCTTTCGGCGCTCAAGGAAGACCGCCGCATCTTCAAGGCGCGCGAGACCCTTGAGATATACGCGCCCATTGCGCATCGTCTGGGCATCAGCTCCATCAAATGGGAACTCGAGGATCTCTCGTTTTTCTATCTGGAGCCCGCCAAGTTCAAGCAGGTATCGCGCATGGTGGCCGAGAGTCGCGGCGAGCGCGAGGAGTATCTGGAAAAGACCATCGACATCCTCCATGGCGAAATGGACAAGCTGGGCATCGATGCGCAGATCATGGGACGTCCCAAGCATCTGTATTCCATTTACCAGAAGATGACCAATCGCGGCAAGGGGTTCTCCGAGATATACGACCTCATCGCCGTTCGCATCATCGTGGACTCGGTGAAGGATTGCTACTCGGCATTGGGCGCCGTCCATAGCCTGTGGCACCCGATGCCCGGGCGTTTCAAAGACTATATCGCCATGCCGAAATTCAACATGTACCAAAGCCTGCACACCACGGTGATCGGGCCGGCCGGACGCCCGCTTGAAGTTCAGATCCGAACCGAGGAAATGCACCGCATGAGCGAATACGGCGTGGCCGCCCATTGGCGCTACAAGGAAAAGGGCGCTAAAGGCGATGCCAGCTTCGACCAGCAGCTGGCCTGGCTTCGCCAAATGGTCGACTGGCAGGACGAAACGCAGGATTCGCGCGAGTTTCTCAAGTCGCTCAAAGTCGATCTTGCCCCTTCTGAAGTGTTCGTGTTCACGCCCAAAGGCGAGGTCATGAGCTTGCGTTCCGGATCCACGCCGGTCGATTTCGCCTATGCCATCCATACCGAGGTCGGCAACCATTGCGTCGGCGCCAAGGTCAATGGCTCCATCGTTCCCTTGTCCTACGAGCTTCAGGTGGGCGATCGCGTCGATATCCTCACCCAGAAAAGCGCCGGCCCCAGTCGCGACTGGCTCAAAATGGTGAAGACCCCCAGCGCGCGCAGCAAGATCCGTTCGTATTTCAGCAGGGTGACGCGCGGCGATGATCTGGAAACCGGACGCGAGAAGCTTTCGACCGAGATGCGCAAGCACGGGTTGGGGATCGCGAATGCTCGCGGCATGCGTGCCATGAAGCAGGCGGCCGAGCAGATGGGATACCGCGATTCAGACGACATGCTGGTGAACATCGGAACGAACAAGGAAAGCACCCAGCATGTCGCAAACCGTTTGATCAAGATACTCGATGGTGGATCGGGCGAACATGAAGAAGCGTCGACATCGAAGTCGGCCACCATGATGACCGGCATGATGCCTCCGATGATCACCTCGGTGAAGGAACCGAAGAAACGTGAAGTCCATGCGAGCAACGGCGTGGTGGTCAAAGGCATCGATGACGTTCTCGTCCGCCTGTCTCGCTGCTGCAATCCCGTACCCGGAGATGACATCGTCGGTTTCGTGACGCGGGGCAGGGGCGTTTCGGTTCATCGGGCCGACTGCCCCAATGCCGCCAGCTTGATGGCGCATCCCGAGCGCATCATAGACGTGCGATGGGAAAACGCTCCCAACAACGACATTTCTTACAAGGTCGAGATTCTCATCGAGGCGCTCGACCGAATGAATCTTCTGCGCGATGTGGCCATCGTGCTGGCCGAAGCCGGAGCAAACGTGCTTTCTTCCAGCACCACCTCGCATCGCGACAACATGGTGGAGATGCGCTTCTTGTTTCAAGTAAGCGAAGTCTCTGCCATCGACAAGATCATCGGCAAGCTCAAGGGTATCGAGGGCGTGTTCGACGCCCATCGCATGATGCCCGGCGAGCACTGATCCGACACCGAACCGGAAAGGCGTATCCATGGCATTTTCTTTTTCGCAGGGCGATGAGATTCATCGTGTAACCGGCGGTTGCGTGGCAGTTTCGTTCATCGTGCTGGGCATGATAGACAACAACGTCTATCTCGTTGATGACGGTGAAGGCGGCGTGGTGCTGGTCGATCCCAGCACGCACCCCGAAACCATCATGGCCGCCGTGGACGGCAGACCGGTGAGCGCCATCCTGTGCACCCACAATCACTGGGACCACGTTGGGGCATTGCGCGCGTTGCGCGATGAGACCGGTGCCCGGGTTGTTGCGTCTGCCGTTGACGCGAAGCTGATCGAGGCGGGTCAGGGAAACGGGGGCCGGCGCGGTGCGAATGCCTGCCCGGTTGATCAGAAGGTATCCGATGGTCAGACCGTGCAGGTTGGCCGCATCACGTTCACGGTTATGGCCACGCCGGGGCATACGCCCGGCGGTGTCTGTTATCTGGTAAAGCCCGAAGATGGAACCAACAGCCAGGGTGCGCCGGTGCTGGTTTCCGGCGACACGCTGTTTTTCGGGAGCATCGGGCGCACGGATTTCGAAGGCGGCGATATGGGCGCCATGCGGGCTTCCATGCGCCTTTTGGCCACGCTCGACGATGCCACCATCGTGCTGCCCGGTCACAATCAGACCACGTCTATCGGGGCGGAACGGCAGCGCACCATAAACGCATATTCGTGAGCAATAGCCGCTTCGGGTACCCTTGTGTAACGGATTCCCATTTTATTTCTCATCCCACCTGCGGCTGTGGGTCGCCAACCCATCGATTGGGTCATCGTTCAATCATAAATAATCTTGACGATACGGTAGAATAGCGACCGCTAACGCAAACACATGGGTGAAAGGCGTTTCGTGACCATCGAGCTGTCCACGTTCGTTGCCGAATTGATGTCGAATCCTGCCTTGGTGGCAGTGACCCTTCTCAATGTCGGCGTCATCATCGTCAACGGCGCTACCGACGCCCCCAATGCCATCGCCACGCTGGTGGGAACGCGCAGCATGCGGCCCGGCCCCGCCATTCTCATGGCCGCCGTTTGCAATTTCTTGGGGTTGCTCATCGTCACGTTGGTTTCTTCGGCTGTCGCCAACACCATCTACAACATGGTCGACTTCGGCGGAGACAGCCATGCGGCACTTATCGCACTGCTTGCCGCCATGGTGGCCATCATCGTTTGGGGAGCCGTGGCTTGGTGGTTCGGCATTCCCACCAGCCAGTCCCATTCGCTCATCGCCGGTCTTACGGGAGCCGCCATCGCCTTGCAAGGCGGGCTCGCCGGCGTCAACGGCGCGGAATGGATGAAGGTCGTCTACGGCATCTTGCTCTCTACATTCATGGGCTTTGGATTCGGGTGGTTGTTCGCAAAACTTTTGGCACGGTTCTGTTCGGGCTTCGACCGCTCCAAGGCCGATCATTTCTTCAAGATCGGCCAGATATTCACCGGTGCCGGCGCGGCTTTCATGCATGGCGCGCAGGATGGTCAGAAGTTCATGTCCATCTTCATGCTGGCCGTTACGCTGGCCATCGGATCGGGCGATGCGGGCCAGCTGCAACTGCCGATATGGCTGATGATCTTCTGCGCCCTCAACATGGGCATCGGCACGGCTTCCGGCGGTACTCGCATCATCAAGAACGTCGGCATGGATATGGTGAAACTCGAGCGCTATCAAGGCTTTGCGGCCTCGCTTTCTTCCACTATCTGCTTGGTGATATCCACATTCGGCGGCCTTCCCGTTTCATCCACCCACACCAACACCACGGCCATCATGGGCGTGGGCCGCGCCAAATGCCGCAGCGCGGTCAAATGGAGCGTTGCCATCGACATGGTCAAAACCTGGGTGCTCACGTTCCCGGGATGCGGCCTGATGGGATTTGTGTTCGCTAAACTGTTCTTGATGCTGTTCTAAGGAGAATCGATGCCCCGCAAGACCAAATACGACTACTTCAAGGCGTTCAAGCATCAGACGCAGATCGCCTGCCAAGAAGCCGATCTGCTCATCGACGTCATCGAGAACTTCACCACGGCCGAGGCGATGGCCGCGCGCTTGCCCGAAGCCCATGAGCTCGAGCACAGCGGCGACGTCATCAACCACGATACGTTCACCGCCATGTCCACCGACTTCATCACTCCCATCGACCGCGATGACATCCTGTCGCTTTCGCAGGCCCTCGATGAGATCATCGATGAGATGGAAGACATCATCCAACTGTTCTACATGATGGATATCCATTTCATGCACAAAGACGCCCATCAGCTGGCCGACATCATCAAACGCGAGGCCGAGGCGTTGTGCGGGGCCATGGACGAATTCGTCAACTTCAAGAAGTCGACGGCTTTCAAAGACGCCATCGTCAACGTGAATTCATTGGAAGAAGAAGCCGACCAGCTCTACCTCAAGCTGGTGCGCAACCTCCATACGGTCGATATGGACAATCCCATGCGCGTGCTGGTGTGGTCGCGCATCTTCACCAAGATGGAAGAATGCACCGATGCATGCGAGCATGTGGCCGATCTTATGGGAACCATCATCTTGAAAAACGCCTAGAGAGGCTATTTCTTCTTCTTGTCGCGCTTCTTGTTGAACGTGCGCTGCGAGATCTTCTTCTTGGTCTTTTCCTCTTCATCCAGCACGCGGGCGGGAGGGCGGCGTCCGGTTATCGCACGGACGGGCTTTGCCACGGCATCGACCACATCGCCGGTCAGATCGCGACTCGGCTTGGTCCGCCAACCGAACCAGAGGCTCAAATAACGCAGCAGCACCACCAGCGCCACGCAGGCGTACGAGCTCCATGCATCGAATATGTGGTTGGTCTTCATCAACGCGAACACGATGCAGCCGATGACCGCTGCTCCGCCATAGAGCGTGCCGGCCTGGAATACCGCAACCGGTTTGTTCATGATGACATCGCGCACGATGCCTCCGCCGACGGCGGTGACGATGCCCAGCACAACGGCCGGAACGATTCCCACGCCGGCCGAAAGCGCTTTGCCCACGCTGATGATGCCCCACAAGCCCACGGACAGCGAATCGATGAGGTCGACTACCGGGTCGAGGTAGTTCACCAGGCGTCCGAAGTAGAACACCACGATGGCTGCGATGACGCAGGCCACGATGAGCTCGGGCTTTTGGAAGGCGTAGATTCCGTAATTTTGCAGCATCACATCGCGCATCACGCCGCCGAACAAGCCGACCAGCGTTGCGATGGCCATAGCGCCGATGATGTCGAATTTCGCACGTGAGGCGCTCATGGCGCCGGATATGGCACCGGTGACGGTAGCCACCATTTCAAACCAGAACGGTATGGTGAGGACGACTTCGAGCATGGCTATTCCGTTTTGCCTTCCAATTCCAAGACCGCTTCGGTGTGGTCGCCTGAGAAATTGAGGTCATGGGTGATACCGCGGGCCGCTTCTTCGTTGAATCCCTTTTTCTGGAAGGCGGCTATGTTGCACAGGGCGATGGTTTGGGCGTCGCGGTAGATATCCCAAAAACCCTGCGTGCTCTGAACTCCGGTGAAGGGGTCGGTCCACGGATGGTGGTCGTGATTGTCGAACATGCTCGTTTCAAGCTCGATGGGTCGGTGGCTCATGCTGCGGAACAGCGAATAGGGGCGCACCAATTCTTCGACATCGGAAAGTATGGCGCGTTTCTGCCCAGTGGGGGAGTAGAACAGCGCGACTCCCCTTCGAAACGAACGGATGGCGCTGGGGTACAAGTCGGTGGGGATGACCAGGCCATAGGTCTTGAGGGCCATGAACGCGTAGAGTTTCTGCACGGTGCGCAGCACATACGGGTCGGCCTTCAAGATGTTGTCGGCGGGGGAATAGGAGGCCACGGTCACGCCGAGTTCGGTGTAGAGGACCATTTCGTCGAACTCGCTTTCGATGACGCCATGGACCTCGCTGGAATCTTCCCGCGTCAGGCCATCCACGCCGGCATCGCAGATCCGGTATTCCTCCGAGAATACGAGCGGATGCATGTGCGCATCGAGGGTGTAGTGGCACAGAAACCCTTTTGCGTAGGCTTCGCCGATGGGACGTTCCGTATCGTCGAGCACCTGGAGCGCCTCTTTGAGATTGGCCAGAAGCTGCGTGGGGCGTTCGTTGTGCATCATGTGCCCCAGGCGATGCATTTTATGGTGCTTGGGTCCCATGACCAGGTAGAACAAGGGGTCGGGCCCTTGGTTGCCCAAAAGGAAGGCATCGCGGGCATCGCGCCCGTCTGCAACGAGTTGATCCTGGGATTCCAGGAGATCGCGGCCGAAAAAATCGTGCGTCATGATCGCGGGCATGGACATCGCCTTCGTAAACTGGGCTTTACCGGTAAAGACGTGCCCATCATATACAATGGTGGGGTATCGGCCAACAGAATGGCGGGTACAAATCAAAGCAAACACACGCGCGTATCGGAATGGCGGCTCATCGGTTCCATCTGCGGAAGGATTTGCATGAAGCGAAACGGCATGAATAGAACCGAGCGCAGCTGGGTTCTCTACGATGTGGGCAATTCGGCGTTCGTGCTTCTATCCACCGCGCTCATTCCCGTGTACTTCAAAACATTGGCCGAACCGGGCAGCTCCGTAGTGGTGGCGTGGGGCTATGCGGAGACCGTGGCTTCGTTGATCTTGGCTCTGCTCATGCCCGTATTGGGCAGTTTGGCCGACATCCAGGGCAATAAGAAGAAGTTCCTGGTCGGCACCATCGGCACCGGTGCTGTCGCGTGCGCTGCTTTGGGCATTCCCACCGAAGCGCTGCCGTTCCTCATCGTATACGTGATAACTGCGGTCATGCTCAACGGCTCCATGGTGTTCTACGATGCCTTCTTGGTGGATGCCACCGAAGAGAAGCGTTATGACGAGATTTCTTCGCAGGGATACGCTTGGGGCTACATCGGGTCGTGCGTTCCGTTCATCGCCTGTTTGGCGGTAGTGCTCGCTGGGCCGTCGGTGGGCATTCCCTTGGCTGTGGGCATGAAGATAGCTTTCGCCATCACGGCTGTCTGGTGGGTGGTGTTCAGCATCCCGCTTATCCGCAATGTGCATCAGGTACACGGCAAGCCGCGCGGCACCCATGTGGTGCGGACTGCATTCGCGGGGCTGGGGCGCACCATTTCGAGCATCGTGCACGATAAGCGTCTGCTGATGTTCATGGGAGCGTTCTTCTTCTACATCGATGGCGTGCATACCATCATCAAGATGTCCACCAGTTACGGCACCGACCTGGGCATCGATTCTACCCAATTGGTATTGGCGCTGCTGGTCACGCAATTCGTGGCGTTTCCCTCGGCCATCGCCTATGGGCGCCTTGCAGGGAAGTTCGGCACGCGGCGGATGTTGTTGGTGGCGGTGGCGGCCTACGGCGGCATCACGTTGTTCGCTGCGTTCTTCTTGCGCTCGGCCGTCGAGTTCTGGATCTTGGCCATCTGCGTGGGCTTGTTCCAGGGCGGCGTTCAGGCGCTTTCGCGCTCGGAATTCGGCAAGCTCATTCCCAAAGAACGAGCAAACGAGTACTACGGTTTCTTCGATATCTTCGGCAAATACGCCGCTGTCATGGGGACGTTGTTGGTAAGCGTGTTCACCCAACTTACCGGCAATTCGTCGTGGGGTGTTTTGTCCATCGTGGTGTTGTTCGCCATCGGTTTTGTGCTGTTGTGGAAAATGCCCGCTGGCGTGCAGGAGGCATCCAAGTGATTTTGCTATCATATGCGACGACCAATCGAGCAGAAAGACAACCATGGCTTTGATCGTTGCAAAATTCGGGGGGACCTCCCTTGCTTCTCCCGAGCGCATACAGAATGTGGCAAAGCGCCTGGTATCCATCAAGCAGCAGGGCGATGACGTGGTGGCCGTGGTTTCCGCCATGGGCAAGACCACTGATGAGCTGGTGGGATTGGCCGCCGCCATCAACGACAATCCCCCTGCGCGCGAAATGGACCGATTGCTTTCTACGGGCGAACAAGTTTCCATGACATTGCTGGCCATGGCGGTTGAAGCCCGCGGTTACCGATCCATGAGCTTCACCGGGCGGCAGGCTGGCATTGAAACCGATACCGAGCATGCGAAGGCGAAAATCACCTTGGTGCATGCCGATCGCATCAAGAAAGCCATTTCACAGGGAATAATCCCCGTGGTGGCCGGCTTCCAAGGCATCGACAAGAATGGCGACATCACCACGCTGGGAAGAGGCGGCAGCGACACGACGGCCGTGGCTGTGGCCTATGGCATCGGTGCCGATGTCTGCGAAATCTATTCCGATGTGGACGGCATCTACACTGCCGATCCGCGTGTGGCGCCGCGAGCCCGCAAGCTTTCCGAAATCAATTACGAAGACATGCTCGAGCTGGCCAGTTCCGGCGCCGGCGTGTTGCAGACGCGCGCGGTCGAGCTGGCGCGCAAATATCATGTTGTCATACATTCCCGTTCGGCGTTCAGCGACGCCCTGGGCACGTTCATCAAGGAGGACGATCCTTCCATGGAGCACGCCGTTATTTCCGGAATCGCGCACGATACCTCCGAAGTCAAGATGACCATCCGCGACGTCCCCGACCAGTTCGGTGTGGCTGCTCGCGTATTCACGGCATTGGCCAGCGGAAACGTGAGCGTTGACATGATTTTGCAAAACGTTTCGGAACATGGCCAGACCGATATTTCGTTCACGTGTCCCGGTGCCGATTTGAAGCGAGCCCGCGAAGTGGTTGAGCAGGCCTTGCCGGTCATCGGTGCCCGCGAGTATGCAGTCGACGAAGATATCGCCAAGGTGAGCCTTGTGGGAACCGGCATGAAGAGCACGCCGGGCATCGCCGCCAAAGCCTTCAGCGCGTTGGCCGACGCCAAGGTGAACATCCTTATGATTTCGACGAGTCCCATCCGCCTTTCCATGGTGATCGATGGCACCCAGATGGAGCTGGCTGTGCGTTGCCTGCACACTGCGTTCGGACTTGATTCGGACAGCGTATTCGAGGAAAAGTCCCTTTCGGCCGAAGAGCTGGAAGCCAAGAAGCACAAAGGTCGCTAGGCAGCGTTTCTTCTCGAGCTCGGCGGTATGGTGCCGTCATTCGAAGTCATCGGGCCGTGGTTCGTCGGCTCCGGTTTCCGCGCACGCGCATGCATTCGAGCAGCCAATGCGGCGATTCTGCGCTCCGATGTCGCTTGCTGGCGTATACTGGCCTGCAATCCATTCATTGAACGCAATCGCTAGATAGGGAGTTTGACCATGGTTTGGAACGTGAAGATGCCCGCTCGTCCTGTTGTGGCCATCGCCGGCGCCACCGGTGCGGTGGGAGCGGAATTCCTCAAGGTGCTGCACGACGTTGATTTCCCTGCTTCCCAGGTGAGGGCATTGGCTTCAGCGCGCAGTGCAGGCAAGAAGCTTCCTTTCGACGGTTGCGGCGACGTTCCTGCCGGCGATTTGACGGTTGAGGAAATGACGACGGATTCGTTTGCCGGAGTCGACATCGCCTTGTTTTCCGCCGGGGCTTCCGTTTCGAAGAAGATGCGTCAGGCGGTGTGCGATGCAGGGGCCGTGATGATCGACAACTCCAGCGCCTTTCGCATGGATGACGACGTTCCCCTGGTGGTGCCTGAAGTAAACCCAGACGCCATCGCCGGCCATTCGGGCGTCATCGCCAATCCCAACTGCTCTACCATCCAGATGGTGGTTGCTTGCAAGCCGTTGCATGACATCGCCCCTATCAAGCGCATCGTCGTTTCCACGTATCAGGCGGCCAGCGGAGCGGGTGCCGCGGCCATGGCCGAGCTCTACGACCAGACTCGTCAATTCTTGGACGGCGAGGAGCTCACCATAGATGCATTCAGCGATCAGATCGCTTTCAATACCATCCCCCATATCGACGTGCCCATGGAAGATGGCTCGTACAAAGAGGAATGGAAGATGGTGGTCGAAACCAAGAAGATTATGGGCGACGACAACATCGGCGTGTGCGCCACGTGCGTGCGCGTGCCCGTTTTGCGCTGTCACGGAGAAGCCGTCAACATCGAGTTCGATGGACCGATTTCCGTCGACCAAGCGCGCGTCGCGCTCCAAGCGGCTCCCGGCATCACGCTGATGGACGACCCTCGAAACAACGTATATCCCATGCCGGGGCTTCTCGCCGGCACCGACGATACCTACGTGGGTCGCTTGCGTTGTGATCCGTCGGTCGAGCACGGCATCTCGCTGTGGGTCGTTGCCGACCAAATCCGCAAGGGCGCAGCGCTCAACGCCGTTCAAATCGCCCAGCTGCTCTTGCCCTAGGTGTCCGAGAACGCAAATTCGCCGTTTTCTGCAAAGAATTTGCGGTACGGTACTCCATTCTTGGAGTTATTGCTGAATTGAATCTTGCTGAACTGGGGTTTTGTCGACAGGTTCGCATTTTTGACGTTGAATCGTGGGTCGAAGGCGTACCGTATCGCAAATTCTTTGCAGAAAAGGCCGTTTTGGTGATCTCAGAAAAGCAAAACGCCCCTAGTGCGATGCGAAGGAGTGAAACGGGATGCCGTGTTGCTCCGAAGAATCGGTGCTCCATGAGTTTGCAGGTGCAATGGGGTGAAACGGGAACGCCATATTGCTGCAAGGTGACGCTGCCAATTGGAAGCAGGAGTGGGGGAATGAAAAACGGGATGCCGAATTGGCATCCCGTTTTCAGGTGACAGCTGCATGCAGCCTATCGTTCGTTGGGGTGGAACAGGCGCCAGAAGAAGCCGTGCTTGCGCGGCGGGGTCGCGGGGGCGGCTGCAGCCTTCTGCGACGTTCCCGTTGCCGATGCAGAGTCTGTCGTCGTCGGCGCACCAGTTTGCTTCGAGGCGGCCGCTGGTGCAGTCGCTTCCTTCGAAGCCGCTGGTTGCGTGGTAGATTGCGCGTCGGACTTTTCTGCGGGTGCATCGTCTTCGCCAGCAGTCTGGTGGGTGACGGCTTCGTATGCGGCTACGGCCACAGCGGCCAACTCATCGGCCTCGTCTTCGGGCACCTCGTGCTTGAGCGCTTCGCGGAACGTTTCTTCCAGATCGACGGTCGTCTGTTGGGCGGGATGCGCCGCCGCACCGGTTGCCTGCATCTTCAATTTGGCGAATCCGTTGCCGTCGCCTTCCAATTTTGCAGCAGCCTCCGAACGCTCGCGTGCTTCCGCAATCAAGTGCTCTTGGCTGTTGAACGGCTCGTCGCCCTTTTGGGCCAGAGAGCGCAGCGCCGTATAGGTCCCATCGGCACGCAGTTCGCGCAGCTTCGCGGTATCGCGCAGGCACGTATCGGTGTAATCGATCACTTCCTGGCGCAGCGTGTCGTCCAAAACAGGCCAGGCGATCTCGATGCGCTTGTCCATGTTGCGCGTCATCAAATCGGCGCTCGAAAGGTAGATGCTCATTTGGTCGTGGGGGCCGAATCCGTAGATGCGGCTGTGTTCCAGCAGGCGGCCCACGATCGAAAGGACGCGAATATTCTCCGTGTGCCCTTTGACTTGCGGCAACAAGCACGAAATGCCGCGTACCAAGCACGTGACGGGAACGCCGGCGCGGCTGGCTTGCTCAAGCTTTTCCATGATGTCTTTGTCGGTGATGCTGTTGGTCTTGAAGAAGAGCCCGCATGGCTTGCCTTCTTTGGCCAGTGCGATCTGCTCATCGATTCCCGAGCAGATGTTCTGCTTGATCTGCAACGGGGCCACCCAGATGGTCTGGTAGTTGCGGCTGGCGACTTCCATGCCCATGTTGCGGAAGAACTCCACGGCATCGCGTCCGATGGCTTCGCTGGAAGTGATGAAGCTGAAGTCGGTGTAGAGCTTGGCCGTCTTCTCGTTGTAGTTGCCGGTTCCCAGTTGCGTGAGGTATTCCAGCTTGTCGCCGTTTTGACGGGTGATGCAGCAGATCTTGGAATGCACTTTGTAATCATGGAAGCCGTAGATCACCTTGGCCCCCGCTTCCTCGAAGCGCTGCGACCATTCGATATTGTTGCTCTCGTCGAAACGCGCGCGCAACTCGAACAGCGCCGTGACCTCTTTGCCGGCTTCCGCTGCGGCGATCAGGGCTTCTGCCAAGTGGCTTTGATTGGCCAGACGGTACAGGGTGATCTTGATGGATACCACGTTGGGGTCGTGTGCGGCTTCGCGCAGCATCTGGATGAACGGGTCCATGCTCTCGTACGGATACGACAGCAGCAGTTCGCGTTCGCGCGCCTGCTCCATCACACTTGCGTTGCGTTTGATGCAGGCGGGCCATACAGGCGAAAACGGATTGCTGGTGTTGGCCGCGCGCGTTTCGTCGTCCACCATGCCGGCGATTCCGAATGCGTAGCCCATATCGAGCGGCACGCGCGTGGTGAACAGCTGATACTGTTCGAGTTCCAGCCGTTCCATCAAGAATTCCGACACCGTGGATGAAAGCTTGCGCTTGCTTTCCAGCCGCACCGGGTGCAGACGGGCGCGCTTTTTGAGGATCTTCTTCATATGCTCGCGGTAATCCTCTTCGCGTTCGTCGGCGCCTTCGGTGGCGTCGAGGTCGGCGTTGCGCGTGACGCAGATGATGTTGGTGTGCTTGACCTTGTACATGCTGAAGATATTGGAGATGGCCATCTCGATGGCATCTTCCAACAAGATGAAGTTGAATCCGTCGCCAGGCAGGGGAATGACGCGGCGGGCTTGGCGGGGCAGGGGGACCAGACCCAGCGTCACGCCTTCGGCACCCAGGGCCTTCGCCTTCTTGCGCGCTTCTTTGGCTGCTTGCCGTTCGGCCTTGGTCTGCTCTTCTTTGGGCTTGTCCTCTTCTTCCAACAGCCGCACGATGATATAGAGCTGGCCGTTGGCCAAGTGGGGGAAGGGATGGCGGGCGTTGATGATCTGCGGGCTGAGGAAGGGAAGCACGTTGGTTTCCAGATGATCTTGCAGGAAGGCCGCCTGCTCCTGGTTGAGCGCCTCGGGCTCCAGCCGTCGCATGCCGGCCTGGGCCAGCTCGTCTTGGAGGTTGAGGTAGATCTTTTCTTGCTGCGGATACAGTTCATGGCAACGGGCGTAGACCGCATCGAGCTGCTGGGAAGGCGTCATATTCGACTTGTTGTCGATGATTTCTTTTTTCAGCAGGTTCAAATCGGTAAGGCTGCCTACGCGCACCATGAAGAATTCCTGCAGGTTGCTCCAGAAGATGGAGACGAACTGCAATCGTTCCAACAGCGGCACGCTGGGGTCGGCGCCTTGGTCGAGCACGCGCTCGTTGAAGGCCAGCCAAGACAACTCGCGATTTTGCATGTAGGGGCACAGCGGTTTTCCGTTGCCCTGTTGCGATTCGTCGGAGTCCTGGGCGCTCTTGGTGGACTTCTCGTCGTTTTCGGTATCCGGCATCGTCTTCTCCCTCGGTTCGAATCCTTGTCCTCCATGGTACCTCACGCGCCCCGTTTTGGCAGTGCCGAGCACGTGATACGGGCCGGCGGCGCGGCGAGCGAGCGCCGCTCGTCGGTTACTGCTGGAGCATGCGTTCCAACAGATAACCCTCGCGTACGCCGCATCGGCACAATTCCAATTGCCGGGCGCCGAAATCATCCATCACGACATCGAGCAGGATGCAGCCGGGGAGCGCGGTGTGCACGCGGTCGGGCGTCACGCGCAGGGCCGCATGTGCAAAACCGGATGGATCGCGCTGCGCAAAGGCCAGCAGGTCTTTCACTTGCATCGCCTCCATCACATCGGGTCGTTTGCCGTCGCCCAGCGCTTCTCCGTAGATGCGGGCCACGGCGCGTACGCTTCCTCCCACGCCGTAAAACAACGGCGCGCGATAACGGTCGTACGTCGGCACCTTTTCAAGCAGTCCGCGGAAGCGCTCGGCGATGGCCTGCTGCTCGTGTTGGTCGGGAATCACGCCGTGCACGCTTTCCACGAAGCTCGAAAGCGATCCCTGCGCGATGCTGATGTCATCGGAGTCCGTCGCATCTTCGATGCGCGTCAATTCGGTCGATCCGCCTCCGATATCCACCAAGGTGCCGCGGTCCATACCTTTGGTGGCGCAGCGTGCCCCTACGAAACCCAGATGGGCCTCGTCGCGCGCCGAGAGCACGTTGATGGTCGCGCCGCAGGCGGCTTCGATGGCCGCTTTTGCCTGATCGGAATTATCGCAATTGCGCAAAAAAGCCGTGGCGAAGACATCCAGTCGCTCGCAATCGAAGAATTCTGCGGTCTGCAAATGGCCTTTGATGGCCGAGGCGGCCTTCTTGACGCCGCGCTTCGTCATGAGCCCGTCTTCGATTTGGGACGCAAGGCCGGCCATCACTTTGTGGTTGAGCAGCAAAGAGAAATCCTTGCGTTCGAAAGGCGGCCGTGCGTTTTCAGACACCTGGTAGATGCACAGGCGCACCGTATTCGATCCGCAGTCAATCAATCCAAGATTAGGCAATTTCGGCTCCTCACGTCGTAGATTTGGTTCTATCATAGTGCTTGGAAGCGCGAAGCGGCGGGAATGCCCGTTGCCGGCAATCGTTTCTTTGCCGAAGCTTTACAAGGAGGATCGAGCATGCTCGACAAGATCGATTTCGATGTGGCCCCCATCACCAAAGAAGAATACAAACCGGTCCATGATGCGCTGGTGGAGCGGCTCGTGTCGCTGCAGCAGCAGGCGCACACCAAGGGCGTGGGGCTCGTGGTCTTGCTGGAAGGCTGGAACGGCGCCGGCAAAGGCGGCCGCATCTCCGACCTCCTTTATCACCTGGATGCGCGTATGACCAGCGTGTACGTTACTGAAAACTACAACATCAAGGATGCCAAGAAGTTCCGCAAGCGCGGATACGAGGCAACCGATTACTATCCGTGGATGCAACAGTTCTGGAGCGCGCTGGGCCCGCGTGGCAATATGACGCTCTACGATCGCGGTTGGTACACCACGGCCGTGCAGCGGGTGCTCTATGCCGACCCGGGCAGAAATCTTGATGACGCGCAGCGTGCCGCCCGTTCGGAATTGGTGGACAGCTACCTTGCCGAAACGGAGAGCTTCGAGCGCCAGCTGGTGGACGACGGCTACATCGTGGTGAAGTTCTTCTTGCATATCTCCGAGAAGACGCAGCGCCGACGCTTGCGTGCCTTGGCCAACGATCCTGCCACCGCATGGCGTGTCGACCAAGAAGAACTGCGCCATTTGGGAGAGTATCGTCGGGAGCGCGAAGTGCTCGATGAGCTCCTGCCCAAGACCAACTTCACCTTCGCTCCCTGGGTGGTGGTGAATGCCGAAGATAAGCGCCGCGCCAATCTGACCATCGCCCGCACGCTCGTCGATGCGCTCGATGAAGCCGTCAACCGCGCCGACGACCCGCAGGCCGCTGCCGCAGCGGCCAAGGCCGCCGCCAATTCTGCCGGAACCGGCGATGAGGCTCCCGATGACGAGCGGACTCGCACGGCCGATCAGCAAGCGGCCGTCCGCACGGCCAATGAGGCGTGTGCCGCCCAGCAACACGCACAGGCACCGAAAACCTCGAAGTTCCCCATCGTGGCATCGCGTCCCACGCTGCAGGGCATCGATTACCATCTGCGCTATCCCGAAGAAGACTACCATCGTGAACTAAAGCGCCAGCAGAAGCGCCTGTACAACCTGGAACTCGAGATGTACCTCAAGCGGCTTCCGCTCATCATCATGTACGAAGGATGGGATGCCGCGGGCAAAGGCGGCAACATCAAGCGCGTGGCCCAGGCCCTCGATGCGCGCAGCTATACCATCTTTCCCAGCCCGGCGCCCACCAAGCCCGAACTGCTCCATCCCACGCTGTGGAGATACTGGACGCGCCTGCCCAAAGCGGGCCATGTGGGAATCTACGATCGCAGTTGGTACGGCCGTGTGCTGGTGGAACGCGTCGAAGGATTCGCCAGCCCTGCGGAATGGGGTCGCGCCTACGATGAAATCAACGAGTTCGAACGCGATTTGGTGGACTGGGGCGCCGTTCTGCTCAAGTTCTGGGTTGAGATCGATCGGGACGAACAGCTGGCCCGCTTCAAGGCGCGTCAAGACGATCCGTCCAAGCAATGGAAGATCACCGACGAAGACTGGCGCAACCGTGATAAATACCCGCAATACAAATCGGCGGTCGAAGACATGTTCCGCCTGACATCCACCGAGTTCGCGCCGTGGATGGTGCTCGAAAGCAACGATAAGCGCTATGCGCGCATCAAAGCGCTCAGAATCATCAACGATGCCCTGGAAGCACGGTTGCGCGGTTAGGGCAGGCGCGTTACCATGGACGAAATGAAATTGAATTCTATGCGCATTCAGGCGCTATCGCGATAAGGGGAGGTTTTAATGGACAGTCTGTTCGGCGTTATTCCGATGTGGGTCGTATGGGTCATCGTGGCCGTGATCATCATCATCATCATTGCATGCATTGCGAAGGGCTTCATGGATGAAATGAAGAAGAAGTAGCTTCGCTGGAGTGGATATTGCGCACAATCGGCATTCTGCGCCCCCGTTTCGGGGGCGCTTTGCGTATCATGGACAGCGATAGAGACGCAGGGACGCGCCCAAGAAGCGTATCCTTGCCATTCCATGAAAGGACACTGACCTTCGATGGCTGATCGACCGCTTCAACCGGCTGCCGCCTCCGCAGGCGGATCCCATGCGCAATCCTCCGATGGCAAACGCAAGGGGAGCACGTTTTGGCGCGTCGTGTTCTGGGTTGCAATGGCTGTATGCGTCATCAGCGTCGCCATTCTGGGCTTTATCGTCTGGTCGTATTGGAATGCCAGCCAGCAGTACCAGGAAATCGCCGATTCGGCGCAGCCCCAAATCGAGGGAAAGACCTTGGCTGACATGACGGTTGACTGGGACTATCTGCGCTCAATCAATTCCGAGGTGGTCGCTTGGATCTACGTTCCGGGCACCAATATCAACTATCCGGTATGCCATACCACCGATAATTCAAAATACCTCGACACCGACTTCAACGGCGTTTCCGGATTCGGTTGGGCGGCCAAGACGGGAACCATTTTCTTGGACACCAACTGCGATCCTTCGTTCTCCGACTCCAACAACATCTTGTACGGGCATCACATGATCGACGGATCGATGTTCTGCGTGATATCCGATATGGTCGGCAACGACGATCTGTTCAACGACCATCGGACCATCTACGTGCTCACGCCCACCATGAATTATCGCCTTACCAGCTTTTCGGTGGTGCGTTCCGTGGGCAGCGATCTGCTCTCGCAGCCTTCGTTTTCCGACACCACGGAGATGACCTCCTACGTCCAGGACAAAATCGATCGATCCACCGTGCAACCCGATGATGGCATGCCCCAAGCTTCGAATGTGAGCAAGCTGTTCATGCTTTCAACCTGCACCAACACCTCTGATGACGGTCGTGCCATCTTGTATGCCGACACATCGGAGACGGCCGTTCCCAAATCTGCGAGCACAACCTCGACGGACAACAGTTCGTCTGTGAGTACTGACGACGCGGCCGCTGTTGCGGATGCAGCCAAACAGGAGGAAGCTGCATGAGCACGAGCGTGTTGCCCGGGGAGCGCCCCGATCGCCTGGAAGAAGCATGCGCCGTGTTCGGCGTCTATGCCCCCGGCGAGGACGTCGCGCGTTTGACCTGTTTCGGCCTCCAGTCGCTGCAGCATCGCGGGCAGGAAAGCGCCGGCATAGCCGTGGGGGATGGCGAAACGGTTATGGTCCACAAGGACTTGGGTCTGGTCACCCAGGTATTCGATGAAGCCAGCCTTGCCGCGCTTACCGGCGATGTCGCCGTGGGACATACGCGCTATTCCACCAGCGGGGGATCGGCTTCGTGGGAGGCGGCGCAACCCCATATCAGCGCCATCGACGACGTTGTGGTCGCACTGGCCCACAACGGCACGCTGGTCAATACCGGCTCTATTCGCGCACGCATGATCGCCGACGGCGTTGAACTGCGCTCTTCCACCGACAGCGAGGTTGCGGCGAAGGTCATCGGCCGCGAAACGCAGTCCACGCATCATCTGCGCGATGGCATCCGCAAGATGATGGAGATGCTCACCGGCGCCTATGCCATGGTTCTGGCGAGCCCCGATTCGCTCTATGCGTTTCGCGACCCCAATGGCATCCGCCCTCTTTGCATCGGTCAGTTGACCGGAGGCGGTTGGGTGGTTTCCAGCGAGACCTGCGGTCTCGATATCGTCGGCGCCGAATACGTGCGCGACGTCGAGCCAGGCGAAATCGTGCGCTTTTCCGCTGACGGAATGCATGCCGAACAAGGAGTACCCGCTGGTCGCCGTGCCAGTTGCATCTTCGAATACGTGTATTTCGCCCGTCCCGACAGTGTGATGGACGGCCAGAGCGTGTACCAAGCCCGTCGCAACATGGGACGCATCCTGGCGCAGGAATCTCCCATCGATGCCGATCTGGTGCTCGGCGTCCCCGACAGCGGCGTTCCGCCCGCCATGGGGTATGCCCAGCAAAGCGGGATTCCCTATGCCGACGGCATCGTGAAGAACCGCTATGTGGGCCGCACGTTCATCGAGCCCACGCAGGCCATGCGCCAGATGGGCATCCGCATCAAACTCAACCCTCTGCCCAGCGTCATCGAAGGCAAGCGCCTCATAATCATCGATGACAGCATCGTGCGGGGCAACACGTCCAAGAAACTCGTGCAGATGCTGCGCGATGCCGGTGCGAAGGAAGTTCACCTGCGCATCGTTTCACCCGAGGTCAAGTGGCCCTGCTTCTATGGCATCGACACCGATACCCAAGACCAGCTGATCGCCGCCAACATGGATATCGCCGGCATGTGCGAATTCATGGGCGCCGATTCGTTGGCGTTCATCAGCATGCAGGGTTTGCATGATGCCGTGCAGGCCGATCACGATGGGTTCTGCGACGCCTGCTTCAGCGGAAGCTATCCGGTTGCTTTGCCGGAGAGCCTCCAGAAGAAGGGTTTTCTTCCCGAAAACCAGCATGCCGCCCAGTCCGCGCTTGATTTCCCCCGGCAATAACCGCACTGTTCCGATCCTTGCAAAGGAGCTGCAACCGATATGTCCGATCGCATCACCGTAAGCGCTGCGTCATCCGAAGAAGCCCCTGCCATGCCCAGTTGGGTTGGCTCCGATTCCGTGACCTATGCTCAAGCCGGTGTCGACACAGCAGAGGGAGCGCGTGCTGTTTCGGCCATCAAAGATAGCGTGCATTCCACCTATCGCAAAGAAGTGGTGGGCGACATCGGCGGATTCGGCGGGTTGTTCAGCATCGCTGCCGCCAAAGACATGGAAGACCCGCTGCTGGTGAGCGGTACCGACGGCGTGGGCACCAAGCTGCAGTTGGCCAAGCTGGCCGGCAAACACGACACCGTCGGAATCGACCTGGTGGCCATGTGCGTGAACGACATCTTGGCCACAGGTGCCGAGCCGTTGTTCTTCCTTGACTACATCGCCATCGGCAAGCTCGACAGCGATGCCGTTTCGGAAATCGTTTCGGGTATTGCCGACGGCTGCCGCCAGGCGGGTTGTGCGTTGGTGGGCGGCGAAATGGCCGAGCATCCGGGCATCATGGATCCCGACGAGTACGATTTGTCCGGTTTCAGCGTGGGCGTGGTCGATCGTCCCAAGATGCTCGACCCCGAACAGGTGGGTGAAGGCGACGTGCTGCTGGGCTTGGCTTCGAGCGGCCTGCATTCCAACGGATACAGCCTTGCGCGCAAGGTGTGCATCGAGGGTAAGACCCATTACGAGGCGCGCCTCGAGCGTCCTGAATTGGGCGGTCGCAGCGTGCAAGACGCCCTGCTCGACCCCACTCGCATCTACGTGAAGTCCGTCAGGTCCGTTCTCGACGCTTATCCGGGAGCCGTTCACGCCTTGGCGCACATCACCGGCGGCGGCATCACCGAGAACCTCGACCGCGCCCTGCCTTCCACGGCGGATGCCGTGGTGGAGGTCGGCACGTGGGAAATGGCGCCCATCATCGAGTTCGTTTGCCGCGCCGCACGGCTTTCCGAAGCCGAAGCCCTCAAGACCTTCAACATGGGGCTCGGCATGGTGCTCATCGTCGACGCCGCTCAGGCGGCTTCGGTCAAATCGGCGCTCATCGAAGCGGGGGAGACCGTTTCTGAAGTGGGTCGCATAGAAACCGGCACCGGCACTGTGCGCTATGAGAACATCCACGCGCTGTTTTCCGATAAGACTTTCGCCGAACCAGAGGCAAAGCCCGTCCCCATTCCCGCAGCTGATCGCGTCAAAGACCGCGACGTCTTCTACGAAGACGAAGAAGATGCGGCTGTCGATGCTGCCGAAGCAGCAGATGGGGAATAGCGCGATGGCCGGCACCCCGCTCAAAATCGCCGTTTTGATCAGCGGAAGCGGAACGAATCTGCAAGCCATCATCGATGCCATCGCCGACGGATCGCTTGATGCCCAGATAGTGGAAGTCGTTTCTTCCCGCCCCGATGCCCACGGCCTCAAACGCGCCAGCACGGCGGGCATTCCCACCTGCTCTCTCAACAAGGAATTGTTCGCCGATCCCGCTTTGGCCGATGAGGTCCTGGCAAGCGAGCTCGTGCGGTCCGGAGCCGATTACGTGGTCATGGCCGGGTATATGCGCAAGCTGGGCGAAGGAGTGCTCGGCAGCTTCGAGGACAAGGTGATAAACCTGCATCCGGCGCTGCTTCCCAGCTTCAAAGGCGCCCATGCCATCCAAGAGGCATTCGATGCGGGTGTCAAAGTGACCGGCATCACCGTGCATTTCGCCAATGCCGAATACGACAAGGGGCCCATCATCGCCCAGCGCGCTGTGGAAGTGCAAGAAGGCGATTCCCTCGATGATCTGGAGCAACGGATCCATCGGGCCGAACACGAGCTGTACCCTGAGGTGCTGCGTTGGTTCGCCGCCGGCAAGGTGCATATCACCCCAGAAAGAAAGGTGTCCGTCGATGCGTAGAGCAGCTTTGGACCAGGCCATCGCGGCGTTGCGGCAGGGAGGCGCGCCCGTGCTCGATCCGGCTGATTTTCCCTGCTTCGCCTCGGCGGCAACGCAAGGCACTCCGCATATCGATGCAGCTGCGCTCGCGAAGATCGCTTCCGAGCTCACCGAAGCCGACATCCCCACGTTCGAGCGCGCTTTGCGCGCCATGGATGAGGGTGATTTGGCATGGTTGGGATTCAAAGTGGTATTCGATGCCGACGCTGCGCAATCCAACACCGACAACGAGGTCACCAAGAAATACGGCGACATCGGAAGCGCCGATGGGCGCAGCATGGTGTTCTTCTGCAACGATGCCAAAGAAATCGTCAGTGCCCGCGAGCCTTCTGCGCGCGATATCTTCCAAATGAAAGATGCCACGCGCGGTCCCTCCATGCATTGCGAGCAGTTCGATGGCCTTACCTGGTGCAGCGTCCCGCTGTTCGACAAAGTGCATGTGTGGCTTCTGGGGGCCTCCGATGCGTCCAGCGAAGTGGCGGCGCTTGCCGATCATGTGGGGTTCGACGTGACGGTGGTCGATTACGACCCCGCTTACGTGAACGAAGAGCGCTTTCCCCGAGCCGAGCGCATCGTGCTGTCGGGCTTTGATAAGCTGGATTCGCTGAAGGCCGACCCGGATGATTATGTGTGCGTGCTCACGCGCGGGCACATGTTCGATCCGCAGGGTTGCCTGTGGGCCGCACAGTGCAAAGTCCATTACGCCGGCATGATGGGTTGCGCCGGGAAGAATGGCACGGTGCACGATCTGTGCGTCGCCCAGGGCATGACCGAAGAACAATGGGACGCCATCAAGCGGCCCATTGGCCTGAAGTTCGGGGCTAAGACCCCAGCCGAATTGGCAATCGCCATCGTGGCTGAATTGGTGGACGTGCGCTATCGGCAGCGTTATGGCGCAGAGGCGCGAGACAAGCACGAGAGCAGCTTAGGAAGGAAGTAGCTCATGGCAGATCCCAAAATCGGACGCGTGTTGATTTCGGTGACCGATAAGACGGGCATCGCGGAATTCGCATCCGCGCTCAGCTCGGAATTCGGAGCCACCATCATTTCGACGGGCGGCACTGCGCATGCGCTGGCTGAAGCCGGCGTTGCCGTGACCCCCATCGAAGAGGTCACCGGTTTTCCCGAGATGATGGACGGCCGGGTCAAGACCCTGCATCCCAAGGTGCACGGAGGATTGCTGGCCAAACGGGACAACCCCGATCACATGGCGCAGGCTGCCGAGCACGGCATCCAGATGATAGACATGGTGGTCGTCAACCTCTATGCATTCGCATCGACGGTGAACTCCGGCGCTGATTTCGCCACGTGCATCGAGAACATCGACATCGGCGGTCCTTCCATGCTGCGCTCCGCCGCCAAGAACTTCGAAAGCGTCACGGTGGTCACCGATCCCGAGCGCTACGACGATATCCTGGAAGAAATGCGCGGCAACAACGGTGCCGTCACGCGCGAAACGCGTGCCGCGTGCGCACTCAAGGTGTTCGAAACCACCGGAGCCTACGACACCGCCATTTCCAACTGGATGCGCGGACAGATCGCCGGCGAGCAGACGACGGCATCGGAGTTCCCCGACTCCATGGATCTGGCCTTAACGAAGGTGCAGGACCTGCGCTATGGCGAAAACCCGCATCAGAAGGCTGCGTTCTACCGACGCGATGCCTATGCCCATGCCGCCCATAGCCTGGCCAGCGCCACGCAGCTGCAGGGCAAGGAGCTTTCTTACAACAACTACCTCGATCTCGATGCCGCATGGTGCGCCGTGCGTGAATTCGATCGTCCCGCCTGCGTCATCGTCAAGCATCTCACGCCATGCGGCGTGTGCGAGTCCGATGACGTCGTCGATGCCTACAAACGGGCGCACGAATGCGATCCCATTTCCGCTTACGGTGGGGTGATCGCATTCAACCGTCCCGTTACCAGCGATGTCGTGGTGGCCATTTTCAACAACAAGCAGTTCGTCGAAGCCATCATCGCCCCGCAGTTCGCCGGGGATGCCGCCGATATGTACAAGGCGAAGAAAAACGCCCGCCTGCTTCAGACGGGAGGCGTAAACCCCGCTGGTGGTGAAGTGGAATTCCGCGCCGTTGAAGGCGGGCTGCTCTGCCAGGAAAGCGATGCAGTGGCCGAAGCCGCCGACATCGATGCGTTCACCTGCCCGACCAAGCGCAAGCCCACCGATGCCGAGCTCGATGGCCTGGTGTTTGCCTGGAAGGCCTGCAAGAGCGTCAAGAGCAATGCTGTTCTCATCGCCAAAGACCACGCAACCGTGGGCGTGGGCGGCGGTCAGCCCAATCGCGTCAATTCCGCCCATATCGCCGTCGATCAAGCAGGCGACAAGGCGAAAGGCGCCGTGGCTGCCTCCGATGCGTTCTTCCCGTTCCGTGACGGGTTCGACGTGCTGGCCCAGGCGGGCGTCACTGCCGTCATCCAGCCCGGCGGTTCCATCCGCGATGAAGAAGTAATCGCCGCTGCCGATGAGCAGGGCGTCGCGATGGTGTTCACCTCCCACCGCCACTTTCGGCACTGACGCTTCCCCCGGTGGGCTGCTTCGCCCTTGTTTTCGCGCTTACGTAGCGAAGTACGCTACGCGCGAAAGGCGGGCGAATCAGCTCCGCCGGGGAAACCGTCAGTCGCCGAAAGTGCTGCGAGCGGGGGATGGGAAGCGCAACTTTGAAAGCCGCCTTTGGGCGGCTTTCTTGTTGCGCGGGGGTGCTCCCGCCTGCGGCGGGTCGCGTGTGGGGAGTGCGGGGGTGGGGTGTTCCCGCCTGCGGCGGATCGCGTGGGATTGACCGTGTGGTACAGGGCAAGAGAGCGTATTCGTCAGAAAAATGCCCAAATTTGCTTGGAATTCGGGATACTGTGGGGCCGAACGCGTCAGGTTACCTGCGTTTGTTTTTGTGAACTGGGGTTATGCGATCAAAGAGGGCGAAGGAGGGCAATCGGTTCTCTGAAAAGGCCACAATATCTCGAATTCCATGTGCGAAGTGCACGTTTCGTTGCGAATCGGAGCGGGGGTGCTCCCGCCTGCGGCGGGTCGCGTGGCGGGGCGAGTTAGGAGACCTTGCACTTCGTCTTGGCGGTGCGCCAACGCTGGGTGGCGCTGCGGATGTTGCTCACGTCGAACATCACGGCCATGCCGAAGAAGATGATCATCGCTCCGCCTACCATCTGGCCCTCATTCGGCATTGCGAAAATGACCAGGGGGAAACAGACCATCACCAAAGGCAAAAGCATGAACCAGCTGAGGATGCCCATACCGCGCATGTGCTTGAAAATGCCCAATGCAACACTCAGCAGCACGTAGAGATACAAAGCTCGTCCCCAGCTTGCGGTGGCCATGCATACACCCAGGCAGGCAAGTTTCGCTGCGATGCCGACGATTTCGATGGTGAGATCCTGCTTGGCTTCAGCCATCTCTTCCTCAGGCGTTTTCTGAGGCGCTTGGGTGTAGGATGAATAGCCTCCGAAAGGATCGAAGGGATTAGACCCTGCCGGACGTCCTTGCTGCCCCTGTCCGCCGGCAGCGTGCTTCCCCGTTGCCTGCGTGCCGTTTTCCCAGCTGGTCCAGATGTAGTCGAAATCGACGTTGAAGGGCCATTCGTCGTAGCGCGGGTCTTCGTTGGCCGGGCGCGACGTGGTGTAGGTGTAGGGCGCTTGCGAGTAGCCCGTTCCGCGCGGGCCGTATTCCGGGTCCCATTTGCGCGATAGCAAAACATCGCGCGCCTCGTTGATCAGCTTGGTCTGTTCTTCAGCTTGAGCCTTTTTGGAAGGATCCTTCGCATATTGGTCAGGATGATTGGCCACTACCTTTTTACGGTGGGCTTTCTTGATCTCTTCGTCGGTTGCACCGTCGTTGAGACCGAGGATATGCAGGGCTTCGGATTTTTTCATGGCGCTTACTATAAGTGGAACCGATGGAGGTTTCGTGCTGTGAGAGCGTATTGAAACCTTCCCGTTGGAATGCCTTCGCAAGTGGGCATCCTCGGTGTGCTTGCAGCCGACGATGGTATACTAGTTCGACTGCGCAGGCCCACCTGCATTTGATGGAGGGGCCGCGTCAACGACCAGCAGGCAAAACGAGAGGGGGCATCGGTGAAGAAGGCGCTGTTCCTGGTGCTTGCCATCGTTGCCATCTGTTTTCTGCTGGGCAACGCAGACACCATCAACGATTTCGTGTCCACGGTGCAAACCGGCGCCACCGGTCCCATCATCTTGGCCATCGTCTTCATGCTGCTGCGCCATCTTACCCAGGCCTATTCCTACAAAACGGCATTCGAAGCGGTCGATTTGCGCGGCCGCGGCATTTGGGAATACATCGTGCTCATATTCAGCTTGGTGTTCATCAACACCTTCTGCCTGTTTTCCGGTGCAACCGGTGTGGCGTTCATTATCGACGATGCGCATCGCAAAGGCGCTGACTTGGGTAAATCAACCAGCGGGGCCATCCTTTCGCAAATCGGGTACTTCGCTGCCGTTTTGGTGATATCCATCATTGGTTTTGTCACCATGATCGTTTCGGGCTCCATGAACGTGCTGTTCGTGGTGGGCGGATTGCTCTTGGCCGGTACCTTGCTGGTCCTTTCGAGCCTGTTCGTGATCGGTTATTACAAGCCCGACTGGCTCTACAGCTTGTTCGCTCACATAGAGAAGTTTGCACGCAAGGTGGTTGCCTTGTTCAAAAAGGTTCTTGCCCCCGCCTGGGGGTCCGCAATGGCCGATTCGTTCATCAAGTCCGCCCGCATCATGGCGCACAATCCCTCGGGCACCGCCATCAGCGTGGGATGGGCCTCGCTTTCCGCCATCATCAACATGGTGTGCCTGGTGGCCATCGGCTACGCCTTCGGTTTCGAGAACGTGGCCGCGCTCATCGCCGCCTTCGCTTTGGCTGCCATTTCGGTGATTTTGAGCCCGACGCCCCAAGGTGTGGGCGTGGTCGAAGCGGCCATCGCCGCCGTCCTCACGGCCGCCGGATGCGATTTGGCCGCCGCCACTGCCATCGCCCTGGTCTACCGCGGCATCATGTTCTGGATTCCCTTCTGCATCGGCGCCGTGCTTCTTTCCCAGTCCGGGTTTTTCAGCAACAAGAAGAATCCCACGCAAGAACAGCACGACAAGGACGTGGGTTGGATTTCCGGTACGTTGGTGGGGCTGGTCGGCCTGGTGAACTTCGGCATCACCCTCATCCCTTGGTTCTTCGAGCCGTATCAGGCCATTACCTCGTGGATCAACTTCGGCGATTTGTTCGGTGGCCCTACGTTGGTGGTGGCCGGCATCGTCCTCATCGTTTTGGCTGTGGGGCTTATTTTGCGCTACCGTACCGCTTGGGCGGCTACCGTCACCGTGCTCATTTTGGTGGCGGGTTTGGAATTCATGTTCTACGACACCATCAAAGTGGCTATCCCTATCCTGATTTTGACCATATGGCTGTTCTGGAAGCGGTCGGCGTTCGATAAGCCGTTCGGCTGGTTGCCGGGAGGGCGGGGCTTGAAACGGGCTGCTGCGGCGGATTCTTCATCGGTTGATGGGAATCCCGTGTCCGATGCGGATTCTTCGGAGGCCGACGAAGGCCCCGCTGCTGCGGTTTCCTCCGATGCCGATGATGGAGAATCGACCGGCAGCAAGGTCGCCGATGTGCAAAGCAAGGCCGATCGGCAGGAATCGGCGAAAGAACCTTCAGCCTTGGATGGTGCAGCGCGAACGCCTGCTGAAGACAAGACGGATTGAGCGGAGCGTCGGTTTTCGGCATGCTGGGTGCAACGACCTGGCAACGGGTTGGTTGATGTTGTGCGCAAAGACGCCTTCGGGGCGCGCGCACTGGTACAATGCTGCAGACAAACGATGTTCGCATGCAACCAAACGAGATGACATGACGCAAACCAAGAAACAAGAACCTCAAGGCGACTCCGAGGATTCCCCCGAGGTCCGTTCTCCTCAGGCACCGCCTCCTCCTGCGCCTGCTGGCGCAGACGGGCATTCCGATACCGCGGCGGGCGATGCTCTCCAATCTCCTGAAACGCAGCAGCCCGAGACGCGCAACGAGAACAACCAGACTCCCGTCACGGGGAATCAGGGATTCTTCCCCAATTTCCCGCAGCAGGACCAGGGCAACTACAGCCCCAATCCGCGCTATACCGGCGATCCCATCAAAGTGTCGCCGTTTCTCAAGATCACTTGGGTGGCGTTGGGCATCCTGCTGGGCATATTCAGCATTCCGTTGGTGCTCATCATGTTCATGGGGCAGCCTAAATCCATCCGCAATCAGGCCCTCAAGTACTGCGTGATCGGCTTTGCCATCTCGTTCGTTCTGTCTTTCTTCTTGCTTATGGTGGTGTTCAACGGGGATGTTTCTTCGCTGCTGGGCGCTACGAGCGGTCAATCCGGCTCCACGTCCGCAGGGTCCGGGTCGAGCGGTTCCCAGAATGGAGTGTTCTGATATGGCGCAACCTCAAACAATGGCCCAGAAGATCCTGGCCGCCCACGCGCACGTCGACGGCGTGGTGCCGGGCCAGCTTGTCGAGTGCGACCTCGACCTGGTGCTGGCCAATGACGTCACCACTCCCATCGCAGTGGGCGTATTCGATCGCATCGATGTCGACCGCGTGTTCGACCCGAGCAAGATAGTCCTGGTTCCCGATCACTACGTGCCCAACAAGGACATCAAAAGCGCCGAACAGGCCAAGACCATGCGGGAGTTCGCCCACGCGCAGAATATCGAGCATTACTACGAAACCGGGCGCATGGGCATCGAGCATGCGCTGCTTCCCGAAAAAGGCGTGGTGGGCGCCGGCGACCTGATCATCGGCGCCGACAGCCATACCTGCACGTATGGCGCGCTGGGCGCTTTCGCCACCGGCGTGGGCTCTACCGATGCGGGCGTGGCTTTCGCAACGGGAAAGGCTTGGTTCAAAGTTCCCGAAAGCCAATTGTTCCGACTGACGGGCACACTCAAGCCGGGCGTCACGGGCAAAGACGTCATCTTGCACATCATCGGCCTTATCGGCGTTGACGGCGCATTGTACCAGGCTATGGAATTCGCCGGCGAAGGTCTGTCCCAGCTTTCCATCGAGGCGCGTCTTACCATGTCGAACATGGCCATAGAGGCCGGCGCCAAAGCCGGGTTGTTCCCCGTCGACGACGTCACCCGCGCCTATTTGAACGGCCGCACCGAGCGCCCTTACGTCGAATACGCATCGGACGAAGGCGCCTCTTACACCGCCATTCACGACATCGACCTTTCGACCATCGAGCCCGTTGTGGCCCTTCCTTCGCTGCCTTCCAATGTGGTCACGGCGGCCGAAGCCGCTGGCATGCACATCGACCAGGCCGTCATCGGATCGTGCACCAACGGCCGCATCGAAGATATGCGCGCTGCCGCAGACGTGTTGCGCGGACGCAAGGTTGCGCCTTCTGTGCGCTGCATCGTCATCCCAGCCACTCAGGCGGTGTATCGCCAGTGCATCGAAGAAGGACTCACCGAGGTGTTCCTTGATGCGGAATGCGTGGTGTCCACGCCTACCTGCGGCCCGTGCCTTGGCGGCTACATGGGAATACTTGCAGCCGGTGAGCGCGCCATCGCCACCACCAATCGCAATTTCGTCGGCCGCATGGGCTCGCCTGATTCCGAAGTCTGCCTCTCTTCGCCTGCCATTGCCGCAGCAAGCGCCGTGGCGGGTTGCATCGCCTTGCCCGAACAACTTGAACCGCCCACTGCGACGGTGCATGAATAGGAGGGTCGCCATGATCTTCGAAGGACCTGCCGCGCACATTTACGGGCGCGATATCGACACGGATGCCATCATCGCCGCGCGCTACCTCAATTCGAGCGATCCCGAGCATCTGGCCGCCCACTGCATGGAAGACATCGACCCCGACTTTCCTTCGCGTGTGACGGCAGGAGACATCATGGTGGCCGATGAGAACTTCGGGTGCGGCTCGAGCCGAGAGCATGCGCCCGTCGCCATCCAGGCAGCCGGCGTCCAGTGCGTCATCGCCAAGAGCTTCGCGCGGATCTTCTACCGCAATGCCATCAACATCGGGCTGCCTATCATGGAATGCCCCGAAGCGGTTGACGGCATCGCGCTGGGCGACATCGTGCGCGTGGATGCCGATACCGGTGTGGTGGAAGATGTCACCTCCAACCAGAAATGGACGGCGCATCCGTTTCCTCCCTTCTTGCAGCAGATCATCAGCGCAGGCGGACTGGTGAACAGGACGAACGCCCAACTGAAATGAGCTCGGGGGTGTCGAAGGGCGCATCGGTCACCACGCGCACCCTGCAGCGTTTCTGGCAGGTGACCGCGCTAAAATGGCCCATGTTCGCGTTGGCGGTGGGCGCTACCATCGGCTTCGTTTTCTTCCTTTCTTTTGCCAATCCCTACATCTTGGGCTTGGTGGTCGATCGCATCGGGGAAGGCGGCGTCGGTGCCGACCAGGTATTCGACGTCTTCGGACCGCTCATCGTCGCACTGATAGCCAGCAACGTGATAGGCCAGGTGTGCAGCAAGCTGCAGGACTATGCGTTGGCCAAACTCGAGATCAACGCCGACTACGAGCTGGCCACGCAGGTGTTCCAGACGCTTTCCAATCAATCCATGACCTTCCATGCCAACCGATTCGGCGGGTCGTTGGTCAGCCAGACCACCAAGTTCTTGGCGGGGTATTCCGCGCTCATGGAGAGTTTCATATATGCCGTGGTGCCCATCGTGTGCTCGGCGGTGTTCACGCTCGGCATGTTGGCGCCCCGCATACCGGTGTACACCGCCGTTCTCGCCTGCCTTCTGGTGGTGTATGTGACGGTGGTCTATCGGTTGTTCCGCCGCATCCTTCCCATCAACGCCGAAGCGGCCGCCGCATCCAATTCGCTTTCGGGCGAGCTCTCCGATGCCATCACCAACATATTGGCGGTGAAGACGTGCGGGCGGGAGAGCACCGAGCGCGCGCAGTTCGACGATGCCAACCACACCGTGGTGGCGGCGGAATCAAAGCGCATGCGCGCATCTATTGCCCGCGGCGCGGCGGCATCGACCCTCATCGTGGTCATCATGTGCGTGTTGGCGGTGTTTCTGGCCGGCGGCAACGCCTGGTTCGGCATTTCGGCCAGCACGTTGGTGATGATGTTCACCTATACCAATTCGCTCACCATGCAATTCAACCGATTGAGCCAGACCTTCCAGCAGATCAATCGCGCTTTCGGCGACGCCCACGACATGACCGTGGTGCTCGATGAGCCGCTGTTGGTGGCCGACGCTCCCGACGCCCCCGACCTTTCGGTGCGCAGTGGAGCCATCGATTTCTCGCATATCACGTTTTGCTATGACGATGCCGGTGCCGATGGCGAAGCGGTGTTCGATGACTTTTCGCTCAACATCCCCGCCGGTCAGAGGGTCGGGCTGGTGGGCCGTTCCGGCAGCGGCAAGACGACGCTCACCAAACTGCTGTTGCGCTTGGTCGATATCCAGCAGGGAAGCGTGCTGGTCGATGGCCAAAACGTCGCTTCGGTGGCGCAGTCGAGCTTGCGTCGCTCCATTGCCTACGTGCCGCAAGAACCGCTTCTGTTCCATCGCACCATCAGGCAGAACATCGCCTACGCGCGGCCTGGCGCCACGGATACGGAAGTGGAAGAAGCCGCACGGCGCGCCAATGCCTCTGAATTCATCGAAAAGCTGCCGCAGGGCTTCGAGACCGTCACGGGTGAGAGGGGCGTGAAGCTCTCCGGTGGTCAGCGCCAGCGCATCGCCATCGCCCGGGCCATTCTCTCCGATGCTCCCATCCTGGTGCTCGATGAGGCCACGAGCGCCCTCGACAGCGAAAGCGAAAAGCTCATCCAGGATGCCCTTTCGAATCTGATGGAGGGACGCACCTCCATCGTCATCGCCCATCGCCTTTCCACGGTGGCGAGCCTCGATCGCATCGTCGTTTTGGAAAACGGCCGCATCGTGGAAGACGGAACCCACGATCAACTGGTGAAAGCCGGGGGAGAATATGCCCGTTTGTGGAGTCGCCAGAGCGGGGCGTTCCTGGGAGGGGACTGACCGTTACAATACGGGGATATGCATAGTGCAGTAAACGGTGTGGAAGAAGGGATTTGAGCATGGCGGAAACGGAGAAGAGGGCTTGCAAGGTATGTCTGCTGCCCGGTGACGGCATCGGCCCCGAGATCTTGGCCGAGGCGGTGAAGGTCTTGCATGCGATCGAGGATCGCAGCGACCTTTCGTTCTCGTTTTCCGAAGCGCTCATCGGCGGCGCCGCCATCGATGATTCCGGTACGGCGCTGCCCGAAAAAACGCTTGACGTGGCGCGGGCTAGCGATGCCGTGCTCTTGGCTGCGGTCGGCGGTCCCAAGTGGGATACCACCGATTCTTCGGCCCCTCGACCCGAACAGGGGCTTTTGGGGATTCGCAAGGAACTCGGACTGTTCGCCAATCTGCGTCCTGCGGTGGTCCATGATGCGCTCATCGATGCTTCCACCCTCAAAGCCGACGTGGTCCGCGGCGTTGACCTGGTCATCGTCCGTGAGCTCACCGGCGGTCTGTATTTCGGTCATCGTGAAAGCGTGGAGGATGAGCCGGGTGCCGGTGTCGATGGTACCTGTGGGGCCCGTGCGGTCGATACGCTGGAATACCGTGAATACGAGATTGAGCGCATAGCGCGTCGTGCTTTCGAAGCGGCCCGCGGCCGATCGAAGACGCTGCATAGCATCGACAAGGCCAATGTGCTCGATACCAGCCGTTTGTGGAGGCGCGTGGTTCACGAAGTGGCCCGCGATTACCCTGACGTCGAAGTCATCGACATGCTGGTGGACAACGCCGCCATGCAGTTGATTCGCGACCCGCGCCAATTCGACGTTTTGGTCACCGAGAACATGTTCGGCGACATCCTTTCCGATGAGGCCAGCATGCTCACCGGTTCGCTCGGAATGCTCGCCAGCGCCAGCTTGGGGTCGGGCACGGCGCTGTTCGAGCCCAGCCATGGCAGCGCTCCCGATATCGCGGGACGCGGAATCGCCAATCCTCTGGCGCAGATCCTTTCTGCCGCTATGATGCTGCGCTACGGATTGAACGCCGCCGACCAGGCCGATGCCATCGAGGCATCCGTCGAAGCCGTGCTGGAAGACGGCTGGCGCACCGTTGATTTGTCGGGCGATGACACGCCCAACGGCAAAGTCGTCGGCACCGCCGCCATGGGCGACTTGATCGTCGCCAATCTGTAGGGGGCTTTTGCATATTATGGCTATTCGCAAACCAAAGGGCACGTTCGACATGCTGCCGTCCGAAGCGGCGTTTTGGAACCGCTTCAAAGACACGGCATCGACCGTGTTCGGCCGCTATGGCTATCTGCCCATCGAAACACCGCTGTTCGAGCAGACCGATTTGTTCGTGCGCGGCATCGGGGCGGCCACCGATGTGGTGGGCAAAGAGATGTTCACCGCCATTTCCGGCGCCAATCTGGCCACCTTGCTCGAGAAAGGGCCCGACGCCAACGTCGATTCGTTCAGCCTGCGCCCCGAGGGAACGGCCGGGGTGGTTCGTGCCGTGGTTGAAAACGGGCTGGTGGTTCCTGGAGGATCGCCTATCAAGCTGATGTATGCGGGTCCGATGTTTCGCGCGGAACGTCCGCAGAAGGGTCGTCAGCGCCAGTTCAACCAGATCGGCATCGAGTGCCTGGGTGCCGAAGATCCCACCATCGATGCCGAGGGCATCATCATGCTGGTTCGGTTCTTTGAAGAGCTGGGCATCGCCACCGACTCTTTGCGGCTGCTTGTCAACTCCATGGGATGCGCCGAATGCCGGCCCGCCTATCGCGATGCCGTTCGCGCGCATATCTTGGAACACGTCGACGACATGTGCGACGAATGCCGCCAACGCGCCGAAACCAACCCGCTGCGCGCATTCGACTGCAAGCATCCCGAATGCATGGCCGTGATGGCCACGGCGCCCACCATCATCGATGCGCTGTGCGACGACTGCCGCGAACACTATGAAGCGGTCAAAGCGCTTTTGGACGGTGCGGGCATCGGCTACGTCGAAGACTCCACGCTTGTACGCGGGCTCGACTACTACACGCGTACCGTGTTCGAAGTGCAGACCGGCGACGAGCGCGCGCAAAACGCTTTGGGCGGCGGCGGACGCTATGACGGTTTGGTGGAAGAAATCGGCGGCAAGCCCACGCCCGGTTTCGGTTTCGCCCTGGGCTATGAGCGTTGTCGCAATGCGCTGGTCGATGCCGGCATGCCGTTGCCCGACCCTGTTCAGCTTGATGCCTACGTGGCTTGCGTGGATGATTCCCTGCGCGGCGAGGTCTTCACCTGGTTGCAGGCACTGCGCGATGCCGGATTGAAAGCGGACTGCGACCATCAGGGACGCAGCCTTAAAAGCCAGTTCAAACAAGCGGGAAAACATGCCAGCCGTACCGTGTTGGTATTGGGACCCGATGAATTGGCGGCGGGAACCGTCACTTTGCGCGATATGGACACACATGACGAGCACGCGTTGGACATCAACGCTACAATGGACTTTCTGCGTGCGCACGCCGGTGCCGTGCGCATCGAAGACTTCCTGGCGTTCGCCCGCTAGGTTGCAAGAAAACGGGATAAGGAGCTTCCGGCGATGACCGATTACCTCAACGAGTACTGCATGCATGACCATACCTGCGGAGAACTGCGCAGCGACGCGGTGGGCGACGAAGTCACCCTGGCCGGCTGGGTATGGCATAACCGCGACCACGGCGGATTGATCTTCGTCGACCTGCGCGACCGCGAGGGCTACACGCAATGCGTGTTCGACCCCGACTGCGTGTCCGAGGCCGATTTCCACACCGCCGAGCATCTTGCCCGCGAATGGGTCATCCAGGTGCGCGGCACCGTTCGAGCTCGTGATGACGAGGCCGTCAATCCCAATATGGCCACCGGTCAGATCGAGATTTTGGTCTCGGCCATCACCGTGCTGAACACTTCGGTAACGCCGCCGTTCGCCATCGAAGATGGCATCGAAACCGATGAGACCACGCGCATGAAGTGGCGCTACATCGATTTGCGTCGTCCCGAGATGTACGATGCCCTCCTGTTGCGCCACAAGGTGACCCGCGCCATGCGTGCGGCACTCGACGAACGCGGTTTCCTCGAAGTCGAGACTCCCATCCTGGCCAACAGCACTCCTGAAGGCGCACGCGACTACATCGTTCCCAGCCGTCCAAATCCCGGACGTTTCTACGCCCTGCCGCAAAGCCCCCAGCAATTCAAGCAGATGCTGATGGTGGGCGGCATCGAGCGCTACTACCAGATAGCCCGCTGCTTCCGCGATGAAGACTTGCGCGCCGACCGTCAGCCCGAGTTCACCCAGGTGGACATCGAGATGAGCTTCGTCGAAAACGAAGAGGTCATGGACATGATGGAAGACGTCATGGCTTCCACCCTTGAAGCCGTGGGCGTGACCCATTCCTTCCCGTTGCAGCGCATGCAGTGGAAAGAGGCCATGGACCGCTTCGGTTGCGACCGTCCCGACGTGCGTTTCGGTATGGAATTGGTGGATCTCACCGACATCGTGCGCGATTGCGGATTCAAGGTGTTCTCGAGCGTCGCCCAGGGTGGCGGCGTGGTCAAGGCCATCAACGCCAAGGGCGCCGGTGACTGGAGTCGTGGCGAGGTCGAAAAGCTTGCCGACATCGCTGCCGCCAACGGTGCGAAGGGCATGGCATGGATTGCCTTCACCACCGATGGCAAAGAAAAGAGTCCCATCATCAAGTTCTTCAGCGACGAAGAATTCGCCGCACTCAAAAAGGCCATGGATGTGGAACCGGGCGACTTGCTCCTGTTCGCCGCCGACACCTTCGATACGGCCAGCGCCGTTCTGGCCGCGCTGCGCCTGCATATGGCCGAAGCGTTGGATATCCCGCGTGAAGGCCATGCCCTTTTGTGGGTGGTCAACTTCCCCATGTTCCGCCTTGATGAGGAAACCGGAAAATACGCCGCCGAGCACCATCCCTTCACCATGATTCCCGAAAGCGATTGGGATAAGATCGAAACTGCGCCGCTCGAATGCGGAAGCTACAGCTACGACCTGGTGATGGATGGTTTCGAGGCCGGTGGCGGCACCATCCGTATCCACACGGCAGACCTGCAGCGTCGTGTGCTGCGCCGCTGCGGGCTCACCGATGAAGAAATCGACGTCAAGTTCGGCCATCTCATCCATGCGCTCGAACTGGGCGCTCCGCCCCATGGCGGCATCGCACTGGGTCTCGACCGTCTGGTCATGTTGCTGGCGGGCAAGGATTCCATCCGCGACGTCATCGCCTTCCCCAAGACCAGCAGCGCCGCCGATCCCATGACCGGCGCTCCCGGCGAGGTTTCGGGGAGACAGCTCAAAGAAGTGAGTCTACGCCTTCTGTAAGTTAAAAGCCCCGCCTGCAGAGGCGGGGCTTTTTTTTGCGGATCAGTTGCGGCTTTCAGCCAAGAAGAACAGAGCCACGGTGCCTGGGCCGCTGTGTGCGCCGATGACGGGATCGACGTAGTTTATCCCGATGCGCTTCGGATTGAAGCGGCGCTGCACTTCGTCGGCAACGAATCGGGCGTCATCGAGGCAATCGCCGTGGGTGATGAAGACGGTTTGATCATCGATAGGGCGGATGGCGCTTCGCTCCATGTGGTCCACCAGGGCCAGCAGGCTCTTTTTGCGGGTGCGTACCTTTTCCAAAGGAATCAGGTGGCCGGCGTCGTCCATGTGCATGACGGGCTTGATGGCCAGCATGGTTCCCGCCCAGGCGCTGGTGCGCGAAACGCGGCCCCCGCGGAACAGGAACATCAAGTCGTCCACTGTGAACCAATGTGCCAGATGCAGGCGGTTTTCCCGCACCCAGGCGGCAACCTCGTCGATGCTTTTTCCTTCGCGTTTCATGGTGGCTGCATAGTGGACCAGCAGGCCTTCGCCGCCCGATGCTCCCAAGGTGTCGATAGAATGCACCGTGCGTCCGGGATACATCGATTTCAGGTCTTCCAGCAGAAGGCGCGTGGCCTCATAGGTGCCGGACAACCCGCTTGAAAAGCCGATATAGAGGATGTCCTCGCCCTGCTTCAGCAGGTTTTCAAGCAACTCGCGGCTTTCGGCCTGATTGGGAAGCGATGTGGTTATCACCTTGCCCTGCCGCATCATGTCGTAGAACTGCTTGAGGTCGGTATGCGTTCCCTCGGTGAAACTGCGATACTGCACGCCATCTATCATGAACGTGAGGGGAAGGATACGCAGACCGTATTCTTCAATGGTCGTTTCCAGAAGGTTGCAGCTGGAATCGGTGACGATGGTATAGGACATGGGTATTGCTCCTTGCCGGAATAGGCCGGCGCTCAATGCGCCGATTTCGGTCGGGTTCTACAGTGAATCGATGTAGGAAACCAGATCGCCCACGGTGGAAAGGTTTTCGGGCTCGCCCAAGTCGATATCGGCGCGCTCTTCCAGATCGCAGATGAGCTCCACCATGTCCAGCGAATCGATGTTGAGGGAATCGAATGTCGAATCCGCCGATACGGTGGAGGGGTCGATATCGAGCTTTTCGGACAAGATGTTTTTGATGGTATCCATGGTGGCCATGGCGGTTCCTTTCTTCGGATGCTGGTGATTATTGTAACCGAGCGGCCTTGTTGTGCCGGTCGCATTGTGGGAGTTCGCGCGAACTGCGCAAACAGGAGTTGTAACCCCAAGATACAGACCGGCTAATACCGATTTAATCCTTCGCCTCGACCACGATTGCGCGCAATGCTGTGCGTTGTAGAAGGTCGCGCGATCGCGCTGTGCGGCCTGCTGGGAAGAGCATCCTGCACCATGTTCCTCCCCATTCCTGCAAACGCGCGGACAAGGGGCGCGATTCCATCCGCGCAAGGAGGATCACCACAAGGAGGAGGATTCTATGTCAGATTCTGCTGCGGCCGCCATGCCGGTTGCCGCAAAGCCCGCCAAGGATCGCAAGAAGGGCCGAAAGAAGCACAATTTCCCAAGCGCGTTCACTATTTTGTTCGTCATCACCTTGCTGGCAGTGGCGGCCACGTGGGTGGTGCCCGCGGGCTCGTATTCCAAGTTGCTCTATGACGCCAGCAGCAACCAATTGCAGATCACCGATCCGCACGGCGAAGTCACGACTGTCGACGCCACGCAAGATGAGCTCGACCAACTGGGCGTGCAGATCGGTATCGATCAGTTCACCAGCGGTTCCATTACCAAGGCCATCTCGATTCCCAATACTTATGAGAATCTGGATCAAAATCCCATGGGTCTGAGCGATGTGACGGTATCGATGGTCCAAGGAACCATCGAAGGGGCCGACATCATCGTGTTCATCCTGGTACTCGGCGGTTTGATCGGCGTGGTCAAAGCCACCGGAGCCTTCGAGTCGGGACTGGTGGCGCTTACCAAGAAGACAAAGGGGCACGAGTTCATGCTCGTGTTCATCGTATCGTTGCTCATGGTGCTCGGCGGCACCACATGCGGCTTGGAGGAAGAGGCCGTTGCCTTCTATCCGATTCTGGCGCCTATCTTCATCGCGATGGGGTACGACTCCATCGTTTGCGTCGGCGCCATCTTCATGGCCGGCAGCATCGGCACCACCTTTTCCACCATCAATCCGTTTTCTTCGGTTATCGCATCCAACGCCGCCGGCGTGGTGTTCACCGAGGGAATCGAATGGCGCATCGCCGGCTGCATCGTGGGCGCCATCGTGATCATCTCCTATCTGTATTGGTACAGCAAGAAGGTCAAAGCCGACCCCTCATTCAGCTACACCTATGAAGACAAAGCCAAGTTCGATGCCATGTGGAACGTCGATGACGGCGAAGAGGGCGTGCAGGCATTCACCTGGCGCAAAAAGCTCATCCTCATCCTGTTCGTCGCCGCGTTCCCCATCATGGTATTCGGCGTGATGAGCTTGGGCTGGTGGTTCCCCGCCATGGCCGCATCGTTTTTGGCCATCGCCATCATCATCATGTTCATTGCTGCCACCGGTCCGAACAAGCTCAGCGAAAAGCATCTGGTGGATGCCTTCACGGCCGGGTCTTCCAGCTTGGTGGGCGTGTCCCTCATCATCGGCTTGGCACGTGGCGTCAACTACGTCATGAACCAGGGCCTCATCAGCGACACGCTGCTGTTCAATTCGTCCAACCTGGTTGCGGGCATGAGCGGCCCGGCGTTCATCCTCATGATGATGGTCATCTTCTTCCTGCTCGGCTTCGTGGTTCCGTCTTCTTCGGGCCTGGCCGTGCTCTCGATGCCCATTCTCGCTCCTTTGGCCGACACCGTGGGAATCCCTCGCTGGGTTGTCGTGTGCGCCTACCAATGGGGCCAGTACGCCATGCTCTACATCGCGCCAACAGGCTTGGTGATGGCAACGCTGCAGATGCTCGACATGAAGTATTCGCATTGGTTGAGATTCGTATGGCCGATGGTAATATTCACGTTGGTATTCGGCGGAGCCATGCTGGTAGCCATGGTTTTGGTATTCTGATACTTGCGTCAAGCCAGCTGCCGTAAACTCCCAGGGCAGCTCGTATGCACGCAGGGGTGAAAGGGCCCCGCACCGTCAAGACGGTGCGGGGCCTTCCCTTTTGCGCTGCGAATCGGTTTCAGCGGCCGCGCCAGAAATCCTGTATGAGTTCCTGCCGATTGGCCTGGTTGGTTTTGCGCAGGATGTTGTGCATGTGCACCTTGACGGTGTTGAACGAGAGGTCCATGGCGCTCGCGATATTCTGGTTGTCTTTGCCTTCGAGCACCAGCTTCAATACCTCTTCTTCGCGCTGCGACAGCCCGCATCGTTTTCCGTAGAGTTTGATTTCGTCTTCGACCGCCACGTGCGTTGATTGCCGTTCGTCGGCCGGCGGGTTCTCGAAGCGCAACGACAAGGTTTTGACCGCCCCGCGACAGGCGATAACCGCGCAGCACAGCATCAGCAGGTTCTCGCAGAAATTGCGTTCGGTGAAAAACGCCGGCACCGCGTCGGTCAGCAAAGCGGGGTCTACCAACAGCTGCGTCCAGACGTTTTCGGCCACAACCCCTGCAGTTGCTACCAGAAGCACGGCGAATGCCGCCCGAAAGCGGGAAAGGCGCAGACGTTCCACGGGATCGTCTTCCAAAGCGTATTTGACCAGCGCATATCCCAGCGTCCAAAACATAAGCAGCGCGCGCATGTTGTAAAACAAGAACAGATGCCACCGACTGTCGACCACCAGGGCGTTTATAGCAAGGCTTCCCACGATGAATACGATGATGGGTGCGGCGACAAGCGCTTTTCGGCGTTCCCCGAAAACGGTGCAGACCGAAAGCCAGATCGACCCGAAGAATCCGGCGCCCAAGATCACGGAAAGCACAGGAGTTTCCACAGAGAAGTAATCGGTCGTTGCCTGCGCGAGGAACATATTCTGAATCATGAGCTGCGCATCGAAGAAATAGAAGATGAAGGCACTCGTGCCGAACAGATAGGTGCGACGATGCGTGACCACGTAAGCTGAAAGGCATACGGCACCCGTCAGCGCGCTCATCAAGGATACCGTCAGCGTGTAGTAGAACAGAATGGTTTCCATGCGGATGATTGTATCAGTATGGTGCGACGGGCGAGGGGGAGGCGATCGGACCAGCTTCTGCAGCGCTCAGTACGCCTCTTCCAGTATCTGCTCCACGATCTCCTCGGTGATTTCCTGTTCGTTGTACAGCGCGGCTCCGTCGTAGCGTGCCTGTCGGGCCACTGCGGGGAACTTCTTGCGATCCACACCTAAATCGCTCAGCGTCACGGGGACGCCGTATATCGCGTTGAAATGCTTGTTCATGGCAAAAAGGGCCTGTTCGAATGCGCGGTCACGGGCCGCCGGTGTGGCCAGGGCATCGCTTCTGCGCGATCCGGTAAGGCACGGGAGCAGTTCGCCGTAGAGCCCTGCATGATAGCCGTGGTCGTTGTTGAAACGCACGCAATGGGGCAGAAGGAGCATCATGGCCTGCCCGTGGGCGATGTGGCACAGCCCGCCCAGGGAATGGCCGATGGCATGGACGATGCCCACCATCGCGTTTGAAAACGCCGCTCCTGCCATCAGACTGGCCAAGGCCAGATTGGCACGAGCGTCGCGGTCGTCGGGGTGCTGGCACGCTGAATCCAGGTTGCCGACCACCAGTTCGATGGCGCCGCGGGCCAGCGCGTCGCTTATCGGGTTCTTCTGAACGGAGGTATAGGCTTCCACCGCATGGGTGAGGGCGTCCATGCCCGTAGTGGCCGTCAGTTTTGCGGGCAGGCTCACCGTGAGCGCGGGGTCGAGGAAGGCGGCGTGCGGAACCAGATGGTAGCTGGTGTAGCTGAGCTTCGTGTTGGCGGCGGTGTCTGCCACCACGGCCACCAAGGTCACTTCGCTTCCCGTGCCCGCGGTGGTGGGGACGGCGATGAAGGGCGGCAGGCTTTCTCGGAGTATCTCGGATCCTTGCAGATCGGCGAAGTCCACACTGCCATTCGAGATGCAGGCGCCGGCTCCTTTGACCGTGTCGATGACGCTTCCTCCGCCCATCGCCACCAATCCGTCGCAACCCCGCTGAACATAGCAGTGCGTTACCTGGTCGACCGCTTCAAGAGACGAATCAGGCGGCACGTCGGCGAACAAATCGTATTCGATCCCTTCTTCCTCAAGAGGAGCGGTCACTTGGCGGGCGATGCCCAGTTTCATCAATGAGGGGCCGGTTACCACCAGCGGGTGGGTTACTTTGCGATCGCGCAATTCGTCGGGTAATTTGTGGAGCGCCCCGTTGCCGCAGACGATCTTGGTGGGGCAGTTGAATTCGAATGCTCTCATCGCGTTCCTCCCTGCTTTCGATAAGCGGCGCGCCAGAAGAAGAAGGCGTGCAGCAATCGCGTGAATAGGTAGGTCAGTCCGACTCCTGCGCTGTTGGGTCCGCGTGTGGAAAACAGGCGAGCGCTCAGTGCGTCCTGCAGGCTGAGCGTTCCGCAGAACACGGAAAAGGCGTAGTCCAAGTCTCGAAAATCAATGAGGTAATCACAGCGATTCAAGGCGGTAGTGCTTGAGCGAATCGATCCGTCGGGCATTTTGCGGCAGACGCAGGCAAAGGGGAAGTTCCGCACAGAAAGGGCGAAGGAGAATCCATTGGGCAGCCGTTTCGTTTCGGTGGCGATGGTCTTGGACAGGCGCCGTCCGGTGTTGGCAAGGTGGGGAAGAAGTGCCAACAGGGCATGGACGTAGAGTCCCTTCATTCCCGGCTTTCGAGCCGATTTGGAATGGGCGATGCTGGCGGGTGACACGTTTCCTCCCTGATTCTGCCGTGCTTCGTTTCCTCTGCGATGATTATAGCCGCGTGAGGTATCGTCGGGCATGCCGCAGGCGCCCAAGGCAAGGCGAATCCTCATGATGCTCTCCTGACACGACCTCCCCTACACCATCTGGTGTAGCTGCGGTTGCGCATTGTTGACAAGTTCTTGTGAAGAGGTTCGATAGGCGTATCTAAGTGTTACAGTTTCGGCAATGAAATCGATAAGCAGGAGAGTGAAACGATGAGCGACAACGATCAACGCAATCAGTCGCCGGTACCCCCCGGGTATTCGACGCAGCCGATGCAGCAGCAGACGGCGCAGCAGCCGGCATACCAGCAGGCTGCCCCCCAGCAGCAGGCGGCTTATGCGCAGCAGACCGTCTCGGCACCCGAACCGCATCGGAAGAAGAACCTCCGCACGTTTTGGCTCGCCTTTGCAGGCGCGGCTGCGGCATGCGTCATCGCCGTGGTGTGCGTGCTGGTATACAGTTCCGCCACCGGCACCAGCGTCACCGGAGGCTCGACCGTGGTCATCGGATCGGAAACATCCACGGCGGTTTCCACCGACGACGATACCCAGTTGGCAGAAGCGGTGTCCGACAAGGTGCTTCCCAGCGTGGTGTGCATCGACGTCTACACCGATACCTCCAGTTCTTACAGCAGCTTGTTCGGCAATTCCAATTCGTCTTCAAGCAGCTCTTCGCTCGAAGAGAGCGCTCTGGGAAGCGGCGTCATCATCTCCACCGATGGCTATATCCTTACCAACTACCACGTCATCGAAGATTCTGCAAAGCTCATGGTCTCCGTGGGCGATACGGATTATGAGGCCACGGTAGTGGGGAGCGATGCATCCAGCGACCTCGCGGTGCTCAAAATCGATGCCACCGGCCTCACCGCCATTGAAATCGGCGATTCCAGCAATCTCAAAACAGGTGAATGGGTTATGAGCGTCGGCAGTCCGTTCGGTCTCGAGCAGTCCGTCGCCACCGGTATCGTGTCGGCCACCAGCCGCACCGTGTCCACCGAATCGTCCAGCTCTTCTTCGAGCTCTTCAAGTTCGGCCATCTACACCAACATGATCCAAACCGATGCGGCCATCAACCCCGGCAATTCCGGCGGCGCCCTGGTCGATTCCTACGGCAAGCTCATCGGCATCAACACGCTTATCGCATCGTCTTCGGGCAACTATTCCGGCGTCGGCTTTGCCATTCCGGTTGATTACGCCATCGACATCGCGCAGCAGATCATCGACGGCAAGACCCCCTCGCATGCTCAATTGGGTGTGAGCGCCACTACCGTCAACAGCCAGATTGCGCAGCGCTACAGCCTGTCCACTGATTCGGGCGCCTATGTGTCCAACGTGGTGAGCGGCAGCGGCGCGGCTACCGCGGGCATTCAAAACGGAGACATCATCACCAAGGTTGACGGCACGTCCATCACCAGCGCCAGCGACCTGACCGCCTACGTTCGTTCCAAGAACATCGGGGACAGCGTCGAAGTCACCGTGAATCGCGATGGCAGCGATGAGACCATGAGCGTCACCCTTGGCTCCGACGGAGGAAGCTCGGCCAGCTCTTCGAGTTCGTCAAGCTCCGGTTCCAGCGGCAACAGCTATGGCTACGGCTACGGCTACGGAGGTAACTCGAACAGCTACGGCTACGGCTCGAACTCAGGTTCGGGAAGCAGCGGACTCGGCTACGGATCGTCTTCTTCGGGTTCGTCAAGTTCCTCGGGAGCCGCTGCATAGCGCAGAACGCTTTGCTCATTCCATGAAATGCCCTGAAAAGGCCGCAGCCGTTGCGGCCTTTTCCATTGCGTTTGGGTAAGATGGGGGAAATGCGAATCGAGGAAGGCGTCGTCCATGCCCCAAGAATACAAATACAAGCGCGTGCTGCTCAAGCTTTCTGGTGAAGCCTTGATGGGAGATACCGGATACGGCATCGATCCCAAGGTCGTCCAAGATCTGGCATCCCAGGTGAAACAGGTGGTGGATGACGGCATTCAACTGGCTGTTACCGTGGGCGGCGGCAACATCTTCCGCGGCATGGCGGGCAGCGCCGAAGGCATGGACCGCAGCCAGGCCGATTACATCGGCATGTTGGCAACTTGCATGAATGCGTTGGCATTGCAAGATGCCTTCGAGCGTGCGGAAATCCCCACCCGCGTTATGAGTGCCATCGAGATGCGCCAGGTGGCCGAACCCTATATCCGCCGTCGTGCCATCCGCCACTTGGACAAGGGCCGTGTGGTGATCTTCGCCGCCGGCACCGGCAATCCGTATTTCACCACCGATACCACCGCGGCTTTGCGCGCGTGCGAAATCGATGCCGAATGCCTGATGAAAGCCACCAAAGTCGATGGCATTTACGATTGCGACCCCAAAGAGAATCCCGACGCCGTGCGTTTCGAGGAGATCAGCTATCTGGAAGTGCTCTCCAAAGAACTCCACGTCATGGACTCCACCGCTACCAGCCTGTGCATGGACAACCACCTTCCCATGCTGGTGTTCGACCTTACCGTGCCCGGCAATATCGCGCGCGTGCTCAAGGGCGAAAACGTGGGAACCACCGTTTCGTAGCTTCGACCATCCGACCGACGCTCGAATGCCGTCGGTTTCGACGGCCGAAGGTGTCATACTGTTGCAAATGCCGATTATCACGAAGGGACGATCGTTATGGTAGATGAGATCATGATGGAAGCTGAGGACCGCATGGAGCGCGCTCTCACGTCGCTTTCCCAGGCGTTCGCCGGCGTGCGTACCGGCCGGGCCAATGCGATGATCCTCGACCATATCCGCGTGGATTATTACGGCACTCCCACGCCCATCAACCAGATGGCCGCCGTCAAGACTCCCGATGCCCACTTGCTGGTCATCGAGCCATGGGACAAGTCGAGCCTGGGCGCCATCGAGCACGCCATCATGGAAAGCGACCTGGGGGTCACTCCCAGCAATGATGGCTCCGTGCTGCGTTTGCCGTTCCCTTCGCTTACCGAAGAGCGCCGCCGCGATTTGGTCAAGCAGTGCAAGTCCTTTGCCGAAGAAGCCCGCGTGGCCGTGCGCAATGCCCGCCGCGATGCCAACACCGCTGTGGGCAAAGAAGAGGGTGTCAGCGAAGACGACCAGCGTCGTGCGGAGGCCGATATCCAAAAGCTCACGGATGGCTACATCGCCAAAGCGGATGATCTGTTCAAGAAAAAAGAATCCGAGCTGATGGAAATCTAGCTATCCACCATCTGCAGCTCGATCGGTCGCATGGGGCGATCTTGCCGCTCGGCTCAGGTAAGAGGGGGGTACAATATCAGTATGTTCGCGCATCCGCTTGATGACATATTCCCATCTCCGCCCGTGGGCGTTGACCCCGCCGCCCTGTATGAAGAGTGCGTCCCCGAACATGTGGCCGTCATCATGGACGGCAACGGCCGCTGGGCCAAGGCACGGGGCAAAAACCGCCTGGCAGGACATAAGGCGGGCATCGATGCCGTGCGTGAAACCATCCGATGCGCCAGCGATTGCGGCGTGCGCTACCTTACCATCTATTCTTTTTCAAGCGAGAACTGGAAGCGTCCGGTCGACGAGGTCACCGGGCTCATGGACCTGTTCGCCAAGACCATGCTGGCCGAGGTGGATGGATTGCACGAAGAAAACGTGCGCGTGACCACCATCGGGCGTACCGAGGCGCTGCCGCCCAAGACGCGGGCCGCCTTCGCCGAGGCATGGGAAAAGACGCGCGGCAATACCGGTATGACGCTGGTGGTGGCCGTGAACTATGGCGGCCGAACGGAAATCATCGATGCCGTCAACGAACTGGTTGGCGAGGCTGCCGCACGCGGTGCGGGTGGGCTCGACGCTATGGAAGTCGACGAGGATTTGATTTCGTCTCACCTCGATACCGCCGGCATTCCCGACCCCGACCTCATCATCCGCACCAGCGGCGAGATGCGCATCTCCAATTTCTTGCTGTGGCAGATGGCGTATTCCGAATTCTATTGCTCTGAAGTGCTCTGGCCCGACTTCGATCGCTACGAACTGCTGCGGGCCCTGCTCGATTACCAGGGCCGCAATCGCCGTTTCGGGGGCGTGAGCCAGTGAATTCCGGTTCTGAACAGCGCAATCGTTCTGAAGCCGACCAGCAGGCACCTTGTGCCGAAACCGGTCGCGAGCGTTTTTCCCGCGCGGCGGCTCAACAGAAAGATCGCGCAAAGAAGGCGGCTTATGACAAGACCCCTGAAAAGCTGAAGCATCCCACCGATTTCCAGGTGCGCTTCCGCACGGGGTTCATCTATGTTGCGCTTTCTATCGTCATGGTGCTTATCAACGATGTCACCACCGTCATCTATCTGGCTGTGGTTTCGGCCATTTGCGCCGGTGAGTTCTACTACATGCTGCGCGGTGATGCCAAGCTCCCCAACGAAGCGCTCGGCATCATCGCGGCAGTGCTCTATCCCATCAGCGTTTGGTGGATGGGACTCATCGGTGCAATGCTGGTTACCGTGGGGCTCATACTGGCTTTGCTGGTTTGGTATGTGTTCTGGATGCGTTCGCGCGTATCCGATGTGGGCGTGAGTTTTTTCGGCGCCGCCTATACGGGTTTGCTTCTATCGGGTCTCATGCTCATCTACCAGGATATCGCTTGGCCATGGGGCGGTGTCACGCTGCTCTTGCTCATGATGAGCATCTGGATGAACGATGCGTTGGCCTACGTGGTGGGCAGCCGTTTCGGCAAACACAAGCTGGCGCCCCGCACCAGTCCTAAAAAGAGCTGGGAGGGTTTCATCGCCGGCCTGTTTGCAAGCGTTTTGTTCTGGAGCCTGCTCGTGTTCGTCCCCGGCGTTGACATTGCATGGTGGCAAGCCATCGTCTACGGCATCATCTGCGGTTGCATGGGCGTTTTGGGCGATTTGGCCGAAAGCCGCATAAAGCGCAATGTGGGCGTCAAGGATTCGGGCACCATCATGCCCGGCCATGGCGGCTTGCTCGATCGGTGCGATTCGCTGTTCTTGGTGTCGGTAACCGCGGCGATACTGCTGGTATCAGGAGGGTGCATTCCCAATGTATGGTAACAAGAAGCGCGTGGTGGTCCTTGGATCCACCGGGTCGATCGGCATGCAGACGCTCGATGTATGCAAGCAGCATGAGGATCGCTTGGAAGTGGTTGCGCTGGCAGCGGGAACCTCCGGTGCCAAGTTGGTGAAACAGGCGCGTAAGTTCGGCGTGCGATCCATCGCCCTCGGTTCTGCCGAGGCCCGCAAGATTCGCGCGGACGTCAGCGGAATCCACGTCGGCTACGGCCCTCAAGCGGTGGTCGACCTGTGCCGGGTGGCAGATGCCGATATCGTGGTCAACGCCTTGGTGGGTGCAGCGGGTTTGCGTGCCAGCTATGAGACGTTGAAAGCGGGCAAGGTGCTTGCCCTGGCCAACAAGGAGAGTCTGGTGGTAGGCGGCGACCTCATCATGCCGATGGCCACCCATCAAACCCTGCTGCCCATCGACAGCGAGCACGGTGCCATCTATCAGTGCCTGCTGGGAGAAGACCCCCGCGAAGTCAATCGTCTGTGGGTAACGGCATCGGGCGGCCCGTTCTTCGGCAAAACCGCCGATGAACTGACCGACATCACGCCCGAAGTGGCCCTCAAGCATCCCACGTGGAGCATGGGTGCCAAGATATCCATCGATTCTTCCACACTTATGAACAAAGGGCTCGAGGTCATCGAGGCCCATCATCTGTTCGATATGGATTACGACCGGATCAACGTGGTGGTGCAGCCTCAAAGCGCCATCCATTCCATGGTGGAATTCACCGATGGCAGCGTGAAGGCCCATCTGGGCACCACTGACATGCGCATACCCATCCAGTTCGCTTTGAGTTTCCCCGACCGTTGGTCGGCTCCGGTTGCCCCGCTTGACTTCACCGAACTGGGGAGCCTTGATTTCGCTCAGGCCGATACCGACACGTTTCGCTGTTTGGCCTTGGCGCGCGAAGCGGGCAAGACGGGCGGTACGCTTCCGTGCGCCATGAACGCAGCCAACGAAGTGGCCGTCGCGGCCTTTTTAGCGGGGGAGTGCAGTTGGCTTTCCATAGCCGACACAGTGGAAGAAGTGATGAACCGCCATCATGTCGAACGCGTGGCCGATCTTGACCAGCTTGAAGCTGTCGACGCCGATTCTCGCGAGGTTGCCCGTCGCTTCATCGATGATTCGGCGTTCGGCAACGGCCGCTTGTTCTAAAACGCGCGGGTAACGGTCGGGTATCGGGGCTGTGGTTTTCGGCGGGCGCTTGACCCGCGTGCGTTTCGCTTCCCTATAATGGGGATTCGAAAACGATTGCGGGCGGTTCGTTCGGCGTCGCCCTTGTTCCAGAACAGGTTGGCACATGGATATCATCCTCATGATCCTCTACTGCACCATCGTGTTGGGCATACTGGTGGTCATCCATGAAGGCGGCCATTATTTCGCTTCGCGTGCATTCGGCGTGCGCGTCACCGAATTCATGATCGGCCTGCCCGGCCCCAATATCGGATTCCGTCGTCATGGCACCAAATTTGGCGTTACCGCAGTGCCGCTGGGTGGATATGCGCGCGTTTGCGGCATGGAACCCGGCGAGGAAAGCCCCTATTTGCGAGACACGCTCGCCTTCGTTTACTCCGCTGGCACGGTCAACATGGAAGACGTATCCCGCACGCTCGACATTTCCGACGACGATGCGTTAGCGGCCCTCGATGAGCTGGTGGAGTGGGGCAGCCTGGAGGGTCCTACCAAGAGGGATAAATACAATACGTATCGCACTCCGGATGCAGGAAAAGGGCATCCTGCCGGAGAGATGCGTCCGGTGCAAGATGCTCAGGCATTCTACGAAAGCGAACGCAAGCAGCAGTATCGCAGCCTTCCGTTCTGGAAGCGTTGCATCATCTTGCTTGCAGGACCGGGCGTCAACCTTCTGTTCGCCATCATCGTGTTCGTGGTCATCTACTCGATCGTCGGTTTCGATGTGCAGAACACCGATACGGGTGAGATCACTCACATGACCGTCGATCCGGGCCGTTCCATTTCGGCCGGTTTCAATTACATCGGACAAGTGTTTGCGGCCATCATCAACTTGTTCAATCCCGCCACTGCGGCGCAGACCGTCAGCGACTCCACTTCCATCATGGGAATCGCCGTGCTCTCCAAGACCGCTGCAGAACAGGGAATCGAGAGCTTCACCATGTTCATGGCCATGCTTTCGGTGTCGTTGGGACTCATGAACCTGCTGCCCATCCCGCCGCTCGATGGCGGCCGTTTCGTAGTGGAGATCTACCAGAAGATCCGTCGCAAGGCCATCAGCGTCAAGGCTCTCAATTATGTGAGCATGGCGGGCATGGCGTTGTTCTTGCTGTTCTTCGTGGTCATGCTCAATCAAGATGTGCAGCGTTTCATCTTCGGGAATTGGTGACGGCGTCGTGCGATGCGCATCGTATCGCTCGGCAGCTGCTGCTTGAGCGTTATCGCATTGTTGCGTGATGTGCGGATTCGGTTGTGCGGCGGTGCGGCAGCGGCCTGTGATGCCAAAGGGGAAAGCTTATGATGCCAAATAAGAATACGCACCAGGTGATGGTGGGCGATGTGCCTTTGGGCGGTGGGGCTCCCTGCGTGGTGCAGTCGATGCTCAATGCGCGCGCTGACGATGCTGCGGCCAATCTTTCCCAGATCGACCAACTCGCCCAGGCCGGTTGCGAAGTGGTGCGCATGGCCATTCCGCGCAAGGATTGCCTCGACGCCTTCCAAACGGTGTGCGCCAAGAGCCCGCTTCCCGTGGTGGCCGACATTCATTTTTCCGCCGAAACGGCTATCGAGGCGGCACGGCGCGGGGCTGCCAAGCTGCGTATCAATCCGGGAAACATCGGCGGCCTGGAGGCGACTGACGCCGTGCTCGATGCGGCGCGTGCTGCCGGCATCCCCATCCGCATCGGGGTGAACGCCGGCTCGCTCGATGAATCGCTCAAAGCGCGAACCGATTTGACGCTGCCCCAAAAGCTGGCGAAGTCCGCCGCCGACTATGCAGCGTATTTCGATGAGCGCAATTTCTTCGATACGGTCGTTTCCGCCAAGGCGCATGATGTCATGACCACGGTTGAAACCTATCGCATCCTTTCGCGCGAGATTCCCCAGGTGCCGCTCCATATCGGCATCACCGAAGCGGGCACCCAGTTCCAAGGGCTCGTCAAGAGTTCGGCGGGTCTGGGCATCTTGTTGGAAGAAGGTATCGGCGACACGCTTCGCATCAGCTTGACCGACGATCCGGTCAACGAGATCCGTGCGTGCTGGACCCTGCTGTCGGCGCTCGACTTGCGTCGCCGTTATCCCGAAATCGTCAGCTGCCCCACGTGCGGGCGTTGCCAGGTGGATCTCATCGGGCTTGCCAAGCAGGTAGAAGCTCGATTGCAGCACATTGAAAAGCCGCTCAAGGTGGCCGTGATGGGTTGCGTGGTGAACGGCCCCGGCGAAGCCGCCGATGCTGATATCGGCGTTGCGTGCGGAGCAGGGTCGGGCGTGGTGTTCGCCGGCGGTAAAACCTTGCGCAAGGTGGATGAGAACGGTATCGTTGACGCTTTGATGGAAGAGATAGGAAAGCTATGACACAGATCATGCGCATGAGCCAGCTGTATGCGCCCACGCTCAAAGAAGACCCCAGCGATGCCGATATCGTCAGCCATCGCCTGCTGCTGCGTGCCGGGTTCATCCGCAAAACTGCCAGCGGCGTCTATACGTATCTGCCTTTGGGCAAAAAAGTGCTTGCCAAGGTGGAGGCCATCGTCCGCGATGAGATGGATGCCATCGGCAGCCAAGAGATCTTCATGCCGGCGCTTCAGCCTGCTGAGTTGTGGCACGAAAGCGGCCGTTGGGATGCCTACGGTCCCGAATTGATGCGTTTCAACGATCGACATGACCACGGCTTCTGCTTGGGGCCCACCCATGAAGAGCTCATCACGGCGCTGGTCCGCAACGAATTGCGCAGTTACAAGCAGCTGCCTTGCACGCTCTACCAGATCCAGACCAAATTCCGCGACGAGATCCGTCCTCGATTCGGCCTGTTGCGCAGCCGCGAATTCATCATGAAGGATGCCTACAGCTTCAATTCTTCACAGGAAAGCCTTCAGGAAACCTACGATCAGATGATGGATGCCTATGGGCGCATCTGCGATCGAGCAGGTTTGGATTATCGTCCGGTGCAGGCCGATCCCGGTCAAATCGGCGGCAGCGTTACGTGCGAATACATGGCTTTGGCCGATTCGGGCGAAGCCGAGCTCGTCAGCTGCGAATGCGGCTATGCCGCCAACACCGAAGCAGGGGATTGCGTGGCTGCGCCCACCGAATACCCCGAAACCGAGTTGAAGAAGATCGAGACGCCCGGCGTTGCCACCATCGCCGACCTGGCCCGTTTCCTCGATTGCCCCGAAAGCTCCACGGTTAAGGCCATGGCCGGCATCGATGACGACGGCCAGGCCATCGTGCTGTTCATTCCCGGCGATCACGAGCTCAACGAACTCAAGGCGGCGCGTTCTTGCAACGGCTTCAAGTTGATGGACGACGCCCAGATCAAGGCAGCTGGTCTGCCCAAGGGATCGATCGGCAGCGTCGGCTTGCCCGACACCGTCAAAATCGGCGGCGACGAGAGCTTGCGCGATATCATGCATTGGGTGGTTGGTGCCAACGAGCACGGCTTCCATTATGTGGGTGCCGAACAGGGCCGCGATTTCAACGTCGATTTCTGGGCCGATTTCTCCACGGTTCGCGCGGGCGATGCCTGCCCCGAATGCGGCAAGCCCCTTTCCAGCACACGCGGCATCGAAGTGGCCCAGGTGTTCCAGTTGGGCGACAAGTATTCGCGCAGCATGAATGCCACGTACAGCGATGTCGATGGCAAAGAGCAGCCCTTCCTCATGGGATGCTACGGCGTGGGCATTTCGCGCACGATGGCCGCCATCGTGGAACAGCACAATGACGAATACGGCATCCAGTGGCCTTTGTCGGTGGCGCCGGCGCATGTGTGCATCATTCCGCTTACCGTGGGCGATGCCGAAGTGCAGCCGGCGGCCGAGCGCATCGCCAACGAGCTTTCCGAGCTTGGGCTCGAGGTGATCATCGACGATCGCAAGGAGCGCCCGGGCGTCAAATTCGCCGAGGCCGATCTTATGGGATGGCCCGTGCAGGTTGTCGTGGGCAAACGCGGCTTGGCCGAGAAGACCTATGAGGTCAAGAACCGCATGGCCAACGAGAAAAAGACCCTCACTTTCGCCCAATATGCAGAAGCCATCGCTTTCGCCAAGCGCGCAACCCGTCCCGTGCATGCTTTCGTGCAGCAGACGGCCGCGATGCGCGATGTGCAGACAAAGGGCTTCTGAGTCGCGCATATGGGACTCGACGACAAGCGTGATGCCATCCTCTTCGATCTGGATGGTACTTTGTTCGATACCTACGGGTTGCTGAGCGCCTCGTTCAACCATGCTGTTGACGAGGTGCTCGGCGGCGCCGACATCGCCCACTTCAACGCGACCATCGGACAACCTCTGGATGTGCAGTTCCTCTGGTACGCCCAGGGCGACGAAGCGTTGCGCGATCGGCTTTCCGCGTCGTATCGCACGTATAACAACCAAGTCCATGATCAGCTGATCCGTCGGTTCGAGGGTATGGAGCAGGCGCTGCAAAGGCTGAAGGAAAACGGATGGTCTTTGGGCGTGGTCACTTCCAAGCGGCATGCTTCGGCCTTGCGGGCCATCGACCTGTTCGGTGCATCCGGGTATTTCGGATGCTTGGTGGGCAGCGATGATGTTGCGGTGCCAAAGCCGGCGCCCGATCCGTTGTTGCGCGGTGCCGAGCTTCTGGGTCGACCTGCAAAGGCATGCTGGTATGTGGGCGATAGCCCCTACGATCTGCGTGCCGCCCATGCCGCCGGCTGCGGAAGCATCGCGGCGCTATGGGGGATGTACGACGCTGATGTGCTGCGCGCCGAACAGCCCGAAGTGCAGTGCGCGATTCCCATCGACCTGCCAAGTGCAGTGGGGGCTCCAGCGCGATGAGCCCTGAATCGTCTTTCGGCGCAGCGTCTTCGGGCAAACTTGCCGCCGCGGTTGAAGCGGCGCGCAAGCGGCCGGAGCTTTTGGCACCCGCTGGCGGATGGGAGCAGCTCGAGTACGCCATTCGCTTCGGAGCCGATGCGGTCTATCTGGCCGCAGATCGCTTCGGAATGCGCCAACGAGCCTGCAACTTCGCTCTGGACGATATCCCGCGTGCCGTTTCCTATGCCCACGACCGGGGCGTCAAAGTGCATGTGACCTGCAATGTGGTGATGCATGATGACGATATCGCAGAGCTGCCCGCTTATTTGGAAGTGCTCGAGTCCGCTCGTGCCGATGCCGTCATCGTCGGTGATTTGGGCGCCGCCCATCTGGCGAATCGCTTCGCACCTCATGTGGACCTCCATGTGAGCACGCAAGCGAGCGTTTCCAATGCCCAGGCTGCGCTGGTCTGGCGTGACTTGGGGGCCAAGCGGATCGTATGTGCACGGGAATTGTCCCTGGAGGCCATCGCCGCTTTGCGCCAAGCCTTGCCGGCCGATTTGGAACTGGAAGCATTCGTCCACGGCAGCATGTGCATGGCGATTTCCGGTCGATGCCTTATCAGCGACTACCTCAACGGCCGCAGCGCGCTGGCGGGCCATTGCACCCAGCCCTGCCGCTGGAATTACGCCCTGCAAGAAGAAACGCGCCCCGGCATGTTCTTTCCCATAGAGCAAGACGAGCGCGGATCCTATCTCATGAACGCGCAAGACCTCAATATGTTGGCGCATCTCGACGATCTGAAGCAGGCGGGCATCGATTCGTTCAAGATAGAGGGCCGCAACAAGAAGGCCTACTACGTGGCCACAGTGGTCAATGCGTATCGGCAGGTGATCGACGGTGCCGACCCGGCGGACCTTTTATGCGAACTGGACAGCGTGAGCCACAGGCCATATTCGACGGGATTTTTCTATGGTCCGGCGCACCAGACCATAGAAGACATCGATTACCTGCGTGCCTGCGATTGGGCTGCCGACGTGCTTTCGTGCGAAGAGGCGGGGGAGCGCTGGCAAGCAGAGGTGCGTTGTCGCAACCGGTTTCTCGAAGGCGGCGTGTTGGAGGTTGTGAGCCCCGGTGCGCCCATGCGCAGCATAACGGTTCGCAATCTGCACTACGTTCCCGATGACGCATCCCCAGTTGCCGTCGAGGCTGCCAATCGCAGCATGGAGACGTATCGCCTCACCCTCGATGCGCCGTTGAAACCCCACGACATCCTGCGCATCCGGCACTGAACGACTCGCTTCGCGCGCCTGGTTTCATTCCCGTGGCTCAATGCCGCCGTTTCCCCTTGACAGGCAGTTTCGATGCTCTATAGTGAACATATGAACAGATGCTCATATAGTCATGAGGAGTGAAGATGGGACGTCAGCAGAAGAGCGAGGGGAAGATCGAAGGGTTCGAACAGGTAGATGCTGCTTTGGCCGCCATCCCCGATGAAGAGCTCATTTTCTCGGCCACCGAGATATTCAGCGCGCTTTCCGATTCCACGCGTTTTCGCATTTTGGCGGCTTTGTCGGCAGGTGCGCTGTGCGTGAGCGATCTGGTGTGCGCCACCGATGTGTCGCAGTCGGCCGTATCTCATCAGCTGCGCCTTTTGCGTGACAAGAAACTCGTGTCCATGCGCCGCGATGGGCAGCGGGCGGTCTACACGCTTGCCGACGACCATGTAAAACAACTTATCGATTTGGCCCTGCAGCATGCAGCGGAAGAGGAGTAGCCATGAAATGCGCTTGCGGATGCTGCGATCATGACCACGACACCGAGCGTGAACATCGTCACGACCACGATGGCGATGCTTGCGAAGACGGCTGCCAAAAAGAGTCGGGTCCCTTGTGCGGCTGCGGCTGTGAAGAAGGGGAAGAAGAAGAGTTCTCCGCCCGCGATCGCATCTGCCTGACAATCAGCTGCATCGCCTTGGTGGCCATGCTGGTTTGCGAATGGCTGTTGCATATCGAGCCTGCCGCACTCGCGCTTGCCGCCATAGCGTTGGTCGCCGGGTTGGTCATGGTGGTGCCCGAGGCTTGGGAATCTCTCAAAGCCAAGAGCATCGACATCAACATCCTGCTGATCGTTGCCGTCATCGGCGCTATCTACACGGGAGCCTTTGAAGAAGCCGCGGCCGTATTGTGCCTGTTCAGCATCGGTGAATACCTGGAAAGCCGCGCCATCCGCAAGAGCGGTGATGCAATCAGGGCTTTGGCCGAACTGGCGCCCGATACCGCCGTGGTGGTGCGCGATGGACGCGAAAGCGAGGTGCCCACCGACGAGGTTGCCTTGGGCGAAACCGTCGCCCTCAAGCCCGGTATGCGCGCCCCGCTTGATGGAACGCTGATCGAGGGTTCTTCTTCGTTCAACGATGCCGCCGTCACCGGAGAAAGCGTGCCGGTTGAAAAGAAACCGGGCGACACCGTGTTCGCCGCTTCCATTGCCGTCGATGGCGCGTGCCGCATGCAGACCACTTCAACGGTAGCCGATTCCACGGTGGCCAAGATCGCCGACATGGTGGATGCCGCCCAGAAGCGCAAGAGCCGTCGAGAAGATTTCGTCAAACGCTTCGCCAAGGTGTATACGCCCATCGTCATCGTGGCGGCCGTTCTCGTTGCTCTGATTCCTTCCCTTCTGCTGCTTGCGGGCATCAATTTGGGCGGCAGCGTCAACGACTGGATCTACCGCGCCTGCGAATTGCTGGTTATCAGCTGCCCGTGCGCCTTCGTCATCTCCACGCCGGTCACCGTGGTGTCTGCGCTCGCGCATTCTGCGCGGATGGGCGTGTTGGTCAAGGGCGGCGCGTTCTTCGAGGAAGCTGCGAGTGCGCAGGTCATCGCCTTTGACAAGACCGGAACGCTCACCAAGGGCGAGCCGCAGGTGGTCGATGCCGTCAACTTGGTCGATGGCAAGGAGGGCACGGCCGGTTTGTTGGCGGCTATGGCGGCCCTCGAAGCGCATTCGACGCATCCTTTGGCCCAAGCCGTGGCCAAGCGCGCCCAAGAAGACGGAGCCGATATCGCTGCGGCATCCGATTTGAAGGAGATCGCCGGCCATGGCGTTTCGGGCATGGTTCAAGGCGAACGCTGGTACGTTGGATCGGCCGCGTGGGCAACCGAGCTCATCGGCGATGGCGGAAAAGCCGTCGAGGGGTTGCTCGATGTCTTCGGCGATGCGGTCGGCACGGTGCTCTGTGCCGTGAGCGGGGAACAGCCCCGGTTGCAAGGCGGCGTGCTGGTGGCCGATGCCCTGCGCGACGATTCGGCATCCGTCATCGAGCGTCTTTCCAAGGGTCGCCAGCATCTGCGCACCGTCATGCTCACCGGAGACGGCCAGCGCGTTGCTCGCAGCATCGCCGATCAGGCGGGCGTGGACGAGGTTCACGCTGAACTCATGCCGCAAGACAAGACCGCCTTGGTCGAGCGCCTCGGCACCGAATACGGTGGGGTGGCTTTCGTGGGCGACGGCATCAACGATGCACCTTCCATCGCTTCTGCCAACGTGGGCATCGCCATGGGCGGTGCCGGCAGCGATGCGGCCTTGGCTTCGGCCGACGTGGTGCTCATGGCCGATGATATCGCCGCACTGCCGCGCTTCTTCGATATCTCGCGCAGGTGCGTCGCCACGCTCAAGCAGAACGTGTGGTTGGCCATCGGTCTCAAGGTTTTGGTGGCCTGCTTGGTTGTGGTGGGCGTTGCGTCCATGTGGATGGCCATCTTGGCCGATACCGGTGTCATGCTGCTTGTCGTGCTCAATGGCATGCGTCTTCTGCGCTGATGCGATACCGGGACATCGCGCCTCATTTGCCCCATGCTATGATGCACGCATAGTCCCCCTTGGCGAAAGGAAGCAGCATGGGAATGAAATCAGTCGAAGCGCTTGATCTCACGTACGATCAGTTCGTCGATTTTCTGCGAGCCAACCATTCCGCTTATCTGCAAGTCGGCGAATTCACGTATTACCTCACCGATGTCAACGACCACGCTTGGCGTGCCCAAGACACCGATGTGCTCAACGGCAAAGGGCACTACACCGATTGCAGCGACTTGGTGCCGACCTTGGCTGAATTCATGGCTTTGCCTTTCATCGATGGCCGCACGGTAGAGCAGGTCTTCGACGAGTCGACCGTGTTCGCTTCGGGTGAGCGGACGGAAGGCGAATAGCGCCGTCATGCTCGTTTCCGAAATCTTCTCACAGCGCGCCCAGCCTGTTTCCTTTGAGATATTCCCACCCAAAGGCGAATTGTCGATGGAAAACGCCAATCGGGTTGCCGGCGCGCTGTCTCAGTTGCAGCCTGATTTCATCAGCGTCACCTATTCGGCGGGCGGTGGCGGCAATGCCCGCGCCACATCCGACGTGGCGGGAATGATCCAGGCTGATTTCGGCGTTCCCACGGTGGCTCATCTCACCTGCATGGGGCTCGATCACGATGGCCTGCAATCGGAAATCGCGCGTATGAAAGCTGCGGATATCCACAATGTGCTCGCCTTGCGCGGAGATCCGAGGCCCGGATGCGACGTGGGGGATTTCCGCTTTGCCAAAGACCTCATTCCGCACTTGGTGGATGCTGGGTTCTGTGTGGGCGCGGCGGCGTATCCCGAAGGCCATATCGATTGCCCCAACGCGAAAGACAACATCGAGCATCTGAAGCAGAAACAGGATGCCGGCGCTTCGTTTTTCGTCACGCAGTTGTTCTTCGACAACGAGTTCTTCTATCGGTTCCGTGAGGCCGCCGATTGCGCGGGCATCAGCATTCCCATCACCGCCGGCATCATGCCGTTTTTGAGCAAAGAGCAGGTGTCGCGCATGATCTTCATGTGCGGAGCCAGTTTGCCGGCGCCCATCGTCAAGCTGCTTGCCCGCTATGAAGGCGATGCCGCGGCGCTGCGTCAGGCTGGCATCGAATACGCGAGTGCCCAGCTGTGCGACTTGGCCGCCCATGGCGCCGATGGCGTGCATATCTATACCATGAACCACCCGGATATCGCGGCTGCCAACGTGAGGGCGCTTCGCGCATGAGCGGCAACCGCGTGGATACTTCCGAGGTGCTGCGTTATCTCGGGTACGCCGGGCAACCCATCGACGATGCGCTGATGGCGCGCTTGGATGCGGTGTGCGATCGCTGCGTCGAGGAACTGGAGCCCAAAGGAACGTATCGGATCTTCGATGTCCACCACGTCGATGATGCCGAAGGGCCCGGCTATGCCGTGGAGGGAACCCCCCTGGTGCTGCGCGGCCACGACATCTGCACCTATTTGGAGGGAGCGACGTCGTGCGCCCTGGCCGCCTGCACGTTGGGGATGGAAAGCGAACGGAAGTTGGCCGCGCTTCAGGCGACTGCTCCGCTCGATGCCGTCATCTACAATGCCGCCGCCACCGCGCTCATCGAACGCGGCGCCGACCAGCTTGAAGCGCGCATCGTGGCTGCAGCTGGCGAGCGCGGGCTGCATGCGGGATATCGCTACGGACCCGGGTACGGAGACTTCGACCTTTCCATCCATCTGGCATTCCTAGACGCCATCGAAGCCTATCGGAAGCTGGGAATAGTAGCCACCGAGGCCAATCTGCTGCTTCCGCAGAAAAGCACCACGGCGGTGGTGGGGCTGTACCGCGAGGTGCCCAAACACACGCCGCGCGGATGCGGAAACTGCGCCTGCAAAGACTATTGCACCATCAGAGCGAAGGGGGATGTCTGCTATGCCTGAGGCAATGGACGGTCATTTGCGTTCCGTGCTCGACGGAAGCGAGCATCTGTTGTTCGACGGTGCCATGGGCACCATGCTGCAGAAAGCCGGGCTGGAAGCCGGTGCTTTGCCCGAATTGCTGTGCTTGGAAAATCCCGATGCCATCACGGCCATCCACCGGGCGTATGTGGAAGCGGGCAGCCAGGTTGTCACCACCAACACATTCGGTGCGAATTCCCGCAAGCTCGACGGTGCCGCCACGGTGGCAGAGGTGTTTGCCGCAGCCGTGGAGTGCGCGCGCGGTTCCGGTGCGCGCTATGTGGCCGCCGATATCGGGCCTACTGGCGCACTGCTCGAGCCGCTGGGAACCCTGCCGTTTGATGAAGCGTATGATCTTTTCGCCGAACAGGTCATTGCCGCGCGCGATGCCCAGGCGGATATCATCGTCATAGAGACCATGGCCGACTTGCTCGAGGCCAAGGCCGCTGTGCTCGCTGCCAAGGAAAACTGCGATTTGCCCGTTTTCGCCACCATGACCTTCGGCGAGGACGGTCGCACGTTTTTGGGAACCTCTCCCCAGGTGGCCGCCATCACGCTGTGCGGTTTGGGCGTCGATGCCGTGGGCATCAATTGTTCGCTGGGCCCTGATGCGCTGGTTCCGCTGCTTCGCCAGATGGCCCCTTATGCCACCTGCCCGTTGATGGTCCAAGCCAATGCGGGTCTGCCGCGCTCCGACGGACAGGGCGGGACCATTTACGGCATCGGTCCTGATGAATATGCTGCTGCGGCCAGCGATCTTTTGGACGCGGGTGCGGTTATCGTGGGCGGATGCTGCGGCACCGACCCTGATTACATCCGCCGGTTGTCTGCGCTGATAGCGGGGCATGAGCCGTGCGCGATAGAGCGCGTGGAGGCTTTCACGGTGGCCAGTGCGCAGAATGCCGTGGTGCTGCCTGTTTGCGAGCAGCGCATCGCCGTCATCGGCGAGCGCATCAACCCCACCGGCAAGCCGCGCCTTAAAGAAGCGCTGCGCAATGCCGATTACGATACGCTCTGCGCCAAAGCCATCGAACAGGCCGAAGCGGGGGCGGATATCCTCGATGTGAACGTGGGACTGCCAGAACTCGACGAGCCCGTCGTTTTGGCAAAGGCATGCATGCGAATCCAAGCATCCTGTCCGCTGCCGCTCCAAATCGATTCAAGCGACCCTGCCGCCATCGAGGCGGCGGTGCGCCGCTATTCCGGAAAACCCCTCATCAACTCCGTCAACGCTTCGCAGGAAAGCCTTCAGGCCATCCTGCCGCTTGCGGCCAAGTACGGGTGCGCGGTGGTGGGGCTCACCCTCGATGAGGCGGGTATTCCCAAGACGGCAGATGAGCGCGTGAGATTGGCGAAGCGCATCGTCGAGGCGGCGCATGCTTTGGGCATTCCGCGCAGCGACATCGCCATCGATTGCTTGGTGATGACCGCATCGACCAACCAAGACCAGCCCGCGCAGATTCTGCAGGCTGTGCGTCGGGTGAACCGAGAACTCGGCGTCAAGACGGTGCTCGGCGTGTCCAATGTGAGCTTCGGGTTGCCCCAGCGCGGATTGATCAATGCGGTCTTTTTGGCCAATGCCTTTTCCGCCGGCCTCGACCTGCCCATCATCAACCCCAACAACGCGCGTATGGCCGATGTCGTTGCGGCTCAGAAGGTCCTTATCGGGCAAGACGAGGGCTGTGCCGGCTTCATCGCCGATTATGCCCAGCGGCCGGATCCGTATGCGGCAGGTGCATCCGTCCCCGTATCCGCTGAAGCCCCGAAATCCGTTTTGGGCGGCGGGTCGCCCGACGAAGGCAAGGCCGATGACGTCTTCCATCTCATCGTGACGGGACGCAAGGCTTCCATGCGCGAAGCCACGCGGGCTCTTTTGGCCGAGCATGATCCGCTCGAAGTTATCGATGACTTTTTCATTCCAGCCTTGGACGAGGTAGGGGAACGTTATGAAAGCGGCGCTTACTTCCTCCCGCAATTGATGGCTTCGGCAGAAGCGGCAAAAGCGGGATTCGATGCAGTCAAAGACCACGTGGATGCCCAAGGCGGGGCGGCTGTGGGCGACAAGGGCCGCATCATCGTCGCCACGGTGCGCGGAGACATCCACGACATCGGCAAGAACATCGTCAAGATGCTGTTGGAAAACTACGGCTATCGCGTCTTCGACCTTGGGCGCGATGTGGAACCGCAAGCAATTTTGGATGCCGTTCAGCAATACGATGTGCATCTTGTCGGTTTGTCGGCGCTCATGACCACCACGGTGCGTTCCATGGAAGAAACCATCACGCTTCTGCACGACAAGGCGCCGGATGCCAAGGTGTTCGTGGGCGGCGCGGTGATCGACCCTGAATACGCGCGGTTGGTCGGAGCCGATTGGTACGCCAAAGACGCCGCCGAAAGCGCACGCATCGCCGGTGAGTTCTTCACTGAGCATCCCGACGTTCAGTGAGCACCGAAGCTGCAGATTGCAGCCCGTCGGCGCGGTCTGGGCCAACCGCGCTGACGCCCGGTAAACGCTGGGCAACGGTTCCGTTCGCATTCCGTAAAGATTGCCCTTTGCGCGTTGGAAGCCGCGCTTGAATCGCTAGCATGCGAACCAAGAAAACGGAATGAGAGCTTGGATATGCGAGGAGGCAGCTATGGTGAAACTCGTTGCAACGGATATGGACGGAACGCTGCTCGATGCGGATTCCCGCGTGCCCGAAGGCACCTATGACCTCATCTTGCGCTTGCGCGATGCCGGCATCCGTTTTGCGGCTTCGTCGGGGCGGCGCTACGACACGCTCTGCGAATTTTTCGCCCCCATCAAAGACGAAATCGACTTCGTGGCTTCAAATGGGGCGCAGGTCTACATCGGCGGTGCACTCGCCGATCGCGAGACATTCGGTTTCGCCAGCTTGCGGCGACTGCAGAAGCTGGTCGATATGTTCGACAACCTGCATCTGGTGGTGTTCGATGCCACGCGCAGTTTCTTGCTCGATGCGGATGCTTCCTACATGCGCGAGATGGACAAGGACCTGCCCAATGCCGTGCAGGTTGACAGCTTGCCTTCGCCCGATGTGAACATCGTCAAGGTGAGCGTGTATTGCGATGACGATCCGATGGACATGGCTTATGTCATGGCGCGTGAGCTGGAAGATGATTTCGTGTTCGCACCTTCGGGGCGCCAATGGATCGACGTGATGCAACGCGGCGTGAGCAAGGCCACCGGCTTGCAGCAAGTGATGAATGTGCATGGCATAACGGCTGATGAAGTGGTGGCTTTCGGCGATTCCATGAATGATTACCAGATGCTGCGCATGGTGGGCTGCGGCATGGCCATGGGCAATGCCCGCTACGCCCTCAAGCAAGTGGCCGATCGCACCATCGGCACCAACGCCGAGCATGCGGTGCAAGCAGAGTTGGAGCGCATTTTGGCTGAAGTTCAAGTGTAGGGGTCGCATAGAGCAGGGCGCGGCGCATGAATGCGTCTCTTCTATCGATAGGGGTTTCCCGTGAAGCTGGGGAAATGAAAAATGCAGGTCCGTTTCCAGACCTGCATTCCAAGTTTTGGTGGAGCCTAGGGGGATCGAACCCCTGACCTCATGGCTGCCAATGAGGAATATAGTTGCTTCACCGGTTATCGTTTTTATTGCGATGGTGCACGATATAGCGGGTTCATTATCGCAATCGGTTCCTGAATTTGAACGTTAAGAGGACAAAGAATACTCATTGCTTTGGTTATCCTGCTGTCTATTTCTCCCAATAAAACGGATGCATGGTTACTGGGCTATCAATTGTAAGAATTCATCCAAATCAATAACCCGGATTCCGTAACGTTCGGCTTTTTCAACCTTGCCGGTATGGACTCCGGTAAGGTTAACCAAAAGCGTAGTGTCCTTTTTTCTTATGCCATTTTGTATCGTTGCGCCATGGGCTTTTGCGAGCTCTTCCGCACCATGCTGGGACAGTCGTTCAGAATCGTTTGTAAATACAATGAACTCATTAGAAAGGCTGTTATCGATTATGGCAACTTGTATGTCTCTCACATCAGTGGATAAAGCGGCGGCTTCTTCGCGAATAGCCCAATAGCATTTATGCGAAGTGAGGGCATCGCCGAGGGCGTCATGCGCTCTTGGATTAATGATTCCGTAATACTCGCAGATTGCCTGTAGATTAGCCTGACCACTATGAAATTGTCTATAAAGATCTACGGTGTCGTACCAGCCGCTATCTTGGATTGCCAAATCCTCAAATCTAGCAAAAGCATGGTAGAGAATTGGTCGATCAAACCTATTGATATTCTGTCCTACAAGCGGTAAGTCTTCAATAAAGTCTAAAAAGGCCTTTGCGACTTCATGAAGCATTGGAGCGTCAGCGATCATAGCTTGAGAAATTCGGTTAACCTCATACGCTTCTTGATCGATTTTGCGATCAGTGTAGACGTAGGTTACGAACTCATCATGCACTTCACCGTTAATTATCTTGACGGCACCAATCTGAATAATTTCATCATCAGCGATTTCTCTACCTGTAGTTTCAAGATCGAAAGCAACATACGAGGTTGGTAGCTGAAATGCCTTGGGGGCTTTATATGAGCGGTTCAAGTCGTAGGCATTCTCCATATTAATCATTATCTTCTGCAGATTTTGATTCAAACGTGAATGAAGACGATTGCATTTCCTTTAGATATGATGAGCAAATACGGTGTTGCTCGCTGTTATCAAGGGCGATAATTAATGATCCAATTGTTTTGTCTTCGTCTAGATGCACTAACTGCATCGAAATGACCGGAATGGCTTTAATACCGTCTCTGGAGCGTGCTTTATAGACTATTGGCTTGCTTTTTGTGAAGCCAAACATTTCTCTGATTGCGGCCTGGTCGTCTGTCATTACATTATCGTTCATAGTCAGTATCCTGCTCATATTCAATGATGTTCTGATTATCAAAAGCTTTTTTGCCAATTGTGCAGCCAGAAGAAAGCTTGCATTTTTTGAGCGCCTTACATCCAGCAAAAGCCCCTTCACCGACTTGCTTGGTGATTTTCAGTCGAGCAGTTAGCAAGTTTTCGGCGCCATAAAAGGCAAATTCGCCTACAGATGTACATGCCTCAAAAGTTAATTCCTTAAAGGACTTGCAGTTGCAGAAAGCGTAATTACCGACAGAGGCAAGTCGCTTAAAGAGAAGTTTATTACCTTTTCCCGATGTGCAATTTTGCAAATTATCGCAATGCTCAAAGGAGCCGTTACCTATGGAGATCACATTGGGAGCAACTACGGTTTCTAAGGCTCCGCAAAGATAAAATGCACCGTTTCCGATGGCAACTATTCCAGGCGTTTCAGCTTTTCGTAGGGCGGAAAACCCGCTGAAGGCGCCTGCCGATACTGTTGAGACATATTCGCCGATTTTAATGATTTCGACTTCAGAGGCGTAGATTACCCAAGGTGCATTATTCACTACTCGAAATGTCGGTTTTCCTGCTCCTGCTTCAATTTTCTTATTCTCGAGGACGATCGGCATAAGGCCCTTACCCTCAATTGTAAGGGTTTTCGAATGCTGGTCGTATTCCCATTCAACGGTCGAATTAAGCACTGGCTCCACGATAGCCCTCCTATTATCTGATCCATCAATAGAATACATGATTGGTAAGTCTACGTTCCAACCATTTGGTTTTGAAGGTGAGTGCGGCTCTTATTCTTTACTATTAGGAAGAATGAACGATTTGGTTTTTATGGTCTCTAGGTATGAGCATTAAAAGGTCAGTCTGAATGCCCCCATATCAACGTCGCTCCGCTTTTTTGCTTTGTCCCAGAAGAGAAGGAAATAATATAGCTTATTGACGTTGAGCAGGCTTGGCTGTTGTTTGACGATGGATTCGAGAGTTAATAGCTATAGGCGAAAAAAATGCAGGTCCGTTTCCAGACCTGCATTCCAAGTTTTGGTGGAGCCTAGGGGGATCGAACCCCTGACCTCATGGCTGCCAGCCATGCGCTCTCCCAGCTGAGCTAAGGCCCCGAAAAGTGCGTTGACTATGGTAACAGAACGGATTTTAGGGTCAAGGGGATTTATAATCTTTTTCATT
>JAXGTO010000001.1:0-130180 GCA_040774885.1 Eggerthellaceae bacterium | reverse complement strand
TGGACAGGGCGCCGTTGGCGTAGTGGTAGGTGGAGCCGCCCGAGACGACCCAGCCGTCCTTGGCGGCCTGGGCCGACGCGGAGGCGGAAGAGGAGGCCTGGGACGATGCGGATGCGGAGGCGGAGCCGGCCGAGGGGGCCTGGGCCGAGGCCGAGGGGGCCCGGGCCGACGCGCCGTCGGAGGAGGTGCCGGAAGGGGCCTCGGATCCGGTCGGACCCGCGGCGGCGCCGCCCGAAGCGGAGCCGGTCGGATCCGCGGGAACGTCGCCCGAAGCGGAGCCGGAGGCCGCGCCGTCGGAGGAGCCGTCCTGCTGGCCGTCCCCCGCCCCGTCGGAGGGTTGGTCGGCCGCGCCGGGCTGGTCTGAATTGGAAGTACCATCCGAACCAGATGCATCCGACGCGGAACCATCCGCGGCGTCGACGGGGGCGCCCGCCGCGCCACTCGATGCGCTGGCGGAATCGGACTTGGATGAATTATCGACATCCGAGCCCCCGATAGCATCGACAGCATCTGAAGAAGAATTTTCGACGTCGGAAGCGTCCGAACCAGACACTTCTGCCACGTCACCCAGACCAACCGAATCAACCGAGGCAGCCTGCGTGGACTCAAGAGCCGAAGCCGTCAAAGGCATGCAGCACAAAACCAAGCCGCACAACAAAAGCATCAAAGCTATCTTGATGCTTAAATCACGTACACGAAAATCGGTGCAATCACTCAAATGAACCAAACCCCTATTCAAGCAACAATCAGTTAGAGAAGTCTATCACAGCGCTGTGGAGACCCAGCTTCTTTGGGCGACAAACGGCCGATAAGCAGGCATCGAAGCCCAGCAACCGCCTACGCAATGGTTGCGATATGATGAGCAAGACGTTTCAGCCAGCATACGACTACCCTGAGGTGAACACCCGTATGGTACACAACGAGCAACCGAGCATGACTTTGAACCGCGCCGTGAGGGGCGGAACAGGTCGCTTCGTCTGGTTGTTCGACATCTCGGCGGCTGAACCTGTCAGCGAAACGCAGTTCAAGGTCCGACGCTCATTCGGACGAAGCTGCGATGCGCGCATCAGCCTAAGGAGGCAGCAGAATGGAAATGCTGCCCAAGCGTGCATCGATCTGCCAGAATCCTGCGCCTCATTCACCGTGGAGCTCAAAGAACAGGGCGAAACATGCCGATGCGCTGTAGATGCCAAACGCCATGACAAAGAAATAGCCAATTACTACCGGCGCATTTGCAATGCCGACGCCGATGCAGGCTATGGCAGCTGGTTCGCAAAACGACGCACCTCTGCATCGCAGCTTGAAGCGCAACGATGTGAATCTCGCAAAGACAGCCCTCTGTTCAGCGTTATAACGCCCCTGTTCAATACGCCGCCTGCCTTTCTTGAAGCGCTTCTGGATTGCATGCGCGCACAAACCTATGGCACATGGGAACACATCCTGGTAAACGCCAGCCCTGAAAATGAGCAACTTGCCGCCACCGTGGCTGAAGCCGCAGCTGCAGATTCGCGCTTCAAGGTAATAGAGCTTGAATCCAATGGCGGCATCGCCGCCAACACCAATGCAGGAATCGCAGCCGCCAACGGCGATTACCTTTGCTTTTTGGACCATGACGACCTGCTAGAACCTGACGCGTTGCATGAATACGCTGACGCTATCGCAGCCGACCCTTCAATCGATCTTTTGTACTGCGACGAAGACAACGTGGATGCCGACGGATCCAATCCGCACATTCCCTTGTTCAAACCGAAGGCCAGTCCCGACCTGCTGTATTCCAATTGCTATGTGCTGCATTGGCTTTGCGTAAGCAGACGCATCATCAAGGCAACCGAGCGCACCGATTCCCGCTATGACGGCGCCCAAGATTATGACTTGATACTAAAGGCATTCGAACAAACCGATGCCATCCATCGGGTGCCGCGTGTGCTCTATCACTGGCGCTTGCACGAAGGATCTATGAGCGAGAACGTCGAAGGCAAGCCCTACGCGCAAGAAGCCGGACGTCTGGCCATAGCCGACCATCTGGCACGGCGCGGCCTGAAAGCAACGGTAGAGCTGGGCGATCTGCCTTCTAGCTATCGCACCGTGTTCGAGTCCACCGCCGACAGATTCACTACCTTAACTGTCGACGATCGAACGGCCGACGATGAAGAAGACGGGTATGCGGCCCGTCTGCTATCCGCCACGCGCAGCACCGATGCAGAGCTTGTTTGCGTGGCAGCGCCCGACCTCGCCGACGCAACCGGCAGCTTCGAAGAAACGCTGGCCGGATATTTCCAGCGTGAAGAAGTAGGCATCGTAATGCCGCGATTGATGCAACCCGATGGTCTGTTGCACTCCATGGGCATCTCGCCTGCCCCGAATGGCGCACTGATTCCTTTGCTGGCCGATCTGCCTGCCTGGGACGGCGGCTTCATCGATTTCGCGCATCGGCCCCGCAATGTCGCAGCCGTATCGCCCGCTTGCTTCTGCATGCGCCGCACGAATCTGCTGAAAAACCTCGATAGCATGCCGACATACGAAGCATCAGCCTATGTCGTGGCCGATTTGTGCCTGCAACTCCGCGCCGAGGGAAAACTTTGCGTATATACGCCTTTTGCCGAAGCGACGCTGACAGATGGTCGGGTAGATGGCTGGAATTGCAACGCATCAGATCAAGCAATCTTTGCGAAACGCTGGCAAAGCGAGCTTTCGGCAGGCGATCCGTACACCAATCCCAACATCGATGCCCAAAGCGGGTACTTCGTGTTGTCGGACAGCCAGTAGCCTACAGGTAATCCATCCCTTCGGGATGACTCTGGCAAAAGCCGGCAGGGTCGGCCATTATCTGGCGAATCTGATCGGCATCATGCTGGTTGTGCAAGCTCAGGTCGAGCACCCCTTGTTTTTGGGCTGCCGCGAGTTCATCCGACCAACGTTGCACGAATTCCAAATGGCACTCAGGCGCAATGCGATTGTAGTTCCACGCATACCCGTCATTGCGCATAGCATTGAGAGCCGGCGCAAACGCCTGGAATTCCCCCGCTCCACGCTGACGAAGGAATGCGAAGGTCGATTCATATTCCCCGCACACGGCGAATACCTTGGCCGTTGACTTAGACGATGAAGCCGCGTTGTCCATGCGGTAGTGCAGATACGCCTTGCGGATGAAAACGGCCTTGCGAGCGCATACCCAGCATTTTTGGACGAAGCCGGTGTCTTGAAACGACGCCCCCGGGCTCGGCGTGAATCGAATGCCGTTGTCCATCAGCATTGACCGGCGGTACAACGCCGACCAAATGGCAGGGCGCAGACGCACGGCCTGGGTGTTGCATCGCGGCTCGAAAGGCTGCTTTTTAGGCATGTCCGCAAGATAGTCGGTGACAACATCGCTGCCGTCTTCATCGAAATGCTCCCAATATTCGCTTTTTACCAGATCGCAATCGTATTTACGCAGAGCCTTCGCATACGAGGCAAACATACGGCGATCGGCATAATCATCCGGCTCGCATATTCCGACGAATTCACCCGTGGCGGCCTCAATGCCTTGATTCATGCTATCGCCGTACCCGGTGTTTTGCTTCGTGATCACACGTATGCGGGCATCTTGAGCGGCATAGCGCTCAATGATGGCCGGGCTCGAATCAGTGGATCCATCGTCAATGCAGATGATCTCGATATCGCGCAGTGTCTGCCCTATCAAGGAATCGAGGCATTGCGGCAGAAACTTCTGCACGTTGTAAATGGGAACCAGGATTGAAACGACAGGCTGCGGCATGGGTATCTCCTGCAACTAATGGCGCGTGATGCGATGCGCCAATCGCTTGCGACGCGGAACGTGCATTTGATAAGCGTCTTTAAGCGGCTGGTCAATGCGTCGCGAACGATAGATGGCATCGTAGTCCATACGCGCCGCCATGGCACGCGCGGCTGAGGCAATTGCCGGGTCGGACGTGTCGAAATCGGCATTGAGCATTTCCATATAGGCGCACCCGCGGTTGTACAGGCATTCCAGAACGGCCGGATCGTCGATACCGGCCGCGCGCAAAACCTCGTCCATCTCGCACCATCGATCGATGAGAATATGCCAATCGGAAAGATGGCTCATGGATCCATCCTCGAATTCACGATAATGGTAGAGCGGTTTGTCCACATACACGATGCTCTTGGCAGCAACCAACGTACGCGCCATGAAGGGATTGTCGGCCCACCCGGCACCGGGAATCGGCTTGAATCGGATTTCGGCATCGTTCAAAAACGAGCGACGGTAAATGGCCGCCCAGATGCTGGGATGGTAGAAAAACAGATCGGGGCATTCTTCCAAAGTGAATGGCTGGCGAATGGGCTCGATGCGGTTGTAGTAAAAGCATGAAACGCTGCGCTCCTGTTCGGTGCCGGCATCTACTTCGCGCCAATAGGCTGCTTTGACTATATCGGGGTCGCCATGACGCTCAGCTGCGGAAGCCAACGTCTCAAACATATCGGAGTCAACATAATCATCGGGCTCGCAGATGCCGATATAGATACCGCAGGCAGCTTCGATTCCCTGGTTCATGCTGTCGCCATAACCGGTATTGTCCTTGGTGATGATGCGAATGCGATCGTCTTCAGCCGCATAGCGCTCCAAGATGGCCGGACTGGAATCGGTGGACCCGTCATCAATGCAGATGATTTCGATATCGCCCAATGTCTGAACCAAAAGCGATTCCAGGCACTGCGGCAGATAACGCTCCATGTTGTAAACGGGTACGAGTACGGAAACCCGGGGTATCACGCTGATATCAGGCATGGAGTCAACCTACCCGCGCAATTCGGCCAGGCTCTTGTTCACCTTGTCCTTGTCGGAAAGGTTGATAGGCGCATCGACGTGCGGCCACTCAATGTCCACCTCGGGGTCATCCCACATGAGCCCACCTTCATCGTTGGGATGATAGACGTCGTCGCACTTGTAGCAGAATTCGGCGGTTTCGCTGAGCACCAGGAAACCATGGGCGAATCCACGCGGAATGAAAAACTGGCGCTTGTTTTCGGCAGTGAGCACCACGCCTTCCCATTTTCCCCAGGTGGCGCTGCCAGGACGCAGGTCCACGGCCACGTCGAACACTTCCCCGCTCACCACGCGAACCAGTTTTGATTGCGGATGGTCTATCTGGAAATGCAGTCCGCGCAACACGCCCTTGGTCGATGAGCTCTGATTGTCTTGCACGAATTCGACATCGATGCCACCGGCAACGAAATCGGGACGCTTGTAGGTCTCGACGAAATACCCGCGCGCGTCACCATGCACGGTGACGTCGACGATCTTGACGCCCTCGATAGCCGTGTCCATAAAAGTAAAGCTCCCGTGCTGCGTCTGTTTACCTTCGCTCATGCTGGTCATTCTCCCTTATTGGCCCTGCTTGGCGTATTTTGCTTCGGTGGCTTCTTTGACGCCGCGCCACCAGTCCTCGTTTTCGCGATACCACTCGATGGTAGCCGCCAAACCGCTGTCGAAATCGGTGTGCTTGGGCGCCCAGCCCAATTCTGTTCGCAGCTTGGTGGAATCGATGGCATAGCGACGGTCATGACCAGGGCGATCACGCACCCAGTCGAAATCGTCGGGTTGTTTGCCCATGCCCGCAAGGATGGCACGAAGCACGTCGATGTTGTTCTTTTCACCATCGGCCCCGATAAGGTACGTTTCGCCGATGCGTCCGCGGGTAAGGATGGTCCAAACGGCACTGGAGTGGTCTTCGGTATGAATCCAATCGCGTACGTTTTTGCCATCGCCGTACAGCTTGGGCTTGATGCCGCAGATGATGTTGGTTATCTGGCGCGGGATGAACTTCTCGATGTGCTGGCGCGGACCGTAATTGTTGGAACAATTGGAAATGGTGCACTCGACGCCATACGTGCGGTGCCACGCGCGAACCAGCAGGTCGCTCGACGCCTTGCTCGAACTGTAGGGGCTCGAGGGACAATAGGGCGAATCTTCGGTGAAGCGCGCCGGATCATCGAGCGCCAAGTCGCCGTACACCTCATCGGTAGAGATGTGATGAAAGCGAACGCCGTATTTGCGTGCAGCTTCAAGCAGACGAAACGTGCCGGTGATATTGGTTTGCACAAACGGCTCAGGATCGGCGATGGAGTTGTCGTTGTGCGATTCTGCGGCAAAGTGCACCACGGCATCGGCTTTGGGGACCAATTCATCCAACAAAGCAGCGTCGCAGATATTTCCATGCACGAAGTCCATGCGGTCTTCGGGGATGCCATCCAAGTTGGCGCGATTTCCCGCATAGGTGAGCGCATCGAGCACGGTAACGTGAACATCAGGCTGGTTGTCCACCACCCAATGAACGAAATTGCTGCCGATGAAACCAGCCCCGCCGGTGACGATGATATTTGTGGGGGTGAAGTCTTGAGCCATGTCGTTACGCTCCTAGGTTGGAAAGATTCTCGAAATAGTTTGCCAGCGCTTCGCGCCAGGGACGCATCTGGTTGCCGATGGTATCGGCAAGGTGCTTGTTTTCCAAGCTGGAATACGCAGGGCGATCTGCGCTCGCAGGGTTCATCTGCTTGTATTCGGCGCTAGTGCAGCGTTCAACCGTGCAGTCCAACCCAGCCGCCTGCATGATGGCCTCGGCGAAATCCGCCCAGCTGCAGGTGCCTTCGTCGGTGCAATGGTAGATGCCGAAGTTATCGGTTGCAGCCATGGCCAGGATCTCGTAGGCCAGGTCGTTGGCGCTGGTGGGGTTGCCCAACTGGTCATCGACCACCGTGATGCAGTCATGCGATTGACCCAGAGCCATCATGGTCTTGACGAAGTTCTTGCCCACGTAGCCGTAGAGCCAGGCCGTGCGTACCACAAACGTACGCTCGCAATTCTCCAGTGCCATCTTTTCGCCCGCAAGCTTGGTACGGCCGTAGGCGCTTACCGGACCGGTGGGGTCTGTCTCGACACGCGGTTCGGGGTCGGTTCCCGGAAACACGTAGTCGGTGCTCACATGGACCAGCTTTGCTCCCGTCTTGGCAGCAGCACGCGCCAAGTTGCCGGCAGCAACAGCGTTGACGGCATAAGCGGCATCTTCGGCCTTTTCGCAACCATCGACGTTTGTCATGGCGGCACCGTTGATGATGAGGTCGAAGCCTTGGCCGTCAACGAATGCCTCGACGGCGGCATCGTCGGTGATATCGAGCACATCGATATCACCAGCCGCCACTTCGGCTCCGTTGTAAACGGAGGAAATGGGCCCTATTTCAGCGGCTCCCTCGCGCAAGATGCGCTGCAACTCGTTTCCCAGCTGGCCATTCGCCCCGGTAATGAGAATCTTCATCGGTTGTCGGACTCCTTGGCTTCGATGATCTTGTTGTCAGCGACCTTCTGCAAATGCTGGCCATAGGGGCTCTTGCCGTACTGCTTGGCGGCAGCCAGAAGCGTATCGCGGCTGATCCAGCCATTGCCATAGGCGATGTCTTCGATGACCGACACCATGATGCCCTGGCTGCGTTCGATGGTGCGCACAAAATTGCCTGCTTCAAACAAGCTGTCCATGGTGCCCGTATCCAACCAAGCATAGCCGCGTCCCAAAGTGACCACATTCAGGCTGCCGTCGGCCAAATACATTTCGTTCAGCGTGGTGATCTCAAGCTCGCCGCGGGCGGAAGGCTTCACCTTCTTGGCCATTTCGCACACGCGGTTGTCATAGAAATACAAGCCGGTTACAGCGTAGTTGCTCTTGGGGTGCTCGGGCTTTTCTTCAATGGAAACCGCCTTGCCTTCATCGTCGAATTCGACCACACCGTAGCGCTCGGGGTCGTCCACGTAATAACCGAATACGGTGGCTCCGCCGCCTTGGGCTCCTTCGACAGCACGCGTGAGATGGCGTCCCAGGCCATTGCCATAGAAGATATTGTCGCCCAAAACCAAGGCGCAACTGTCGCCATCGATGAAGTCCTCGCCGATGATGAATGCCTGGGCCAACCCATCGGGAGAAGGCTGCACGGCATACGAAAGGCTGATTCCGTATTGGCTGCCATCGCCCAGCAGGCTCTCGAACTTGGGAAGGTCGTTTGGCGTGGAAATGATGAGGATGTCCTTGATGCCCGCCAACATGAGCGTGGAAAGCGGATAGAAGATCATCGGCTTGTCGTATACCGGCAACAGCTGCTTGCTGGTTACCGTGGTAAGCGGGTAGAGCCGAGTGCCGGAACCGCCGGCCAGAATGATGCCCTTCATGGTGCTCCCTAATCGTATATGCATGCGTAATATCTGCATTCTATCCCAACGGATGGCCTCATACCTTCATGTCCACGAAATGCGTCTACACTTGATAGTGCCAATGCAGTTTTGCAGAAGATGAATGCCAACAATGGCCGGTTCGGGTATAGTTTTCAAGTTAATGACATTATTGGCAACACAAGGGGCTTCATGAATATCTCTAACGAAGGAACGTGTCGTGGCGACGGTAAGATATACACCAGATTGCGCGTAAAAGGTGTCGAAGACATTTCTAAGCTTCATTCGGTATCTGCCAGCACTTCGGGCGACAAGCTCCCCTCTCAGTATTTCCTACTCCCAACCACCGATGGCAAAGAGGGATATGACCTCGTTTTCATCACTCCGCTTCTAACCAAAGGCACCTTGGAAAACACCCTTGAGGTTCGCAACGAAGACGGAACTGTCGTCGATTCTAGCTCCTTCATGCAGAACATGGATCTCGCCAAATGGGAATCACGATTGAATTACCGCTTGCGAAAAGGACTTACAGGCCTCATTCGCGACTACGATAAAATCGAAGAGTACGATCGCATCAATATCGAACTGATAGAAGCTATCGAAGATTGCGACCAACTATTAGCGCGCATCGCCGTTTGGATGCCGCGCTTCGAAGACTCGAAGCTTGATATCACCTGTTTTGATGGCAATGGCCATTCCATCGCAATCAATCCCATTTTGCTCAGCAACGAGGTGGTTGTTTCATCGTTATCAAACGATTTGCAATTGCGTGAACTGCAATACTCCGTCCTTATACCCAATGGTCTCGAAGCCGTCGGATTTTCTGCAAGAGACACTGGTTCGTCTCATCTTAAGGGGTTCTGCGTTACGGAGCATCACGCATACGAAGGTGTCCTCAATCGGGGTTATGTCATGACATGCAATGCTGGCATAGACCCCGTTTATGACGAGTGGTTCAAAAAGCACAAAACAGGCGCAGGTGCACTAGAAAAACAACGGCACATTGTTTTTACCGACATGCCGTTGTTCAGCATCATCGTCCCTTTGTACAAAACCCCCATCGATTTATTCGAAGCTATGGTCGAATCCGTTACCGAGCAAAGCTATGGCAAATGGGAGCTGCTGCTGGTCAATGCCAGTCCCGAAGACCAAGCACTGAAATCAGCTGTTCGGGCACGTTGCGATTTCGACGATCGCATAATAGAAATTCGCCTTGATAATAATCTGGGCATTACCGAAAACACCAATGAAGGAATCGCTGCCGCCACGGGTGACTTCATCGTGTTCTTCGATCACGACGACACCATCGAGCCTGACATCTTGTTTGAGTACGCAAAAGCCGTCAATGACCATCCCGATACCGATATGCTCTATTGCGACGAAGACAAGCTGACTCCGGACGGAAAGCATATTGACGCCTTCTTCAAGCCCGACTTCAGCATCGACCTCTTGCGAAACAACAACTTCCTTTGCCATATGATGGCGGTTCGCGCTTCATCGCTAGCTACAATCGATAAACCTACCAGCGTCTACGACGGTGCCCAAGATCACAATGTCGCTCTTCGCATTTCAGAAATCGCGCGTCATATCCATCATGTTCCAAAAATTCTGTATCACTGGAGAATGACCGAGAACTCAACGGCAGCCAATGCCGACACTAAGCCCTATGCAAGCAAAGCCGGCATTCGCGCCGTGCAAGAACACTTGGACAGGCTCGGCATTCCCGCTGAAGTAAGTCTATCTCGACGTCCCTTCACCTACGATGTCCGTTACTTGCTTCCAGATAACCGCCCTTTGGTTTCCATCGTCATTCCCAACAAAGACTGCAGGCCGATTATCGAAACCTGCATCTCGTCTATTCTGCAGAAATCCACCTACGATAACTTCGAAATAATCATTGTGGAAAACAACAGCACTGAACAAGAAATATTTGATTACTACAAGCAGATCGAATCGCAAGATTCGCGTGTGCGCGTAGTGTATTGGAGCAATGAGTTCAATTTTTCCAAGCTCATTAATTTCGGCGTCCAAAACGCAAGGGGAGATTATTTCCTTTTGCTCAACAACGACACCGAGCTTATCTCCCCCGACTGGATAGAACGCATGCTCGGGCATTGCCTGCGCAGCGAAGTTGGAGCCGTCGGTGTACGTTTGCTGTACAAAGACGACACCGTTCAACATGAGGGTGTCGTCATCGGACCCGACTGTGGCATTGCGGGACACTTCAATATCCGGCTTCCAAAAAGCAACTGGGGATTTTTCGCCTTTGGCGATGCCACGCGAAACTGCAGTGCAGTAACTGCGGCGTGTCTGATGACCTCCAAAGAGTCATTCAATGCCGTCAACGGCTTCACCGAAACCCTTGCCGTTGCCTATAACGACGTCGACTTTTGTCTGAAGTTGCGCGAAATAGGCAAGTTAATCGTATATACGCCTGAAGTTGAGCTTTACCATTACGAATCCCTTTCAAGAGGCAGCGAGACTGATGCGAGCAAAAAGTTGCGCTTCTTCAAAGAAAGTTCGTACATACATTATCGATGGGCTGAATATTACGTCGAAGGCGATCCTTATATGAATCCGAATCTATGCACCAACTACTTTAGGCTCAAGTACGATGTGCCCTGTTCGTAATCTACAAGAACGGATTGACATGAGAGAGCGGCGGCCGAGAACTCTTCTGATAATCCCTGCCTACAACGAGGCAGAGAACATCGAGCGCGTTGTCGACGAGATTCGCAATGACTACGCAAACTACGATTATCTGGTCATCAACGACGGATCCAAAGACGCCACGGCCGATATTTGCCGCAGACGCGGATATCGGTTCTTGGACCTGCCCATCAATCTCGGTTTGGCTGGAGCATTCCAAGCCGGCATAAAGTACGCCCAGCGTATGGATTACGATTGCGCAATTCAATTCGATGCCGATGGGCAACATCGCGCAGATTGCCTGGATGCGCTGGTATCTGCGATGCCTGGCAACGACATCGTCATCGGGTCGCGATTCGTAACCGAAAACAAGCCCAAGAGCATGCGCATGGTGGGCAGCAACATCATCTCTTCACTGATCAAGCTCACGTGCCATCAGACCATCAGCGACCCGACATCGGGAATGCGGGCCTACGGCAAGCGAATGATCGAGGAACTTGCCTTCGGACCCAACCTTGGACCCGAGCCCGATACGTTGGCGTATCTGATTCGTAAAAAACAAGCTCGCGTCACCGAGGTGCAGGTATCTATGGATGAACGCATTGCCGGTGAGAGCTACCTCAATGTCAAAAGCTCAGTATCCTACATGGCACGGATGATCTGCTCAGTGCTGTTCATCCAATTTTTCCGATAGGCAGGTGATCGACCATGTCTTTTGCTCTCCGCATAGTATTGATTATCGCTTCAATCTGCCTGGCCGCTTTTGTGATGCGCGGCATAGGCAAATCGAAAATGCGCATCGAGGACTCGCTGTTCTGGATTTTCCTTTCGCTGCTCATTCTCATTTTGAGCATCTTTCCGCAGATCGCCAGTTGGTGCGCGGATGTTACCGGAATATCCGCTCCAGTCAATTTCATCTTCTTATTCTTCATCTTCGTGCTGTTGGTAAAGTGCTTCTACACCAGCCGCCATACGTCGCAGCTCGAAACCAAGGTGAAGGAACTCAGCCAGCAAGTTGCCATCGACCGTCTTGAGCACTATGAGCGCATTGGAGACGCCTCCAAGAAGGCAGCGCAAGAACTGGAGCGACCAAACCAACCTGGCAAGATTCGATAGGAATCTCCAATGAATGATATTTGGTCGGATCATGTCTTTGCGGTCACAGCATACAAAGAGAGTCCGTTCCTGGGAGATTGCCTCGATAGCTTGATGGCTCAGACGGTCCATTCCCGCGTCATCATCACCACAGCAACCCCCAATGCCCATATTGAAGAGCAAGCCTCGAAATACAGCGTGCCTTTGGTGGTGAACCCAGGTGCTCCCGGCATCGGTAGCGACTGGAACTTTGCCGTTGCAACCGCCAATGCACCCTTCGTTACCATTGCACATCAAGACGACACTTACTGCCCCAACTATGCTGAACATGCTCGCTTGCTTCTGGAGGCTTCTAAACATCCCCTCATTTTTTTCAGTAACTATGGCGAACTGCGCGACAGCAAGCAAGTTGACGATAATAGACTGCTTTCCACCAAGCGCAAGATGCTAGCGCCACTAAAATCGGGACGCTTTGCCGGCAGCCAATTCGTGCGTCGACGTATCCTATCACTTGGTTCCGCCATCTGCTGCCCTTCAGTAACCCTGGCTTGCCGAAATCTGCCCGACCCTATTTTCATCGCCGGCATGAAAAGCAATCTAGACTGGGATGCATGGGCCCGCATCGCTGATTACCAAGGTGATTTCCTTTATGACGATGCCATCCTTATGTACCATCGGATTCACAAGGGAAGCGAAACCACGGCCATTATTGAAGACGGCGAACGAGGGCAAGAAGACTTCGAGATGTTCCGCAGATTTTGGCCTGCACCCATTGCCCATGCCATCAATCGAATCTATTCCCAAGGAGAAAAAAGCAACAACGTCAGCTGAATTGGTCTGTTTTCATTTTGGCAAATCGACATCGGCTGCAAGCGTTTCCGAAGAATCGTAAAGTAATGCTCTGCGATACTGCCATCGGGTATTTTTGCTACGTCAAGTTCCGTCTACGCTATGAAGTTCGTCGTAAAGTTGCCAAACGGCTCTATACTCGACATCATGCCTAACAGCAAGACAGAAGCCCTTAGCCTGAAACAGAACACCCTATGGAACTCCATCGGGTGCTTGTTCTATCTGGGTTGTCAATGGCTAACCACGGTTCTGGTGGTAACTCTTTCAACAGGGTATGGGAACTCCGGCATTTTAGCCTTCGCCATGTCGGCGGGGATTATCTTCGCTTCTATTGCGCTATACAAAATACGCACCTACCAGGTTTCGGACCTTGAAGGGCAGTTCAGCTCGCAAAATTACATCGCTTTTCGTTTCATCACTATCGTGGGCGGTGCATTGTTTTGTTTTTTATACTTACTGGCAATCGGAACTGATTCCAGCCTACTGCTTGCTTCCATGCTCTACCTACTGTTCAAAGCAGACGAGACTTTTTCTGATGTGATCTACGGTATCTATCAGAAGAACGAGCGCATGGACTACATCGGTAAAAGTCAGCTAATTAGGGGATTCGTATCGCTTACTGCTTTTTGCACACCGTTGGTGGCAGGAGCCAGCCTGAACATAGCCATCATAAGCATGGCCCTATGCTGCATGTGCGTAACGCTTCTATTCGATCTCCCCCATGTGCACCTGTTCGGTTCAGTTCGCCCTTCCATCAAACCGAAGTCGGCCATAAGCCTAGCGCGTATCTGCTTGCCAGCTATGTTAGCGAGCCTGTGCGCCAATGCCGTAGTGTCAGTAGTTCGCCAGTATTTCGGCTTGACCTTTGGCGATGATGCCTTGGGGATATATGCCGCTGTGGCCACACCCGCAGTGCTGGTGCAAGTGGCAGCAACCTACCTGTATATGCCAGCAATCGGCGCTCTTACGCGCGCCTGGATCCACCAAAGCGAGCGATCCTTCCATGCATCCTTCACCCGAATCTTGACCATCATGGTGGCAGTAATTGCCCTGCTTATTGCAGTACTTTCAGCCTTTGGCGGGCCGCTCCTGCAAATGGTATATGGCGAGTCCATTGCAAGCTCAATATATCTTTTCCCCTATGTACTCATCGCCACCGGATGCATCGGCCTATTGATGTATATCGACGATGTTCTCATTGTGGTGCGCGATATGCATTGGCTGCTGGCATGCAATGCAATTGCACTTGCATGCTCCATCGGCAGCGCTCTGATCTACATTCCGCTGTTCTATATGAATGGCATCAATTTTGCAATTATTACCGGAGCCGGTGTCGGTTTCGCTTTGGGACTATGGCGAATACTAAGAACCCGTTCTCAGAACAAAGCCGAAATATAACGCCGATGTCGGCTGAACCCAGACAGTTGGCATTTGGTATGCTATTGCCGTTTAAAGCAACCAACAGGGACGATGTGCTCAATAAAAGCACTACGGAAAAACCCCACGCCTACGATCTGCACGACCAAACGCATTTACTTTCAAGGGGAGAATAGAAATAATGACCGCTGAACACGACCGGCATGCATCACCGAACACGACTAGCGCCGCCGCGCGCTCTCATAACGCGAAAACCGTCGTGCTCTACGTCGCTGCTTCCTTGGCCTGCGGCATTGTCTTGGAAGCCGGCACGCTGTTTGGCGCTCCGCTCCAAAGCGTCGTCAACTTGGATGACTGGAGTTTACGCCGTATTGCGATATTTACCGTTATCTCGTTTTTCTTCTTGATGCTTTCCATCCATTTCGATTGGCGTGATAGGCTTTCAAAAGCGTTATCCGTGCTAAAGAGTTTTTTTGCAAAGAATGGCAAACGCGTTCTTGCCGTATTGGCAATTGGGATTCTTTGCGGAACAGCCGTATCCGCTCTTATAACGATTACCACTGAGTTTTCAGAACCATTGCCGCTCACTTGGCTGTGTGTTTCGCTTGCAATCGTGATAGCAGCAATGGCGATATTCAGGCAGCACCTGTTTCGCAAATTGGAATGGTTCTTCCTGCTTGCCGCCCTGTTGTTCGGGTCGTTCCTCTGCTTCAACGCCCCGGTTTCATCTGTCGTTTCTTGGGACGACCAGATCCACTACGATCAATCGGTATCGATTTCATATCTCGGTCGGGCAGATTACACAACAGCCGACATATCGATTACAAATCTTACCAGCTATTTGACTCTATCCCCTCAAGAGGAGTATTACAGCCTTTCCACCCTTGATTCTCAGCGTGACCAAATGGATGAAACAGGCGATTCCGACAATCCGGTTGTTCAGAAAGACAACCAGACATCTCTCAATTTGTCACCCATTGCCTACTCTTCCATTGGGTACATCCCCAGCGCTGTCGGTCTCTGGGTGGGTCGCTTGCTCCATGCTTCATTCAGCATTCAATATGCCCTCGGAAAATTCGCCAACTTGCTCTTCTATGCAATCATGGTCTTCATGGGCATCCGAAAGCTTGTATCGAAAAAAGCCCTGGCGGCATTCATCGCCCTACTGCCTGTCTGCATTTTCTTAGCATCAAATTATTCGTACGATCCCTGGCTCACTGCTTGCACCATATATGGATTCGCCTGTTATATCGGCGTTTTGCAACGCAACGAACCACTTAGGCCTTCGGATGCTTTCAAAATCATTGCCGCATTCGTCTTGGGCTTGGGACCGAAGGCAGTATATTTCCCGCTTATGCTGATATTGCTGGTAATGCCGAAGTCTAAACTCACCGGAAAAGTGAAACCCGCGCACTGGCGCATCGCCGTCATCGCATCGACGGCAGCCGTAATGGCCACCTTCGCTGTTCCCATGCTGTTCAATGGAGCTCCTACCGATTTGCGGGGGTCAGAGGGGGTCAATTCATCTGGGCAGATTTCCTTCATCCTGTCCAACCCAATCACTTATCTGCTAACGGTGCTCCAGTGGTGCCAAGCCGAGCTGGGAAACATTAACGAAGCCGGCATGCATATAACCGCGCTTGCTTATCCTGCATTTTCAAACCAAGAAGCATGCATCAATATTGGAAGACTTTACATTTTAGCCTTGCCGCTCGTTGCATTGGCAAGCCGGGCTAAAGACTCCCGCTCTTTTGCAAAGCCGCACTATTGGATTGCATCGTTTGCTAGCTGCGCTGTTACTCTGGGACTCATCATTACCGCCCTCTATATCAGCTTCAATTCCGTGGGATCGTCCAGCATCGCCGGAGTGCAGGGACGCTATCTGCTACCTTTGCTGCTCCCATTCTTCGCCCTGTGCCTCAATTTCAAGTTCCCCGTACCTCGCAACCGCAACGTTACCGAAGGCATCTGCTTCGGAGTCGGCGTAATGCTGCTCTTCGCTACGCTCATGTTCGTCTACGCTGAGAAGTTTGTGGCATAGCCCTACAAAGCTTCCCTGCTGGAAATGTAGCCTGCATGGTCGAACTACTCGACAGTGCAGCATTTGGTATGCTGTAGACACTTCGAGCATTCGATAGACAGGGGCAACATGAGCGATACGGACAAACTGGGGACGCACTCCCCCGCTACCATCTTGGTAACCGGCGGCGCCGGGTTCATCGGCAGCCATACGTGCGTGGAACTGCTGACGCGCGGATACAAGGTGGTCATCGTCGACGATCTCAGCAACGCCAGCCTCAAATCGGTTGATCGCATCCGACGCATAGCCGGAGATGCCGGTTCGAACCTGTCATTCTACGAATGCAGCATTCTGGACAAAGATGGATTGGAGCGCGTCTTTTCCGAAAACCAAATCGACGCCTGCATCCATTTTGCAGGCTTCAAAGCAGTGGGCGAAAGCACCTTCAAGCCTTTGGAATACTACTGGAACAATGTTGCGGGCACGTTGGTGCTGCTCGATGTTATGCGCAGCCACAACGTCAAACGCATCATCTTCTCGAGCAGCGCAACCGTATATGGTGAGCCCGCCTTCACGCCCATCACCGAAAAATGCCCCATGGCGCCATCGACCAACCCCTACGGCGAAACAAAGGTGATGATCGAGCGCATCTTGACCGACCTCTACAAGGCCGACGATGAATGGTCCGTGGTGCTGCTGCGCTACTTCAACCCCATCGGCGCGCATGAAAGCGGTCTCATCGGCGAAGACCCGGCGGGCATCCCCAACAACCTGCTGCCCTACGTGGCGCAAGTAGCCGTGGGCAAGCTGGAACGCGTCCATGTGTACGGCGACGACTATCCCACCCCCGACGGCACCGGCGTGCGCGACTACATCCACGTTGTGGATCTGGGCCGCGGCCACGTACAGGCGCTGGCCTGGTTGGACGGACGCGTGGGAACGGGAAAAATGGACGACCCGGGCAGCATCATGGGAACCCCTGCGCCCGATGGCGTGCGCCGCGGCGTGGCCGTGTTCAACCTGGGCACCGGAACCGGCAGCAGCGTGCTCGATGTGATCCATGCGTTCGGGAAAGCCTGCGGAAAGCAGATTCCCTATCAAATCGACCCCCGCCGTCCGGGCGATGTGGCAGAAAACTACGCAGCCTGCGACAAGGCACGTGATGAAATGGGCTGGACCGCCGAATACGACTTGGACCGCATGTGCGCAGATAGCTGGCGCTGGCAGTCGCTCAATCCAGACGGCTACGGCGACTGAGGTTTGGCCCTTATGGCTTCTTCACCTGCCATATCGATCATCATCCCCGTTTATAACGCAGCCGATCATATCGGCGATCTTCTGGGCGATGTACGCGCGCAGACCTTCAAGGATTTCGAGGTCATCTGCGTCGACGACGGATCCACGGACACCACCACCGGCGTTTTGGACCAATGGATGCAGCGTGATTCCCGCATCCGCGTGATATCCAAAGAAAATGCCGGCCCTGGAATAGCCCGCAACACGGGGCTCGATGCCGCACGCGGTAAATACGTGCTGTTCTTCGATTCCGACGACCGCATTCGTCCCCAGCTGGCGCAACACGCCATCGATCGAGCACGGCAAACGCAAGCCGACATCGTCATCTACCAAGCACGGCATCTGGAAGACGCAACAGGAAAAGACCGCACAAGCCCCGACAGATGGGACGGGTCGAAGTGGCCGGAAACCTTCAACAGCGAAACCAATGCAACTGGTCTGTTGCAGACCTTTCGCAACTGGCCCTGGGACAAGCTGTTTCGCCGCGCCTTCATCGAAGATAACCAACTGCGCTTCCCCGCGCTGTACCGCACCGAAGACCTGCCCTTCACCTGCGAGGCGCTCTGTCTGGCAAAAACCATTGCGCTTCTCGATGAAGAACTCTACCTGTATCGCGTGGGCAGTAAAAACGCAAGCACGCAGACACTTGATTCGCATCCGTTCGATTTCATCGAGGCCTGCCGACTGTTCTTGGCTTTCCTGCACGACAACGGTCTGTATGGCCGCATGCAACGCGAATACGTGAACTGGGCCAGCTTGTGCGTTCTGGTCAACCTTTACGGCCTGCACACTTGGGATGCTTTCAATGAAACGCTCCGATTGCTCCATGGCGATGGACTGCAGCAGCTCGAATTGGCCGGTCAGCCCGCAACTATGTTCGACTATCCCGTTTATTGCGACTTGATTCGCAGCATCGCCGCCGACGATCCGACAAAAAGCGTGTTCGAACTGTGGAGGTGCGAACGGAAAGCTCAAGAAGCTTTGCGCCGCGCATCGCATGAAGAAGGCCGTTCCCAAGTGATGGATTCGACCACTTTCAGAGTGGGACGCGCTCTGACCAGCCTGCCCACCGCCTTGAAAGACCGATTTGCGCGCAACTGACAACCTTCTCCTCTGGCAAACTGCCTTGAACATCTTTCCTCATCTTCAAGAAACAAACAGGTAGCTTGGGTACCGCGTCTCATCCAAGACCGCTAAAATGGGCAAGATGGTTTTAACCCTGCACCCTATTGAAAGCACAGGCATGGAACAAACCGCACTTTCCAAGAAAGAAAAAGCGCGCATCAAACGCAAGCGCGATTTCCAGCATGGCAAATTCGTGCTGTTCGAACTGGTATCGCGCGATTTCAAACTGAAATATCGCCGCAGCATTTTGGGTGTGCTGTGGAGCGTGCTCAACCCGCTGCTTATGATGTGCGTGCTGGCAGCCGTGTTCAGCTACATGTTCCGCTTCAACATCGAACACTTTCCCTTGTACTTGATTTTGGGCCAAACGCTGTTCACACTCATGCAAGACTCCACCAACGGAGCCATGACATCCATCATCAATGCATCGAGCCTTATCAAGAAGGTGCGTATCGAAAAGACCATCTTCCCGTTGGAACAGGTATTGTTCCAACTGGTCAACTTCGCTATATCGCTGATAGCGGTTGTGCTGGTGATGATATGGTTCCAGGTATTCCCCGACATCAACATCATCTTCTTGCCCGCGCTTCTGGTATACATGCTGCTGTTCTGCACGGGTCTCGGTTTGTTGCTTTCGGCGCTGGCCGTGTTCTTCCGTGACGTCTGCCATCTGTGGAGCGTCGTCATCGCGGCATGGACCTACGCCACTCCGCTGTTCTACCCCATGGACCTGCTTCCCGATTGGATGCAGCAGCTCATGATGTTCAACCCGATGTATCACTACGTCACTTACTTCCGTGACATCACCATGTACCATACCAATCCGGGCGGCATGGAGAACCTCATCTGCCTGGCCATGGCGCTGATCACCTTTGTCGTGGGCTTGCTGGTGTTCCGCAAGACCGAAAAGAAATTCATCCTGTACGTGTAAAAACGCGCAGTTGACACGAAAGCCGGATATGAGCGAACCCATCATACATATCGACCATGTGAAGATGTCCTTCAACATAGCCAACGAGCAGTTGACCAACTTGAAAGAGTACTTCATCAAGGTGATGAAGCACGAGCTGTTCTACCGCGAATTCGTAGCGCTCGATGACATCTGCCTGGACATACAGCCCGGAGAGCAATGGGGCTTCGTAGGAGTCAACGGCAGCGGCAAGTCAACGCTGCTCAAGATCATCTCGGGCGTTTTGGAACCCACAGAAGGCGTATGCGAAGCCGAAGGCACCATCGCTCCGCTTATCGAACTCGGCGCCGGCTTCGACATGGACCTCACCGCGCGTGAGAACACCTACCTCAATGGCGCTTTGCTGGGCTACAGCAAGCAATTCGTGCAAGAACATTTCGATGAAATCGTCGAATTCGCCGAAGTGCGCGACTTCATCGACATGCCGCTTAAGAACTATTCGAGCGGCATGGTTGCGCGTATCGCCTTCGCCATCGCAACCGCCACCACGCCGGATATCCTGGTAGTGGACGAAGCGCTGAGCGTAGGCGACTTCTTATTCCAAGAAAAGTGCGAGAAGCGCATCCACGAACTGGTGCACGACCACGGCACCACGCTGCTGTTCGTAAGCCACAGCATCGACCAGGTCGAGCGCGTATGCAACAAGGCTCTGTGGCTTGACCATGGCCACATGCGCATGACCGGTGACGTGCACGAAGTAGCCGACGCCTATCGGGCACTGGATACGCAGGCTGCCGAATAAATGGGCGCTTCCGCTATGCCAACGCCCTTGATTTCGGTGATCGTACCGGTAATGAACGCGCTGCCCTATCTGGACCAAGCGCTGGACAGCATTCAGAATCAAACCCTGCACGATATCGAGATAATCTGCCTGAACGACGGCAGCACCGACGACAGCTTGGCCGTACTGCAAAAGCACGCTTCGAACGACGGTCGCATCATAATAGTCGACAAGGCAAACGAAGGATACGGAGCCACCTGCAACCGCGGAATCGATGTGGCGCGCGGCTCCTGGATTTCCATCGTGGAGCCTGACGACTGGATCGAGCCGGGAATGTTCGCCGATATGATCGCCTATGCAAAGAGCTTGGGAGCGCCAGCTGCCGGCATCGACATCATCAAGACCCCCTACCTTCGCGTATGGCGGCCGGACACGCCGCAGCAGCGCATCATGAACTGCAGCTTCAACAAGCGCATCAAGCCGGCAAATCAACCTTTCACTATGGAAGACCCGGGCGTGGTGCATCTTATCTGCCATCACCCCTCCATCTGGAGCGCCCTGTACCGTAAAAGCTTTCTGCAAACCAAGAAGATTCGTTTTCGGGAATTCCCCGGTGCTGGCTGGGCCGACAATCCTTTTTTGTACGAAACCCTCTTTCAGGCTGCTGGGATCGCCTACCTGGAACGTGCCTATTATTGCTATCGGGAAGATACCCCCGAAAAAGCCGCTGCGTTTGCTCAACGCAGTTCGCTGTTGCCGCTTGAACGCTGGAACGACATGCAAGATGTGCTCGACCATCTCAATGTGACCTCCGACAGCATCAGAAGGGCCCATTGCGAGCGCGGATTCACTTATCTAGGCGACATACTGGAACACACCGGACTGGAAGACAACGACCTGAAACAAGCCGCAACTCGAATGTTCAAGCGCATGGATGCCCATCTGGTCATCGACGATCCCAAAGTACCGACGAATATGAAGGAACTGTTCTTCACCCTGCGCGGAGAGCCAACGCCCACGCTGTCTTCTGCGCCATACGCGGCGAATCTCGTGAAACAAGCACTCTACAACCTGGTGAACACGGGCATCGGCAATACCTTGTACATGACGCGCACCCATCTTCAGAACAAAGATAAGCGCACAGGGGAATAACGCACCTGGCTCTACCTCGGCGCAGCATCGCCGGTGCATCTTGATCCGACAAAATGGGCGACTGCAGAAGAAGCTAAGTGAGTACCCGCTTATTCGATGCCCAGAAACTTCTTCCAGAAGTCCTCACTGGTCATCTGCGGCATAGCATCACGGTATTCCTGTGCCAGCTGATCTTTATGCTCTCGGTAATCGACCATCGCAGTTCGCCAGCGACCATGGATGCGCGCATAGCGCACACGGTCCATAGTGCGAATATGGGCATTGCCCGAGCGATCGCACGCAACCAGCGTGCGCGTTGCCACCTGTTCGGCCGCGGTAGGACCGCTGCCTCCGTAGAAAACGGTTCCCGGTTCATCACGAAGCAACGCATCGGGCAGGAAGTGGCGATCGTAGGGCATCGTACGCCACAACTTGAGGGGCAACCCAACGGAAGCGTGCTCATCAAGAATATGAGGATCGGGAACGAAACCTTCCGGCAGCTGATCAGCCAAATCGGCCAAGGGGACCAACTTCTCGTTGGCTGCGCCATTGGCTTTCATGATTTCTTCCCCGCTGGAATTCATCAAGAACTCCGGGCCTTTCAGATAGTCCTCGAAACCCGACACGAGCAGCTCTGCGGTTTCATACGCCATGGTACGCAAATGCATGCGCAGATGGCGCTCAGCGCGCAGCATAAACAGCTTGTCATCGCTCTTGCCATCGCACGCGACCATAATCAGATAGTTTCGCATATATTGATAGCAATCCACCGAGGCACGGAAACGGTCACCGAAGCCCTCGTGCCATACGCAGATGCCATTCATGGTCATGTATACGGGTTCGCAACGCATGCCGAATTCCACGTCGTCGCAACGTACGAACAACGGCAACGGCAACCCATGAGCGCGTACGGCAGAAAGGGGAATGCAGGAGAACCACCAAGCGCCATAAGCCTGCGGCTGTTCCACATCGATGGTTTCGTTGACGGCAGAATCGGCCAGTTGGTCGATGTAAAGGTTTCCCTTCAAACGCTCGTAAGCGCCATCGGGACGCACGATGCTCACGTCTTCGAACTGCATATTCGGACGCTCAAGCTGCAGCATGGCGCCGTTGATGAATGCATCGGCATAACGGTCGTTGGCAAGGCTGAGCAGATTGAAGGTGCGCTTGAAGCTCTCGGGGCTCACACGCACATCATCGTCCATCAACAGCACATGCGTGAATCCGAAATCACTGTCGAGCGCCTCTATCATGCCACGGGCGAACCCACCGGCACCGCCGGTGTTGGCATTGGGGATGACGGTAACGCCGTCGTCTGAAAGCGCTGCGGCATCAAGCGTACGCCCGTTATCGACCACGAACATATGGAAGTTGTCGGCGATGCGCTCGCCACTTGCCACGACACGGTCTTTCACCGCTTGGATATTGGGAACGATGTACTCTTCCTTTTTGAAAGTGGTGGTCGAAAGGGCCAGTTTTATGGGACGGATGCGATCTTCTTCGACTGGGGCGTACCAATAGGCTGCGCGCACTTCGGTGGCACCTTCGCTATCGAGCGTAAAACCGCCCAACACCAGGTTTTTGGCAGACAGAGGTACTTCCATGACCGTGAAATCCTGCGCACCGGAAAACCTTTGGGGCTGACCCACGGGCAACGCCACCACCGGACGTTTGACGGCAGATGAATCATTGCCCGCAGCGATATCCGGTGCATCTTTTTCATTCACGGCATCCTGGGGGATACCGGTCATCTGCACGATGCAGGCATCGCCGGCAAGCTCCAGATGCAGGCAGATGTTGTCGACATCGGCATACTGCATCCATTTGCAGCAGCTGACGGCATTGAAATACGTCATGAAGTCGATGCGCCCGCTGAACGCCAGGGAATCATCCTCTTTCCGATAATCAACCGGGCCGCCGTTGCGGAACAAGACCTCTGGACACTGCGCCAGATAATCGTCCACATGAAGCAGGATGTTCGCCAATCTGAAATCAACCATGATGCACAGCTTTCTCTTGCAGGGGATCCTGGACGTAACCAAGGTGGCTCGAGTTCATTGAAACGTATGTTGCTGAAAGCACCAGCATGAGACCCTATTCACCCGCCGTATCTTCGGAATCGGACGCATCGCCGGCATCCAGAAACTTTTTACGGGTAACGAAGTTCCATACCATGACCACCACGGTGGCAATGAGCTTGGTAACGGTTACAGCCAATGCGCCATCGCCCCATGCCTGAACACCGGCCCAGATAATGACTTCGTTGATACCCAGTCCGATGGCCGACAAGACCACGAAGATGACGAATTCACGGCGCTTGGACATGTCTTCGCGATGCGTGAACACGTAGCGCATCGAAGCCACATAATTGAAGATGACCGACACGGTAAAGGAAATGCCGGCCGCGATGACCGGATCCATGCCGAATGCCTGCGAAAGGACCATGAGCAAGCCATAGTCGATGATGAAGGCAATGACGCCCACCACGCCGAACTTCATGAATTGTGCGATGAGCTTTTTCATGCTGCCTTTCCTAGCCGATTGCGTTTTCCCCATTATGACCGAGTGCCACGGACGCTTTACGTTCCTTCAGCGATTCTACGCAGGAGCGCCTGACGGAGCACACAGCGAATCCGCACAACAACGGCATGGCGGCAATATAGGGCAGAGCGTAGCGTACTCCCCCGTTGAGCGGAGACAAAAGGCAGACGCAGAATAAGGTCAAAAAGGGAACAAAAGGCACCACCGTTCGCCGCGCAGCATGCTTGAAATGGAGCAAAATCAAACAGGCGATGCCCGCCCAAAAACAGACGGCAGCATCGGTTATAAGGCCGAACGGTGAATCCGTGAACGCCTTGTACCAAGAAACCAATCCGCTCCGAGCGTTTTCGAAAGCGGGAATCTGTTCGAAAACGATGCCTGCATCGAGATACTGGTCTTCTATCCCTTCATCTGCCGTCAGACCCCAGCATTCCACCCGCGTCCATACAGTCGAACCGGTGGTGCCGGGAATCCAATAGCCGTCGGTTTGATGCACAAACGCCTTGATGTAAGAAAGAGGATGCTGGAAACCCATGTGCACCCAAGCACCTAAGAACGAGATCAACTCTTCGTTTGTAACCGAATTCGAAAATTCCCCCTTTACCGGATCGGCGTTGTCGGGATTGTACAGCCCGCCGATTTCACGCCAATCAACATCGAACACCGCTTCGACGGCCGACACATCATCGGCATCGACCGATTGGGCATCGGGATCGCTCGCGGCCAAGGCAGCAACCGATTGGATGGGCCGGCTGAGCATCTCGCGCACATTGCCGCCCGAAACGCCCGCAGATGGCAAGATGACCGACACGAAGACCGCATAGGCGGCCACTACGCCGATGCTGCAAAGGGCGGCTTTGCGAGCAACGGGGCTTTTGCGCACCATGAACAGAAACGGAATGGTCACGGCAAGCACGATGGCTCCATTGTTGCGGCTCAAGCAAAGCCCTGCAGCAACTGCCACATAGCAGGCGATGCCTTTGCCGTCGAGTTTGAAGCAACCCGTCACGATGCGAACCAGCAAAATGACGAAGAATACGAAGAACGCGCTGAACATCACATCTTTAGTGGCATTGATGGCCCACCCGGGAAACACGGGGGCAATCGCGAACACGGCCACCGCAGCAAAGCACCATCCGGCCGGCAAGGACATCCGCCGCAGCTGCGATACAGCAGCAGCCAACGAACAGGCGAACAGCCCGCCCTGCAGAAGCACGAAGCAGAACAGTCCCCAGCTCTGCGAACCCAGCCAACTGCCCACAGTGACGAATGACCCCAAAAGCAGCGTATGCAACACGGGATGATGGTTGTTCAGCAGCACATTCGGGTCGATGAGATCGATGCCTTCAGGTGAATAGCCGCCAGAGACGTTGTAGAACTGCAGAAGCTGATCGAGCGTATCAAAAGGATCGGTGGTTCCAGGCCAGCAAATGACGAACCACGGAGCCCAGCATAAGCAGATGACCGCCAGCGACCACAAGAATGGGTGTCGATCAAAAGCATCGGCAACCGTTCGGTATCCTTTGGCTATAGCGCCGCCCATCAATGCCTCTCTATGCAAAGAGCCCCGCTAGCGCGGAGCTCTTGAGTTCAAATGGTGCCCCCAACGAGAATCGAACTCGTGTCTCAGCCTTGAAAGGGCCGCGTCCTGACCGCTAGACTATGGGGACAAATGCGGGCCGCTCGTTTGAGCAGCCCGCATATTATTGCAAAGATGGCCCTCCGTTGCAACAACTTTTTAGTCAGTAGCTTCCGCAACCGTGGGCAAAGCCACAACTGAAGTGGGATCGCCGCCCTGATCGACCACCTGAATCACCTTTTTCCACGTGGTTTCATCACGCGGGACCAACCACAATCCGGTAGCATCGTCGATATCGCCGGCATAGGGGCCCGTGCCGCTGTAAAAGGTGATCTTGCTGGAATTTGATGCGAAGTTCTTAACCTCGGATACCAGATCGGCGGCAGGCCAATTGGTCTGCACGTTGCTCGAAAGCGTCGACGCCGCCGTGGCAGCGCTGCTGGGATTATCGGCCACCTGCTGAATAAGCGACTGGACAAGGGAGCGATCCTGTATTTGGCGGCAGGCATCGAGGTCATTGGCATATGCCTTGCGCACGCGGGCATCCACCAGCGCAGAGGCGCCATTGAGCTTCTGGGGGCCGGGGCTCAAAGTGATTTCTTTTCCGGAAACGATGTCATCGAGCGTCATATTGATGGGCACATTGGCCTGCACGCCGCCCAATTGGTCAACCAGATTTTCGAAATTGACGAATGTGGTTACCAGGTAGTACTTGGGAGTGACGCCCGTAAGCGAAGTGACCTGATCCATGCAGGCATCTATTCCACCAGAATAGAAGGCGTCGTTGATTTTGTTGGTGGTCCCATCGACCGTGGCTTCGGTATCTCGTGGAATAGTGACGAGCGTGATCTTATAATTCACGGGGTCGACGCGCACCAACATCATGGTGTCTGAACGGCCTTTGCCATCAGCATAGTTGGGCTCGTTGATCTCCGTGGTGCCCGTGCGGCTATCCTCGCCTACTATAAGCACGTAATACGCTTGTTCTGACGTATCGCTTGCCGCAGTGGTGGTTGACGCAGTGGTCGAAGCGCTGGTCGACGACGATTGGCCGCCCTGCCACATCTTGTAGCCGGCAAACGCCGCAGCGGCCGCCAGTGCCAAAACCACCAAGACGATGCAGACATTGCGGCCCGTATGCTTGCGCTTGGACGGCATATCAACGGGAGTCCCCGGTGCCGCACCTGCCGGGCGATAACCGGGAGCCTGCTGCTGACCGGAATAAGACTGACGAGGAGCAGATGAAGGAGGTTGCTGAGATGGTGCTGCATGACTGGCGTGTTTGGGTGAACCCATGGTGCGTCCCTCTTTCCAATGAAATGGCCGTCGGCCCTACGATGGAGGAACCAACCGACCTTTAACCCAACTTGGAATTGCCATGATAGCACGCCCGACCTTGAACGTCTTGCTGTCGGCCACGTCGTGGATAGCTCGATCCATGTACTGCGCATGCTCCCAGCAGTAATCGAATGCGAGGCGATCATCCCGGTCAAGGCCCTCCCTGAACCCTTCGACCGCGCTTTGGCCCACATAGAGCATGTCGCGGGAAAGATCGTTTTCCGTATCGAAAACTCGGTGAGCGTAGCAATCGCAGAACGCATCGGAATACGATTGGTTGTTGGTGGCCAGCCATGACTCCAATCCACGCCATACGCAGAACAAACCGGCAATGTTGCGCATGCCACGTTCGCTGGTCATTGTAGAACCCTCTCGCATGCGACGACGATAAAGCGGCGCATTGAGAAATCCCGCACGAGCGGCAAGCGGGAAAACCGTCAAAGTAAATAGCAGGTCCTCATGGATTATCCCCTCTTTGAAACGGAGCCCGTTGTCCTCGATGAGCTTTGCAGACATCATGAACAGGCAGGCCGAAGGACGAAACGACCCCGTTTCCTCCATGCGAATATAGAGCTGCTCCCCCGTCATAATGCCATGAATGTCAGAACGACCGCCTTGATTCTCGTTATGCGTTCGCCTGAGCTCGGCAGACTCATAAAAGGTTTCAGCAGAGAAAAAGAGAATATCCAGTTTATCCTCGCGCATGCGACGGACCAGGTTGTCCAAAGCCAAAGGCCGATACATATCATCCGAATCCAAAAACAGAACGTAAGAGCCGCTCGCGCGCCCGAGTGCCGCATTGCGAGCCGCAGATTGCCCTTGGTTTTCCTGATGCATGAAGACGAATCGGTCATCGCCTTCAACAGACGCTTTGGCAATCGAAAGAGTGTCGTCCACGGATCCGTCATCGACGCAGATGACTTCGAAATCCTCAAACTTCTGCTTTACCAAACTTTGAAGGCACTCCCCTACGTATCGCCCCACGTTGTACATGGGAACGATAACGGTAACTTCGGGGTGCGGATCTTGCGAATCATGCGACATTGTATTCGTCCCTACCATGGTTGCGCCGTATCGCTTACATCAAGGTCTTCAGGGTCTCCGCCTGAATCAACAACCGACATCAATTTTGACCATCCGTCAGGATTGCGGTAGCACAGCCACAGGCCATCGAGATACGACACTTCTTCGCCATCCGTCGGGCCGCTGCAGCTGTACGTGGTGACATCCCCGCTGCTGAACGACATCGCAAGCGAAGCCAGGTCCGTGGTCTTCATGTCGGTAGTGACGCACTGGGCCACGTCCAAAATCGTTCCCGGCAATTCGTACAATGGGCGATCGAGGGTCTTTTCCATCAGGGCCTCGAATACCGAGCGGACGTTGCTCTGGCGAGCAGCATCCTGGTTTTCGCCATATTCGTGCCGGGCGCGGGCGAATATCTGAGCCTGCTGGCCGTTAAGGGTTTGCTCGCCTGGCTGCAGAGTGACCTCCTGACCCGTTAACGCATCCTCATACGAAAGGGCGGTGGGAACATCAACCGTGATGCCGCCCAGCGCATCAACCACGTTTTCGAAGTCGGAGAAGCTTACTTCGGCATAGTGGGAAATGGAAACGCCGGTCAATTCGGACACGGCTTGGATACTCATGGCCGCACCGCCCAGATTGTAGGCCTCATTGATCTTGCACACAGTACCATCGGGCGCCGTCCAAGGCGTATCGCGCGGAATCGACACGATGGTGAGTTGACGGTTGGATTGATCGACCCGAATGAGCATCATCACGTCGCTTCGTTGGTTGGTCCCCTGCTCATCGGCGCTATCACTGGTTCCACTGCCCTCGCGGCTATCGCTGCCCAGCACCAAAACGTAGAAGGGCTCGCCCGACTTGGCATCGGAAAGCACGGCGTTGACGCTGCTTTCTTGCGAAGAATCCATGCCCAAGACCCCGTCGAGCGTAGCGGCGTACCACAGCCCACAGGCCACACCGGCGCACAGCAGCAACGCTACAACGGCCAAGATGGCTTTCAGTGCGCGATGCCGCTTCTTGGGCTTTGCAATGGTCGGCATCCCCGACTGCTGCTGTGCACTGAAGAAATCATCTTGCGCAGCCTGCGTATGCTGGGGCTGATGGGAAGAATAGCTTGCACCGCCGCCGTATTGATAGCGGGCTTGACCGCTCCGCACACCATTGTTTGCCTGGCCGTCATCTTGCGACGAAGATCTGCGCACGCCTCCCTGAGGCATGTTGAACTGGCGCGTCGGCTGCTGAGCGGCAGAACGCGGCTGGTTTTGCGGCGCAGCTGCAGGTGAATTGCCCGGCTGAGCGTGTTTGGCATGCTTTGGGGCGGAATGTCGAGCCACAATAACCTTTCAGATAGTGGATATCCGATAAAGAATCATAGCGCACGGCATGGCGCGCGCTCTGTTTTCCAGGATGATTCCACAGCCCCTTTAGGCTCAAAACCGCCAGACTGCATAACGACTTACTTTACTGAAGCTGCGCCGATCCTACGGCGCCGCAGCAATCCCCCGACCAGCAAAGCAATCAAGCCCAGCATGCTGATCAACGCACCTTGCACCAACCAAGGCGTCTGGTAGTGCAACTCGAAAGTATGATCGCCAGGGTCCAACTCGATAGCCATGAACGCGGTGTTGGCGCATTTGATTTCCGCAGGTTCCCCATCCACCGTTGCACTCCATCCTTCGGAATACGGAACCGAAATGTACAGCAGACGGCTGTCATCAGTATGAATCGACCCCACGATTGAATTGCAGCCGAAGTCGAGTTCGTCTGGCACGACCTGCCCCAATGAATCCACCTGACTCGAAAGTCCATCCATAGGCTGAACCAGAACCTGAAAATCATCGAATGTGTATTCACCCGCCTTGCCAAACGTAATGGTAATGCTGTCAACCGACGAGTCGCTGTATCCCAGATTGACCAGCCAGTCATGCTTGCCTCCGTAAAAATTGCATGCAGAAGTATCGCAAGTGATCTTCTTGCTGGAAATGGCGCCGCCTTCGAAGGTGAGATTGTACATCTTGGTTGTGCCTTTGCGATTGTCCTTTACGAACAGATTGAACCGGTCGTAAAGGCCCATGGCTTCGTATTCATCCGAAGACACCAGTTGGCTCGGTGAGTAATCCTGCAAATCCAAATTATCCATGTACACATACGTCTCGCACCCGGCCTTGCCAGTGAAGTTCAAAGTAAGCTTCGCATTGTCGGCAGTGCAGACAACCTTGCCGTCCTCCAATGTGGCATCGCTGCTCTTCTCTTGGTCCACTGCATAATCGATCTGCTCACCTGTAAGATCCAAATCGGCCTCGGGCTGATCGGTTCCATCGACCTCGCAAGCCTGCAACGTCGCTTCTTGACGCTGCAGCGGAGACAATGCCTGGTATTCCTCGGTTGAAATCGACTTATCGTAGGTATAGGCGAGCGGTAAAACATTGTCCGTTCGATACACCTCGTAGTCTCCTCCTCCATAGCTGCCTTGAGCCACCAAGGTATCGAAATCGTAGGGCAAAGATGATTCCTTCCCAGAGCGCACCAAGAAGTACTTCACCCCGCTAACCGCTTCGACGGAAGCCCGAGAATCACTGGTGGCAATCAGGAAGTTCTGCAATGAAGATGCGGAAGGGATGGCCAGTTCAGTGCGATAATCATCAACCCGCTGATTGTAAAAACTTGAATAGAAATCAACGGAATACAGCCCTTGCAGCAGGCTTGAATTGCGGCGAGTCAGCTCGCTTGGCTTGTCGTAGCGGTACAACGGAGCATCGTCATCGAGCCCCACGACCAAACTGCTGGCCGAATCGGTCGTCTGCGTGCTATACGCCTGGCCGAACTTCACCAGGTTGTCTATATAGGGTTTGGAATTATCCGATGAGGCGGAAAGCAAGTGGCCGTTGGAAAACAAAGTGACTCCCAAAAAGAGCAGAACGACCAACAGGATGCGACGAGGCCGCGTGTGTCCGGCATCCGAAAGAAACCGAACCATGACGAATGTGAGGGCCAGCAGCACCATGGCGCAAACCGCCCAAATACGTTTGTCCCACACCAAAAGCAGAACCGCCATCCATGCTTCCAAAACGATGACAACCACCAAGATACGTCTGACATCGAATCGCTTAAGCTGGGGCACACGCGGTTCAAGCAGCACCACGATGTACGCCGCCGCAAATGCATAAACGAACATCCATCGGTCGGTGGAATAGGAAAACCCGTTGAATATAGACCCGAAAATTGGGAAACAAGCAAAAATCGTCAGTACGATGAAGGCGATTTTCGCCTGCCGCAGATCCGCCGCTTTGCGGAATTGGGGCACAGCGAACAGCATAACGATGAAAAACGCCGCGACGCATTCCAACCCCATGCCAAGCGACGAGCTGTCCCCTCCCGTTAAAGTCAGAGGGTAGAGCGCATACGTCCCCAGTTGATCGAACGCGGAAACATCGACGCCGGCCTCAAGGCGACCCATCTGCAGCGTATACATAACAGTGGGCAGCACGGCAACGGCCGCCAAGGCAAGCGCGACCACCAGATACAGGACGAAGCGGCCAACCAGTTTGAAGAAATCAGCGACACTTCGTTCGCGTTGCCCCAAAAAATAACGCATGAGACAGAACAGCAGCAACATGATGCCGATCATGTAGCCCCAGTACCAATCGGTGAAAAACGTGACCGCCATGGCCACGATGAACATGAGAGGGCTTTTTCCATCCAGAATCTTGTCGGCTGCCAACAACACCCAAGGCAAGAATATCGCCGCATCAACAAACATCGGATGGCGCAAGGCGCCCCACGCCAGGCAAAAGCCGCTGAACGTGTAAACCAGCGCGCCCAGCAACGTGGAGAATCCTTCGCGTTTGTGGTAGCGGCAAAACGCCGAAAACGCGATGCCGGCAAGGTACAGCCGAACGATGGCCAAAACCTGATACAGGTATTGCGCACCCTCTTCGGGAACAAGTGCGTACAGAATGGTAAATGGCTCGTCCAACCAGCCCTGCATGGTGAGAATGGCATCGGCGCCATAACCCATGCTGAAGTTCCACATCGTTGGAGTGCCGGTGCTTATCCAGTCGCGAATCCACTGCCCGCAATACGTAAGATAGGTGAGATGCTCATCGAGCCCGTCATCGGACAAGATCAAACTGTGCCCCGAGGCAAACAGGTATCCGAACGCGCCCAAGCAAAACAACAGGAAAAGGCCCGTATAGGCCAGATAATAACGCTTGCGCTGTTCGAAGCGCAGGGGTAATAGTGTCGACATGGTCGACAATGGTATAACTTCAGAGTGGTTTAATCAACTTTTTCAGCAACGCCCTGCTATCGATAGGAACAGGGGAAAGGCGCAACATAGAAGGGTACGCCCAAACCTGCGAACAATCCCGTAAGCCGGATGGGCAATCAAATGCGCAGAATCAATCAACCAACCAAGAAGGCACTCCTGCATTACGGCCCGCTTGAACGTCAGATGGCTTATCGCCAAATAGAACGCAGGAGCCCGCATCCGTTTCATAATCAGCCAAAGCCTTGAGAATCAGCCCGGGGGCCGGCTTGCGGCAGTCGCACGGACCGGTAATGTCGGGATGATGCGGACAATAGTAAAATGCCTCGACTGGCGCCCCGCACTCGGCCATCATGCGGGCAAGCTCATCATTGAAGCACCTCATCTGCTCTCGCGTATACAGGCCTTTTGCAATTCCCGCTTGGTTGGTGATAATCACGATGAGGAATCCGCGGCTATGGTATTCGGCGGCCAGCTGGACGTTCTTTTCGATAAGGCGCAGATCCTCCTTTTTGAAAGGATGCCCGAGATCGGCATTGAGCGTCCCATCTCGATCGAAAAAAGCGATGGGATGGCCTTTGTCGTTTCGTGGCGCCATCAGCGCTTGAGCGCGTCGGTAGTCATCTGGAATGCCGATATCGATAAACAAGCACGGCCTGCTTGCGGGGACGGCCCCAAGGCGTCCTTGCAATAGCATTTTCTCAAAGCCATCATGCTCGAGTGAAAAACAGGTCGGAAAACCACCCAGGCACCCTTTGCTCAAACAATAAGTGCCTGAGTTGATATTCCCCGCAACGCCAGAGCGTTTCTCCTCAAAGCCGACGACACGACCTTCTGACACCTCGACACGACCATACCGAGAGCAATCTTCCATTTGGCACACGGCAATGACCGCATCGTGTTCGCCCGCATCCATGCAGCCGAGCATTGCGCGATAATCGACATCGACGAAAGTATCCCCGTTGACCACAATGACCCCGTCGTCATCGCAGAGCGGCAAAGCACGCGCGACCGCTCCGCCCGTACCCAAAGCATCGTCTTCTTCGGAGTAATCGACATCCATCCCCCGGTACTGCGACCCAATGGCATCGATGATCATCTGACGGCGATGCCCAACCGCCATGACCACATGTCGGCAACCCTGCCGCGCCAGCGCATCCAGCACGAATTTGACAAAAGGACGCCCGCAAACCGGAGCCAAGGGCTTGGGAACATCTGGAACCGCCTGCGCAAGCCGCGTTCCCTTGCCACCCGCCAAAACAACAGCCTCGAAAGAACCCGATTCGCAGAAAGACATCAGAGCGACCCGCAGCCGAAAAACCGTTCTTCGAGCGCCGCACAGAGTGCATGATAGGCCGGCAGATGAAGCTCCTGGATGCAATAGGTTTCGGTTTCTTGAACGCGAACGGTCTCGGTAGCCAGCAAAGAAAGCGGGCTCTGTGCTTGGCCGGTAAAAGCCACAACTTCCATTCCGCGTGCCAATGCCACTTGAGCAGCATAGAGTATGTTTTTCGAAGAGCCAGAAGTGCTGAAAGCGACCAAAACATCCCCGGCCTTACCGTAGCCGTATACCTGCTGAGCAAAAATAAAATCCGCATCTTCATCGTTGGCTACAGCAGTAAGCAGGCTGCTTTGCGCGGAAAGGTCAAGGGCCGGAAGAGCCCCATGAAGATGACGGATAAGGTGAACGGATTCATCCTCACCATATCGATCATGCACCTCATCGGCGAAATCAGCATCAACGCCACGTTGAATCTTGAATTGCTTCATCAACTCTGAAGTCAGATGCCCGGCATCCGAAGCGCTTCCACCATTTCCGCACGCAAGCACCTTGCCACCCGCTTCAAAACAGGAAGACATCAAATCGAGGATTCGTTGCAAATCGTCCAAACAGCTCTCAAGCGAAGGATGCCGAAGAACAGCGTCGAGCAACGGCGCATCATATCGGTCAATCATACTGGAGGCCTCCTCATTCATACAAGGTCCATGCCTGGGTGCCTCGCTTCGTAAAAGCAACGCCGGATGCATGCCCAGGGAGATCCGCCAAAGACCGCATCAGACCGGGGCGGCACTCTGGGTCGCAAATGATAACCATGTATCCGCCTCCTCCAGCACCAGAAATTTTGGCCGCTTTGCCCCCATTGCTGCGCACAATGCCGAGCGTTTGCTCGATCAGGTCGTTTGAGACAGCCGACGAAGTCGCCTTCTTGTTGCACCATCCCGCATCAAGACAAGCAACGACGGTTTCGAAATCGCCCTTCAGCACCGCTTCTTTCATTGTGCGAGCAAGCAGCTTGATATGATGCAGTGCCTTGATTGCCCCACCTTGGGAATCGGACGTACTGGTGCGCTGATCTTCGATAATGCGGGCGCTTTCACGAGATACGCCGGTATAGTACAACACCATTGAATTCTGAAGCTCGTTGACGATCCAATTCCTCACACGAAGGGGATTGACCACGACGGAGCCGTCCGGCATGAATTCAATGTAGTTGAACCCCCCAAACGTAGCAGCATACTGGTCCTGCTTTCCCCCAGCCATACTGCAATCTTCACGTTCGATTTGGTAAGCAAGCCGTGCAATATCATAATCGCCGATGGGAAGATTGAGCCATTCCGCATACGCCTTGATGATGGCCACCACCATAGTAGAAGACGACCCGAGCCCAGAACCCGCAGGCGCATCGGAATAGGTTGTCATGGACAACGACAAAGGACGGCCTTCGTTGAATTCTTCAACGATGCGGTTGTATACGCCTTTGTGCAGCGGGAGCACACCGTCAAGCGGCAATTCAGCAGCAGCTTCTCCTTCAAATGATTCACCATAATCGGCAGCAGAAAAACGAACCATCCCATCGTCTGCAGGATGCAACGTGCAGTATGCATACTTATCGATGGTGACGCACAGCACGGCACCACCGAACATGTCGCAGTAAGGCGCCACATCCGTGCCTCCGCCTGCCAGGCCGAGCCGCAACGGCGCTTTACTCCTGATTATCATATTCGCTCCTGCCAATAAAGGCACATCTCCCTTAGGGTCTGCTCGATACCCACCGATTGACGCCACCCCGTATCAGACTTCAGTTTGGTCGTATCGCCAAGAATGATCCGCTCATCAGTCGGCCTGAGAAGCCGTTCGTCAACGTTCAGCTCGAAAGCGACACCGAGAATAGCTTGAATCTCGTCAATAATGTTACCGATAGGATAAGCGTGCTGAGCACAGATATTGTAGGCTTGTCCATAAACTCCTTTTTCAGCCAACAAACAAAGCGCATTGATCAAATCCTTGGAGTCCAAAATAGCGCGGCGGGTTTCGATGTTTCCCACGCGAAGAACCATGCGGTCGCTGTTCTCTTTGACCAAACCGACGGACCGCCTGACGAAATCGCTGCAAACATCCCCAACCTTGCGTGTGCCAGTGGTATTGAAAATACGAGCACGAATGCAACGAATTCCATCATTGGCATAGTACTGGTAAGCCAACAGGTCTTGGGCAACTTTGCTGACCCCATACGGATGCAAGGGCAACAAGGGATCGTCTTCTTTAACGGCCCTGTCAAGTTCATCAAAGGTCGCACCATATTCTGCGCTGCTGCAGGCAACCACAACGACAGGGTCGTATTCCGGATTGGCCTTCCGCACTTTTTTAACGGCCTCGAACACCGCGATAGTGCCGTTCGCATTGATATCCATAGTTTCATAGGGACGATCCCACGACACCGTGGGATAGCTTTGAGCGGCAAGATGGAATATGGCAGATGGCTTTGATTCGTCGATGATTCTCTCAACGGATTGCGGATAGCGCACGTCGCATTCTACCAACGCGATGGATGAATCCAGTTCGGACATGTCGATTGTCGGCTTATAGAAAGACCCGACCACATCCACGCCCTGTTCATACAGGGTTTCCACCATATGCGAACCAATCATCCCACCCGCACCGGTAACAAGGACCTTGCCGAATTTCGTCATCGCTTCGAAGCCTCCAATTCACTTTGCTCGAGCGCGACCAAAAGCAAGCACCGCGTTGCGACGAGTCGCCTCATGAGGGAATCCAAACCACCCGGATATCCCATCCTACTCATCGGAGCAATGCCCCAACCTGCTTGCTTCGATCTGGCAATGGACAAGTCGGCGCTCGATTGCGCGCTGTTCTTCCATAATGGCAGAAACGGCAGAACCGATCCGCTTGCTTTGCTGCCCGCACTCATTCAAAAACTTCGCCTGTTTTTCAGCCTGGTCATTGCAGCTATGCTGCAACTGCGAAATATCGTCGATTTCTTTGCGCAAACCAGCGCTATCCGCCTCAAGCGCATCCAGCTTGCGCCGAATGCCCATCAGTGCAACTTGCTGCTGTTCCATCCCGCTGGCCAGAGCACGCAAGGTCTCTTGTTGCGCTGCCTGTGACTTTTGATCTTGGTTGCGATACTTCTCGAAAACGGAAGATCTAAGCGGCAGTATTTTACGTATCGCTTTTTTCGTACCCGCCATGCTGCCGTCCTTCCGAAGGCGATTCTTGTACGCCTCTTTATAATCTTGATATGAACCTGATCTGATAGCAAAATATTGAGCTTCGGCACCGGCAAAACAAACATAGTTCGCCCTAGCGCATTCATCATCGATTCCAAGCGCATCGAATCCTTCATTTCGAAGCATCTCGAATACCGATTTCCGAGCTGAATCGCTTTTAACCAATTTTCCCAAAGTGTAAAGACAGCAATCAAGCGCCGTATTGGCAAAGCTCGATTCGAGTTCGGAATAGAGGCCTTTCTCGATCAAGCCAGCCTGAAGACCGCGCAACGCCTGATAGAAATCAAAGGGGTTCTTGCTCTGCGTCGCCTGCAGAGAATCCGTCTGGCTGACCCGATAATATGCCAACGGCGCATCAACCAGCACGATACGCGACGCGCACGCTTGCGCAAGCAAAACAAAGCGCAAGTCATTGCAACTTCCCAAATCTTGGAACAACAATCCCTGGTCGCGAACGAACCGAGCACGATACAGCTTCGTCCATGGAGCTGGAGAGGTGCAGCAGAAGATATAACGCTGCTCCGTTTCCCGGGAAAACACCTCTTGGGGATCGTCGAACAAATGCACCTTGCAAGAATTCGGCAACCGCTTCACAGCTCCCGTTGCATTGTTATATGAATTAGCCGCAAACATGCAGATGTCGGCATCGGCGGATTTTATCTTTTCGTATGCCAACTGAAGCATTGTCTTCTCGAAATAATCGTCAGCATCAAGAAACATCAAGTAATCGCCCGATGCTTCAGAAAGCCCGCGGTTGCGCGCCAAGCCCGCATTCGATCGATGTTGCCGAATCAATTTAATGCGGGCGTCTTGGTTGGCGTAGCTCTGAGCGATATCAGCCGATCCATCATTCGATCCATCATCAACGATGATGAGCTCGAAATCACCGAACGTCTGCGCCAGCAACGACTCCAAGCAATGGGGAAATGCCTCAGAAGCATTATAGAGAGGAATGATTATCGAAATGGAGGACATAACATTATTCTACAGCAGAGGAGGATCAAACGATGAAAGTTCGTCCAATTCCCGACGCTCTTCCTCTTCGCGCGCTCGAACAGCCGCAATCAATTTCTCTTTGAACAAGGGGTGGGCTTCGTAAAGCTTACTCAGATAATCGTTTTTCTCGCCATCCAGCAAATTGGTCTTATAGAGCCCGACTTCTTGGGACCCTGGTACCTGATGTACCCAAGGACTCCCCGAATTGACAACGGGGATATCTTCCAAAACCTCCCAGGCCATCAACCAGGCATCGTCATCGGTATCGCACAAACGCACCAGTTCATCTCTGTCGAAAGCATCATCAGGAAGCAGGCGGGGCGGATACAGCACTCCGCCGACGCCCGTCGCAAGCAGATCATGCCGCGGCACACCGACATAGCGCATCTGCTCGAATTCCCAATCTCGGTAATCAGCGATATCGCCGTGACCGTCGAGCGAAACCAAATGGGTCCGATTGGCGATTACGCATCGTTTGGCCAGATAATAGGTTTGAAGCAGTCGCTCAACCATATCGAGAGGATAAAGGGTATCGTCATCAACGGTAATGATGATATCGTCAGGGAACTCCCGCATCGCCCAATAGTACTTGTTATGGGGCCGAAGCGATTCCTCAACCCAACGAATCTCGAAGATCGTATCCTTCTCCAAATCCATCAGTTCGTCAGGGACGCAATCCGACGATGAAGCGAATTCGGATTTTGCCAGCCAGAGGATAATTCGGTTTGGGGAAACCGTTTGATCGAGCAAAGGTTCGACTGTCGCTGAAACATGCGACATCCTGGCAGGAAACGAAGTTAATGAAACGATGACCTGAGGTTTGCCCATTCTCCATCAACCTCGTTGATCTGTTCCACTGTTCAACCGCGCAACCTCAGCCATGGCATCACGGAACCTGTCCCGATCAACGGCACGATAGAAGTATTCCGAAGGCTGTCCTGCCAGCCCGAACTCTTCAAGCGCAGAATCCGCAAAATCCAGGAGCATTGCCTCTCGATCATCGCCCTTGCAAATCGACAACTGATACAAAGATAGAGCAAGCGCATAGTTGCGGAAATCGCGCTGAAGAACCGTGGAGAAACCGCTCCCATCGATCACTTTCCACAATGCGCGAAGGGCTGATTTCGCATATTGGTAGGACCCCGATGCAGAGTCTGAGATGGAACCGCCCCCACGCTTTCGTTGATGAGCGAACACTTCGTCAAGAAATGCGATCCTTTGTGCCAGCACATACGCAGAAAAGGTAAACAGCATGTCGTTGTAGGTGGGTTGGTCTTGGAACTTCAGTGAATGCTCAACCACAAAAGAGCGCTTGAACAGCTTGTCCCACGTCCATCCTTCGATTGCAACGAATATCGGCGACTCGACCTCGATTGGAGAGAAGGGATTCTCGGCAGGCAACTGATCTGCCTTTACCGTCCAGGGTGTCGAGGCAAAACGCTGTTCTTGATCGATGTACTGATCGGCCCTGAATATAATCATGTCGGCATTGAACCTGATTGCAAACGAATAGGCTTTTTCGAGCATGTCGAGCTCGAAGAAGTCATCTGCATCGAGAATGGAAAGATACTCTCCTTTTGCAACTTTCAAGCCTCTGTTGCGCGCCGCGGCGGCTCCGGCGTTTTCTTGGTGGATCACCGTGATGCGCCCATCAACTGCCGCATAGGAATTGGCGATGGCAAGCGTACCATCGGTCGACCCATCATCTACGCAGATGATCTCGATATTAGATAGGCTTTGATTAGAAAGCGTGTTCAAGCAATCGGAAAGGTAGCACTCGACGTTATACAAGGGCATGATGACGCTCACCTGAGGAACGGCATCCGAGCAATCATGGCGGCATGCAGAAAGAGCGGCGGGGTCCACCGGCTCCGCCTTGCCGATCAAGTCGGAATCCTTCGAAACTGCCGCAGTGGTATGTCCTGATCGCATGCTGCGCTTCAACCAACGAGCAGGAGCAGTGATGGAGCGACCGATGCGCCATGAGTTCGACGCATGTACTTTGTCGAGTGCCTTTTTAACCTGCGCCTTCGCCTCTGATCTGCTGGGCTCATCTCTGGCAATTGAAAGGAACACCCCTTTTCGAGCAGCAGAAAACGAGTCGACGAAAGAACGGCTCGATGGGGGAAGCAACGAATACTTCTTTTGGATTTGATGCTTCACGCTATTGAGTTCACCTTGAATGGCCTTCTCAACGTCATCATCGAAGCGATGGTTCAAAGCGAAGTCGAGCATATCCAAATAGACGGAGAAATAACTCGAAACCTGATAGGACGTAACCAACGAAGTCATCGTAGAATCCTGACGTATACGTCGGATGTAAAACGCCTCGTTGATATGACTGACGCGTTTGGCCGACAGCAGGCATCGCAGCATGAAAGCGTTGTCTTCGTAGATGCATCCCTCAAGAAACACGATGCTGTTTTCCTCAAGATAGCGCCTTCTGATCAACAGCATGCAAGGGGAAACTCGATATGCTTTGGCTTTCTTCATAGCCAGGAACATCTCAGGCCCCGCCTCGACGAACCCCAGATTCGAAGGCCTTTGGTAATTCCCGTCAAATGTCGAAAAACGGGTATGAAGATCTTCGGAATCATACGAAGTCCGCGCATCGAAATACAACAGATCGAGACTATCCGCCTCGGCATGGTGAATCAAAAGATCAAAGCAACCAGGTTCCAAAGCGTCATCGCTATCCATGAAGTAGACGTATTTGCCTTTTGCATGGCGCAAGCCGACATTGCGAGCCGCCGATTGTCCGTTGTTCGGTTGCGACAAGACTTTGATAGATGCATTGTCTGACTGGAATCGCGTGAGAACATCCAAGGAATCATCCGTCGATCCATCATCGACGCAAATCACTTCCATGCTTGAAAAATCTTGTCCCAATACAGAATCGAGCATGGCTTGCAGATACTCAGAAGAATTGTAGACGGGAATAACAACGGAAAGGAGAAGATCGGTCTGCCAATCCCCCTCATCCAGCGTGGCTTCTTCATGCCGTGCTGTATTCAATTCACCCATGCACCAGTCGACTTGACGTCGCAGGCGCGATGCTTCAGATGCGAGCTGGCGCACCGTCTCGAGCGTCTGCCGATCCGCATCGCCATTCCGCGAAAAATAATATCCCTCAGGGTCGGACATGATCCAGCGCAAATCGTCTGATTCTTTAGACGAGAAGCGCTCGAAGGTGAAACAACCTGTGCGGTAATCTTCTTTGAACTCGGATCCCAGCTGTTCGAGGAACTTCAGTCTGATGTCCTCTTTTGCGCCCTTGTACGCAAACATGCAACTGCCGAATTTGCGATGGAAGAAAATCGGAAACGCCTCATCTTGGGTCGTCGGGCGCTCTGAAAGAAAACGCCGCATATAGGCATATTCTTCCAGAACGAAAAATGCCGTGGTCGAGTCCTTCATCGATGAGTTCTCGTTGTCCTGACGATACATGTAGAATGCTTCTTGGATGAACATGAGCCTATCCGCGCAGCAAAACGTTTCCCACCAAAAACCCATGTCCTGATGCGAAGCACCGGGTGTTTCCAGGTGCCGTATTCCATTGCGCTCGATAAAGCTCCGACGCATGACTCCAAGGCAGTTCATCATAGGGACATAGAAGGTCCATGGCTCATCCAAAGGACGGACCACCCTGTTATATCGGGATTCATCGTTGGCAAGCCGCTTATATTCCAGCTTCCGATCAACTCCGAAATCGCGCAATTCGAAATAGTCGCCTTTGACGATATCGAGTTCGAATTCATCAGCCACCGATGCAAGCCGACGATATGCATCTTCTTCGATGCAATCGTCTGACTCCAAAAATGCAATATACTCACCGGTTGCCGCTTCGATGCCGCGATTCATGGTGTTGCCATAGCCGGAATTGGGCTTGTCGATGACCACGATCCGACTGTCGCGCTGCTCATATTCATGGAGAATCTCCAACGACGAATCGGTCGACCCGTCGTTGATGCAGATCACTTCTATTTCCTGCAATGATTGATACAACGCACTGTCAAGGCAGTCGCGAAGGAATCGCGAAGAGTTATAGACCGGAATGATGATTGAAACCTTTGCGGCACCCATGAACATCCTTACCCATTGATTCCGGAAGCCAGCTGCAAGGCCGACTGGACCGTACTTTGCATATCGTAATACCGGTACTCTCCAAGACGCCCGCCAAAACGCACTTTCGTTTCCTCGTCGGCCAAAGCGCGATACTGGGAAAAGCGATTTTGATTCGCTTCATCGTTGATAGGATAGTACGGTTCGATTCCCGGACTCCATTCAAGCGGATATTCGCGAGATATCACGGTTTTCGGTTGAGTGCCGAATTCGAAATGCTTGTGCTCGATGATGCGCGTAAATGGCGTGCTGCTATCCGTGTAGTTGACTACGGCAACACCTTGGTGGTTTTGTTCGTCCAGCGTCTTATGCTCGAAGCGCAGGCTGCGGTATTCCAAAGGATCGAAGCGGTAATCGTAAAACGAATCGATTGTTCCCGTGAAGACAATCGTATCCGCCGCATCATAGAGCTCGTCTTTGTTGTCAAGATAATCGCATTCGAAATGAAGCTCGCACCCATCGAACATCTTCTGGATGATGGCCGTATACCCCTCAATGGGAATCCCTTGATACGGGTCATTGAAGTAGTTGTTGTCATAGAGAAAACGCACAGGAATTCGTTTGATGATAAAAGCCGGCAATTGGGAACAAGGACGGCCCCACTGCTTTTCGGTGTAGCCCTTGATGAGCTTCTCGTAGACATCCCTTCCGACCAGCTTGATCGCCTGCTCTTCAAGGTTTTTAGGGTCGCCTGTTATTTCCTTTTGCTGCTCGGCGATGATAGCGCGCGCTTCATCCGGCGTGGAAATGTTCCACATCCGGGAAAAAGTATTCATATTGAAGGGCAGATTGTAAATCTCGCCATGATAATTGGCGATAGGCGAATTGATGAAGTTGTTGAATGGAGAAAACTGCTCTAGATAATCCCATATCTTCTTATCGGATGCCCTGAAGATGTGAGCCCCATACTCATGGACCGTTATTCCCTCGACTTCTTTCGTGTAGCAATTCCCGGCAATATGGTTTCGCCGTTCAACCACCATCACGGTTTTACCGGCTCTGCGCGCCTCGTTGGCGAATACTGCAGAAAACAGCCCGCTGCCAACAAGAAGATAGTCGTATGGCTTCATATGATTACCTCCCAATCGACTCGTAGACAATGCCCGCATCACGCATTGACGACACATCGAAACAATTCCGGCCGTCGAAGACAATGGGATCGCTCATCAAACGCTTGAAATCATCGGGCTTCAAAGAGCAGACTTCGGGCCATTCCGTCATTATGAAACACGCATCCGATTGAGCCAAAGCTTCTTCAATGGTGCCGCAATACTCGATATCGTGCTCTGGATACAACTTCTTGTACCGACCTTCGGCCAAAGGATCCCATGCTTTGACCTTTGCCCCATCGTCAAGAAGAATGGCTATATTCTGAATCGAAGGGGCCTCGCGCAGGTCATCGGTTCCGGGTTTGAACGAAAGGCCTAGAACGGCTACGGTTTTGCCCTCGAAGCTCTCGCAATGCCTTTTTGCCTTTTTTATCAGGACGATTTTCTGCTGGGCATTCACCTCGATAGCGGCCTTCACGGTTTTCAACTCGCGATCGTGATAACTGGAAAGCCAATGCAGTGCTTTGGTGTCTTTCGGAAAACACGACCCTCCATACCCAATGCCCGCCTTGAGAAAACGCGAGCCGATTCGCGGGTCCTTTCCCATTCCATAGGCGACATCGCTGATATCCGCGCCCAGCAATTCGCACAAATTGGCAATCTCGTTGATATAGGAAATCTTCAGAGCCAAGAAATCGTTGGAAGCATATTTGACCATCTCGGCGCTTTCCAGGCTCATGAAGAGAACGGGGGCATCGACGCTGGCATAAAAACGCTCCATGGTATTTTTCGCGGATTCGCTGCGGACTCCGACAACCACACGATCGGGATGGAGCATGTCGTTCACTGCCGTGCCCTGAGATAGGAACTCGGGATTGGATACTACTTCAACGCTGAAGGGAGAGTCGCTCAAAAGCGCATCGAAACGGCTTTGAACATGCGAATTGGTCCCCAAGGGCACGGTTGATTTGACGACGACGACCGAGTCTGAAGACAGAGATTCCGCAATCTGTTCAACGGCGGTATAGACATATTTGAGTTCCGCCGAACCGTCCATCCTCTCGGGGGTAGGGACGGCAATGAAAATGATTTCGGCGTTATGGTATGCATCGCGGTAGCATGAGGTAAAAGACAGACGTTCTTTGTTGCGCTCCAGCAAGTCATCGAGACCGGCCTCGAAAAAAGGAGCACGCCCGTCATTGAGGGATGCCACCTTCGCTTCATCGATGTCCAGTCCAACGACGTTGTGCCCCATTTGGGCAAACACGGCAGCGGAAACAAGGCCGACATACCCAGTACCGGCAACAGCCACATTCATGGCAATCCCTTCAACTAATTGATTTGAATCTTAGCAGTTCAAAGATTTTACCATTATCCAAGGAGTCGAGCGTTTTCAGCACAGCAAATCAGTACGCTCTTTGGCTGGAACGGTATTGCACGTCGTTCGGCGGCGTTCAAATCGAGCCGAAAACAGAATATGCCCCTTGGGCCGCCTCCGCTATCGCGCACAAGCCCATCTGCCCAGGCATTGCGCCTCATTCCAAATCCAACTCTTGAATCTGAACGATTTGCGCGGCCAGGTCTTCAAAGAACGCATCCTCGTAATGCGTCGACGCAAGACCCCATTTGTGAGAAGCCGTCGCATGATAATCCTTGCCGCGCAAATCAATGGTGTGACTGGAAGGAAAACGCCGCTCGGTAGCGCAATATAGATAGTCGAGCTTTCTATTGACGCGCGCGTCGTACCGACAAACATCGTCATCGAACCAGGCTAAGCGGCCATCCCCCCCCAATAGCTATCGGTGAGATAGGCGCGGTTGATTATTATTCGAGACGGAGGAAACAGACCTTCGATCTGGGAAAAGAACCTGTCAAGCCAATACTCGATGGAGCACCCATCGACCATGTTGCTCTGGCCTTCGGCGACTTCATAGGACACGGGTGACGTAGGGGTCAATCCCGATGAATTGAATTCGGGCGATTTGGTGATAATCGTCTCCCGAAAGTGCGCTAGCGGATGCCGCTCTTCAAAATAGTCGATAAGCAGCCAGCCAGAATCATCGAACCGGGCCAATTCGTCAAACGCCGTTTTCGCAATATCCGAATAGACCGATCTTTTCTGGAATGCGGACGAAAGCGCGATCTCATCTTCTTCGATGGGAGCGGCTGGACTGACCGATGAAACGACAGACTGACGCGCAACATAAGCATCCAAAGCCAAGCGATCGTCGAACTCAAACACATCCCGGCTTACGCATGATCCGAAAATACTGGTTCCCATCAACGTCCCCTTATCCCCAACAATGTCCGTTTATCGACAACTAGTTTTGCAACCACTGCAACCGAACAGCTTTAATCGCTTTTCGATGGATAGGATTGCGCATCATGCTCGCAGACCGCATCGGTGCAAGCGCTCACATCGGGACATTCAGTAACATCAAAACTCATGCCGCCGCAGCTAGACGGCAAAAGACAGAAAAGACAGCCTTCACGCCATTCGAATAAGCAGAGCGAAGAGAGCGTCCCGTCTTCTTCGTGTTGGACTGCAGCCCGCAATTGTTCCAAGGATCCATGCAGGCCCACCTCTAGAACGGCCCTTTGGTTGAACGGGCATGTTGCGTACATGCCTGGGCGCCAAAACGGAAGGGCTATCTGTTGCAACTTGTTCAACTGGGATTCGGCCTTCTCGCTGTTCGGTTCCTTCGCAACAGTAAAGAGCATGTTCAGGATGTCACGGCGAAACAACCGTCGCATCAGAACCTTGTCACGTTGGCAATCGGGCACATGGCCATCCACCCAGGCAAACAGATCTTCGAACGCCTCCAGATTGCTCTCAACATCGTTCCATGTGCCGAAGGAAGCTTGAGTTTCAACGTCGTGCTGCAAAGCATGGTAGTACCCGTAATCCGCTGCAACGCTTACCGTATTCGCCAGGCAATAAGCACGCAACACGAAGCTGATGTCTTCAGGCATGAACGAAGGGAACCGCAGATCGTTTTCGACCAGCAAGTCCCTTTTGAACAGCTTCATGGGGCCAAACGTCCACATGATCTTGCTGTTGTAGATGTCAACCTTGGGCGCGCTGATTTTGAACATGCTCTTGGGCACATCGCGACCGCCTTCCCCCACCAGCTTGGCCAGCAGCACATCAGCGCCCCAATCCACGGCATGCTCTATCATGCGTTCTACCGCCTGGGGGCCCAGCCAGTCATCGGCGTCCATGAAGAACACGTAGGTCCCGCAGGCCCGGCGAATCCCTTCGTTGCGAGGTGCTGCGGGGCTGCCGCTGGGCTGGTCCAAGTGGATGGCCTTGAAAAGGGCGGGGTGTTCGGAGTGCGCCTGATCTGCGAATTCAGACGTGCCGTCAGTGGACCCATCGTCAACCAACAGCGCCTCTATGCGCTCGAGCGGATACGTCTGCGCCAAGATGCTCTGCACTCCTTGCCGCAGATACGGCATGGCGTTGTAAGCAGGAACCACGATGCTGATATCGATGCCGTCGGGGTCGGCCTGCGTCATGCGCTGGGCTATGGGAAGCTTCTGATGCTCGAACAAACCAGCCCCACCCATAAGCTGCTGGGCGATACGCTCGGTCGAATGCCCGTCGCACGCGCTCATGAACTTGTCTCGGAACGCTTTCACTTGTTCCGCATCGAAGCGTTCGTCCACATGGGAAAGCCAGTCGATCAGCGTTTCGTTCTCCGTGAACACGGGACCGGGAGTCAGCTGGTCGTAGTCGTAATAGAAACCGCGCCAGTCGGCATAGTCGTCCTTGTCGTAAGCGAAAAAGGCCATAGGGCGGCCGAACAGCGAATATTCGAACACCAAACTGCTGTAATCGCTGATGCACACGTCGGCGACGGACAGCAATGCATCGATAGGCAGGTTGCTGGACACGTCGAAGGCGAAATCGGTGCATTCCTCGGGGATGGCCGGACGCCGTTTGACGAAGGGATGGTGCTTGATCAGCAGCACGCAATCTCGACCCAGCGCTTCTTGCATGGCGGGGATATCCAACCGGTCGGGCCCCTCGGCGTTTTTAACCCGACCCCGAAATGTAGGAGCATACAGGATGATCCTGCGCCCTTGCGCTTGGGGCACGGCAGCCAGCACGTCATGACGGGATTGATCGAGCCACTCGACATCGAAGAACACGTCGGTGCGGCTGACACCAGTAGCCTGCACCACGTCGGGATCGTCTTCAAGCACCATGGCTTCCCGGTATGCCCAAGCAACTTCTGGGCTGCTGACGGTTACCAGGCTCAGGTTCTTGTAAAAGGGATGACGCAAGAGTTGGCGCCGGTTGCCGCCGAAAATCAAATCAGCCGTGCTCATGCCCCATTTTTTGAAGGCACCGCAACCGTGCCACAATTGGGCCACCTTGGTTTGATCGCGCAACGGCACGCAGCTGACAACGTCGCTGGCATCGTTCAAGAACACGTAATGGGCCACAGCCAAGCGCCGCACCATCTGAACGCAATTGCGGTAGTAGGTTTTGATATCCGCCCGCATGTATCCCAGGCTGATGAACTCGAGCCGATAGTCGAACCCGTGCTCAAGATAGGCATGCATGGTGAAGAAACTGTCTGGCATATCTGGCTGCTTCTGCTCGATGAAAAGCACCAGGTCATCTTGGACGGGCTGCTGGGCGGCCTCGCGATACACGCGCGGCAGATACCAACCCAGCACCACATCCTTGATGCGTTGCTTTGCAAAACCTTTGCAACGGGCGGAGAAGGATACCTTGGGTAAATCGGACATAGCCGCCTACACATTCCATTCCATGATGGTCTTGCCCATGGTCTTATGGGCATCGGCTTCGAAAGCGGCGGTCATATCCATAGTGGTGCGCACATCGAACACCTGGCCCACCATAGCCTCAAGATAACCGAGCATGCGCGGACAATCTCGGTACAAGCTTACCGTGCGCTCGAAATCGGCCCGTCCGCTGCGGCTGCTGCCGAACAAACGCAGGCCCTTTTCAAGCACCATGCGCGTGTTTACGGGCTGCGGGTTCTCACTGACCCCCAACAGGCTCACCGTCCCTTCGGGACGTATGGCGTCGATGATCTGGTCGATGGCCGATCCGCTGCCCTCGCCCCCGCAGCATTCGAAAGCGTGGTCAATTGCCGGCGCGTCTGCCGCGTTGTAGCTGAAATAGGTTTCGTCCACAAACGTGAAGTCGGCCATTTTGTAATCATTGCGCCCAAAGAGCACCAGATGCATTTTGGGATACAGCGTGCGCAACACCAGGCACACCATGAAGCCCAGGTTGCCATCGCCCCACACGCCCACCGTATCGCGACGATCATGGCTGATCTGCTCGAAGCGCGTCACGGCATGCACGGCCACACTCAAAAGTTCGGTGAACGCAGCCACATTCTTGTTCATCCCTTGGGGCAGCGCCACCAAGCGCACTGGCGGCATGACCATGTATTCCTGCATGAAGCCATCGAATCCGCTACCGCAAAACTCACTGCTCGATAGGTAGTTCTCTGCTATGCAGCGATCGCGTTCGTGCGGGTTGTTGGGCAACATGACCACGGCATCTCCTGGAGAAAATGTAGACGTAGGGTCATGCAGAACCTGACCGATGCCCTCATGGATCAGCGCCATGGGCAGCTTTTCAGCAAGCGCGTCGGCGCTGCGCCTTCCCTGGTAATACCGCATATCGGCATTGCATATGGAAAGATGCGTGGGACGAACCACCACACGCGCACCGTCAGTGGCCACATCGATTTCAACGGGCTCGAACATCCTGGGGGCGATGAGTCGATAAACGGCGTTGAGCATGGCTTATTCCCCTACCAGGCTTTCGGCCACGCGCATATCTTGCGGGTAGGTGATCTTCATGTTGGAGACTTCGCCGTCGACCAAGGCAACCGGCTTTCCACGCAGCACATAGATTTTGCACGCATCGGTCAATGATGCGGCCTCGTCGGCAGAAATCCCAGCGATCAAACCCGCCAGTTCGCGCACGCGAAAACTCTGCGGAGTCTGCCCTTGGTATAGGTTGGAACGAGGAGGAACGGCGCTGATGTGCTGCCCGTCCAAGCTTTCGACGATGGTGTCAGTGGCGGGAATCACCGTGTCGCAAGCACCATATTCACGTGCAGCGACGATGTTGTCTGAAATGATGCGATGCGTGACGAAGGGACGTACCGCATCATGAGTGACGATAACGGTGCCGTCATCCACCGGGCAGTTTTCCTGAATGAAGGAAAGCGCATTTGAGATGGTGCCGTTTCGGGTGGAGCCGCCCGCCACCACTTCAATGAGGTCGGAAAAATGCGGGCATTGCCTGGCCAAGATGTCGCGTGTTTGCTGAAGCCAAGATTCCGGACTCATCACCAGGACCTTATCGAAGGCGCCCATCACGCAGAACTTCTCGACCGTATGAGCCAAAATCGGTTTGCCGCCCAGCAAGTAGAACTGTTTGGGCTTTTCAGGATTGCCCATGCGCGTTCCGCTGCCGCCGGCCAAAATGGCTGCATAGCAATTGGTGGGTTGCTGGTTCATAGCACGGCTCCTAGATTGACGGTTTCAGCCATTCTACACCGCACGCAGGCTAAAGCGCGAAAAGACATCAGACCCGTTGGCACACGAAATCGGCCAACGCCTTCGCCGGATCATCGGGCGCTTCTGCGAAGGCGCCGTCGATGAACGCTTCCAACTGCTCTGCCGGATACGTTGCCGGGTCGTTGGTCCAGCGCATAAGCTTGTCACGCAGGTCGGCTTCGGTGACGGCCGTGAGCTCGGGGCACCGTATGCCCGGGTCGGCGTTGAGGCCCGGCGTTTTGCGATATTCGTCTAGATCGGGTACGAAGAACACCACCCGTTTGCCCAGCAAATAGGATTCATACACGATGCTCGAATAGTCGGTAACCACGTAATCGGCGGCATCGAGCGACGCAGGCACCTGCCCTACCGCATCGAGCCCTTCTTCCAATGGATGGAAACTCCACAGCGCCTGGATGGGAACGCCGGCCAGCGCTTCTTTGCGCCGATCGTACAGCGTGCGAAACGGATGCGGCGAAGCGGAGCTTTTGCGCAGCGTCGGAGCGAACAGCACGCTGGGTTCGGCAGGCAGCGGGGTATCAGCCGCGGATGGCCGACGCAACATAATATCGCGGTATTCAGGCCGATTGAGCGGTACCACGCGGTTTACGGGAATGGCGAACGCCTCGGCAAAAGCGGCGCGGCAGCCTTCGCCGCTGCACACTACCCACGAATAGTTTCGATGAATATCGAAGGCATCGGCCACTTCATGGGAATGCCCCTCCCTTGTGCCGATGCTCTGATAGCCGAATTTCTTGAAGGCGCCGAACGCATGCCACAGCTGGATGACCATGGGCTGAGCGGGGTATTCGACGTGCAGGACGTCGCCCTGAAGCCGAGAATCCCGAGCGGCGGCGGCAAGTCCATTGGATATCGGTTCGCAATTGAAATCAATCAAACTCACCATAGGATCATAGCGATCGATGAAAACCACCTTGCAGCACGCCAGGTGCCGAATTTCGCGCAAGGCATGGGCAGCATAGGGGAACACAGTGCGCTTTGACAGCTTGCGACACAGATATACGGGGGTGAATCCGCGCTTCGCGAGCGCCTCGCCCACGGCCCGATAGTCGTTAGAAGGCTGATTGGTTTGACGGGAAAGGAACAGCACCTCGTTGTGACGACCACCCAAGGAACACAACCGATACAACCCGTTGAACACCGCGCGGGAAACGCCGACGAACGCCCTGCGTCCGCATGACATCAGAAATTGTCCTCATAATACTTCGTGGCATCATCGATGGTGCCCTCGTACACTTTGGCGCCCTTGTTCAAAACGATGCCGCGGCTGCAGAATTCCTTGGCGGTAGAACTGGTATGGGTGACGAAAAGCACGGTGACGCTTTCGTCCATCATGATTTCACGGATGCGCTCGATGCACTTTTTCTGGAAGGCGCGGTCGCCAACCGAAAGCGCTTCATCAACCACCAGAATCTCGGGATCGATGGCCACGGCGAAGGCAAAGCCCAAACGCGCCTTCATGCCGCTGGAATACGTACGCATAGGTTGGTCGATATACAAACCCAGTTCGGCAAAATCGATGATAGATGGTTCGATGTCTTTGATCTCACTGCGCTTCAAGCCGAGAATCTGCCCGCGCAGGCTTATGTTCTCGCGGCCGGTGAGCTGCATATCGAACCCAGCCGTCAGTTCGAGCAGGGCGCTGACGCGGCCCCTAACCGTCACTGTTCCGCTGGTGGGATGCGTAACACCCGTGACCATTTTGAGGGCGGTGCTTTTTCCAGCGCCGTTGAGCCCCAAAAAAGCCACAGCCTCACCCTTCTTCACCTGAAAGCTCAAGTCGTCATTGGCGTTGACGCTGCCCAAGAAGGTGCCCTTCTTGTTGTAGTTGAATATTCCCAAGAACCTGCCACGATCGTTTTTGTACAGGTTGTAGGTCTTTGTGACATGGTCGAAGTCGATGACTACTTCGTCGCTGATGGCCTCTTTAGCCAAAGGCGCCTGAAACTCCTGGGGATCAGAGGACATCGGACACCTCCTCGTTGAGCCTTTTATACACGAGGCAGGCAAGAATCAACGTAACTACGAACACCACGACGAAACCGAGGCACATCTTGGGATCGTCCCATATCCAGACTTTGTCATAGAACGCATCGCGAAAGCCCGTAACGAAAAACGTGATGGGGTTGAAATACAAGATGACTTGAATCCAATCGACGTTCACGGTCTTGATATTGAACAGCACACCCGACAGCCAGAAAAACGGCGTGCTCATAGCATGCATCAGATTGGCGACATCTTTGCTCATAGCCGAAAGCTGGCTGAACAGAATGCTCACCAAGTCCCAGAAGAAGAACATGAGCACCAGCAGCAACGGCACCTGCAAAAGATATAGGTCAAGCTGCTGTCCGCAAGCAAAATAGATGACGAACAGCGCAGCTACCAACATGAGCTGCACCAACATGGTGGCGCTGGTAAAGATGGTGGAAATGCCCGATAGCGGGAATTTGATCTTGTTGACCAAGTAAGGAAACCGATGCATCACATCGATGCCGGTAGCCAGCATGTCCTGCATGAAGAACCATGGGATGATGCCCGCGCTCAGCCACAGAATATACGGAGGCGCGCCAGCAGCAGCATTGCCGCTTCCCACCTTTAGACCAATATCGAGCGCGAACCAGAAGCAGAAAATGTACATAGCCGGCTTGATGAAAAACCACGCCCACGAAAGCACGGCGCCGCGGCTCTTCTTGACCAATTCGAACAGCGCCAAGCGACCGATCTGCTTGCGCCATTCCCAATTGTCTTTGCATATGGTGGCTAAGGTACCTATTACGTGCTCCTTATCCTTGCTCTGTGCAACCGCGCCATTTTACCGCACAGCCGCGCAAGGGTCACGCGATTCAGCGAAACCAACGCAAGCGCACGGTTTTGCATAGTCGGTAAAACGGGGCAATGCGGATGCTACCCCGAATAAGTTGGTGGAGTGAGCACGGCGGCGGGATCTCCCCCATCGGTGACCGTCTCCATCACTTCGGCCCAAGCTTCCCGGTCTTCTGGAATCGTCCAGTCACCATTTTCGTTTTCGGTGCCTTCGTACGGGCCCGTTCCCGAATAGACAACGGCCTCATCGGCATGTTCGACGAACAGATTGATGAGCGTCTTGGCGAGGTTCCAATCCATGTTGCTCGTAGTGTTTTCGCGCAGATCGTTTAAAGCAGAATCGACATCGATATCTCCGGACATCACCTTTTCGATCATGGATTGCTCCAAGCTGCGCACATTGGTCTGGCGAATGGCATCTTGATCATTGACATATTCTTTGCGGGCGCGGGCGAACACGAGCGCCTGCGGTCCTTTGAGATTGAGATTGACGCCGGCCTTCACTGTGATGTCTTTGGCCGTAGCCGGATCGAGCACGGTGACGGTTTTGGGCACATCCACCTGCACGCCGCCCAGAGCGTCGATGATGTTCTCGTACGATATGAACGTGGTCATCATGTAGTAATCGGCATGAACGCCCGTGAGCTCGGCCACGGCATCGACCACCTGGTTGGGGTCATCATCGAGCAGCGCATCGTTGATGCGACTGCCGGTCACATCGGATTCCGTATCGCGGGGAACGGTAACCAGCGTGATCTGATAGGTGGTGGGATCGATGCGCATGAGCGTCATGATGTCGCTGTGTTGGTCGGTCTGAGCGTGGTCATCGGCCTTGCCTGTGTACAGAGCAGTGCCTTTGCGGCTATCGCTGCCTATAAGCAACACGTAAAACGGCTGCTGCGCCTGGGCCACCGACCCAGTCTGGTACATAACCTGCGTCTTAGGGGCTACGCTATCCAAATACGTCATGCCCGCGATGATTCCCGCCGTTATAAGCGCCACGACCAATACCGCAAGGGCGGCGACGCGGATGCTATGCGATGTACTGGCTTGTTCTGACATGTGCTGAAGTATAGCAGCCGCAAAGCGCTACTCGTGACGTCGTGCGCGTCGAGGGCCGCTTTTCCCTTTGTTGTCATAATGGTGACGCAACACGGGCCTGAACAACCCGAAATACCAGATGACGCCAAACACCACAACCGCCAAAATAGCAAAAAGAGCCCAACGCACCGGGCCGCTGAAACTGCCCAGCAAACAGCCGAACAGCGCCATGACCGCCGTGCATATCCACAGCACGCCCACCGTGCGCCTCTGGCCAAAGCCGGCACGCAGCATACGATGATGGATATGTCCCAGATCGGCTTGGCCCACCTTCACGTGTGCTCGTTTGCGTCGAACGATGGCACTGAGAGTGTCGATGACCGGCACCCCAGCCAGGATAAGCGGCACCGCCATGACCACAACGCTCTGCGTGCGCACCACACCCATAATGGAGATGATGCCCACCAAGCTGCCCAGCAGAAGGGAGCCGCTGTCTCCCATGAAGATGCTCGCCGGATAGAAATTGAAGCGCAAGAAGGCAAGGCACACCGCAACAAGCGATATGCATGCCATGGAGAGCGAAAAACTCCCGCGCGAAATGCACAAGTACAAAAGGGCGCAGGAAATGATGGCTATCACGCCAGCCGCCAGTCCATCGAGCCCGTCGATAAGGTTGGTGACGTTGACGAAGATGACCAAATACACCACAGTCAGCAGGATATCCGCCCCGCCCAACATGATGTAAGTGCCGTCCAAAGGGGAAACCACAGTACCTATGGTGACGCCCGAATACGCGATGATGGCAGAAGCTACCACCTGCCCCAACAACTTGGGCAGTGCCTTCATCTGGGTGATGTCGTCTACCAGCCCCACGCAGAACATGAAGGTGATGCCGATGAACAAAAGCGCGTAATCGACGCCGCGCACCACATAGAGTTCGGTGTATTCCCATCCAAAAAACCGCGTGCCAAGATACATGGCGAACAACCCGGCCAAAAACCCCACATACAAGGCGATGCCGCCACAGCGTGGGATGGGCGCGTAATTCACCCTCCGCTGACCTGGGTAGTCGATGGCGCCCACGCGCGTGGCGATGATCTTGCTGACAGGCACCATAGCGTAGGTCGTTATGGCGGCTACGGCGAAAACGATAAGCCCTTGCCAAAGCATGGAAGGGTTGAAACCGATGCCGTTCATTTCACAGACTCGCCTTCGGTATCCAGTCGCTCGCGCGCCAAATAGATGGGGCGATGCTTGTTCTCAATATAGTCACGAGCCAGATATTCGCCGATGGCGCCCAGAACCACCAACTGCAGCCCGCCAAACAACAGGACCAAGCACACCAAGGTGGCATAGCCGGATACCGCGATGCCGATGAAGAAGTACTCGCAGACGACCATGACCAGATACACCAGCGCCACCAGCGACGCCAAAGCACCCGCCCAAACGGCAATCTTCAGCGGCCACGTGGTGAAACTGAAAATACCGCCCATGGCATATTTGAACAGCTTGTGAAACGACCACTTGGTGGTGCCGCTGTTTCTGGCATCGGGCTCATAGGGCATTTCGAGCGTAGTGAAACCAACCCAGGCAAACAAGCCTTTGCTGAACCGATCCACTTCAGGCATGGCGAGCAGCGCATCGGCCACGTCGCGACGAAAAACGCGGAAGTCGCTGACATTGGCGGGAATATCGATATCGTCCGAAACACCGTTGAACGTGCGATAGAAAGCACGTTTGAACACGCGCAGCATGAACGGTTCTTTTCGATTCACCTGGCATGCGGCAACGCTGTCGCACTCTGGATGCTCCAACAACATGCGGTACATGCGCAATGCGTCTTCAGGGCGTTGCTGCATGTCGGCGTCGATGAGACCGATAACCTGCCCACGAGCAGCCTGCAAACCGGCATACAATGCCGATTCCTTACCGAAATTGCGAGTGAACGAAATGGCTTGGACCATGCGCACCCCGCGGTTCTCTTCGACCAGCGCGCGCAGCACGTCGGCGGTGTCATCCTGGCTGCCATCGTTGACGAACACGCATTCCAGCGTTATCCCAGCAGCATCGAAGCAGGAGCACGCCGCATCGAAGAACACGCGGATGTTGGCCTCTTCGTTGTAGCAAGGCACGATAAGGGAAAGCTGCGGTTTGCCGGGCACGGGATTCCTTTCGGTGAACAACACGATTTCAGTTTAGCGCAAACCCCGGAGTCGGCCCGCGTCGCCTATGATTTGGCGATGAAACTGGACTTGCATACCGGGCAAGTGACCTTTACCTTGCCCTTGCCCTTAGGCACGCGCAACGTCTGGCCGCACGATTTGCATTTATAAATCTTATGGGTCTTGTGGTACTTGTCCCATTCCAGCTTGCGCGATTTTGCTTCGGTGACCGCAGCGCTGAATTGCTGCTTGTTGGTGGGCGCCCCCGAAACATCGCGTTCCTTCGATCGGCGATCCTTGCTTTCGGCGTAACCTTCCTGCGCTTCTTGCTTGACCTGCGCGGCGCGCGCCTTGATGTCATCGAACTTGCCCATGAAATACCAACCTTTCTTTCAGCCCACTCTAACGCGCCGATGCATCGAGGTGAACCCTTTGCGCGGGAACTTCAGAATATGATTTCAACTGATAGAATGCGGTAAGAACCGCTACGAAAGGAACCATCCAGGCCATGGCCATCATCTATCACGCAGATGACTTCGGCATAACCGCCGACCAATCCAAACGTATCCTCGAGCGCACCGCCATCAGCAAAAACGGTGCGCTCAACAGCACATCGATCTTGGTGACGGGTCCTCACTTCGATGAGTGCGCCGATCTGTTGGACCAGCCCATGGCCCAGGGCTTGAAAGTGGGCCTGCACTTGAATCTGGTGGAAGGCCCCTGCGCCGCTCGACCCGCCGACGTGCCGCTGCTGGTGGACGACCACGGCATCTTCCGCCTGAGTTTCGCGGGAATGCTGAGCACCTCGCTGGGTGGTGAACGGCACGAATTGGAACGACAGCTGGGCATCGAGATCGGGGCGCAGCTTGACGTTTTCTTGGCGCGCTTTCCGCAGATGCGCGGGGCTCTGCGCTTGGACAGCCACCAGCATTTCCACTTGATACCCGCTGTGTTCCGCGCCTTATTGGCCGCCATGGAGCAGCGCGGCTGCACGCTGGAATACCTGCGCATACCCGCCGAACCCGCCTTGCCCTTTTTGCAGACGCCTTCTCTCTGGTTGAAGATTCCCGCCATCAACTGGATCAAGCACTGGCTGCTCGATTTTCTATGGCGCTTCGACAAAAAACTCCTGCCCGATTACCGCACCGTATCTGCTGTGTTCTGCGGCATCTGCTTTTCGGGCCATATGACCATCGACCGCGTGAGCCCTGCGCTGCCGGCTTTCGAACGCTACGCGCAAAAACGCGGCATGGACTTGGAGCTGCTGTTCCACCCCGGCGGGTACGAAGACGCTTCGTGCGCGCTGAATCCGGCGCTTGAGGGCTTCACTGAGTTCTACACCAGCCCGCTGCGCTGCGCCGAAGCCGATACGCTATACTGGCTAAAAGAAAAACGCACCAACCAACAAACCAATTAAGGATCCCCATTCAATGACATCGTTTTCCGACCTCGGCCTGTCCGAGAATGCCTTGGCCGCCGTGCGCGCGCTGGGCTATGACTCCCCTACTCCTGTCCAGGAAAAGGCCATTCCCGCCGTACTGGAAGGCCGCGACGTGATCGCCGCCGCCAAAACCGGCACCGGCAAGACCGCTGCTTTCAGCCTGCCTTCGCTCGATCGCTTGGATCATGCCCGCCACGGTCAAGGACCGCTCATGCTGGTGGTCACCCCCACTCGCGAGCTCGCCATGCAGATCGAAAAGGTATGCCGCACCGTTTCGAAATCGACGCACCACCAGGTAACGTGCGTGGTGGGTGGCGTCCCATACCCGCCGCAAGAAAAAGCCTTGCGCAAGGGTTGCGATGTGCTCATCGCCACTCCGGGGCGCTTGATCGACTTGATGGAGCGCAACGTGGCGCACTTGGGCCAAGTGGAAACCCTGGTGCTCGACGAAGCCGACCGCATGCTGGACATGGGCTTTCTGCCCGCCATGAAGAAGATCGTTGCCGCCACGCCCAAACAACGTCAAACGCTGCTGTTCTCGGCCACCATCGATGCAGGCATCAAGAACAACATGGGCCATCTGCTCAGCAATCCGGTATTCGTCGAGATCGCGCATAAGGGAGAAACCGCCGACACCGTCGAGCAGTACGTCATCCCCGTCGATCAGCGTATGAAGGGTGCCCTGCTCGAAGAGCTGCTCAAAGAAAAAGGCAGCGAGCGCGTCATCGTGTTTTCACGCACCAAACACCGCGCCGATAACTGCTGTCGCAAACTGCGCCGCGCCGGCATCAAAACCGACGTCATCCATAGCGACCGCAACCAGAACCAACGAAAACGCGCCTTGGATGCTTTCGCATCCGGCAAGACCGACGTGCTGGTTGCCACCGACGTGCTGGCGCGCGGCATCGACGTGAGCGAAGTGGAATACGTGGTCAACTTCGATCTGCCCGACCAGGCGGAAGACTACGTGCATCGCATCGGGCGAACGGGCCGTGCTGGACAGCAAGGATTCGCCGTATCGTTTGTGACTCCCGAGGGAAAACCCGCACTGCGCGAAATCGAGAAGCTCATCGGCCGCAAGATTCCCACCATGGCATTGAAGAACTTCGACGCTGCCGCCAATGAAGAGCTGCTGGCCGCACGCGCCACGCGCAAAACCGCTCGCAAAGACCCCGAACTGGCCGCTGCCGCCAAAGAGCACGCTAAAAAACAACAGCGCAGCCAGCAGAAGCACAGCGAAAACGGCAAGGGCAACCAGCCGCACAAGACGCGCGGCACCGCCAAAAAGCAGGACAAGAAAAACCAGAAGGCAGGCAACCGTCCCAAGCAATCCCAGCAAAACAGCAACAAGCCGGCAAAAAAGGGCGGCCCCGATATGCGTCCCGGCCGCGCCAATCGCGCCCGCAACACCGCCAAGCATAACCGCCAGAGCCGCTAGGGCCCAGCTGCCCTACGGCAGCTGTTTGGTGGCTATCACATCGATGCCGGTGCCGGCTGCATCGGACAGCACCGTCTGGCCCAGTTCGATGGGTGCCGACACATCAAGTGCGGCAATGGCCCGAAGCACATCGGCTATGGCTTCTTTGGGAACGGGTGCTGCGGTCTTAACGCTCAGGGGCTCCAGGCAGCCCTTCGCGCAAACCACGGCAGTTACCATGCGCACCGGATCGGTGGCTTCTTGCTGGGCGTACACTTTGCCGCGATTGCAGGTATAGCCGACGATGTCTTCCACGGCACCTTCGTCATCAAAGGTTACTTCTATGGGGCAGCCGCAAGGGCAGCAGATGCATGTGATGGTCTTTACCTCGCTGGCAAACAGCATCTAGTCTTCGCCTCCTGCGGCGCGCACGCGCAACCGCCTGCAATGGCGCGCGTCACTGCCTTCGAAGCGCATCTGGACCATTTCGGCGGGCACGGCCACCATGGTCTTGGCTTCCTTGATAAGGGAAACCGATCCGTCTTCTGCAATGCCCTCCAGATAGAAGTGCGGGTGGTCCAAGTGGCACGTGACGCGAAACGAAAGCGTGATGCGATCTTCGCCTTCGTGCGGAAGTGCTGTGGCATCCATGCCGTCAATGCAATTGGGGACCACATAGCGGACGTTTTGGCCCGGTTCCACCGGAACCGATTGAGGACGAAGCCCCTCGCGTGCCATGAATCCTACGCGACCATCCTGGGCATAAGAAGCCGCTTCGGCGCCAGCACGCTCGCCTTCGGCAGACACATGGTCTACCAAGTCATGGACATGAAGGGCGTTGCCGCAGCTGAAGATGCCACCGACATAGGTTTCGAGATGGTTGTCGACCAGCGGCCCTCCCGTCAAGGCATCGAGCGGCACGTCGGCGGTCTTGGCCACCTCGTTTTCGGGTAGCAGGCCCACGCTCAGCAAAAGGGTGTCGCACTCTATGCGCTCTTCGGTGCCCTCGATGGGCTGCAGGCGTTCGTCCACCTTTTGCACGACAACCGCCTCAAGACGACGCTCGCCTTCCAAGCGCACCACCGTGGTGCTCAAATGCAATGGGATTCCGTAGTCGTCCAAGCATTGAACGATATTGCGCCGCAGCCCGCTGGGATTGGACATGATCTCGTAGACGCCCAAGACCTCGGCGCCCTGGCTCACCATGCGGCGCGCCATGATCAGCCCGATGTCGCCAGACCCCAAGATGACGCATCGCTTGCCGGGAAGGCACCCTTGCAAGTTCATGAGGTTCTGAGCGCTGCCGGCGCTGAAAACACCCGATGGGCGGGTACCTGCCATATTGAGGGCGCCTGCGCCGCGCTCACGGCTGCCCGTCGCCAGCACCACGGCACGAGCAGGGATGATATGGCGCTTGCGCTCGTTGACGGCCACGATCTCGAGCCGCGCGCCTGCAAAACGCTCCCTTTCGACCTTACGGACTTCAAGCACGGTAGTGCTGTCCAGCACGTGCACGCCCGATGCAGCCAGAGCCTCGATTTCACGCGCGGCGTATTCGGGGCCGGTAAGTTCGGTCTTGAATCGATGGAGGCCGAAACCGTTGTGGATGCATTGTTTCAAGATGCCGCCAAGCCGTGCTTCCCGATCTATCAGCAGCACTCGTGTGTCGGGCACTTCGGCGGCAGAGCACGCGGCAGCGATGCCGGCAGCTCCCCCGCCTACCACCACCACGTCGTACGCGCCGCTCCAAGGATGATCCTCGCCTTCGAAGGGGTCGGGCACATCGAAACGAGCCGCATCCGGGGCAGGCATCTGCTTTTCGGCTTTGACCAACTTGAGGTAATCGGGGCGGTTGGATGCCACCACATGCGACCCGGGCAGCCGTTTGTCTTGCTGCTGGGGTTCGACATGAGCGGCCTGGGCGAACATCTTCACTATTTCGGGCTGGCAGAACCCCGCATGGCACCGCCCCATCATGGCGCCGGTGCGCCATTTGATGGCATCGAGGCAGAGCACAGGAAGCGGGCCGGAGAATGCGCCGTCTATATCGGCGGCGGTCACCGTGCAACAGCGGCACACCACCTGGCCATGCCGCGGATTGTGCGCGATGGCGCGTGCGCGCTCATCATCGTCCATATGCGCAAACAGCTTCGGTGCATGCTGTCGCTTGGGGTTGAAATCGGAGTTCAGGGGGGCTTCAAGGAAGCCGGCGACATCGCGGGCGATCTCAAGTGCGACGGCAGGAGCGCTGGTGAGCCCTGGGGAATCGAAGCAGGCGATGTTGAAAAAGCCTGGCGCATCTTCAGGCTGGCCGATGACGAAATCACCCGAATCGCCCGTGGAACGCACGCCGCCGAAGTTGGTTATCATGCCGCGACGCGGAAGGTCGGGCCAGGTCTTGGATGCTGCTTCCAAAATACCCGCCAAACCTGCAGCATCGGTGGACAGGTCGTCTTTGCAGTCGATGGTGACGGCATCGGGGCCCACCAGCAAGTTGCCATGGATGGTAGGGGTTACCAAAACGCCCTTGCCGGCGGCTGTGGGAGCTTGGAACATGGTATGGGAAAACTTCGACCCCAAGTCGGTATCGTAGAGGCAGTACTCACCGCGACGCGGGGTTATATGCAGTTTGCAGGCGCTTACCAGGTTGTTGATCTCGTCGGCATGGACGCCGGCCGCGTTCACGACGCAACGAGCCTCGAACACTGAGCCATCTTGACAGGTGAGGGCAAAACCGCCGTCGGTGCGTTCGATTCCAACAGCACGCATGTTGAAAAAGAAACTCACCCCGTTTTCCGCGGCGTTTTCCGCGCACGAGAGCGCGACACGATACGGGTCGCAGATACCGCCCGTCGGCGCGATGAGCGCACCGACCGCCGCCGATGAGACCTCCGGCTCAAGATTACGGAGCTCATCTGCGTCGATGGCGCGAACACCTGCCACCTTGTTGGCTGCGGCGCGTTCGACCAGCGCATCGATATGCGCCATCTCTTCTTGGGAAAATGCGATGACCAGCGATCCGTTGTTGAGATACGGGAAGGAAAGCTCTTCGGCCCAACGCGGATACAGGCGGCTGCCCAACACGTTGTAGCGGGCTTTGAGGGTTCCGGGTTCCGGATCGTAACCCGCGTGGACGATGCCCGAATTGGCCCGGGTGGCACCGCAGGCGATATCGTTACCGGCTTCGAGGACGGCAACGTCGAACCGATGACGGGCAAGTTCGCGCGCAGCGGCACAACCGGCAACGCCGGCGCCCACCACAACGACATCGAAAGAATGTTTCTGATGGCCATCCATAGCCATCAGCTTACTATTTATCCCCGCTGGGCGAAAGTGCGCAAACCGCAATAGAGCCAATAGGTATCGTTTGTGGCAAACGAAAGGGAGGCGCTATGAGAATCGCCGTGGCCAGCAACGGACTCGATGTGGCAGAGCATTTCGCTCGGTGCGCTAATTTCAACTACTACACAACCAAAAGCTGCATAATCGTCGATTCGCAGAACATGCCCGCCCAAGGGTTGGAATGCGCGGAATACGCCCACTTGATGAGCGGAATCGACGTGGACGTGCTTGTTTGCGATCGCATCGGCCCGGCAGCACGCAAAGCATTCGAGGACCTCGACATCCGCGTGGTCGACGGAGCCAAAGGCAATGCCCTCGAAGCCGCGCAGGACTACCTCGACGGCAAGCTCACGTCGGACGGCGCGACCTGCATAGCCTGCTGCGACAAAGACCTGGACGACTGAACACCCCGCTCGGTCAATAGTTGGACAGCTGGCTTTCCAGTCGAATCCAAACCGCCTTGCAATTGCGAGCGTGCACGAAAAAGGCCCGCCGAAGCGGGCCTTTCGCATATCGGTTGCACTTCGATCGGCAAGCGATAATCGGTTCCGAAGAAGCCTACAGAGCCTTCTTGGCCACTTCCACCACGGCGGTAAACGCCTTGGGGTCGTTGACGGCCATGTCGGCGAGAACCTTGCGGTCCATTTCGACGCCAGCCTTCTTCAGGCCGTTCATGAACACGGAATAGCTCAGGCCGTTCAGGCGAGCGGCGGCGTTGATGCGGGTGATCCACAGACGACGGATTTCGCGCTTCTTGTTGCGACGGTCGCGATAGGTGTACTGAAGCGAATGCTGCACCTGCTCTTTGGCGGCACGGTAGCTGCGCGATTTTGCGCCATAGTAGCCCTTGGCGCGGGTAAGGGTGGTGCGACGCTTCTTATGTGCGGATACGGCACGTTTCACACGAGGCATATCAAACTCCTCCTCTGACTATTTCATACCCAGGTTGCGAGCGATGACCTTGCGGTCCGAAGCGGCAACCTCGGTCTCGTGGCGGAAATTACGCTTGCGCTTCTGGCTCTTCTTCTCCATGATGTGGCTCTTGTAGCCCTTGGAACGCATGATCTTGCCAGAACCGGTGACGCGGAAGCGCTTCGCGGTGCCGCGATGGGTCTTCATCTTAGGCATGGTGTGCTTACTCCTTTTCCTTGTCCGTGGAATCACTCTGCTTGGATTCCTTATCTGCGGATTCTTTCTTCTTGACGGCGGCGGGCAACGGTGCGATGAGCATATGCATGTTGCGGCCCTCCATCTTGGGTTGGTTCTCGATGACGGCAACGTCCTTGAGGTCATCGGCAAGGCGCTCGAGGATGGTCAATCCCTGTTCGGGGTGAGCCATCTCGCGTCCGCGGAACATGATGGTGATCTTGACCTTAGAACCGTCAGCCAAAAAGCGCAGCACATGCTTCTTTTTGGTGTTGTAGTCGCCCACATCGATCTTGGGGCGAAACTTCATTTCCTTGGTCTCGACCTTGCTCTGGTTCTTGCGGGCCTGCTTGGCCTTGATAGCCTGGTCGTACTTGAACTTGCCGTAATCCATGATGCGGCATACGGGCGGTTGCGCCTGAGGCGCGATTTCAACCAGATCCAAGCCTTCGTTGTCGGCCGATCGTTGGGCCTCTTCGATGGCGCAGATACCCATCTGCTCGCCGTCGTAGCCGATCAAGCGGACCTCACGAGCGGTGATCTCTTCATTGAGCCGTGGCTCCTGAGCAGCTATCGTACCCACCTCCTTCAAGGTGCATTGACGTCGTTTTCCTTCTTGCCCCAAAGGGCTGCTGAAACAAACCGACCCGCGCCAGATGGCCACGGGTCGACAGGAATTCACCGTTAAACGGTGGAACATATTCTTGCGAACCCATCAGCAGCCGAAGCGCCGAACCAGGTGGGAGCTTGCGCTCCGCTTGAAACAGCTTGCCTATACTAACACGTTTTACGCAGACATCAAGAGGCCGCGCTCACGTACACATAAATCTGGCGGATGGTATCGGCCAGGTTTCCGCTTGCATTGGCGGCGGCGTAGTCGTAGGTAAGAACAGAAGACCAATCGTAGGATACGCCGGCAGACGATGGCGCAGTCCCCGAAAACGAGCAGCTTTCCTTGACCAAGGTGGTGCCATCGCTGGCATACGTGGAGTACGTGGCCTTGGCCGGCAATTGCACCGTGCCGTAGTCCACGGTAAGACCAGCCTCGGTCAGGGTCTTTTCGACAATATGCTCATTGCTCACCGCATCGGCGAAGCTGATCGAGCCGTACCCCAGACTTGCCGTGGCAGCCGAATATCCAGCTTGAACGACCGTCCCATCTTCTCCAAGGCCCAAATACACCGTAGGAGTGCCGCTCTTGGAGTCGGCGGGCTCATCTGTGAGCATCACCGTCACCTGCGTTTTGACGGGATTGCCCTCTTCGTTCACTTCGCGCGAAGAAGAGGCCTGCGCGCCATGGGCCAGCAAGGTGATGCACTCATCCTGCGTGTGCCCCATAAGCGCCGTGAGGGAAGGCACGTCGGTCTTCTTTACCGTGGTCGTGCCCGAATCGCGAGAACTGCCTTCTTGCGTCGACTTCACGCTGGACGATTCGCTGGTGCTGCTGGTTGCGGTTACCTGTTGGCTGGCCACGCGCTGGCTTTCTTGGAACAGCTGGAATCCGAAAAACGCCAAAGCGCCCACCAAGCAGATGAGCAAGATGATGACGAAAATAAGCAAACGGCGGCTACGGCGATGGCGGCGTGTAACGTCGTCGAACTTGTCCTTCTTGCTTTTCTTGGCCGACTTGCCCTGGGCATGGCGCCCATGTTTGGCACCGGAAGAGACCGGCGCGGGAGGTTGGTCGTCGGGTATTCCTTCATCGTGCTCATCGGATGCGTCGTCGGCATGCTCATCGGGTTCGGCGATTCCGTCTCCGTTGTAATCGTAATCGTAGTAATCATTCTTGGAGTCATCGACGAACTCGTCGTTTTGGCCTTCGAGGAACTCGTCGGTATCGGCATCGACCGCAAAGGCCTCTTCGGTGTCGAAGGGCTGGTCATCGTCGGCATCGCGCTCGTCATCATCCACGGGAACCTGGTCGGCTTCAACCTTCAAGCTGTGGGGCGCGGGGAAACCGGCATCCCCCTCCCCTTCGGCATCATCGGAATACTCGTCCTTCGATGAATCTTCTGCAGAAGATTCATCCGAACCAGGCGCGTCGACAACATCGGACTGCGCATCTTCGTCCGCCGCAGCGGCATCGTCCACCGAAACCGCGGCGCTTTCGTCTTTCGCCTCTTCGGCGCCATCTGCAGCCTGGGGCTCGACGGGCTTCGTTTCGTCAGGCGTATCAGGGGACACGGCTTCGTCGTTGTTGCGTTCAGTCATCATTTGAACCGTTCTCTCGTATTCTCAAAAATCAGCGCAAGAAGAACCAGTACACCAAGCAAGCCACCACCAGCACGCCGAGCGCGATGAGGATGCCGCGCTGCATGCGGGCCATGGGCACCGGAGCTTTGAGATCCTCTTCGGTGGTGGGATGATACCCGTCATCGCGATCTTTCACGGCATCAGGTGCTGCAGACGCTTCTTCGGCCTCTTGCGGATGGGCGGGCACCTCCTGCTGCGCAGACTCGGCTTCCTGCGGTTCGTCGGCCGGCTGCGTGCGCACTCCCGCCTGGATGACCACTTCGTCATCGTCGGTGTCGACGGATATGATCTTCGAATCAGCCATGGAGCCCTCGCCTTTCTTCTTGACCGACATTATAGATGAAGGGCATGGAGGGCCCGACCCATCCAGACAATATCCATCGCCCAAAACGGGTACAATGAGCCGCGATACTCAGCATGCGAAAACCGATGTTGGCAACCTGTCACCGTTTTTCGCTGGATTATCTCATTTGTTAGCTTTATAGTATCAAATGAGAAACGAGAGGATAGCAACATGCTTGAATTGAAGAACCTGGTCTTCGAGGTGCCTGTCAGCGAGGGCTCCACCAAAACCAAGAGGATCATCGATGACCTGTCGCTGACGGTCGAGGACAACAAGTTCATCGTGATAACCGGCCCCAACGGCGGCGGCAAGTCTACTTTGGCCAAATTGATCATGGGCGTCGAAAAGCCCACTTCGGGCAAGATCTTTTTCGATGGCACCGACGTCACCGACCTGGGCATCAGCGAACGCGCCAAAATGGGCATCGGCTATGGATTCCAACAGCCGGCGCGCTTCAAGGGCATGAAGGTCAAAAAGCTCTTGGAACTGGCCGCCGGAAGGCGCCTGCCCTTGTTCGACTGCAACGAGTACCTTTCGAAGGTGGGCCTGTGCTCGGCCGATTATCTGACGCGCGAAGTGGACAAGAACCTTTCGGGCGGCGAAGTGAAGCGCATCGAAATCGCAACCATCTTGGCGCGCGATCCGAAACTCGCCATCTACGACGAGCCCGAAGCGGGCATCGACCTGTGGAGCTTCGATCGGCTGACCGATACGTTCCGCGACATCCATGCCGCACGCGATGGCCGTTCCATCATCATCATCAGCCACCAAGAACGCATCATCCAGCTGGCTGACGAGATCATCTGGATCAAAGACGGCCATGTGGAAGACCGCGGCAGCGTCGACGAGCTTCTGCCCAAACTCGGGTTCGTCGCCCGCGCCAACCCAACTTGCCAAATGACCGAGCCCACACGTGTCAACGTGGGCGAGATCAACGTCAATTGCTAGCCACAGGAAAGTGAGGAGATTACCATGGCGGTAGACCTTTCCCCCATCGATGAGGGGCTGCTTTCCACCATCGCAGGCATGCACGGAATGCCCAACGGCGCGTTCAACATCCGCAAGGACGGCCAATTGGTGGAACGCCATTCATCGGCCAACATCGAAATATCGACCAAGACCGACCAGCCGGGCATCGACATCCATATCAAACCGGGCACGCGCGGTGAAACCGTGTACATCCCGGTCATCGTGACGCAGGCCGGACTGAAAGACGTCGTTTACAACACCTTTTACGTGGGCGACGATTGCGACGTGACCATCGTGGCCGGTTGCGGCATCCACAACGGCTGCCACGAGAAAAGCCAGCACGACGGCATCCATACCTTCTATTGCGGCAAGAACAGCCGTGTGAAGTACGTCGAGAACCATTACGGCGAAGGCGGCGAAGGCGGCGTGCGCATCCTCAACCCCGTGACCAACGTGTTCATGGATGAGAACAGCTTCTGCGAGATGGAGCTCACGCAGCTGCGTGGCGTCAATTCTACCCTGCGTGAAACCAATGGCGAACTCGGGCCGGGCGCCAAGCTGCTGCTGACCGAAAAGCTGATGACCCATGACGACCAGACGGCCACCAGCAACATGAAGTTCGAGCTGAAGGGCGACGAGTCGAGCGTCCAGGTTATCAGCCGCAGCGTTGCCAAGGATAAATCGAGCCAGGTATTCAACCCGCTGGTCATCGGCGAGGCGCAATGCCGCGGCCATGTGCAATGCGACGCCATCATCATGGGCGAAGGCAAAGTGAAGGCCATCCCCGGCATCGAGGCCGACTGCGAAGACGCCATGCTGGTGCACGAAGCCGCCATCGGCAAGATCGCCGGCGACCAGATCATCAAGCTGCAAACCTTGGGCTTGACCGAGAAGGAAGCCGAAGACGAAATCCTGGAAGATTTCCTGAACTAACACAGCCGCAACCAAGCTAATAGAGAGCGCCCCATCCGGGGCGCTCTCTATTTATCCGGCCATCGGCGGCTAAACGAAGCAAAGGCCGCCCGCCAAAGATCCGCAATCCAAGCGAGACCTCCCCGGTCCACCGAAGTCAGCGAGGCCCGCCACGGTGCCCCAGATTGCCCCGCCGCGCGGCTGAGGGCATCTCGATACGCGAAGGAAAGCGCACATTGCGAATGCGTTCACAAACGTATTCGCAAGAGCACCGCAAACCGAGCGGAGCCCCATTCGTCACTAAAACGGGGTTTTGCGCACGGAATTCGGGATATTGCGGGGATCGAGGCGCCGCGTCCTCTCCGTGGGCAAGCGCGACCTGGCCGTATGCCGATCTTCCGCAAAGAAGCCGGCTTTTTCGCCCGCACCGCGCCACACTATCCCGAATTCGATGCAGAAAAGGGCGATTTCGCGACGAATGCATCCCGCCGAACAAGAAGCGGGCGGAATGCCATGGCGGGCCGCAGCGTCGAGTCTTCCGCTGTTCGTAGAACAGCGGAACCCAACCTACAGCTGGACGGCGTTGGAACCTACGGTGCCGGTAGTCGAAGACGACGAGCTGCTGGAAGAGCTGCTACTGCTGGTGCTCGATTTGCTCGAGCTCGAAGAAGTTGCGCCTGATGTGAGGGTCACGCTGGACAAATCGAGCGTTGTGCCGAGCCACTTTTGCTCGATGACGTTGATAACACCGGTGTCGGACAAATTGTCGAGAGCCGAGGTAACCGCGCTTTTAAGTTCGCTGTTCGAAGACGAAGTACCCACGCAATAGCCTGCAGGACGCTGCATGAGAGCAACGATGGAGGCATCGTATCCCTGAGAGTAGACCACATACGACCCGATGACCGCATCGGCTGCCACGTAGTCGACGGACCCGGACTGGAGATCGCTGAACGCAGTATCAAGATCGGACACCGCTTGAAGAGACGAATCGCCCATCTGATTGGTGACTTCCCATGCACTGGTAGAAGAAGACTGGGCCGCAACCTTGGAAGAGCCCGTGGAAGAAGGCGTCTTTGCGCTCGAAGTGCCGAACAAGGCCACCGAAGAGGATAGATAGGGGTCGGAAAGCCAGCCTTTGTACGATGAAGAAGAGTTTTTGTCGATGCCCATGACGATGTCGACCTTGCCCGAATCAAGCGCCCCTTCAGGATCATTGCCCACATCGACCAAAGAGAGTTTGAGGCCCATTTGATCGGCGATAGCCGAAGCGACATCGACATCGATGCCCACGATATCTCCTGACGACTGCATGGCGAACGGAGCCTTCGAAGCGTTGACCCCAACGCGCAGCGTCCCATCCTCGCCTATGGTCGGCGTAGTGACGGTGGGCGTTTGCTGTTCGGGTTCGTACGATCCGGAGGTGGAAGAACAACCCCCCAATGCGAAGACGACCAGCAATGACATGGATACTGCAGCGACCAGCGCGAAAACCCGCTTCATCCAGCGAACACCTCTCGATACTCTCGTTTTCAAATTGAACGTGCTTCTTCCGGCTGACCTAGTCTTTGCCCCCACACTCGCGCACTGGAGCCGAGCTTGCACCCGTCACCCTCTCGCCTGTGCGGAAATGGTTCCGCAGCATTCGTTGTTCAGGCGGTGCGTCTTACCTCTAGAATGCGCCATGCTCATCGTGTTGAAGCGACTTACGTGGATCCTTTCGACCGCATCTGCCATGGAATAAGGGTTCGAAAACCCCGCAACTACAGACCCGGAAGAAGCTCTCGAGTGATTTTATCAGAAGAGCTGTGTAGGAATTTTGGACTGAAACAAAGAACGCATTTCTATCGCTTGAAGCATACAGAAACATCGCAGGCATCAGCGCATCGGCAGCATAGCGTCAAACCGAATGCAAGATGCCCGAAAGCCCGTTGCAAGAGCGATGCAAGATTGCCGCAAGACCATTGCAGCGGAATCCATGCGACACTCGATATGTTGGAGGGAGGCCCGAAAGGATGCCATCAAAGGGACAGCGATGGATGGAACGGCAACCGGATGCAACGTCCTTCGCTGCACGGACCTCCCTCGCCCCCGAGCCTGCAAGCATCGCAGCAGACGAAGCGTCCTTCGCCGCACAGGCGCTTCTTGCCCTCAGGTCTTTATGCAGGGCAACAGCGGACACGATGACGGAAGCCCTGTATCCCACACGATGCGCGCTATGCGATGAACCCGGCACCTTTCTGTGCCGAAACTGCCTGATGTCTTTGCCGTTCATCGACCAATGGCAAGCCTGCCCCCTGTGCGGAGCGCCTTGGGGCAAGCGGCAATGCACCGAGTGCGGTCCCTTTCCTTTGCGTGACACCGGATCGAACCGATTCGCTTTCGAAGCCTGCGCGAGCGCCCTTATGCTCGACGACGCAACATCGCGCCTCATCACCTTGTACAAGGATGGAGGAGAACGCGGACTTCACGCCTTCATAGCCTGCTGCATGGGAAATGCCATCCCGCCCCACTGGCTGGATGATGACCCACTGCTCACCTACATTCCCGACACCGGCATCGCCGTGCGGCGTCGCGGATTCGACCACGGCCTTGAGCTTGCAAAAGCGCTGGGAACCATGATGGGAACGCGCACCGTCGCTTTATTCAATCGCCCAAAGGCAAGCGATCAGAGAAAACTGACGAGGGCCCAAAGATTCGCGAACATGACAGGTGCTCTAACCTGCACCAACGAAGCGAGAAACGAACTGGAAGGCCGGACGGTGATCGTTTCAGACGATGTTTTCACCACCGGCGCCACCTTGAATGCGGCGGCAAAAGAACTCGCGGCCCAAGGGGCAACGGAAATCCGCTGCGTCACCTTGGGCCGCGTGTATTGAACGAAATGCTAGCGAACTATGCGGGGTGCCGCCGCTTCGTCTTCGACGCCCGCCGTGCTGAACTGGTCGACATCCACCGAAATGCTGTGGCGAATGGGCTTCCAGCTGGCCTTCTTGAACAGAGCCACCAACGCGATGGGGATATAGGTGAGCATGAACACCGGGAAGGTGAACATGTAGCGCACCTTCTTGGCCGAAGTCGAATGAATGTTGTCCCATTCCGTAAACGTGGTAAGCACGCCGAGAACGAACATGAACAGAACGTAGTTGGCCAAGCAGAAGACGATCGACGAAATGCTCGAAGCGATCATCACGCCCGTGGACATGAAGCCCATGGAGGCCAAAACGACGATGATGGCGTTGAACACCACCGAAACGATGGTGAGCAACATGCCCGGCGCAATGGTCATGAGCATGTCATAGCAAGCGAAGCGCGAGCCCTTGGGGTTGGTGAAGATGCCCTTGACCAACTTACCGCCGTAACGACCGAATACCTGGTAAAAGCCCTTGGCCCAACGGAAGCGCTGGTTCCAAGAATCGCGGAAGGTGATGGGTTGCTCGTCGTAGAGCATGGCGGTGGGGCAATAGGCGATGCGGTCGCCCTGCAAAATGGCCTGCGTCGAGAACTCGATGTCCTCAGTGAGCAGATGCCACTTCCATCCACCGGCCTCTTTGAGGACGGACGCCGCGATGAAGAAACCGGTCCCCGACACAGCGCAGCTGGTCTTCAAGGTAAGGCGGCTCTGGTTGAGATACTTGGCTTCGCGCAGGAACCACACGGCGTAGCCGGCAGAAATCCAATTGCTTCCGTAATTCTTTGAGTTGCGATAGCTGGTGGCCGCCTTGGCTCCGCTGTCGCACACCTTGTTCATCTCGCGGAAGTAATTCACATCGAGCACGTTGTCGGCATCGAATACGAAATAGGCTTCGTAGCCTTCGTCTCCGTGGAAACGTTGAATGCGGTCATAGCCGAAATCGAGGGCGTAGCCCTTCCCCACTTCTTGGTCATTGAATCGCTCGAATACGCACGCGCCTGCTTGACGAGCGATATCGGCCGTGTTGTCGGTGCAATTGTCGGCGATAACATAGACGTCGATGAGTTCGCGCGGATAATTCTGCACGTCGATGCTGTGAAGCAAGTCGCCGATGACCGTGCTCTCGTTGCGAGCGGACACCATGACGGCGAACTTGTGGTTCTTCTTGGCGGAGAACTTGGGGGGCTTGCGCGTAAGCGACACCAACACGTAATAGAGTTGGTACAGATAGCAGAATGTGAACGTGAGGAACACGCAGAAGTTGAAGATGTCCACGAAGGAAATCTGAGAGAACAACTGGTCTAGCACCTGCACTCCTTTGCCGGCTTTCACTTTGGGGCGAATTGCGACCCCGAACATAAAAACGGCGCCCCATGGACGCTCTCGGTTCTTTTTGAACTGCGGTGATTATAGGATCTTTTGGCCCATCGGTCACCTTTTGCCATCATGACGTAAAGAGAAAAGCCCATCCACCTGCCAAAACACTCATAAAGCCCACCTCAGATCCTGCACACCACCTCCATAATTGGACGCGCCGTCATCACGTCGGAGGGGCCCAGCGACGCGCGTGGTACCATGGCACGGTTGAAAAGAAGGAAGGAATCCCATGGACTACGACATCAAAGACATCGCCCTTGCCGACGCAGGCCGTGCACGCATCGAATGGGCCGATCGAGACATGCCCGTGCTGGCGAGCATCCGTGAGCGCTTCGAGCGCGAAAAGCCCTTGGCGGGCATGCGCATCGGTGCGTGCCTTCACGTAACCACCGAAACGGCCAACCTGGTACGCACTCTGGCCGTCGGCGGCGCAGAGGTGCACCTGTGCGCCAGCAATCCGCTTTCCACCCAGGACGACACCGCTGCCGCACTGGTAAAGCACTATGGCATCGAGGTTCATGCCATCAAAGGCGAGGACACCGAAACCTACTACAAGCACGTCGATGCGATCATCGACGCGAAGCCGCAGATCACCATGGATGACGGCGCCGACGTCGTGGGGCGCATCCATGAAATGCGCACCGATGCGCTCGAACACATCATCGGCGGCACGGAGGAAACGACCACCGGCGTCGTTCGCCTTGAGGCTATGGCCGAACAAGGAGCGCTGCGCTACCCCATCATCGCCGTCAACGATGCCAAGACCAAGCACTTCTTCGACAACCGATACGGCACGGGCCAGAGCACGCTGGATGGCATCGTGCGCCTGACCAACCGCCTTCTGGCCGGCCGAACCATGGTGGTGTCGGGCTACGGCTGGTGCGGAAAGGGCCTTGCCCGTCGCGCCGCCGGCATGGGCTGCAATGTCATCGTGTGCGAAGTGGATGCCACCGCTGCGCTCGAAGCCCACATGGACGGGTTCCGCGTGATGCCGCGCCGCGAAGCAGCAAAAGAGGCGGACCTGTGGGTGACCGTGACCGGCGATCTCAATGTCATCGCAGAAGAATGCTACGAAACCATGAAAGACGGCGCCATCATCTGCAATAGCGGCCACTTCAATTCGGAGATCGACATCCCTTGGCTCGACGAGCATGCCGTCAAGCGCACGCAGCTCAAGCCGATGGTCGACGAATACACTCTGTCCGATGGACGCACCATCATCCTGCTGGCCGAAGGACGCCTGGTCAACCTGAGCGGTGCCGAAGGCCATCCCGCAAACGTGATGGACATGAGCTTCGCCAACCAGGCGCTGTGCGCCGAATACTTGGTGGAGCATGTGAGCTCCATGGAACCCGGCTGCTTCCCCGTGCCCGAAGCCATCGATGATGCCATCGCATCGCTCAAGCTCGAAACGCTCGGTGTGAAAATCGACACCCTCACACCCGAGCAAGAAGCATATCTCCACTCTTGGACCATGGGCACCGTATAGGTTTTCCGCATCCGCCCACCGACGCTTCGGCATCGCTTCACAAGGCGATGCTGTTCGGCGGCTGGAGCGGTGCATAATGCAACTTGGAAGATAGCATTATTCGCATTGAGAAAGGAGGCCTCATGGCCATCCCTGACAACCTCATCTTGTACGTACTGCCCGGATGCCCGTTTTGCCACAAAGTGGATCACTATCTGAAGGCAAACGGCATCGAGATCGAGCATCGCAGCGTAACCGACCCCGCCAACGCCGACGACCTGATACGCATCGGCGGCAAGAAGCAGAGCCCCTGCTTGATAATCGATGGCAAGGCCCTCTACGAATCAGACGACATCATCGCCTATCTGCAAGACAACGCCTGAATGCGCCTAACGGCCGTGCAAGTGTTTCGTTCGCAAAAAATACTGCCATTCTAAGTAGGCGGCACAACGAACAACCCTATACTGTTTCGTTAAACGGACACGGGTGGCCCGATTTTGCGGCCGCCCGTACTGTTTTTCCGTCCATAAGTGCAAGGGGTAATCGTGAGAGAACTATGGAATAAGTGGAACAGCATCAGCCTGATCATGCGCATCTTGGTCGGCATGGTCATCGGCGCATTCTTGGGCGTGTTGACCAACATGGCCATCATGCCCCAGGTAGATGCCATCACCTTGCTGGGAACGTTGTTCACCAGCGCCTTGAAGGCCGTGGCACCCATCTTGGTGTTCTTCTTGGTTATCGGCGCCCTGGCCAACGCCAAAGCCGACAAATCGATGAAGACGGTCATCATCTTGTATGTGGTAAGCACTTTGGTTGCGGCCTTGGTAGCCGTGGTGGCCAGCTTCATGTTCCCCACCACGCTTACGCTTTCCGGCGTGGAAGCCGCCGATAAAGCGGCTCCGAGCGGCATCGGCGAAGTCCTCACCAAGCTGTGCACCGATATCGTCTCGAACCCGGTCGACGCACTGCTCAACGGCACATACATCTCCATTCTGGTTTGGGCCATCTTGCTGGGCATCGCGCTGCGCGCGGCGAAAGACTCGACGCGCCGGGTGTTCTCCGACGTGGCAGACGCTGTGGCGCAGGTTGTCCGCTGGGTGATCAGCTTGGCTCCAATAGGCATCTTGGGTTTGGTCTACGACTCCGTGGGAACCAACGGCCTTGAGATCTTCACCGAGTACGGGCATCTGCTGCTGGTGCTGGTGGGCTGCATGCTGTTCATCGCCTTCGTCACCAACCCACTGCTGGTATTCGCCAACATACGCCAGAATCCCTACCCGCTGGTGCTCACCTGCCTCAAGGACTCCGGCATCACGGCGTTCTTCACCCGCAGCAGTGCGGCCAACATCCCCGTCAACATGGAACTCTGCCGCAAACTCGGGCTTAACAAGGATACGTATTCGGTATCCATCCCCTTGGGCGCCACCATCAACATGGCGGGCGCCGCCGTCACCATTTCGGTGATGGCCATGTCGGCAGCGACCACCATGGGCGTCTCCATCGACCTGCCCACCGCCTTCATCCTGTGCGTGCTGTCCGCCGTTTCCGCTTGCGGCGCGTCGGGCGTTCCCGGCGGCTCGCTCATGTTGATCCCCTTGGCCTGCAGCCTGTTCGGCATCGACAACAACATCGCCATGCAGATGATCGGCGTCGGATTCATCATCGCCGTCGTTCAGGACAGCTGCGAAACCGGCCTCAATTCATCTTCCGACGTGCTCTTCACCGCCACGGCGGAATACCGCGAATGGAAGAAGATCGGCAAGCCCATCGTCATTCCCAAGCACGCCATCGGCGCCACCACCGATGCCGACTTGACCGAGGCGATGGAAGACGGTCCTGCCACCAGGAAATCAAAGCGCGCAGCACGCACTGCCGCCAAAGCTGCCGAGAGAGATTCGTCGCAACAGTAACTTCTCGATGCACTGGATATGATGACGAAGGCCCCGCAAGGGGCCTTCGCTTTGTCGGTTGACCGAAGGACAAACCAACCGGGAGATGCAATGCAAAATCCTCACGCCGGTTCAGGGTCTGTCGGCAATAAGGCATGACCACAGCCGAATTTGAAGAAGAAAACGAAAACGCATCGCGATTGCGATGCGTCGATACGATTATTGGAGCGGGTGACGGGAATCGAACCCGCGTCATGAGCTTGGAAGGCTCAGGTTCTACCATTGAACCACACCCGCATACCTTGTGCCGCTGGTCGGGACGACAGGATTCGAACCTGCGACATCCTGCTCCCAAAGCAGGCGCGCTACCAGACTGCGCCACGTCCCGGGAACCAGCAGCGCAAAGCATTATAACAGACATTGAACCGACTGCAGCAAGATCGCATGATCAGCGGTTGCCCAGCATAACCTTCAACTGCCGCAAAGCGTTCCCGCGATGGCTGATGGCGTTCTTTTGGCTTTGCGGCACCTGCGCCAAGGTCTTGCGGCCCTCGTATGCGTCAGGCAAGAACAACGGATCGTAGCCGAAGCCCTCTTCCCCCGCCTCATCGAATCCGATACGGCCTTCGATGGTCCCCCGTGCATCGATTTCAGTGCCGTCTTCATCGATGAACACCAGCGTGCAAACAAAGCGAGCGGTGCGGCTTTCGAGCGGAAGATCGCCCAATTCGCTCAACAGTTTCGCGTTGTTGGCGGCATCATCGCCGTCGGTGCCGGCATAGCGGCTGGAATAAACGCCCGGAGCGCCGTCGAGCGCATCCACTTCCAAACCGGAATCATCCGCCAACACGGCAACCTTTTCGCCGGCCGCCTTGCGAGCCGCAAGGGCTTTGATCTGGGCATTGCCCAAAAACGTACCCGCATCCTCTTCGGGGTCGCTCTCGATTCCAGCTTGATGCAATGTCTGGAATTCCCACCCTTCGAAATCGAGAGCGGTTTCTATCTCTTCGACCTTGTGGGCGTTGTTGCTGGCTATGACCACCCGCTTTTCCATGGAGTCCTCCTAAACGAACGATCAGGGCAAGTCGACGTGCTCGACCGGCGGAAGCGGCATGCGCAGCACGCGGCTGCCGAAATCGCGGAACTCCCCCACGTTGCCGCCGGATGAATAAAAACGATAGGTTGGGACATGGGATTCGTCGTTGAGCTCGCCATGACGGCCCAAGATCTCGCGAACATCGCGTGCAGCTTCCCGACCCGAAGAAATAAGGGTGACTTTGCGCCCCACCACTCCCCCGATCAGCGCTTTGAGCAACGGATAGTGCGTGCAACCGAGCACAAGCGTATCGATATCGGCACGGCGAAGCGGTTCGAGGTATTCCTTGGCGATATCGGCGAATTCGGGGCGGATATACACTTTGGACGCCAGCGACGTGTAGTCTTCGATGGGCCCCTCGGCCATACGGATGCCTTGCTCGGCGATTTCGACGAAGCGCGGAGCGGCCGTCGAAAACACGGTAACTCCTGCATCGAGATTGCGGATGGCTTGCGAGTAGGCGTTGGACTCGACCGTCGCCTTGGTAGCGATCACTCCCACACGGCGGTTGCGCGTGGCATGGACGGCCGCACGAGCGCCCGGCTCGACAACGCCCACCACGGGCACGTCGAACACCTGCTGGGCGTGGACCAAACCGGCAGCGGTGGCCGTGTTGCAGGCGATGACGATCATCTTCACCTGCTTGCCCGTCAACCACGTGCAAATCTGCTGAACGAATCCATCGACTTGCGAAAGCGAACGCGGACCATAGGGGCAGCGTGCCGTGTCGCCGAAGAACACCAGGTCTTCATGGGGAAGCTGCTTGATGATCTCACGAGCGACCGTGAGCCCGCCGTAACCGGAATCGAACACACCGATGGGAGCGCAGCGCTTTGTTTCTGTTTTGTCTTGTTCCATGCGTTCCAGTATAGAACCCCACCGCCCGCACACGGCCGTCTGCACCCCATGCCCTCATTTTCTGCTAATCTGAAAGAAGCGAAACCACGGCATCGCAAACGATGCCGACACATGGTGGCAGGCAAGAGGAAGAGGCGGACCATGAAGGCATTGCTGATAAACGGAAGTCCCCATAAAAACGGCTGCACCAACGCCGCGTTGGCCGAAGTGGCCAAAGCTTTGGAAGCCGACGGCATAGATACCGAAATCGCCTGGATCGGCCGCCAACCTGTTCGCGGTTGCCAAGCCTGCCGCTCTTGCGCGGAATCGAAAAGCGGGCGGTGCATCTATACCGACGACATCGTGAACACCTTGCTTGAAAAAGCAATCGCCTCCGATGCCCTGATCGTCGGCAGCCCCGTATATTACGCCGGCCCCAACGGAGCCCTGACCAGCGTGCTCGACCGCATCTTCTATGCGGCCGGTTCGCAATTGCGCTACAAACCAGGCGCCTCGGTCGCTTCGGCCCGCCGTGCGGGAACCACCTCCACGCTCGATCGCCTCAACAAGTACTTCCAGATCAACTGCATGCCCTTGGTCTCGTCAAATTACTGGCCCATGGTGCATGGCAATACCGCCGAAGAAGCTGCCGAGGACGAAGAGGGAATGCAGACCATGCGCATACTCGGCCAGAACATGGCTTGGCTGCTGCACAGCATAGAAGCAGGCAAACGATACGGCGTCAGCCAGCCCCAGCTCGAAGCCAAAACGCAAACCAGCTTCATACGCTGAAGTCGAACAGCACACACGTCTGAAATACCTTATCGGATGTGGGAATCCATGTATTCGGAGAATTCCGGATATGACATCGGTCGGGCAAAATAGAACCCTTGGATATAGTCGCAGCCCATTTCTCTGAGGAACTGGTACTGTTCGACGGTCTCGACCCCTTCGGCCACCACTCCGATACCCAGCTTGCGGGCCATCTCTATGATGCTTGCAACGATGATGCTCACACGTCCGCCGTGTTCGAAATCCTTCATGAACTTCATGTCCATCTTCAAGATATCGACCGGCAGGTCTTTGAACGAGTTGAATGATGAATAGCCGCTGCCGAAATCATCCATCAATACCGGGAATCCCTGGGCTTGCAGCTTTTCGACGGTTTCGATCAGTTGTCCAGGGTCATCCATATACGCCGATTCGGTCACTTCCAAGCGCAGCAGAGAAGGCGGCACATCGTAGCGCTGCGTGAGCTCCATGATGTCATCGAACAGATGGGGGTCATACAGGTTGCGCCGTGACACATTGACCGATATGGGCAAGTCGGCGGCGTGTGCTTCCCTCCGCCGCTTCTGCATGATGCAGACTTGTTCCCAGATGCACCGATCCACTTGGGAAATGAATCCGTTGCGCTCGAACAAAGGAATGAACAAACTGGGCGAAACGAGACCGTATCCAGGCCGATTCCAGCGCACCAGCGCTTCTGCGCACACGGGCGTGCCCGTCTCCACCTGGTAGATGGGTTGCAGATACGCCTCGAATTCACCGGCAGCCAATGCGTCGTCCATGATCTCGACGATTTTCTGCTCTTCGATAAGGGTGTCGCGCATTTCTTCGTTGTAGTACGCATAATGGTGCCCGTAATCGCCCTTGACGGTGGCCAGCGGCAGCGCAGCTCTATCGAACATGCTGTCGATGGGAATGCTCCGATCGACGATAGGATACAATCCGGCCGAAACCACCAAGTTGGACCCATGGGCCACCGAAGAGATCTTCTGCGTGACAGCAGAGAGGGCCTCGGAAATATCTAAGGTGCCAGACGGCATGCACGTAATGAAATTGTCTCCCGACAAACGTCCGAACAAGCCCTTCGATCCAATGCCGCATCTAAGGCAATCAGCGAACTTCTTCAGCACAGCGTCGCCCACTGAAACGCCCATAAGATCGTTGACCAGCTTGAACTTCTCGATGTTCTAGCGGATGAGCATGAATTCAGTCGTCGGATCGTCATCGAGCAGCAGGGGAATCTCGCGAATGAGCGCCGCACGGGAATAAATCCCCGTGAGGTCGTCGTGATAAGCGCGGAATTTAAGTTCATCGAGCAGTCGATTCTCATAACGCAGACGCTCGACTTCACGCCCCTCGATAACCGTCTTGGTACGACGACGGGCGATTTCGGGATCGATCGGTTTGGTCAAATAATCAGAAGCACCCAGATCGAGGGCACGCAATTCGCTTGAATGTTCGCTTTCTGAAGTAACGACGACAACGGGAATGGACTTGAGGGCTTCATCGGCTTGCAGACGTTCAAGCACCTGGTAGCCATCGAGATTAGGCATCATTATGTCCAAGAGAATGGCCGAAACGCACCCAGGGTGAGCCGCGAGGACCTTGAACACATCCTCGCCGTCGCAAGCCGATAAAATGTCGTACTCTTCTTCGAGGGCTTTGGCAAGAAAAGTCCGATTGATCAGAGAATCATCGGCGATCAGAACGGTCTGGCGACCCATGCTCATACGCCAGCCTTGCCGATGGCGCGCACGGCTTTATCGCGCAGCGATTCAACATCGCCGAACAGCCGACGAGCCTCATCATCGGCATCGGCGCGCAATGAGACGATCACTTGGGAAGCAGCTTCGTAAAGAGGGGTGATTCCGAGGTTGCCGCACATGCCCTTCACTTCGTGGACATGGCCGAAGAAGCCGTCGCGATCGCCCGATTCGAGGCACTGGGCGGCTTGTTTCACGTTTTCGTCTTGAACGAACATTCCCAGAACCTGGGCATAGAGATCCTCATCGCCCGCACAACGCCTTAGAGCGGCGTCGGTGTCGAATCCGGCATCTTGCAACACCGAGAAATCCATTGCGAACCCACCCTCTCTATTATTTTGTTTGAAGAGGGCCCATCGCTCCACCGAAGAATCCGATGGGCCCATCTTTTATCCGTGGTGGAGGCGCGGGGAATCGAACCCCGGTCCATACCAGACCATCCGCAAAGCGCTACAAGCTTAGTCGACGATTGGTTTTGGGAACCGCCGCGCTCATCGACGAACTGGGCGGCTCCGAGTCGGTTCGGTCTTTGCCTTGGCCATACCGGCTACGTGCCAAGGCGCATCTCCCTGAAATGACGTCGCAACGGGATCGGGAGAACCTTCCCGCATTGACGCGTCGCTATCTATTAAGCGGCGAGGGCATACTGCCCAGAGTAATTCTTGTTGTCAATTAAATTTGACGGTACCCCTGTTTATCGTGGCGAGGAGACCACGGCCTGCTCTCTGCTTCAAACCTGCCATGTCGAAACCAGTCGCCCCCGAAAAGACACGTCATGCAGCCCGCAAGCTGCATGAGGGGGTGGCGTGTTCCACCATTTCAAAGTGCCGGGTGCTGCGGATGAAACGCAGCACCCGATTTGGAATTATATCACCGATTAGCAGCCAAGTGCAGCCTGAGCAGCGGCAAGGCGAGCCAAGGGAACGCGATACGGACTGCAGCTGACGTAGGTCAGGCCGATCTCGTTGAACATCTTCACCGAGTCGGGGTCGCCGCCGTGTTCGCCGCATACGCCCAGCGTGATGTCGGGATTGGAAGAACGGCCCTTGTCGCAGCCGATACGCACCATTTCTGCCACACCCGGATCGATGGTGGCGAAAGGATTGTACGGCAGGATATGGCGATCGAGATAGCACGGAATGAACTTGGCCTCGACGTCGTCGCGGCTGAAGCCGAACGTGGTCTGGGTGAGGTCGTTGGTGCCGAAGCTGAAGAAGTCGGCCTTCGTGGCGATTTCATCGGCGGTGATGGCGGCACGGGGCAGCTCGATCATGGTGCCGATGGGAATGTCGAGCTCGACGTTCTCTTCCTTCTGAATGTCGGCGATGACGGCCTCGGCCTCTCCACGCAGCGTGTCAAGTTCGGGCAGGACGCTCACCAGAGGAATCATGATCTCAGGCTTGGGATCGAGGCCTTCCTTCTTGAGCTGGGCAGCAGCGCCGGCGATGGCGCGCACCTGCATGGCGGCAAGTTCGGGATGCACGATAGCCAGGCGGCAACCACGCAAGCCGAGCATCGGATTGGCTTCGCTCATACCGTCGATCTGCTCCATGAGCTTGCGCTTGGCAGCGATATCGGCAGCCGGGGCACCCGAATCCTCCATGTGAGCGATTTCGACATCGAGCGCACGGGGGTCTTCCAGGAACTCGTGCAGAGGCGGATCGAGCAAACGCACGATGACGGGCAGGCCGTCCATGGCGCGGAGCATGCCCAAAAAGTCGCCGGTTTGAGCGGCAAGGAGGTCGGAGAGCGCCTTTTCGCGCACGGCGGGATCTTCGGTGAGGATGAAGCTCTGGATGATCTGCTTGCGATCGCCCAAGAACATATGCTCGGTGCGGCAAAGTCCGATGCCTTCGGCACCGAAATCACGGGAGAGCACGGCATCATCGGGATTGTCGGCATTGGCGCGCACTCCCATGGTGCGGAACTCGTCGGCCCATTCCAGGATGGTGTCCAAATCGCCGGTGAGCTCGGGCATCACCAGATCGACCGCACCCAAAACCACGGTGCCCGTGGTTCCGTCCAGGCTGACCATATCGCCTTCATGCAAAACAACGTCGGTCCCGGAAACCGCAGCTTCCTTCTTATCGGCATCGATCTTGAGAACCTCGACACCGCACACGCAAGGGGCACCCATGCCGCGGGCGATGACGGCTGCATGGCTGGTCTTGCCGCCATGGCTGGTGAGAATGCCCTCGGCGGCGATCATGCCCGCCAAGTCATCGGGATTGGTTTCCCAACGGACCAAAACGCATTTGCGTCCGGCTTCGGCGGCAGCCACGGCATCGGCGGCGCTGAACACCACTTCGCCGACGGCGGCGCCGGGGCTGGCGTTGAGGCCGCGGGCCAAAACGTCATAGTCGGCCTTGGTGTCGAATTGCGGGTGAAGCAGCTGGTCGAGCTGCGCCGGATCGACGCGGCAGACGGCTTCCTGCTTGGTGATGAGGCCCTCTTTCTCCATTTCGATGGCGATATGGAGCGCGGCGGCGGCGGTGCGCTTGCCCACACGGGTCTGAAGCATGTAGAGTTTGCCCTGCTCGATGGTGAACTCGATGTCGCACATGTCGCGGAAGTGGTTCTCCAAGGTGACGAACACCTCTTCGAGTTCGCGACCGGCCTCTTCGAGGCCATCGACGTTTTTGAGATCGGCGATGGGGCTGGTGTTGCGGATGCCGGCGACGACGTCTTCGCCCTGGGCATTCACCAGATAGTCACCGTAGAATTCCTTTTCGCCATTGGCAGGGTTGCGCGTGAACGCAACGCCGGTAGCGGATGTATCGCCCTTGTTGCCGAACACCATGCACTGCACGTTGACGGCGGTACCCAGGTCGTCGGCAATCTTGTTCTGCTTGCGGTAAAGGATGGCGCGGGGGTTGTTCCAGCTGCCGAACACGGCCTCGATGGCCAGTTTCAGCTGCACCATGGGGTCTTGCGGGAAAGCGACCGCTCCGTTTTCGACCAAGTCGGGATAGGCGCGACCGTCGACGTTCTGGCTGAAGATTCCCTTGAAGACCTCGACCAGCTGCTGCAGGTCTTCGGCCGTGAGGTCGGTGTCGCTGGCGACGCCGCGCGCGTTCTTGGCCATGGTGATGGCGTTTTCAAACAAATCGCCATCGAGGCCCATGACCACGTTGGAGAACATCTGGATGAAACGACGGTAGCTGTCCCAAGCGAAACGGGGATTGCCCGTCTGGGCGATGAGCCCGTTGATCGATTGATCGTTGAGGCCCAGGTTGAGCACGGTGTCCATCATGCCCGGCATGGACATGGGGGCGCCGGAGCGCACTGAGACGAGCAGCGGGTCGGCGGCATCGCCGATCTGCTTTCCGATGCGGTTTTCCAAATCGACGCGGTATTCGTGGATGGTGTCGAGCGCGCCTTCGGGCCACGTGTTGTCGGCATTGGCGTACTCCATGCAGGTCTGGCACGAAATGGTAAAGCCCGGAGGGACGGGAAGGCCGATGTTGGCCATCTCGGCCAAGTTGGCTCCCTTGCCGCCCAACACGCTCTTCATGTTGGTATTGCCCTCGGTCACGTTATTGCCCTGGGCATCCTTGCCGAATGCATATACGCGCTTCACTTCTTCGGTCACCTTTTGTCTCCTTACAAATGCGACTTTCAGTTTTCGCCCAGCGGCCGCATACGGCCAGCCTGCGGGTGTGCCACGTCATAATACCGCATGATTTCTTGCGCGGTTTCCTCAACGGCGCGGTTTTCGGTGTGAATGACCATGCAGCCGATTTTCCGCATCAAACTACGTGCTTTCTCCAAATCGCGATAGACCATTTCGGGGTCTGCATAGCTCGATGCGACCATCTGGGCGCGACCCAAGCGGCGGCGTCTGATTCCTACCAAGATATCGGGAGAAGTCACCAAGCCGAACACGCGGGTCGGATCGCAATCGAACAGCTCTTTTGGCGGGTCGGATTGCAAATCGAGCGGGATGTTGGCAACTTTGTAGCCTTGCTGGGAAAGATAGATGGACGTGGGCGTCTTGGACGAGCGCGACACGCCCAACAGCACGATATCGGCATCGGTGAGATCTTGGGGATTGCGGCCGTCGTCGTGGGCGATGGTGAATTCCATGGCATCGATGCGATGGAAGTAGTTGTCGTCGGTGACATGCATCTCACCGGGGATGACCAGCGGCTTGCGTCCGCTGACCACCGATATCGCCTCGATGGCATCGGTCATGAGATCGACGGCCACCACGTTAGAGTGCTCGGCAAGATAGTCATGGAGCTGGGCGCGGATGTCGGCATCCACCAACGTGTAGAACACCACCAGCCTGTCATCACCCAAGGTTTCCAGATGATTGGCTGCATGATGATCGAAGAAATCCCTGATCTCGTCGAAGGTGCGCACATTGGAGAGCACCTCGATGTTGGGAGCGGTTTCGCCGAACTGGCTGGCGGCGGCGCGCGCGATGGTCTGCGCCGTCATCCCCACCGAGTCGCTTACCACATGGATGGTGGGGATGCCGGTTGCGTTGCCGTGGAATTGGAAAGCCATCAGGCTTTCGCCAACTTGCCGAAATCGGCAACGTTGGAGAACACCCCGACGAAGCGGTTGAGCAAGCGCAGGTTGTTGGCGCGCATATCTTGATCGTCGTCCATGACCTTCACGCGATCGAAGAACAAGTCGATGGGTTTGCGCAGGGCAGCCAACGCTGTCAGCGCCGCCGCGTAGTCGCCGGCCCCCAAGGCCCGCGATACGTTGCGATCCGCCTCTTCCACGGCGCACACCAGAGCATGGCGCACCTCATCGAGAAGGGATTCGTCGATATCGCTGCCCAGCGAGGCATCGCGCAGATTGTTGGCGCGTGCATAGGCCGTGGCCAGGTCTTCCATTTCCGAAGGCATCTGAACGCGGGCGGCTTCCAGCGCACGGGTGCGGGCCACCACTTCAGCGGGCTCTTTGACGCCGGCGGCCAAAACCGCATCGACGGCATCCGCCGAGCATCCTTCGTCGCGCAGCATCACTTTGGTGCGCGTGATGAAGAAATCGACGATCTCCGCTTCGATAGCAGCACGGTCGAATTCGACGTTGTCGAAAGTGGAAAGCGAGCAATCGATGGCAGCTTCGAGCGAAACAGGCAAGCCGTCAGAAAGCATGTTGACGATGCCGATGGCGCTGCGGCGCAAAGCGAACGGGTCGCTCGATCCGGTGGGGCCTTGCCCCACGGCGAACAGACCGCAGATGGTGTCCAGCTTGTCTGCGAAGGCGACCAGCTTGCCCACGACGGAATCAGGAGCGGCGTCACCGGCGAAACGAGGACGATACTGCTGCTCGATAGCCTGCGCCACCTGGGCGTCCTCGCCGGAAGCAAGAGCATAGTAAGAGCCCATGACGCCTTGGACGCTGGTGAACTCCACCACGGCATTGGTGACCAAGTCGGCCTTGCACAGATGCGCCGCCCGTTTGAAATCAGCGGCGTCTTGCGCACTCAGGCCGGCATCGGCAGACAGGTGATCGGCGAGCTTCTCGAGCCGCCGCGTTTTATCGAGAACCGTTCCCAAGCTTTCCTGGAAGATGACCTCGTCCAAACGCTCGACATACGATTCAAGCGGATTTTTCAAGTCCTCTTCGTAGAAGAACTTCGCATCGTCGAGTCGGGCACGGACCACGCGCTCGTTGCCATCGATGATGGTGGCGGCGCAGGCGGGGTCTCCGTTGCTCACGATGATGAAACGATTGGTGAGTTTGCCGGCGGCATCATACAAGGGGAAATAACGCTGGTGCATGAGCATGGCGTCGACGATGATTTCTTCGGGCACACGGAGGAACTCTTCGTCGAAGGTGCACAGCAGCGGCTGGGGCATCTCGCAGAGATTGGTCACTTCCAGCAGGGTCTTGGCAGGAAGGTCCGCCGTCAATCCCGTGTCCTTTTCGATGGCGGCCACGCCGTCGCGGATGGCCTGCTCGCGTTCGGCCTGGTCGGGAATGACCCCCGCCGCACGGATAGCGTCCATGAGATTCTGGGCACCGTGCACTTCATGGGCACCGGGCGCCAGCACGCGATGGCCCATGGTAACCGTACCAGCCTTCACACCGGCGAATTCGAGGGGAACGACCTTATCGCCCAGCAAAGCGACCAGCCAACGAACGGGACGTACGAAGTACTCGCTGCGGCGCGCCCAACGACACGAGCGCGGCCACTTGATGCCGGTGATGAACGAAGTGAGGATGGCGGGCAGAAGATCGGCGACGGGTGTGGCGGGAACGTTGCGCACGGCGAACACGTATTCGGTTCCATCCACCTCGCGCCGTTCCAGATTCTCGACGGCCAGGCCCTTGCCACGGGCGAACCCGGAAGCGGCCTTGGTCGGCTGCCCCGCATCGTCGAATGCGATCTTGACGGCCGGCCCCTTGTACTCTTCGACCAATTCTTCGGTGCTCAAAGCCATATCGGCAACCAGCACGATAAGGCGTCGCGGGCTGGAATGGATTTCGACGGCGCCGTGCGGAATGCGGGCGTCATCGAGGGCAGCGGGGACCATCTTCGCCAGTTGCTTGTTGGCAGAATCCAAATCGAAGGCGGGAATCTCTTCGACCCCTATCTCGAAAGCGAGCATCGCGGTATCGGACATGGCTATTCCCCCTCCCCTGCTTTGTCGGCGGGCACAAGTCCCACCACGTGTTCCATGTAAGCGCCGCAGCACGCCTTGGCCATTTCGCGCACGCGCAAGATATAGGCCATCCGCTCGGTGGCGGAAATGACCCCGCGCGCATCGAGCAGATTGAAAGTGTGGCAGCATTTGAGCACCCAGTCATAGGCCGGCAGCGGCAGATTGGCCGCCAGGCACGATTGGGCTTCCTTTTCGCAGTCGTTGAACAGCTCGAACAGGAATTCGGTGTTGCCGATTTCGAAGTTGTAGGTGGAAAACTCCTTCTCGTTTTCCAGATAGACGTCGCCGTAGGTGAATTCGACGCCATCGTCTCCACGTGCCCATACGATGTCATACACCGAATCGACGCCCTGGATGTACATGGTCAACCGTTCCAGACCATAGGCGAGCTCCACGGGAACGGGAGCGCATTCGTAGCCGCCCACTTGCTGGAAATAAGTGAACTGAGTCACTTCCATACCGTTGAGCCATACTTCCCAGCCCAGCCCCCAGGCGCCCAACGTGGGGCTTTCCCAGTCGTCCTCGACGAAACGCACGTCATGCCGATCGGGTTCGATGCCGATGGCGCGCAGGCTTCCCAGATACAGGTCCTGGATGTTGTCGGGCGATGGCTTCATGAGCACTTGGAACTGATAGTAGAACTGCAGTCGGTTGGGGTTTTCACCATAGCGGCCGTCGGTGGGACGGCGGCAGCCCTGCACATAGCAAGTACGCCAGGTATCAGGACCCAGCGAACGCAACGTGGTAGCAGTGTGGTTGGTACCCGCACCCACCGCGCCGTCGTAGGGCTGCAAAACAACGCAGCCTTGGGCAGCCCAATAATGCTGCAGGTTCATGACGATGTCCTGGAAGGTGGGAGCCTGCGGATCAGCCGCCCGTCTTTGAGGATTGTCTACCATGGTTCTCCTTCTTCGAATCGATGAAGCCGCCGAAAGCGGCATTACTCCAAGCCGCCGATGCGATTGAGCGGCCAATAGATGCAGCAGGCCTTTCCGGTGACGCTCGATGCGTCGACGGCGCCGAAATAGCGCGAATCCGCGGAATTGCCGCGGTTGTCCCCCATCACCCAGATGCAGCCTTCGGGGATGGTGTAGGGATAGCTGATGGAAACTCCCGCCGCAGTCTGCAGCGGGTAGGTGCTCTGACCGTTGACGTAGGATTCCTCAAGCTCGACTCCATCGACGTACACCCGGCCATCGCGCAAATCGACGGTTTGGCCGGCGGTGGCGATGCAGCGTTTGATGAGCGTGCGGTCGGATTGTTCGGGGTCGGTGAAGGTAACGATATCGCCGGCTTCGACGGAACGGGAATAGTAGGTTATCTTTTCGGAAAAGACCTTGTCGTTGGTCATGATGGTGGTCTCCATGGATCCCGATGGGATCTCGTAAGGAGAGATGACGAACGTGCGCAGCGCCCAAGAAGCCGCCAGCACGATGGCCAGCATGACGATGAAGCTGAGGACGTTGTGAAGGAATCCCGATTTGGGTTGGTCGATCTGACCGGATGGCATCGATGATCCTCTCATGCGCCCAAACCCACAGAGAGGGACACGGCGCGAATGGCGTTTCTGGTTCGTCGACCCATGATAGCGCTTGGCACGCTATCGGTCCGTATCGGAAGCCAAACTCCTCAAAAAAGCGCGGTCGTCATCGCTCAAGTCCGCCGCCTCTATCAAATCGGGTCGCAGCAATGCGGTCCGCCGCAGGCTTTCGCGACGACGCCAGGCATCGACGGCGCCATGGTTGCCGCTGCAGAGCACAGGCGGAACCTCCATTCCCCTGAACTCGGCGGGACGTGTGTACTGAGGGTATTCGAGCAACCCATTGGCAAAGCTCTCATCTTGGGAACTGGCATCGTGTCCCAACACGCCGGGGATGCGGCGCACCACCGCGTCTATGACGACCATGGAAGCAAGTTCGCCGCTGGTGAGCACGTAATCGCCCAGTGAGATACGACGATCGGCCAATTCATAGGCACGCTCGTCGATGCCCTCGTAATGGCCGCACACGAACAGCAGCCGAGGTTCGGCCGCCAATTCCAACGCCGTTCGCTCGCAAAACGTTTCGCCCACCGGAGTCATGAACACGGTACAAGGCGGCGTTGAATCCAAGGCGCGTATGGCATCGTAGGCCTCGAACAACGGCTCGCACTTCATAACCAGACCCGCACCGCCGCCATACGGCTCGTCATCGGTCGTTCTATGACGATCATGGGTCCAATCGCGCAGGTCGTGGGCTTTGAAGCGCAGCGCCCCCTTTTCTTGGGCGATACGCATCATGGAAGCGCCCATGACCGAGTCGTACATGTTAGGGAACGTCGAGAGCGTCTCGATGAGCATCAGGTCATTCCCCCTGCAAATCGATAAGATCGGTAGGCACGGAAACGAAAACGATACGAGAATCATCATCTATTCGGTCGATGAACGCATCGACTGCGGGAATCAACACTTGACGGCTCTGCGCCTCGACGATGAGCAGGTCCTGGGCGGAACTCGAGCGAATATCGACGATATCGCCCAGCGCGCCGGCGCGGGAATCGACCACGGCATATCCGACCCAACCCAACGGGCCCGCTTGACTTGAAACATCGGGGACGCGATCGCGCGGCATCAAACAGGTGGATCCGACAAGGGGCTCGGCGACCTCTATGGAGTCGATGCCCTCGAATGTCACTTCCCAACGGGAAGCGTCGATTTGCACGGCTTGCAATACGCAAGCAGACCGAGGGCCATGCAGCGCAGGGGGTGCGAAGCAAACGCAGTCACCTGCAGAAAGCAGGAAAGGAAGCCCGTCGCACGCAATGGCGACGAAGCTTCCTTTGAGATTGCGGGTCTTGGTTATCAGCGCAACGGCGGCCCAGGCACCCATCTAATCGATGAGCTCCACATCCACGTGGATATCCGCGCGCGTCCCCGCAGCGCGGGCGACGGTGCGGATGGCCTTGATGACGCGGCCCTGTCGACCGATGACCTTGCCGGCATCGTCGTCAGCAACGCGGATCTCGACCAGCGAATCGCCTTCTTCGGAAACCGTCTGGGTGACCTCGAGGGAATCCTTGTCTTCGACCAGCGGTTCGACGATGGTGCGAACCAGCCCAGCGAAATCGACCGTCTGGGAATCCATCAGCTACGCGTCCTTGCGAGCCGTCTCGATGAGACGGGCGACGGTCTCGGTAGGCTGAGCGCCATTGGCGATCCAGCGATCGACCTTTTCCATGTCAAGGTTGATCATGATAGGGTCGACGCAGGGGTTGTAACGGCCGACTTCTTCGATGGGACGGCTGTTGCGCGCAGAACGCGAATCGGCGACGACGACGCGGTAGTACGGGGCCTTTTTAGCGCCATGGCGGGCGAGGCGAATCTTTACGGACATGAAGGTGGCTCCTTTTTATCTTTTGCAATGAGGGGCCCTCGGCCCCTTCGAAAACAGCGATTGTTCATGATACGGGTTGAAGGCGCTTCATGCAAGGGTGCAATAGTGCGCATACACAAAACGGGCGCGCCATGTTGAGCGCGCCCGTTGAACTTCGGACCAGTGCCTATCGAACGGGCAGTTCGCTTCCGAGCGTGGAGCTGAGCTTGCCCAGGATGGACGAGAGCTGTTCTTTCTCTTCTTCGCTCAGCATGCTGAAAGCATCATCGGCATATTGCTTGCGATCTTCGGCCACCTTGCCGGCGCGGCCGCGACCCTTGTCGGTCAGGAAGACGCGACGGGCGCGCTTGTCATCTTCATCCTGCTTGCGCTCGATGAAGCCGTCCTGTTCAAGCGTGTCGAGAGCCTGCGTGAGGGACTGGGGACGGATGCCCAAAAGATAGGCGAGATCTTTCTGGCTGGTGCCGTCCTGCATGGTGAGCACAGCAAGGATGCGGTTCTGGCCATGACGGCCCGAACCGCCGTTGCACTTGTGGTTGCCGTACCCGTGATCGGCAGAAGGATCGCCCAGCGCAGCACCGCCGTGGCGGTGGCAGCCGCATTCCTTCTCGTCTTCGCGGGGCTTGCCCTGCTTGTCCTCGGGACGATTCTTCATCTTGGCGCGACGGCTGCGGCGCATCAACACGGAAACGCGCTGGAGTTCCATCATCAATTCTTCGTTATCAACGGCCATGGTCGGCTCCTTTCCTATGATCCGCACCACCTATGCGAATCTATCAACTAAGCTTGCTTAGCATTATAGAAAGGTTGCTTACCATTTCAAGTGATTTTGATACGGTTCCTTACTTTTTCACAAAGCCGTCACAGATCGGATGCGCCTACTGATCGATATCGCCGAGCATGTCTTGCAGCTTCTTCATGTCGGCCATGTTCATGCCGCCCATGCCGGGCATGCCACTGCGGCGGCGCTTGCCCTTCTTGCCTTTCTTCCCCTTCTTGCCGCCTTGATCCAAAGCCGGCATGTACTGCTTGAGCGCCTTCTTGGTCTCGTTGAACCTCTTCATCACCTGGTTGACATCGGTGACGGTGACGCCGGCGCCGGCAGCGATGCGTGCACGCCTGCTGCCATTGAGAAGATCGGGCTTTTCCCTCTCGGCGGCGGTCATCGAATGGATGATGACCTCCATGCGGTCGAGTGCACTGGTGTCCACCTGGCCCTGGCTGAGGGCTTTGTCGCCTCCGGGCAAAGCGCTTATGAGCTTGGAAACGCCGCCCATCTTGTGGATTTGACGGTTCATGTCCAAAAAGTCGTTCAGATTGATCTGAGCCTTGGCCATCCGCTCGGTTTGCTCGGCCTCCATGGCTTCGTCTTGGATCTTCGAAGCGGTCTCGATGAGGCTCACCACGTCGCCCATGCCCAAAATGCGCTTGGCCATGCGGTCGGGGTGGAATTCCTCCAGCGAATCGGACTTCTCGCCTGCCGAGATGAACTTGATGGGTTTGCCGGTGACCTCGCGCAGGGAAAGCGCTCCGCCGCCGCGGGCATCGCCGTCCATCTTCGACATGATGACGCCGTCGAAATCAACCCGTTCGGCGAAAGCGGACGCCACATTTACCACGTCTTGACCGGTCATCGCGTCGACCACCATGAGGATCTGATCGGGCTTTACCGCATCTTTGATGGCGGCGGCTTCGGCCATCATGTCCTCATCCACATGGAGGCGGCCCGCCGTATCCACGATCACCACGTCGCGTAGATTATCGATGGCATCTTGCACGCCCTCGCGCGCGATGGCCACTGGATCCTTGCCGTCGCCGCGGAATACGCGCACGCCCATCTCGTCGCCGAGCGTCTGCAATTGATCGGCAGCGGCGGGGCGATAGACGTCGCACGCCACCAGCAAAGGGCTGTGGTTTTGCTCACGCAAGCGGTAGGCCAACTTGGCGGCCGCCGTGGTTTTGCCCGAGCCTTGCAGACCCACCAGCATGATGACATTGGGAATGCGGCTGGAAAGCACCAACTTCGAATCGGTTTGACCCAGCAGCTTGGTGAGCTCGTCGAGCACCACCTTGACCACGTTTTGGGCCGGCGTGAGCGATTCCAAGATATCGGCGGAAAGGCAACGCTCCTTGGTAGCCGCGACGAACTGCTTTACCACCTTGAAGTTGACGTCGGCCTCAAGCAGCGCCATGCGAATTTCCCTCATGGCTTCATTGATGTCCTCTTCGGTGAGCTTGCCTTTGCCGCGCATGCGACCGAAAATGCCCTGCAGGCGATCTGACAGCGTTTCGAGCATCAGTCATCCTTCCTTCCGCGCCACTTGAACAACCGACGGAACCGCCCGGGCTTTTCGGGTTCAGGTTCTTCCTCTGCCTCGGGTTCGGCTTCGTCCTCAGGTTCGAGCACCGGCTCTTCTTCGGGCTCGAATTCGGGTTCTTCTTCAATAGCCGGTTCTTCATCGATCTGCGGCTCGGATTCGAACTCCTCTTCGGGCTCAGACTCTTCTTCGGATTCGAATTCTTCTTCGGATCCGCCCTCGAAATAAGATTCTTCTTCAGGCTCGAACTGTTCTTGGGGCTCGGGCTCTTCCTCGGGCTCGGGTTCAAGCTCGGGTTCAAACTCAGGCTCTTCCTCGAGCTCCTCTTCGGGTTCTGGCTCGAGCTCAGGTTCAGGCTCAGGCTTGGACTCGGGCTCAGGCTCAGGTTCAGGTTGGGGTTCGAGCTCTTCTTCAACTTCGAACGCTTCTTCAGGCTCGAACTCGGGTTCGGGTTCTTCCTCAAAATCCTCTTCGAATTCGAACTCGGATCCCTCATCGAAGCCCGCTTGGAATTCCTGGTCTTCTTCAGGTTCGAAGCTGCTTTCCTCTGGGAATTGCGCAACGGAGGCGTCTTCGCCCTCTTCGTCTTGCGCATCAACCGGTTCGGCGCCGATAAGGGCGGCGGAAAACTCGAGCGCATCGAAATCGCGCAAATCCTCGACGGACTCCCCCACCCCGATCTTTTCGATGGGAAGCTGCAATTCGTGGCTGATGGCCAATGCGATGCCGCCTTTTGCCGTGCCGTCAAGCTTGGTTACCACCAATCCGTCCAGGTCGAGCGCACGATTGAACTCACGCGCCTGATTGAGTCCGTTTTGCCCGGTGGTTGCATCTATGACCAGCACGGTTTTCACCGGCAGCTTCGAACGCTTGCGCACCACGCCCACAACTTTTTGCAGCTCGCGCATCAAGTCGTCGGAGGTATGCAGGCGCCCCGCAGTGTCGATGAGCACGTAATCGCTGCCCAGCGCCTCTCCGCGTTCGATGGTATCGAAGCAGACGCTTGCCGGATCGCTGCCGCGTTCGCGCGTGACGATGGGCACGTCCGCACGACGAGCCCATTCTTCCAGCTGTTCGATAGCGGCGGCGCGAAAGGTATCGGCGCTTCCCAGCAAAACGTTTCTGCCGGCGGCATGGCCTTCGGCGGCGAGTTTGCCCACCGTGGTGGTCTTGCCGCTGCCGTTGATACCCACGAACAAGATGAGCTCGGGTTCATCGGTGAATACCGGATGCTCGCTTTCGACGAACGTGGAAGCGATGCGTTCGGTGAGCGCATCCATCACCGCATAGGCGTCGGGGAGCGCACGGCGCGTGGCTTCATCGCGCATATCCTCCACGATGGAAGCGGAAGCAGGAGCACCCACATCGCTTAGAATGAGAGCCTCTTCAAGGCCTTCCCAGAATTCATCATCGACATCGGGACCGCGGTCGAGCAAAACGTTCATCTGCTCGGTGAAACGGTCGCGCGATCGGCTTAGGCCGCTGCTGATCCGATCGAAGAATCCCATGGATACCTACCCCTCTGCGTGCTGGAGCGCATGCTCCAACCGCTGGCTGACCACCTTCGTGACGCCATCGGCCTGCATGGATATGCCGTAGAGCACATCGGCCATTTCCATAGTGCGGCGCTGGTGGGTGATCATGATGAATTGCGTGTGGTCGCGCATGGAGTCGAGGTAAGCCAGCAAGCGGCGCAAGTTGGTGTCATCGAGCGCAGCTTCGACCTCGTCCAAGATGTAGAACGGAGTGGACCGGGTCTTGTACACGGCAAAGAGCAGGGCCATGGCCGTAAGCGACCGTTCGCCACCGCTCATGAGCGACATTTTGAGAATGCGCTTGCCATGGGGCTGTGCGTTCACTTCGACGCCGGTGTTTTCGGGGTCATCGGGATCGACCAACGAAAGAGAACCCGACCCGCCGGGGAACAACGCGGAGAAGATCTCACGGTAATTCGCATCCACCTGGTTGAAGGTGTCGACGAAATCATCTTTCATCCGCGCGTCGATGACCGAGACGATCTTCGCCAACGAACGTCGAGCCGCGAGCATATCGTCGAGCTGGCCGGCAAGGTAGTCGTAGCGTTCCTTGAGCTGCTCGTATTCGACCGCCGCGTCGGGATTGATGGTTCCCATGTTGGTGATCCTGCGCTGCAGCTTGAAGGCCGACGCCTCGCATTCCTGGCGCTCTTCCAACTCGGGAAGCTCCAGAGCGGTTTCAAGCGGAGTCGCGCAATCGACGGTGATGGTGGAGATGGCCGATTCGACCTGCATCTCCATGCGCCCCTTTTCAACCCGAACATCGCCCAAACGCGCATTGGCCGCATCATAGTCGTCGTGAGCCTTGCGCGCTGCTGCACGGGCTGCGTTGATGGCATCATGCATGCCCGAAGATGAACTCTGGGATGCCGCCGTCTGTTCCTCAATGGACTGAACCCGGCGCTTTGCCGCATCGGAGAGACGGTTGAAGACGGCGATAAGCGGGTCGATGCGCTCGAGCGCGGCCTGTTTGGCTGCGATCACCTCACGCGCACGCACGCCCTGCGAACGAGCCTGCTCGATTTCCTGCTCGCGCGCCAAGAGCATGCGGCTGGCATAGGTAGCGCGCTCGGTGCACGTAGCCGATTCGAGTTTGGCCTGCGAAAGCGCGGTTTCGGCATCCTCGGCTTCCCGTCGGGCAGGAGCGAAGGCGGCGCGCTTGGCATCGAGATCCTCTTTTGCGGCATCGATGCGCTCGTTGAGCTCGGCCAAACGCTCTTCAAGCTGCTTGGCATCGGGCTCGGCTTGCGCCAAGGCGGAAGCCGCGGCGGCACGTTGTTCGTCCAAAGAAGCCGATTCGCGTTCGAGCGCCTCGAGGTTATCGGCGCTGCGCTTCTGTTCGGCTTCGGCGCTTTGCGATTTGCCCTGCAATTCCGCCAGGCTCTGGGAGGCTTTGAGGCTTTCCGCCTGAGCGGCACGCAGGCTTTCTTCAGCCTGCTGCAAACGTTCATCGGCGGATTGGCGGGCGGCGGCAGCGCTCTTGAGACGCTGGCGGGCCTCGTCGAGGGAACGATGCCGAGCAAGCAGGCTCACCTGGTCGGATGCCTTGCGCGCATAGGTGACTTTGCCGCCGGGCCATACGACGAACCCATCGCGCGTGGCACAGCACGACGAAGGCACCTGAGCGGCAACGGAGCGCGCTTGCTGGGCGGAGTCGCATACCAGGACATCGCCCAAAAGGCATTCGATGGCGCCTCGGGCTCCCTCGCCGCGCACCAGGTCCGCCAAACGGGCGGTCCCCGCAGGGGCCTTGGGCATCTCGCGTCCTGACTCGCGTTGGGGAACCAAGCATACGGACCCGGAAGCATCGACGCCGGCCAAACGATCGGCGACTTCTTCGGCAGCCTTCACATCATCGACCACGAGCGCCGCGATGTCGGCGCCCAGCAGCAGTTCGACGGTATCGGAAAGGTCATCGGGAACATCGATGAGCTCGATGAGCGGACGGCAACGCTTTTCCCAAGCATCCTGGTTGTCGAGCAACCAGGAAAGCAGCGGGTTCGCCTCATCGCGGGCACGCTCCAATTCTTCAAGAGCGGCTGCCTCAGCCGCAGCCTGCATGGCCTCTTCGCGTGCCGCGTCGGCGGCTTGGCGGGCATCGGCTCGCAGCGCAAAGGCCTCGGCATCGGCGGCACGCGCCGCTTCGCTTTGCGCACTGGCGCGATCGAGGGCGCTGCGCGTCTCTTCAGCTGCCTGCTGCGCTTGCTGCGCAGCTTGGCGGGCGGACTCCAGCTGCTGCGTTATCTCATCGGCATGGGCGCCGATCAGCTTTTGATGGGCACGATTGCTGGAAAGCACTTCCATGGTGCGCGCCTGGCGGGCACGAACCTCTTCGCGTTCTGCCAAAGCGCTTTGCCGGTCATGGGTGACCTGGCCGATGGCGCTTTCCATATGACGCCGCGTTTCCCCGGCCTGCTGGGCGCGAGTGCGGGCGGATTCGAGCTTTTCAGCAGCGGCGGCTTCAGCCGTCTGCGTGGAAGCGAGCGCCTCGGCGGCTTCATTGCGCTGACGCAGAAGATCGCCCGCCTTGCGCTCGTCGCCTTCCACCCGCAGCTGCATTTCCGTGATATAGCTTTGCATCGAACGCTTGCGCTCGTGGAACAGGAGCACCGTGGAATCCGTGCGCTCGGCCACACTCTGCGTCCGACGATGCAAATCGGCGCGACGGCCGACATCGGCGGTATGGCTTTCAAGTTCGTTTTGGAGGCGTTCGACTTCGTCTTCGGCAGCGCCGATAGCCTTGTGCAGTCCGCCCATGCGCTGGTCGCACTCGGCCTCGCGTGAAACGATGCCGTCCCATTGGCGCTGCAGCACCCGCAGGTCGTCCACGGCCAGCCTGAGATTCAAATCGGCGAGCTCGACCGAGAGGTCCTGATAGGCCAAGGCACGTTTCGCTTTGCGCTCCAGCGGCTTGATCTGGCGTTCCACTTCGGCCGTGATGTCCTTGACGCGGGCCAGATGGCCATCCATCTTTTCAAGCTTGCGCTCGCTTTTGGCTTTGCGCTGCTTGTGCTTGAGCACGCCCGCAGCTTCTTCGATGAGCGCCCGGCGATCTTCGGGCTTGCTTTCCAAAATGCCGGAAAGGTGGCCTTGGCTGATGATGGAATGCGTGCCGGTGCCCAGTCCGCTGTCATGAAGCACGTCGAGCACGTCCATGCGTCGACATGACGCGCCGTTGATAAGGTATTCGCTTTCGCCGCTGCGATACATGCGTCGCGTGATGGAAACTTCCGAAAAATCGACCGGCAAGGTGCCATCGGTGTTGTCGAGCACCAGATTGACCTCCGCCAATCCCTGGGGCTTGCGTGCGGAAGAGCCGGCGAAGATCACGTCTTCCATGGCCTGCCCGCGCAGGTTCTTGGCGTTGCGCTCGCCCAAAACCCACAGCACGCTGTCGGAAATGTTCGACTTTCCCGACCCGTTGGGTCCCACCACAGCGGTGATGCCCGGCTCCAACGAGATGACGCTGCGATCGGCGAACGATTTGAATCCTTTGAGAATGAGGGATTTAAGGTACACGCCTTACCCCTGTTTCTGCTGCCGCGCGGCAGCTCGTTCGTTCTTGCGGCGGGCTTTGTCCTGCGCCTTCGCCTCTGCTTTGAGTTTTTTCTGCTCGGCTCGTTCAGCGCGCTGGCGGTCCTTGTCATCGGATGGCGAAAGACTGCGCAGCGCAGTTGCGGCGGCGTGGCTCTCGCTTTCCTTCTTGGTGCGCCCCACTCCGCGAGCCAATGCCTGCATGCCCGCGAAAACCTGCGTGACGAACGTACGGTCATGGGGCGGCCCCTGCGTTTCCACCAGCTTGTAGGTGGGCGTGATGCCGTCTTCTTGGAGCTTTTCCTGCAAAACGCTCTTGGGGTTTTCAGGCTCGCTGGCCATTTCTTCGCTCATATGCACCAGCAAGGTGCGCGCGACGAAATCACGGGTCACATCGAGCCCGCCATCGAGCAGCAAGGCGGCGACGATCGATTCGTATACGTTTTCAAGCGCCGAATGAAGCCCGCGACGCCCCGTGCCGCGCTCGGAAAGCCCGAACACGATGAAGTCGGCGAATCCGAGTTCTTCGGCAACCTTGGAAAGCGAGGAACCCGAAACCAGCGAAACCTTGATGCGCGTCAAGCCGCCTTCATCCATTTCAGGGAAACGGTTGAATGCCTCGCGCGCCACGATGGAGCCGAGCACGCTGTCGCCCAGGAATTCCAAACGCTCATACGAGCAGGTAACCGGCTTGCCTTCAACAGCCGAGGGATGCGTGATGGCAGAAAGCAACAGGTTCTCGTCAGAAAAACGATAACCCAGAACTTCTTGCGCGATATCAAGTTTTCGACGTCGGTCGTCAGTGGTCATGGTGCCTTGCTTCGATGGTGTTCGACAGTGAATCTACATTGTATCGGGTTGACGGGAGTCTTCCACGGTTTGCGCGATTAATTCAGAAACGCCCAAACGCACGGTCTTCGCCGTGGTGAGCACCCCGTTTGCGATAGCGGTTTCGTTGGAAGAACCATGCCCTACCAGGCAGGCTCCTTTAACGCCAAGGATAGGCGCTCCGCCATACGTATCGGGACTGGTGAATCGTTTGAGCTCGCGCAGCCCGCCGCCGAGAACCGCAGCCGCCAGCTTGGTGGCCAGATTCTTCGACATGATCTTCTTGATGGACGAGAACAGCGTTTTGCTGGTGCCCTCGATGGTCTTGATGCAGACATTGCCCGTGAAACCGTCGGTGACGAACACATCATAGGTTGCGGCGACCACATCGGTTCCCTCGGCGTTTCCAACGAATTCGGGCACCTTCTTCTTCAAGAGTCCGTAGGCCTCTTGCGCGAACGCGGACCCTTTGGTTTCTTCGGTGCCGATGTTGAGCAAGGCCACGGAAGGGTGGTCGACTTCCATGACATGGGAGCTGTAGATAGCGGCCATCTGGGCGAACTGGACCAGATAGGCGGGTTTGCAATCGGCGTTGGCCCCCACATCGCACATGACCACCGGTTTGACCGGAGACGGGATGATGGTGCACAGCGCAGGGCGCGCCACGCCTTTGATGCGGCCCACCACCATGGTGGCGGCAACCAGGCACGCACCCGTCGACCCCGCAGAGAAGAACCCTTGCGCACGCCCTTCGGCAACCAAACGACACCCCACCACCAGCGAAGAATCCTTCTTGGCCCTCACGGCGCGCGCAGGATGTTCGTCCATGCCGATTTGCTCCGAGCAGACATGGGCCGTGCACCGCGCCCTGCCTTCGGCGAAAGGCTCCACCACGTCAGCCGGGCCGCAGACGATCACTTCGAGTTCGGGGTCGCGGTCCAAAGCCGCAGCGATGCCGGGAAGCACCACCGAAGCACCGGCGTCACCACCGAGAGCGTCGACTGCTATGATGCACGAATCTGCCATGGAACGATCCTTCCGTCGTATGGTCGCACTGAAAAATCCCCCGGGCACCATGCGCCGCAGGGGATTCGCTGATCTGCTTCATGCCGCAAAAACCGGCACGGTGCTATGCGGTCTCGATAACCTCGCGGTCACGATAGTAGCCGCAGTTGGGGCACACGCGGTGCGGAAGCTTGGTTTCGCCGCACTGAGGGCACACGGAACGGGCCGGCGTGGAGACTTTGTCGTTTTCGCTGCGACGGGCGTGGGTACGGGAACGGCCCATTTTGCGTTTAGGTACTGCCATGACACTCTCCTTCTTGCAACGGATGCGTTCATCCGATATCGATTGTTCGTTCAACACGCGAAGAAGCATGATAACAAAGCGCGGTGCACCTTGCAAGGGCGACTCTACTTCTTCGCCCCACCTTCATCTTCGCCCAAATCCAGGTCCTTGAGAACCGAGAACGGATTGGATGCTTTCTCCTCAGCCTCTTCTGCAGCCGCACGCTTCGAAGCGCAGTCGCAGGTTCCCTCGTTGAGATTGATTCCGCAATCGGGGCACAAGCCCTTGCAATCATCACGGCACAGCGGCACCAGGGGAACATCCATCAACAGAGCGGAATGCATGAGGGGAATCAGATCGATGGTGTTGTCCGGGCCCATGACATCGAATTCATCTTCTTCCAAATCATCGACCGGAGCTTCCTCATCGGAAAGAAGGAAATACCCCTCGATTTCGCCCGTGAGCTCCAAGTCGAAGGGTTCAAGGCAACGCACGCACGAGGTGCGTGCCGCGCCCTCGACGGTACCGGCCACCAGCAAGGCACCGCCGGTATTGGTCACCGTGACATTCCAATTGAGCGGAGCGTCGAAGGTATACAGATCAGGACCGGCCTTGAGGCATTCAAGCGAATACGAGCCCTCAAACAAGGAACTCTCTGCAGGGGCGGAGAGTTCCGGGGGAATGACGATAGTAGTGGGCTGCATCAACGGGCGCCGTTGCCGCCGGTGAGGGAATTCTGGTTGAGACGATCGCGGCAGCGGCGGACATTGCCGAGCAGCGTATCGAGGCTCTGTTCCACATGGCCGAACACTTCATCGGCATAATCCTCGGCGCCGGCGCGCGTCTGGCGTTCCAGTTCGCGGGCGTCGGACATGATGGTATCGGCCTGCTGCTGGGAGATGCGGACGATCTCCTGCTCACTGGCGATGGTCAACGCCTGGCTGCGAGCATCGTCTATCATGCGGTCGGCCTCGGCTTCGGCATCATCGAGCAGGCTCTGACGCTCGCGGACAATCTGGCGAGATTGAGCGAATTCGCTTGGGAAGGTATCGCGGATATCGTCGATGATCTCGAAAGCGGCAGCTACGTCGACCTGACGCAAGCTGTTGCCTTTGCCGAACACCGGCTTTGCATCTTCCAAGAGGATAGAGAGCTCTTCAATCAAGCCCAGCACTCCTGTTTCGTCCATGTCAATCCTTCCAGCGTTCACGTTTAAGCAGCGGTTATGCCCTACGCCTTGTCCCTTGCAGTTCGATTCATTCTATCATGACAGGTTTTCTTGCCAAGCGGCCATTCATATTGAACGCACAAGACGCTCTGCGCAACCCGATGTCACTTGGAGAATTTCGCCTTGAGCGCATCGTGGACGCAGTCGGGCACAAACTGGGCGAACTCCCCTCCCAGCGATGCGATCTCGCGCACGATCGAGCTCGAAAGGTACATGTATTGCGGAGGAGACATGATGAATACGGTCTCCATCTCGCGGTTGAGCTGATAGTTGAGGGCGGTCATCTGGAATTCGTATTCGAAGTCGGTGATGGCGCGCAGCCCTTTGACAACCACATGGGCGCCGCGGCGAGTGGCGAAATCGACCAGCAGCTCATCAAACGGCTCGACAGTCACGTTGGAAAGGTCGACGGTGGAGCGGCGAACCAACTCGACGCGTTCATCCAAACTGAACAGAGGGCCTTTCGGACCCTTGCCCGGTGAAGCCGCCACCGCGACGATGATCTCGTCAAACGTTTGGGAAGCGCGACGGATGATATCGAGATGGCCCTCGGTGATCGGGTCGAACGTTCCTGGTACCACAGCGCGCTTCATGCGGATTCCTTCCTGAAGATATCGATGGCCGTATCGCCATAGGCTTTATGGACGGCCGAAACCAATTCTAGCGAATCGAATGCATCGAGCACCCGTTGATCGTCCTTTTTATCATGTTCGTAGCAAACGAGAGCATTATCCGCCAAGGCTTCGCCTTCGATGAGCGCACCCACTAATCCGGACACTTGGGCAGGGTCCGTCTTATAGGGTGGATCCAAAAAAACGAGATCAAAGGGACGAGCGGCAAAAACAGGAGGGTGCTTCAACACATCGCCGCGCACGATGCGCACCTGATCGGGCGCCGCGATGCGCGCGTTGTCGCGCAACACGCCCAAAGCCTCGCCATCGCGCTCGCACAGCACGGCATGCCGGCCTCCGCGCGAAAGCACCTCGAGGCCCAAGGCCCCGCTCCCGGCAAATGCATCCAACACCTGGGCGCCTTCCAACGTACCCCGAGCACTTATGAGGCTGCTCATGAGCGCCTCGCGAACCCGATCGGTAGTAGGGCGCGTGTCGGTGCCCTTGGGCGCGCGGATGGGCCGTCCGCGCCATGTTCCTGCGATTATCCTCATGAGGGACGTCCTTCCCCTGCTTGCTCGAATGTCCGGGCCATCTCACGCGATAGGGCGCGGTTTTCCGGTTGCCGCAGCGATGGGTCGACTTGCATGATGTCCGCGGCATCGTCGTGCGCCGCCTGGATGACGGCGGCATCGCGTATTACATTGACCAACTTGAGCGACGAAGTCCCATGCTGGCGATTGCCCAGGATATCGCCCTCGCGACGCAAGCTCAAATCGTATTCTGCCAGTTCGAATCCGTCCTCGGTGCGTTCCATCGCGGCCAAGCGCTCGAGGGCCATGGGGGCCTTTGACCCGGACACCAGATACACCTGGCCCGCATGCGAGCCACGACCCACGCGGCCGCGCAACTGATGGAGCTGGGAGAGCCCGAAACGATCGGCATCCTCGATGATCATGACGGTGGCATTGGGAACATCGATGCCCACTTCGATGACGGTAGTGGCCACCAGCACATCGATCGACCCGTCGCGAAAATCTTGCATGACCTGGCGCTTCTGGTCCCCCGACATACGTCCGTGCAGCAATCCCACCTTATAGGCGGCAAACGTCTTGTCCTGCAAGAAGCGAGCCTGCTCGATGGCGGCCTTGGCATCATCGCCTTGCACGAGGTCATCTTGGGATTCGATGGCGATGGAAGAAAACGCATAGTCCGCTTCCTGAGACGCCCCATCCTCTCGATCCTCTTCAGCCGAAGCCGGACGACCGACAAGCGGGCACACAACGAACACCTGCTGCCCGGCCTCGAGCCTGTCGCAGGCCATTCCGTAGGCTTCCCCGCGCGCCGTGCGCGGAAGCACCTTGGTCGACCTGCCGGCGGCGTGGCCGGGAAGACCGCGCAGGTAGGAAAGCGTCATGTTGCCGAACAGCGTGAGAGCCAGGCTGCGGGGAATCGGAGTGGCAGTCATGGAAAGGATGTCGGCCTCGGCACCTTTAGCAGCCAATGCCTCGCGCTGGGACACGCCGAAGCGCTGTTGCTCGTCGATGACCACGACCGAGCACCGAGCGAAAACCACTTGGGGCTCTAACAATGCATGGGTGCCGAACAAGACGCAAAGCGACCCATCGGCCGTCTGCTGGAGCAACCGGGCGCGCTCGTCGGGCGGCGTCGAGGCGGTGAGCAGCCCCCAAGAGATCTGCGCCGCATCGAGCAGCGGTCCCAAGCTGGAAGCGTATTGCGCTGCAAGCACTTCGGTTGGAGCCATCATGGCGGCTTGCGTGCCGGTATCGGCGGCGGCGGACAGGGCAAACGCCGCAACGACCGTCTTGCCGCTGCCCACATCGCCCAGCAGCATATGGTGTGCACGGCGCGGTGCAGCCAGCTGCTGGGATATCTGGTCTATCGCCTGCTGCTGGTCGTCGGTGAGCGCAAAGGGCAGCGCCGCTCGGAGCGCTTCGCGATGCGGTCCATCGATGCAATGGGCCGTGGCCTGGCCTTTTTGCCCGTTCAAAGCATCGGCCTGCATGAGTTGGATTTCGAGCATCAGCACTTCTTCGTACACCAACCGACGGCGGGCCTGGTGCACCTCGTCCATCGATTCGGGACGATGGATCATGCGCAGCGCGGCTTGGCGGCTGCACAAGCGATAACGTCGCCGCAAGGTGGCGGGCATCGGATCTTCCAAGCCGCAGCAATGCTCGAGGGCATTGGCGGTGAGCCTGCGCATCCATGCCGTTGAAAGCGAGCCCGTGGCCCCATGGACGGGAACCACCATGCCATGCGGTTCTTTGCCATCATCGTCGATGATCTCGATGAACGGATTGGTCATGCGCTTGAACCCGTAGTTGAACGCCAATTCGCCGGACACGGCGATGCGCATGCCGGGCTTGAGCCGGTCGGCCAGCCACGGCTGGCGGAAACACGTGATGATGCAGGTGCCCGTTTCGTCCACCAACGTCGTTTCGACCAACGTCAAACGAGGTTTTGGACGCTTCAACTTCGCTTCGTGAACATGCCCCACAATGGTGCAAGCCGAACCGATGGGGGCGGCGGCTATCGTCGCAACCCGCGAAAGGTCGATATAGCGATGCGGAAAATGGCAGAGCAGCTGGCGAACGGTTGTGATGCCGAGTTTGCCCAATGCAGTGGCGCGGGCTGCAGAGACGGCGCGTACGCGTGACACCGGATCGTCGAATGCCAACGATGCGGCAAGGCGGTCGGGGCTTACGCCCGCAACCGCCTTGCTCGAAGTATCGTGATTCCGTTGCACCATGCCGAACGTCCTTTGAGCGGTCTGCAAAGACGACGCAGCGGACCTTGCCCCCTATTCCACCGACAAAACCACAGGGTAGAGGGGTTGTTCACCGCGATGAGCGTCGATCTCCAAATCGTCGAATCGATTGCCGATGGCTTCTTGAAGCGCATCGAAATCATCGTCGGAGAGGTCTTCGCCCGCCAAAAGGGTGAGCGTGTCGGCATCCTCGGCTTCCATGCGATCGAGCAGATCCAAAGTGACCTCCTGCAGGGCATCGCCCACGGCCAAGATGCTGCCTTCGGCAATGCCGATCATATCGCCGTCTTTGATGGGATTGCCATCCGCGTCCTTGGAGTCTTTGATGGCGCGGGTGACCTCGCCGGTCTTCACTTCCGAAAGCGCATCGGTCATGGCAGACACGTTCTCATCGAGCGGAGCATCCACATCGGCGGCAAACAGGGCGGCGAAGGCAGCGGGCACGCTTTTTGCGGGAACCACGCCGCAGGGAGTCTCGCTGAGCTCGGCGGCACTTTGCGCGGCCATGATGATATTGGAATTGTCAGGCAAGATGATGACCGCATCGGCGTTGACGCGATCCACCGCATCAAGAAGGTCTTTGGTGGAGGGGTTCATGGTCTGTCCGCCGGACACCACCACATCGACACCCAGACTCTCGAGGATCTTGGCGTTGCCCGAGCCAGCCGCCACGGCGACGAAACCGAGCGGTTTGTGCGCGGCCTGAGCGGCATCAGCCGCCAACCCAGCCGTGCGCTCAGCGCTCTGAAGCTGCATGTTATGGATGAACACCTCGGAAATCTGACCCTGCTCCAAGAAGTAGTGCAGAACCTTATCGGGGGTGTTTGAATGCACATGGACCTTGAACTTCGGCTTCGCCCCGACGCACAGCTCGCAATCGCCCATGGTGGCCAGGAAGTCGAGCGCTTCGTCAGGCTCGAGCGTATCGGAATCGACCAGGAATTCATTGCAGTAGCGGTATTTCGAGCCTTCCCAGTCATTGATCTGCTCGATTTCAACCTTGGGAACCGAACCGCGCGCAAAGGAGAGTTCGTCGCCGAGCGGTCCCTCGCGGCCGATAAGAGCCGACACGAAGCTGTCGATCAAGATGGCCAGCCCGAAGCCGCCGGCATCGACGACGCCGTTTTCCTTGAGAACGGGCAGGAGCTCGGGCGTCCGCTGAACGGAGGCGTATGCTTCCGACACCATGAATTCCAAAGCTTCTTCGAAGCCCATCTTCTTTTTCTTTGCCACTTTGTGCACGGCGGTCGCCGTATCGCGCAACACGGTGAGAATGGTGCCCTCAACGGGTTTGCGCACCGCCTGGAAAGCCACCGACTGAGCATGTTGGAACGCATGATCGAGGGCCTCTATGTCGAATGCAGTCGAATCGGCGATGCCCTCGCACAAACCGCGCAGAATCTGCGAGGTGATGACACCGGAGTTGCCGCGTGCGCCCATGAGAGCGCCGGTGGTGATGGCGCGGCGGATTTCCGCATGGGAAGCGCCGATGGGCAGCTTCGCCAGATTGTCCACGACCATTTCGATGGTGAGGGACATGTTGGTGCCGGTGTCACCATCGGGAACGGGGAATACGTTGAGACGGTTCACTTCCTCTTTGCGGGCGCTGAGAGCCGCGCTGGCAGACGCGATGGCATTGAGGATATCGTTCGTCGAGTAGGTTTCAGACATGGGTTCGCTATCTTTCATCGTACGGTCGGAATGCTGATCAGCGTTGGGGACGGACCTTGACGCCCTGAACATGGACCTCAATGGTATCGATCGGAATGCAGGCTTGCCCGGATAAAACGAAGCGGACCTGCTCAATGAGGTTTTGGGAAACCGTGTTGATGTTGGTTCCGTATTCGATGATGACATGCAGATCGATGCGAACGCCTGCATCGGTCACGTCGACCACCACTCCACGACGGAGGCGGGAATTCGGCAAGAGCTTCGCGATGCCGTCGGCTGCGGTGGGTGCAGCCATGCCGACGACGCCATAGCACTCCAAAGCGGCGTTTCCGGCCAAATCGGCTAAAACGTCATTGGCGACATGAAGGTCGCCGGGAATCATCTGGGTCATAGGTATCCTTCCACGGTGGCAGACTGATCTGCCTTGCCCCTGTTCGAACGACTGCCCAGTATAGCGTAAGGATGTGCAGCCGCTGCGATGCCAAGGCACATCGTCGGCCAACCTCCACAAGGAAGGCTATGGAAAACCAACGAAGGGGTTGGACGAAGAAGAGGCATGTGTTATAGTGCGAGGGCTGTTTTGTCAATGTCGGTGGCAATGGGCACCGAAACGATATGGTATGGAGTGATGAGAATGTCCAAGGTATGTGCAGTCTGCGGCAAAGCACCGGCCGCCGGTAAGAACGTCAGCCACTCGCATCGCGTGACGAACCGCGTGTTCCGTCCCAACGTGCAAAAGGTGACCATCAAGGTCGACGGCAAGGTCAAGCGTGCCAATGTGTGCACCAAATGCCTTAAGTCCGGCAAGGTCGAACGCGCCTAACTTCGCTTCGCTTCAAACTTTGAATGCCCCCGCTCGCAATGAGCGGGGGCATTTTTCTATCTTCGCCATTCGCACTTAAGGCACCGGGGAATCCCCGCGCGCCCACTATCGCAGCACGGCTTTGCAATGGCATAACGTCCCTAGTACACGCTGCCCGCCTTCCGAACGAGTGCTTCCAAAAGGTTTTGCATGCCGACTATTTCGGGACGAGATTCCAAGCCGTAATCGCGAGCCATGCGGCCAACGCGTGGAAACGCAAGCCATGTGGAACCCGCTTCATCTTCCCACACCGAAATCCTCAACGGCAGTTCAAGCGAAATGCTCTGGTCGGCCTGCATGAGGCCGGTGCCCACTTTGGGAGAACCGAATACCAACACCGTCGTAGGACGCAATTCCAGACCCACGTGCCGCGCGTTTGCGGCATGGTCGAATTTTGCAAAGAGCGGAATGCCCCGCTGTGCAAGTTCTACTTCAAGCTTTTCCACGGTCCGCTCTGTCGAAAGCTGACCTTCCAAAAGAAACAGCTTGTTGTCGTCGTAGTTGGTAGAAAGCAAGTCGCCGAACGCACCGGCGATACGGCGGCCGAGATTCGTGAAATCCACCCCTTCTTTGTTTGCGAGCAACGTCACGCAAACCAATTCATCCGCATGCGTGAAGCGGCTGAGGAATGCGGAAAATCCAGGAGTGCTTCCCTTGATGTCCATCAAGCCGCGATGCTTGTAGAATTGCCAACCGGCCACTGCTGGAATCTCGCGTCCGTCCGGCAGAGTCCATGGTTCATAGAGCAGCGCCCGATGATCGGCATCGTGAATGAGCACGCCTCCTGCAAGGGCGATGTCCCAATGCGAAATGTCCTGTGCCGACGCCCAGACATCGGAGAATCCGCGCAAGGCTGAAGAGTCGGCGCGGGCAAACGGTTCGCCATCTTCGCCATAGCTGGCCGCAGGCTCGCAAGGATCGATGTACTCGCCGTTTTGCTTGAATGCCTGATGGGTGTTGTCGCTCAAAGATACGTCTTCATGAGCGAACCTGTCCAGATCTTCGGCGAACCCCGTATGATGCAAACCGAGAAATGCAATCTGATGTTCAGTGACGAAATCACGATACGGCATCCCGCTTGCCCGTTCGACCACCTCAGTAAGCAAGAGGAAGTTGGTGGCGTTTTGCTCGACATCTGCGCCAGGTGAAAAATGCGGCGATTCGTCGGCAGCCAATCCCACCAAACCTGCAAAGCTCCATGAAGCTGCAGCGCCCCATTGCTCATTGTCGCGATAATCCGGCAAACCGGATGAATGGCGCAGAAGTTGGAGCACCGTCACCGCCCTCCAGCTCTCAGGCAGATCCGGTATGAATTTGCCTGCAGCATCTTCAATGTCCAGCTTGCCCGCTTCGAAAAGCTGCATAACGGCCACGGCGGCGAATGCCTGGGAAATCGGACCCGAAGGCCATATGGTATTGATGGAGGCCAAGCGTTGTTGCCGAGCATCCGAAACCCCGTAGCCAACCACGCGCGGAACATATGGCGCCTGCACGATGGCGAGCGTGAGCCCTGGAATCTGTTCCTTGCGCATGAAATCCCAGATCATCTCATCGACGGTTTGACCCAAGTAAGAGACATCGGCGCTGCCACGAAGCTTCATCTGTTCATGTTCCCCGGTATTCATCATGCACCTGCCCTTCTGCTTTCGAGTTGGAACCCGCACTTGCCACGGTTCGAGCTGGATCTTGCACTTGCCACGGTTCGAGCTGGATCTTGCACTTGCCACGGTTCGAGCTGGACCCCGCACTTGCCGCGGTGATTGCTGCCGATCGGTCGCATAGGTCGAAGTCCGTGTCCAACAAATACCGCGCTGTCGGCCGTCTTCGCCACGCACCGCGCTGTCGGCCGCCTTCGCCACGCACCGCTCTACCGGACGCCTCGTGCTTCGGTCGAACAAACAAACCTGCGCTTTCGATCCATCAGCATCTTTCTAGATAACTGTAGTAATATTTATTACAGTTATAGCAGTATTTATAACCAGGTAGACAGACGTTGTCAAGAAATTATGAGAAATGGACGCTTGGCTCCACAATGGCGGAAAGGCGGAGGCGCCGCTTTGCCAACCAAAGAATCAAGGATACAGCAAACACCATCGGCTCGGGGTCCCGACATGCTCCTGCAGCAATAATCATGCAGTACTTCATTTTCCATGAAAATATGAGCGAAAATCGAATTACAGCATGATTTCTGCCTCTATCCGGGACAAAAGAAAACAGCCACCAGGCATTATGTCGTTGCTAGACCAAATTCCACTCAAAAATCAATGCACTACTTCGTTTTTCGTGCACATTAGAACAAAAAATGAGATACGGCACGATTTCCGCCCAACGATGCAGCATGACAAGCGGCTGATCCACTTGAACGGACTCAAAGACGAAAGAGCACGAAGGGTAGCTGAGAAATCTGGATGCCCCGAATTCGCCTGTCACACGCATGCAGCGTGCTTACGCTACGTAAGCGCGTGCACAAGGGTGAAGGAACACGGCAAAGCTCTGAGGCTCTGGGGCGTCTTGGTTTCGCCCGCCTTTCAGGCGTAGCGTACTTGCGCTACGAAAGCCTGAAAACAAGGGCGAAAACAAGGCGCCCCAGAGCCTCAGCGGAACATCTTCTTGAAGTTCAGGGCTTCCTTCAACTCCCCCACCGTATCGGCGAGTTCACCGGCAACGGCGACGCCGTCACGATAAACTTCGCCGGCATCGGCTGCGCCTTTTTTGGTGACTTCTTTGATGGCTTCTTTGGACTCGTCGGAGAGCTTGCCTTTTTTCATCTCGGAAACCACTTGTTTGCCGGAGGGTTTGGCGGTCTTGCCGTCCGATTTATCGGCATCGACATCGCCTTCTTGATCGGCATCATCTTCTTCGGACTCTTCATCGGCAGCGAGAGCGGCTTTTTCGAGGGCTTCCTCAATCAAGAAGATGCGGTCGTCAACCTTGTCGAGCTTGGCATCGTAGCCAGACAGATCGCCGTCGAAATCCTGCACGACTTCTTCAAGGTCGTCGAGTCGGTCGCGAATGGTCTGGATCATATCGAGGGCGGCTTGCTTGTCTTCCATCGTGTCTCCTAGCGATTTCGTTCCTTGAGAGCCCGCTCCACATCGCGCTTTGAATCACGGGCGGCCATGTCGGCTCGTTTGTCATGGAGCTTTTTGCCTTTGGCAATGGCGATTTCCAGCTTTACCAAGTTGTTCTTGGCGAAATACATGCGAATGGGAACAAGCGCCATTCCACGTTCGCGCGTGGCCTGCGACAATGCACGGATCTGCTTTTTGTGCAACAGCAATTTGCGCTTGCGGTCGGGATCCACGTTGGCGATGTTTCCGTGGCTGTAGGGCGAGATATGCAGATTGTGCAGCCAGACCTCTCCGTTGCGGATGAGCGCAAAGCAATCGGTGAGCTGGCAGTTGTTTTCACGCAGACTGCATACCTCGGTGCCGGTGAGCACCAGCCCTGCCTCGAAGGTCTCGAGCACTTCGTATTCGTGGAAGGCCTTCTTGTTCTTGGCGATGATCTTCTCGTCGTGCCGAGCCATGCCGGACCTACATACCGGGCACGAACGTGGCGTCGGCGGAAAGGTCGGCGATGAAACGGGTGAGCAGCGCGATGCATCCTTCGACGTCGTCAAGGGAAATGGTCTCGGTGGGCGTGTGCATGTAGCGCAGCGGAAGCGACACCAACCCGCAAGCTTTCCCGCCACGTGAAACCTGGATGGCACCGGCATCGGTGCCGGTGACGCCGGGCTCGGCTTCGATCTGATAGGCGATTCCCAACTCTTCGGCTGCAGCCACCAAGGCCCCGAACACCACGGGGTTGATGTTGGGACCGCGCGCGATGACGGGACCCTGCCCGCAACGCACATCGCCGTAAGAGGTCTTGTCGATGCCGGGATAATCGGTGGCATGGGTAACGTCGAAAGCGATCCCCACATCAGGATGCACGCCATAAGCGCTGGTCGCACCTCCGCGCAAGCCGATTTCCTCTTGAACGGTAGCAGCGCAGACGTACGTTGCCGCCGGACGATCGCCGGAAGCGAGTTCTTCCATGACCCGCGTGGCTATGAACACACCCGCTTTGTCATCGAACGCGCGGGACACGGCCATGTTCTTTCCGAACTCTTCGAATCCGACGCCGAAGGTGATCGTATCGCCTACACGGACGGCCTTCTTCACTTTCTTCGCAGGAAGGCCTAAATCGATGACTAGCTTATCGATGGGAGTAACGCTCTTGCGCTCATCGGCCTTGATGAGGTGGATGGGCTTGCGCCCCACAACACCACGCAGGGTTCCATCTTGGGTGTGGACGTCCATGCGCATGCCGGGCAAGATTGCAGCATCGACACCGCCGACGGCGGCGACGCTCAAGAATCCATCGTCGGAGATATAAGTGACCATAAGGCCGATTTCGTCCATATGGGCGGCAATCATGACGGTCGGCGCCGCTTCGTCGGTACCCTTGAGCGTGGCATGAACCGATCCCATCACGTTGGTTTCGATGGTATCGGCCACGTCGGCCAAGCGCGTGCGGACCGCCTCGGCTGCATCGGATTCGGTTCCCGTGACCGAGGGAGTCTCGATCAACTGTTTGAGAAACGCCTTATCAGACTTTTTCATGCGGGCCGTCCTTCCAACCTGATTCGTTTCGTCGAGCCATTATAGCCGACTTAGGTTGCCTGCCCGTCGAAGAAGGTTTTCACCTTGCCCAGAGCCGAGAACAGCACATCTTCCTCTTGAACGGTCAACCCTTCCAGGGCATCGTCGATCATCCGATGATGGAATGCCCCGTGCGCGCGATAAACCCGTCGACCATCGCGCGTCAGCCTGATGAGCACCTGGCGGCGGTCCTCGGTGCCGCGCTGACGTTCGATATAGCCCTTATCCACCAGCTTGTTGACCGCCGTGGTCAGGGTGGCGAGCGTTATGCCCAAGCGCGCCGCGACCACGCTCATGGGATTTACTTCCGAAAGGCCGACGGCGACGATGGTGTGCACCTCGGTGATGGTGAGCCCTTTGGTCAGGTGGTTGGCAAGGACCTTTTCCTCGGTATGCAATACCGAGTTGAACGTCTGCGTCATCAGGACATCGAGGTCTTTGCGGCGCTGCGTCTCATCACCGTCAGCGGGAGTCTCCATGCCCATCCTTTCGCCAAGGGAACTTCGAATTATTCGATGGATTCATTGTATACCAATAGATTCGGTACTCGGTCTTGCCGTCGCAGCGATAAAACCATCTCGTCGTCGCGTCGACGACCACGACGATTCAGCGCTCGGTCTTGCCAGAGAAGCAAGAAAACGTCAATTGGCGACGCGTGGGGTCGGCCGAATCCAAGCGCACGTCGATGCGCTGCCCCAGCCGATGGACCGCACCGCTCGATTGCCCGGTGAGGGTATGGAGGCGCGGGTCCAGCGCGAAGTACTCAGGCCCCAGGGCCCGCATAGGCACCAAACCTTCGGCCGTGTTCTCCAAACGCACGTACATCCCATACGTGGCGACGCCGGACACGATGCCCGAAAACGTCTGGCCCACGAACTGCTTCATATATTCGACGAGCTTGAGTTCTTGCGATTCCCGCGCCGCCGCTTCTGCCACGCGTTCCATGGCAGATGAATGCTCCGCAAGCCAACCGAGCGCGTCTTTCTGATCGGCGGGAAGAGAATGTTTCCCTGCGATGAGCGCTTTAAGGGATCGATGGACCACCAAATCGGGATAGCGCCGAATTGGGCTGGTGAAGTGGCAGTAGCGATCCAAAGCGAGACCGTAGTGACCGTCGCATGTGGGCCGATACACGGCGCGCTGCATGCTGCGTACCAGCAACGAGGACACCAGTTCCTCTTCAGGACGGCCCTCGACGTGCTTGAGCACGGTTTGCAATTGGCGAGGATCGCCCGCGCAAAACGCATCGGCATCGATGAAACGGATGAGTCCGAGCTCCTGAAGGATGGGAATCAGTTCTCCCAACGCATCGGCAGTTGGCGGCTCATGCACGCGGAACAGGGCCGGCAGCCCGGCGTCAACCAACGCCGCAGCCACGTTCTCGTTGGCTGCGATCATAGCCTCTTCGACGCACATGGTGGCGGGGGTTTTGGTGCGCAGCGCAACGCCCACGGCTTCCCCGGTTTCATCGAGTTCGACTTTGGCCTCGACGGCCTTGAAATCTATGCCGCCCGCCAAACGACGGCGTTCTGCGCGCTGCTCGGAAAAACAGCGAATGGCCGGCAGCACTTCGAACAAACGAGCGCACGCATCATCGTCAAGAGCCTCGGCCGACACCGGCTGACGGCAGGCTCGTGCCGCGGATGCTGCGGCGCGCCACCCCTTCGGATCATCTGCCCGCTGCAAGATGGCATCGGCTTGGTCGTAGCTCAACCGCGCATCGGATGAGATGAGCGCGTTGCAGAATTCCCGATCGATGACCGCGCCATGGGAATCGATGATCAAATCGACCGTCATCGATCGGCGCGTCTGCCCCGGAACCAGCGAACAGACATCTCCTGAAAGTGCTTCGGGGAGCATGGGAATCACACGATCGACGAGATAGGTGCTGGTGGCACGCCTGCGAGCATCCAAGTCCAGGGAGGACCCCCAAGCAACATAGTGGGCCACATCGGCGATATGAATCCCCAGACGGAAAGCGCCCTCCCCCATCGGTTGCCACGAAAGGGCATCGTCGAAATCGCGGGCATCGACCGGGTCGATGGTGAAGGTGAAGCGGTCGCGCATATCGATGTAACCCGCATGCAGGGCTGCGTCGGCATCAACGAGGGCCCGATCGGCTTCTTGCAAACAACGCTCGTCGAAACGAGTCTCGAGCTTATGATGGGCGATGATCATCTCGACGCCGAGCCCTGCATCGCCCGCATGGCCGACGACTTCTTCAACCACACCCGTTGCAGCAGCATGACGCGAAGGATATTCGGTCATGCGCACGCGCACGATGTCGCCATCGTTTACGTAAGGGGCCTCTGAACGCATGGTGAAGATGTCGTAAGGAATACGAGAATCTTCGGGGATTACCACGCCGAACGGCTCAGCGATCTCATAGCGGCCGACAAGCGTGTCATGGGCTCGCATCACCACTTGAACAACCCGCGCCGCCGGCTTGTCTCCCGGTCGGTTGGATGAATGCCCTTTGTCGGATGCCCCACCCGGACTTGAAACGGGAGCAACTTCTACAAGGTCGCCGTCGAAGGCACCGCCGACCATCTTGGGAGGAATGAAGAACTCGCCTTCAGCAGTCTGCACAAAAGCGCAGCCGCTCGCCGTGGCTTGGATGACACCGCGAGGGTGGGCTGACGGATGCCGACGGGTTTTCTTGCCCTTGCGACGAGCCATGGGAGGCTGCCTATGAAGTAATGAGGGATTGGGCGGTATCGATGGCCAGCGATCGCTGGTTGTCGTCGGTCTGATCGTCCGAACGAGCGATTTCAATATCGGGCGATACGCCGACACCGTCGATGACATGCCCCAAAGGACTTTGATAAGTCGCGGAAGTATAGCGAAGGGCCCCGCCGAAGCTCAATTCTTTGATGGATTGCACCGAGCCTTTGCCCATAGTGACCGAGCCCACCACGGTAGCGCGCTTGTTATCCTGCAAAGCGGCAACCAGCACTTCGGCAGCAGCCGACGTATTGCCATTGGCTAGCACCACCAATGGCGCATCGGTGGCGACAGCGCCCGAAGCGGTCTTGGTGGAACTGGAGGATTTGCCTTGGATTTCGACGATAACACCCGACTTCACAAAGAGCGAAGCGATATCGACCGCCTGAGTAAGGTAGCCGCCCGGGCAATCGCGCACATCGAGCACGTAACTGCGTGCCCCCTGAGAAGCCAAGTCGGTGATGGCGCTCTGCACCAACGACGAAGAGTTTTGCGTGAACTGGGAAATCTTGATATAGCCGACATCGTCGTTTTCCAACGAGGTGGTCACGTTGGGCTCTTGAAAATCGGAGCAAGTAAGCGTGGTGGTGAATTCCTCGCCACCGTCGGCATCGAGCGTGGCGGGGCGCCGCCAGGTGATGACAACGGAGTCCCCTTCATCACGAGTGAGCGCCTTGATGGTTTCCACCTGGGACCAACCGCTTCCGCCGCGATCGCCATCGATGGCAACCACGAAGTCGCCCGTTTGGACGCCTTTGGATTCCGCTTCGGATCCGGCGAACACGTCGACGGCATAGCTCTTGCCGTTGTATTCGGCGAACAGGACGCCCACGCCGGCATAGGAACCTGAAATGTCCTTGATGTAGGTGGCGTAATGCGTTTCATCGTAGTAGCGCAGGTAGGGATCGGCCGTGGTGTCGACTGCGGAGTCAAGAACGTTGGCCGTCATCTCATCGAGATCGTACGAATCGATGCTCGATGTGTTGAGGATGCCTTCCACTTCGGCCACACGGGCCGAAATAGAATTGTACGTAGAGCCCGTCACGGTTTGCCCAGGGTTGACGGTAGTGTCCACCGATGCCGTGGAAAAGCCCAAGCGATTGAGCAAATCGGTATCGCCGCGAACCATGAATCCGCTGACAAAAGCCAAGCACACGCAAATGCCGGCTATCATCCATTTGATGAGTCGTGCATTGCGTGCGCTCTGCTCGCGTGTCTTATCTACGATGTGCTTGGCCATTGCCCCATTCCCCTGCAAACAGTACCGGGATTACACCTTGAGGTAGCGACGCATGGCCAAGGCAGAACCGACCAAGCCGATGAGCAAGCCGGCCAACAACAACACCAGATAAATCATGATGAATGTCGAGCCCGAAAGGTCGATGGGCAGCCACTGCATAGCATTTTGCATGGTGGGAAGAGCGAAGTTTCTCAGCAACTCCAACCCTATGATGGCCAGGATAGCGCCAAGGACCGCATGCAAAGCGCCTTCGGTAAGGAACGGCCCGCGAATGAAGTTGTTGGAAGCACCCACCAAACGCATGATGGCAATCTCTTTGCGACGAGCAAGGATGGCCAAACGAATGGTGTTGTTGATGAACACGAACGCGATGAAGATAAGCAAAATGATGAGCGCAAAGCCGATATAGCGCACATAATTGGTGAGCGTGAAGAGCTTCTCAACCGTCTTCTGCCCGTATTTCAGTGAATCCGAAGGATCGCTCGGGTTATCGCAGATCTTTTGGAACGTGGAATTCGACTCGATCTGAGAAGCGACATCTTCGACCGACTGGGCGTCGGAGAGCTGGACGTCAATGGACGCCGGCAGCGGATTCTGGCCATCGAGCTGGTCGACGATTTCGGGATTGCTGGTCATGGATTGCTTGAAGTTCTCCATAGCCTGGTCTTTGTCCGTGAACGACACGGACTGAACACCGCTGATGCTCTTGATGTAATTCTCAACCGACGTGATATCGCTTTCAGAAGCGTCATCGGCGACATAGGCCGTGATGGACACTTTGTCTTCGACGGAATTGACCACGTTGTCGACGACGAAGCCGGCGATGAAGAAGATGCCGATGATGAGCAGCGAAAGGAAGATGGTGACGACGGAACCCAACGCCGTCGAAATGTTGCGGGTGAAGCCCTTGACGGCTTCGCGTAGGAAATAAGTGAAACTAGACATCGAAACCGTACACCCCCCTGTCCTGGTCGCGTGTGAGCGAGCCCTTGTCCAAAGCGATCACGCGACGGCGCATGTTGTCGACCATTTCGCGGTCGTGCGTGGCAACGAGGACCGTGGTGCCGGTGCGGTTGATGCGCTCCAGCAGGTCCATGATGCCGCGAGAAGTCTGCGGATCGAGGTTGCCGGTAGGCTCGTCGCAGATGAGCAACGGAGGGCGATTGACGATGGCGCGAGCGATGGAAACACGCTGCTGCTCGCCGCCGGAAAGCTGATCGGGACGCTTGTTCAGCTTGTCTTGCAAACCGACCAAACGCAGCACTTCGGGAACCTGCGTCTTGATGACGTGGCGGGACTTGCCGATTACCTCCAACGCGAAAGCGACGTTTTCAAACACCGTCTTCTGGGGAAGCAACTTGAAGTCCTGGAACACGCAACCGATGTTGCGGCGCAGATAAGGTACGCGCCAATTGCGCATGGTCGCCAAATCCTCATCGGCGATGAAGATGTGGCCCGAAGTGGGCTTGAGCTCACGAATGAGCATGCGGATGAACGTGGTCTTGCCCGATCCGGAGTGGCCCACCAGAAAGACGAATTCACCGGCATACACCTGCAACGTGATATCGTTGAGGGCCGGTTTGTTCGGCTGAGCGGGATAGACCTTGCTCACATGATCGAAGGTGATGACCGGCGCCCCGGTAGGCTGCGGGATATCCTCGATACCGACATCAGGCACTACGGCAGCGAGCTGCTGGGTGGATTGCCTGGCGGCGTGCGAAGCCCGCGACCCTGCAGGACGGGAAGTCCCCAGGTTGTTCGCGTTTGTCACAGAATGCTCCATTCAAATAGTGATGTACTGAGACACTTACGGAGTTTAGCAGACCTGTTTGCGCGCCGCACTCTTCTTCACAGCTTGCACAATGGCCTGGGCGTCCAGATGGAAGTACCCCATGAGTTCTTCGAAAGAGCCCGATTTTCCGAAACGGTCGCGCACTCCCACGAATTCGCAGGGCACGGGGCACTCCTGAGCCAAGGCCTCCGAAACCGCAGAGCAGAGTCCGCCGTTGACGGAATGCTCTTCGCACACCACGGCGCAATGCGTCTTGGAAACGGACTCGACGATGGTGGCCGTATCGAGAGGTTTCACGCAGAATGCATCGATGACCTCAACCGATACCCCTTCTTCTTGAAGCATGTCAGCAGCCAGCAGCGCTTCGCGAATTTCGACGCCGCATGCCACGATGGTGGCATCCGCGCCTTCGCGCAGCACATAGGCGCAGCCGCGTTCCAGTTCCACCCCGTCGGCATAAACGCCGGGAACCGATGCGCGGCCCAAACGCACATAGACCGGGCCCGGGGTTTCGGCAGCCAGACGCAAAGAAGCCGCGGCGGAAGCATAATCGGCGGGAACCAGCACGGTCATACCGGGCAAACCGCGCATGAGCGAGATATCTTCGAGCATCTGATGGCTGCCGCCATCGGGGCCCACCGAAATGCCGGCATGCGTCGGCGTGATCTTCACATCAAGGCCCGAATAGGCAACCGTGTTGCGGATCTGGTCGTAGGCACGACCTGTGCCGAATACGGCGAACGAACCGGTGAACGCGATGTTGCCGGCAAGCGAGAGACCGGCAGCCACATCGATCATGTTCTGTTCGGCTATACCGCAGTTGAACAGGCGCTGGGCATTCTCGGGAGCCGCGGCGGCGAATTTTGCCAATGTAGTGGAACCGGAAAGATCGGCATCGACGGCCACGATGGGAAGTCCCTCTTCGGCAAGTTGGGCGAGCGTGACGCCCAAAGCTGCACGGGTGGCGCGCTTTACTTGGCCTTGTTCGGCCGTAGCGAGCTTAACCATTGAGGGCCTCCTTTCGCTCGAGATCATCGAGGGCGCAAGCGAGCTGCTCTTCGTTCGGCGCTTTGCCGTGCCAGCCCACCTGACCTTCCATGAACGAAACTCCCTTGCCCTTGACGGTATGGGCGATGACCATATGGGGCTTGTCTCCCCCAGCCGCCTTGCAGGCGGCCAGCAGCTCAACGAGCGCGCCCATATCATGGCCGTCCACCGAAGATACTTCCCAGCCGAACGCTTCGAACTTCGCAGCCAAGCTTCCCGACATCACGACCTCGTTCACGGGTCCATCGATCTGCAAACCGTTGGCATCGACGATGGCGACCAGATTGCCCAGCTTGCGATGGGCAGCGAACATGGCAGCTTCCCACACCTGGCCCTCTTCGCATTCGCCATCGCCCAGCAACGTGAAAACCCGGGCATCATTGCCTTGCAGCTGCAATCCGCATGCCAAACCGGCAGCGATGGAAAGCCCCTGGCCAAGCGAGCCCGTGGACACCTCGACGCCGGGAACGAGCTTGCAATCGGGATGGCCTTGCAGGCGACTGCCAAGCTGGCGCAACGTCGAAAGCTCATCGATGGGAAAATATCCGCAATGGGCCAAAACCGCATAAAGTGCCGGAGCCGCATGGCCCTTGGCCAATATGAAGCGGTCGCGGTCGGCCAAGCGCGGGTTCGATGGTTCATGAACCATGACCCCGCCGCAATACAGGGCGCACAGGATGTCTATGCAGGAAAGCGATCCTCCCGGATGCCCGCTCCCGGCGGCGGCGATCATGCGCACGATGTCCTTGCGCATCTCGTCGGCTTCCCTCTGCAAACCAGCTGAGTCCATGCCCATCCTTTCGTCTTGCATCTTGATATCCCTGCTATTGCGACACGCGCCAGCGGTGGTAGCCCAGTACGAATTCTTCGATATCGCCGTCGAGAACGGCATCGACGTTGCCGGTTTCCACACCGCTGCGCAGATCTTTGACCATCTGATAGGGGTAGAGCACATAGTTCCTGATCTGGCTGCCGAACGAATTGTCCATGCGATCTCCGCGCAACTCGGCCAATTCCTCACGGCGCTTTTGCTCTTCGCGTTCGAAGAGTTTTGCACGCAGGACACGGAAGGCGGCTTCCTTGTTCTGCAATTGGGATTTCTCGTTTTGGCACGTGACGACGATGCCCGTAGGCTCATGGGTGAGACGCACGGCAGAATCGGTGGTGTTGACGCACTGGCCGCCGGGCCCGCTGGAACGATACACGTCCACGCGCACATCGGCGGGGTTGAGGTCGACTTCGATGTCGTCGGGAAGCACGGGGAGGACCTCTACGCTGGCAAAGGTGGTATGGCGGCGCTTCTTGTCATCGGTGGGAGAAATGCGCACCAGGCGATGAACGCCGCTTTCGCTCTTGAGCATGCCATAGGCGAATCGGCCCTCTACCTGGAAACTCGCACGATCGAGACCGACTTGGTCGCTGCCGGGCACCTCGTCGAGCACCTTGATCTTCCAGCCTTTCGACTCGGCATAGCGCACGTACATGCGATAGAGCATCTCGGTCCAGTCCTGGGCTTCGAGCCCGCCGCTGCCGGGATTCACCGTCACGATGGCGTCTCCCCCATCGAAACGCTCGGAAAACCATGATTCGATTTCGAAGGCATCGAACATGCCGTCGAGGCGCTGCAGGCAGCTTTCGCATTCCGCAGCGAACTCGGGGTCTTCGGCCGCCAAGTCATCGGCGGTGCGGGCGTCATCGAGCAGGCCGCATGCGGCTTTGAAGTCATCGAGGGTTGCGCGCAGATCGCTGGCGCGCTTGGAAACCTCTTGCGCATGCCCGGCATCATCCCAGAACCCGGGTGCGGCACTCTGCGCATCGAGGTCGGCAAGTTCGGCATCCTTATCCTCGATATGCAGATACGCGTGCGCCTCATCAAGACGCTGCTGCCGTTGCTCGATTTCCTTTTCGTACGTCATCGTCCGTCGTTCCCGATCCTATGCGATTCTGTTTGCGCCGTGGCACTTCTTGAATTTCTTGCCGCTGCCACAGGGGCAGGGGTCGTTGCGTCCCACGTTGGCATAGGGATCGTCCTTGTCCTTTTCGAAGGTGCCCGCTTTGCCGGTGGGCGCAGCCGTGGGCGGAGCCTGCGGAACGCCTTGCGCCTGGTTGGCGGCTTGGCGAACGCGCTGGCTGGACGTATCGGAAGTGGTGAGGTCGGCCTCGGGATTCGAATAGCTGACCTTGCCCGATTCCAGAGGATCGCGCTCTTCGGGGACCTCGGGCGGGGCTTCTTGCTTGGCGATCTGCAGCCTGAGGACGGTTTGCAGGAAGCTCTCGTACATACCGTGGGTCATGGCGCCGAATGCAGCGTGGGCCTCGGTCTTGTACTCGACCAAAGGATCGCGCTGGCCGAAGGCACGCAGCCCGATGCCGGCCTTCAGATAATCCATATCCTGCAGGTGGGCCATCCAACGGGTGTCGATGATGCGCAGCATGACCTGGGCGCAGAGGTTCTGCATGGCCTCGGCTCCGATATCGCCGAAGACATCGACCTTCTCTTGGAATACCTCCATGAATATATCGACGATGGCATCGACAACGTTGTCGGGGTCATCATCGTGGTCGAGGTTTTCCACATGGAAGTCGGTGCGGCCGCACATATTGGCCACCCAAACGTCGACGGGCTTGCAATCCCAGTCATCGCTGGGCGCCTTGGCCGGACAGTGCTCCTCGACCAAAGCTTGGGCGCTGTCGCGCGCGATTTCGGGGATGCGCTCGGTCATGTCCTTGCCATCGAGGATGGCATTGCGCTCTTCATAGATGGCCTTGCGCTGCAAGTTCATGACGTCGTCATATTCGAGCACGTTTTTACGGGCGGAAAAATGCATGCCCTCAACCTGGTGCTGGGCGCTCTCGATGGCCTTGGACACCATGGAAGCCTGGATGGGCATGTCGTCGGGAAGGTCGGTCTTCTTCATCATCTCGCTGATCTTGTCCATGCGATTGCCGCCGAACAGACGCATCAAGTCGTCTTCAAGGCTCAAGTAGAACTGGGTGCATCCCGGATCTCCCTGGCGTCCGGAACGGCCGCGCAGCTGATTGTCGATACGGCGGCTTTCATGGCGCTCGGTGCCGATTACGCACAGGCCGCCGGCGGCGACCACTTCTTCATGCTCGGCTTCGGTGACGGATTCGGCGCGCTTCAAGGCTTCGGCTCGCTGATCTTCCGTGGCTTCTTCCAAGTCGATGCCGTCGGCCATGAGGAAGTCGTCCACCATGCCCTCGGCGTTGCCGCCCAAAACGATGTCGGTACCACGACCTGCCATGTTCGTTGCGATGGTGACGGCACCTTTGCGGCCGGCCTGGGCGATGATGTTGGCTTCGCGTTCGTGGTTTTTGGCATTGAGCGTTTCATGGGTGATGCCGCGTTTGTCCAGCAAGCGGCTGAGGCGCTCGGAATTCTCGATGGTCACGGTGCCGATGAGGCAAGGCTGACCTGCTTCATGGCGCTCGGCGATATCGTCGGCGACGGCTCCGAACTTGGCATCGATATGACGATAGATCAGATCGTTGCGGTCATCGCGGATTACCGGGCGGTTGGGCGGGATGGCCATGACAGGCAGCTTGTAGATCTCGCGGAACTCCGCGTCCTCGGTCATGGCAGTACCCGTCATGCCCGAGAGCTTCTCGTACAAGCGGAAGTAATTCTGCAACGTGATGGTGGCCAGCGTCTGGTTCTCTTCGCGGACCAACACGCCCTCTTTGGCTTCGAGGGCCTGATGCAGGCCTTCGCTGTAACGACGGCCCTCCATGATGCGGCCGGTGAACTCGTCGACGATTTTGACTTCGCCGTCTACCACCACATACTGCTGGTCGCGGTGGAACAGGAACTGGGCTTTGAGCGCCTGCTGAAGATGATTGGGCATCTGCCCGGTGGGGTCGTTGTAGAGATCTTCGACTCCCAGCATGTTCTCGATCTTCACGAGTCCGCTCTCGGTGGCGTTGATGGTGTTCTTCGCTTCATCCATCTCGAAATCGACATCTTCGACCAAACCGGGCATGACGCGGGCGAACTTGCGGTACGTATCCGCCGCCTGCGTGCCGGCACCCGAGATGATGAGCGGTGTGCGGGCTTCGTCGATGAGGATGGAGTCGACCTCGTCGACCACGGCGAAGTGATGGCCCCGCTGAACGCGCCGTTCACGCTTGGTGACCATGTTGTCGCGCAGATAGTCGAAGCCGAATTCCGAGTTGGTGCCGTAAGTGATATCCGCTTTGTAAGCGGGGACCTTTTCTTCGGGCTTCATGCCGTTTTGGATAAGGCCCACTTCCATGCCGAGAAAGCGGTAGACCCGGCCCATCCACTGGCTGTCGCGGCGCGCCAGATAATCGTTGACGGTGACGATGTGGACGTTTTGGCCGGAAAGCGCATTGAGATATCCAGCCAGAGTGGAGACGAGCGTCTTGCCTTCGCCGGTCTTCATTTCAGCGATCTGACCCGCATTGAGTGCCATGCCGCCGATGAGCTGCACATCGAAATGACGCATCCCCAGCGTGCGCTTGGATGCCTCTCGCACCGTGGCAAATGCCTCGGGAAGAAGATCATCGAGCGACTCGCCTTGCGAAAAGCGTGCGCGGTACTTATCGGTGAGTGCTCTCAACTCATCATCGGACAGCGGCTCCATCTGGGGCTCAAGTGCATTGATCCGCTCCACGACGCCCTGGTATTTTTTGAGTTGATGCCCTTCGCCTGCAGTAAGGATTTTGGAAAGGAAACCCGCCATTGGATATGCCGTCTTTCTCTCATGATTTGACCTGCCCCACTCTATCACAGCCCCTGCGGGTGCATTGGAAATCCACAGGGGCTGTAGGGCATCTCAATCAGCGGTAGAGCAGGAGTCTCCCTCGATGATCTGGCGGTAGAGCTCGGCGGTGCGGGGCGACGGGTCGAGTCCGAGTTTCAGCTGCATGAAATCACAATATTCCAGCCATGTTCGAACAGCTCCGGAGCGATCGCCCGCCGCCATCTGGCAGCGCATCAGCGTGTCGTAGACATCTTCCCTTCCGTCATCGACCTGGACGGCATGTTGGGCATATTGGACCGACGACGCGAATTCTCCGGCATCGGACAAGGTGCGCGCAGCCATGACGAGCGCATCGCCCGCCCGTTTTCGCCAGTGGACGCGCGCCCCATTGAGGCATTCGACCGAATTCATCCCGGGCATCAAATCGCCACGGTATATCTCGCGGAAGCGATCGAGGATATCGAGCGGATCGTCGATGCGGTCCGCCTCCAAAAGCATGAGGCGGCACAGTTCATCGAGCTCGTCTATGTCGCTGGTGACGACCGCGCGGTCCAGCGAACACGACCCGTGCCGGCGACGCAAGACATCGCGCTCGCCCCCCTGATCGGCCATAGCGCGACGCAGAACCGACCAGATACAGTAGAAATTGCGCTGAGCCCGATTCTGCTCGCTGTCGGGCCAAAGCTGGGCGGCAAGGTAATCGCAGGAAAGTTCCCGTCCCGCATACGCCGTCAGCACGCCCAGAAGAGCCCTGGCCTTGCGACGGGGCAACAGCGAAAAATCGAACGGCTCGCCATCCACCTTCATCCGCAACCCGCCGAACACCTCCACATGAACCTGGCGGACGCAGCCACCGCCTTGGCGCGCAGCGGTTTGCGCCAAAGTGGCAAAGGCGCCGACTCCGGCCGCTTCCCTTCGCGCGCGCCAACGGGCATAGAGCTCGGATTGGGCATGAAGCCCCCGAACCATCGTTTCGCGACGGCGCTGGGCCTCTTCCGTGAAAAGGGGGCTCGCAATGCCCACCCGGGACGCGAATCGTTCATATGCGCGCATGAGCACCAAGGCTGAGGTACTCGGCACCTGATTGGCGGCGATATGCGCCAACACCGCCGCTACCGTCGCACCGATGGCCTCTTTGCGCTGCTCGGCCGCGGCGGCGAATCCTGGAGACGATGCTCCCGATTCCGCAAAGCACATCCACGCCGACAACAACCAGGCCGCGCGCTGCGGACTTTTATGCCCTGCCGCCCATTTGAGCAGTTCCTCGGAGGTCATCACGCAATCGTCCTCCATCCCCTGCAACAAGGCCAATCCGGCTGCTCGGTCCTCCCAGCAATGCTCGCCCGCACGGGAAGTCGAGCGAAACACGGGCATGGTGAGCAGCGCGCTTGATTTCACCGAAGAGCCATCACGGGCCAGCACGGCGAACACCAAGGCCGCCATAGCCCGATCGGCGGCATCGGCGTGGGGCGATCGCGCCAACGAGGCAAGGGCATCTTCACCCGGCTGGCCTTCCCCCAACAGGCAACGACCCATGGCAAGAGCGACCTGGAGCGCAGGTTCGGTTCCGATCCGATCACCGCCCAGACCTGCGCAAAACGTGAGCAAGGGGAACAAGGTCCCCGTTTCCATCAAATGGGGAAAATGAGATACGGCCCACGCCAGGCGGGCATCGGCATCGAGCGTTTCGTGCAACATCCCCACAGCGCGCTCGACAGCGCCGTCTTCGACCAAAGCATCGGCGATGAGAATCAAAAACGATACGACATCCGAGGCACCTGCAGCGTCGGCCATGTGCTGCAAATAGGGAATGAAAGCACGAACCACCAGCGAAAACGGCAGACCGGTCGCATCGAAGGCATCGGCTACCGGGTCAAAGCCCAAGTACAACCCATCATCGAAACGAGGACGGGGCACCAAGCGGGCCTCACAAGAAAAGATCTCAGCCAATCGATCGAACGTGCCGCATTGCAGCATGAGAATGGCGAACAGTGCTGCCAATTCGCGCGCGTCGTCCGCTTCGGCGATGATCGCCTGCAAGAACAGCTCTTCGTTGCCTTCGTTCCACGGCACCAGCCCCGCCACCCGTTGCATTGCATGGCGTGGATTGACCAATGTTCTCGCATGGGGGTTTCGTGCGCGCATCAGAGCCACTTCATCGTTTCGGTACAAAAGGTCGGACGCGCCAAGGCAGACGCAATCGCTCTCATGGCCGCTAAGCGGGGCCGCCCTGGAAGTACTGGTGACCAAGACCTCCCAGCCTTCGGATACCAGGCCGCAGCACGTCTTCCAAAAAATGGCCAACCGTCGCTCATCCAAAGCCGGGACGTCCTCGAATACCGCCAACGCCTCGCCAAGCCCCCTGCGATCGCACAGCGAATCTTTCAGCACATCCAAATCGAGATCGCGCAAAAAACAAGGACTGGTCCCATCGACCCAAAAGGTCTCTTCGAATGAGAACACAGCTTGCGCATAGGTGGCCGCCAAACAGGTTTTGCCGAAAAACGGCGGGGCTTGGACCAGGCGCACGGTACGGCGATCGCGCATGAGCCGGCTGAGCAGCTCGTTTCTATAAGAAAGGTCCAGATCGGCGATGTGCCTGGGCTTGCGTCCGCGGCAAGCGCAGCGGGAAATGAAATCGGACATGCGTCCGCCCTCCTCATACGTGCGATGGAGGAACGGCATCCGGGAGCACCATGGTATCGGGTGGTCAATGCTTTTGCAAGCTTTTCGCGAGAAACGATTCTGCGTGGATCCGAGTTTGACGAAAGCGCTCGGCGAAGCGTGCTGCAGCAGCGCAGTACCGTTTTTTGCGGATTCTGCCCCTTGACGGTTCAGGCATCACCACGTATCATATCCACTCGCGTTTGCGGCACGGATTGAACGTGCGCGCAACGCAGAATCGAATACTGGGGTGTCGTCTAATGGTAGGACAGCGGTTTCTGGTACCGTATGTGTGGGTTCAACTCCTGCCACCCCAGCCATTCGAAGCATCATGGCCCGTTCGTCTAGCGGTTCAGGACGCCGCCCTCTCAAGGCGGAGATCGCCAGTTCGAATCTGGTACGGGCTACCAAATGCATACGGGCCGCTTATGCGGCCCGTTTTTATTTGGTTCGCGCGCCCTCGCTGCATCAGGCGACCGATCTGCCGCGATCAACGGCTTTCAACACGAACCGCGCACGCTGTCATTCGCAGTCGCAATACGCTCGCTTCACTCCGCCGGCATCTTGGCTCACAACCACACCGGGAATATCGCGCACGAACTTGGAGAGCTTGGAATACCCGCATTCTTTCACGTTGAAGCGCGGATATTGCTCGCTCATCATCTTGCCCAAGCGGCTGAGGGCCACACCCGCTTCCCCGCATCGCTCCACTTCGTCACGTACGAAGGACGCCACCTCGTCTTTTGACTGGAGGGCGTCTTGCAGATCGACGAGGACCACGTTTTCCCGCCGCTGAAGATCAAGGCTGTCGAAACTCTCGAGGAACTTGGACAGCTGACTGTAGCCGAATGACCGGACATCGAAATCAGGATAGATGCTCACCAAGCGATTGCCTATCTCGGAAAGCGTGGTTTGGGTGCCCTGCCCCGCATCCTCGTTGATGATATCGGTGATCGAGGCGATGACGTCTTTCTTGCTCACGGCGTTCTCTTCGGCAGGCGCGGCGGTCTCGTCTTCGCCTTCCGCGGTTTGAACCAGCAATTCCAACCCGGTGAACACGCTGCAAGCCGCACGGAAACTGCGCGGGGTTTTGCTTTCTCCCATGCCGACCACCGTCATGCCGGCATCGCGCAGACGACTGGCCAAACGGGTGAAATCGCTGTCGCTCGATACGATGCAGAACCCATCGACCTTGCCTTCGTAGAGGATGTCCATGGCATCGATGATGAGGAACGAATCCGTGGCGTTCTTGCCCACGGTATTGGGGAATTGCTGCATGGGCGTGAGCGAATGGGCTGCCAACGCATCTTTCCAACGAGCCATCTGGGGACTGGTCCAGTCACCGTAGATGCGGCGATAGGTTACCGAACCGTGACGACTGGTAAGTTCGTTCATGATGCAGGTTATGTATTTCGCGGACACGTTGTCCGAGTCAATGAGCAGGGCGAATCGTTTGCGATCGGCCATGGGGCCTCCTTCATGCACCCGGCTGCGGGCGCCTGTTGATGTATCGATTCATTGTAGCGCAGCATCGAACGGCGCGCTGTGCGCTGCGCGTGACGACGATACGGCTCGTTGCCGCAGAAGGGCTGGACTGCGAATCGATTCGGAAGCAAGCTTCCTATTCGAGCGCATCCAAGAAACCGAACACCATGTCCTCATAAGCCTGCGGATCGATGAACACCGACATGATGTGCCCGGCTCCTTCGACCAAGTGCAGTTCTTTGACGGGAGCAGCGCAAGCATCGTAGAGCGCTTCGGACATACGGCAGGGAACGAACTTGTCCTCAGTGCCGTGGATGAACAGCGTGGGCGTCTGGGAAAGGGCCACGGCGCGCAACGCGCTGGCTTCTCTGAAATCCCAGCCTCCACGTGCCTTCCAGCATACGTTGGCAATGTCGAGCAGCGGGCGCGGCAAGAGGTGCATGGTGTGAATGAGATGATGGCGGAATATCTCCCATACCCCCGTGAAACCGCAGTCGGCAACTATCGCACGGATGCAGGGGCGCGGCGGACAGGCGGCGGTGCACAGCACGGCCGTGGCACCCATGGAATGGCCGTGAAGCACCACTTCGATGCCATCGCCGAAACGCTGCGCAAGATAGTCGACCCACCCCAGCACATCGGCGGCATCGGCCCACCCCATCCCGATCCAACGGCCATCGGAATCGCCATGGGCCCGCAAATCGCAGGACAGCACGTTGTAGCCCTGGGAGGCGTACTGCAGCGCATAGACGTCCATTTCAGCATGCGTGCCGCGGTAGCCGTGAACCAGCACCGCCCATGCACGCGTCGGTTTCGCACTGTGATAGATGGTGGCGGCCAGATGATGCGACCCTCCGTCCACCGAACGGAACACCTCTTCGACCAATGCATCTTCCAGCCAGATTTCGCGCGCTTCTTGAATCCAAGCATTGTTGACTTGGACGAGGTGCCGATAAGCGGGTTTGATGGGAAAAGCCGGCGGCTCAGAAGGGTCTTGGTGAAACACCGCACGCCCGAACAGCGGGTTTTGCGCATCGAGGGCGAAATCCACCAAGGCATTGCCCGACGCAATGGCCGCCGCTCCAACGGCGACTCCCACCCCCGCCGCAACGGCAGCCGGATTGACCCGCAAGGACGTCTCTTCACGATCAGCCATGAAACCACCAGCCCTTTCACGCGTGATATAGTCTCATCATACTGCAATCGAACGAAGACGGACGCGAGAGCGACGGTACATGGACCGGCAACACCACGACATCGACATCCCCGAAACCGCGCAACGCGTCATCGACGTGCTCGAGCAGGGAGGTTGCGAGGTTTGGACGGTCGGCGGCTTCGTGCGCGATGCCTTGCTGGGCCGACCCTGCCATGACATCGATTTGACCACCGATGCACATTGGCCCCAGGTGAAAGAGCTGTGCGAAGCCGCCGGGCTTCATACGTTCGAAACCGGCGTGGAACACGGCACGTTGACCGTGACCTGCCAAGACGACGTATTCGAAGTGACCACGTTTCGAACCGACGGAACGTATTCCGATGCCCGCCACCCCGACCAGGTCGCCTTCGTCGGCAGCATCGACGAGGACCTCGCCCGACGCGACTTCACCATCAACGCGATGGCCTACCGCCCACGCAGCGGCCTGCGCGACCCCTTCGGCGGCGCCGCAGACCTTGAATCCAGCATCATCCGCGCCGTGGGCGATCCCGAAACACGTTTCGGCGAAGACGCCCTGCGCATCTTGAGGGCAATCCGCTTTTCAAGCCAATTGGGCTTCGAGATAGAAACGGCGACGATGCAAGGTATGCGCGCTCGGCAGGGCTTGCTCGACGAAATAGCCGCCGAGCGCATCGAGCATGAACTCGAAGGCCTGCTGCTGGGCGACCACGTATGCACCGCGATTATGTCGTGCGAAGACGTGCTGGCGCAGGTACTCCCCGAATTGGAGCCGATGCGCGGGCTGGACCAACGAACGCCCTACCATATCTACGACGTGCTCGAGCACACGGCGCATGTGGTTCAAAACACACCCGCCTACCCCTTGGTACGCTGGGCCGCGCTCTTCCACGACATGGGCAAACCGGCCACCTTCTTCACTGACGAAGATGGAATCGGGCATTTCTACGGGCATCCCGCAATCAGCGTGGAAATCGCGCGCTCCATCATGCGCCGATTGAAGATGAGCCCTCGATTCGCCCATGATGTCTTGGCACTCGTGGCCCACCACGACGAACAGGTGGAACCGACGCCGCGCGCCGTCAAACGCATGCTGCAGAAACTGGATGGACGACCCGATTTGTTCCGCGCGCTGTGCGACTTGAAGCGCGCCGATGCGCTGTCTCAGGCACCTGGATGCCGTGGCCGCGTCAAACTCGCATGCGACCTGGACGATTGCCTGACCGCCATCATGGCCGAGCACCAAGCGTTTCGCCTTTCCGATTTGGCTATCGACGGCAACGACGTCATGGCGCTTGGCGTCGAGCCCGGACCGCGTGTAGGCGCTCTGTTGCACGCCGCATTGGATGCCGTCATCGACGAGAAAGCCGCCAACGACCGCGAAGCGCTGACGACCTTCGTGCGCGATGCGCTACACTGAGCGCTTGTACACTTAGACGAACCGAGGATACGATATGGAACCCGTTGAGTTGGCCGAGGGCCTCTACCGCGTGGCCGTTCCGCTGCCCGACAATCCGCTGCGGCAGCTCAACTCATATTTCATCTTGGGCGAAGAGAAGACGACCATCGTCGATGTCGGATTCAACCATCCCGCTTGCGCGGCAGCGCTCGACGAAGCGCTCACCGCATTGGGACGGAGTTGGGAAAGCGTTGAAGTGGTGCTCACCCACAGCCACCCCGACCACTCGGGGGCGCTCGATACCATATGGCGCCGCGGCATGCGCGTATACGCCAACCTTCACTCCTTCGAAGAAGTGAACCAGCTTATGGAGCTGCAAGCCACCGTATACGATCCGCTGCTGGCCCGTTTGGCCGACACGACCCCTGCCGGAGGATCGGGACGCATCGATGCCCAGGGTCGCTACCACGTATCGGCCGAGCTTCTACCGCTGAAGAACCAGCCCGATGTGTTCTATCTGGCCGACGGCGACGTGTACAAATGCGGCAAACATCGTTTCTCGGTGATTGAAACCCCGGGACACGACGATTGGCATATCTGCTTGTTCGAACCCGATGAGAAGCTTCTCATCGCCGGCGATCATGTGCTGGGCCGCATCACCCCCACCATCATCAGCTGGATGCGCGCGCACGATGCGTTGCGCGAATTCCTGGACAGTTTGGACAAAGTGCGCGACCTCGACGTCGACCTGGTGCTGCCCGGACATGGCGAGCCGTTTTCGGGCTTGGCCGAACGGGTCGACTTTCTCAAAGGACACCATGCGGCGCGCCTTGAAGAACTGGAAGACTTGGTGGCAGCAGGCCACGACGACATCATCGACATTGCCAGCCATGCCACATGGAAGCACGGAAACTGGCAGGATTGGGAGCTCGACCAAAAGTACTTCAGCTTGGGAGAAACGTTCGCCCATCTGGTGTACCTGGTATGCGAAGGCCGCCTGTCATTGACCGTCTGCAGAAGCGATTACCGCTTCAACCCTGCGAAAAGCCATTGAGCTGATCGGCGCTTACGAATCCAGAAGCTCGCGAGCATGGGCCAACGATGCGTCGGTGGCATCGCCTGACAGCATGCGCGCCACTTCATGCACGCGCTGCGCGCCTTG